>JAQSWY010000197.1 GCA_029266425.1 Xanthobacteraceae bacterium
TCCGGCGCGTGCGGGGCGGCCGACGCGTCGGCCAAAGGATCGGCTACGCGGTCCATCGGTAGACCCAGCTTTCGCTGAGGCGTTCCTCGCCGCGCACCATCTCCGCCCTGAGCTCGGCGACCTCGGCGCCCTTCGGCTCGAAGACGAAGGCGATGCGCCAGCCCTCTATGTCCGGATGCGGCTGCAGGACGACGTTGGAGACCTCGCCCTCATTGGCGGTAACGCGAGCGTTCAGGCCCTCGGGCGGCAGGTTCTTGATCGAGTCGCCGGTGAGATCGAGCACGAATTGCCGGCGCTCGTCGGTGCCGCCGACGCGGGTGAGGCCGAAGCGGCCGATCGGCGCGTTGTCCGGGCCGTCCCAGCACCAGTGCAGGCGATAGGTGTAGGCATATTCGCGCCCCTTGCGCAGCGGCTCCTTGGGGCGCCAGAAGGCGACGATGTTGTCGTGAATCTCCTCCTTGGTCGGAATTTCGACGAGGTGGACCGCGCCGTCGCCCCAGTTGCCGATCGGCTCGACCCAGACGCTCGGGCGGCGCTCGTAGCGTGCCTCAAGGTCCTGATAGTCGAAGAAGGAGCGCTGGCGCTGCATCAGGCCGAAGCCGCGCACATTTGTGCTGCCGAAGGCCGAGATCTGCAGCCGCAGCGGGTTGGTGAGCGGGCGCCACAGCCGCTCGCCGGTGCCGGTGAGGATGGCGAGCCCGTCGGAGTCGCCGACCATGGAGCGGAAGTCGTCGATGTCGTTGCGGTCGTTCGGGCCGAACATGAACATGCTGGTGATCGAGGCGAGCCCCGCCTTGTCGAGGTCGACGCGCGGATAGAGCGTCATCTCCACCGCCATCACCGTGGACTTGCCGGGCGATATGGTGAAGCGGTGCGCCGCCGCCGCACTCGGGCTGTCGAGCAGCGCATGCACCACGACGGAATCGACGCCGGCGCGCGGCTGCTCCAGCCAGAACGCCTTGAAGACAGGGAACTCCTCGCCCTCCGCCTCGCCGGTCTTGATCGACAGGCCGCGCGCGGAGGCGCCGTAGACATGGCCCTTGCCGATGGCGCGGAAATAGCTCGCGCCCTGAAAGACGGCGATCTCGTCGAAATAGTCCGGCCGGTTGATCGGGCTGTGCAGGCGGAAGCCGGAGAAGCCGAGGTCGATCTTGGGGTCGGGCGGCTTCAGCCCGTGCTCGAAGCGGAACAGGCTCTGGTCGTAGTGCAGCTTGCGCGCTTGGCCGTCGGCGACGAGGTGGATGTCGACCTTGTCGCGGAACAGGAAGCCGCGATGCAGCAGCTGCGCCTCGAAGGCGCTGCCCTGGCCGCGCCAGAGCGAGCGGTCGGTGTTGAAGCGGATGTTGCGGTAGTCGTCGTAGCTCAGCTTGTCGAGCTCGGGCGGCAGCGACGAGTCCGGCGGCGCAAAGCGGGCGCCGGCCAGCTCCTTCGCCATCTGACGCACCGTCTGGGCATCGAAGGGGACCGGCTTGTCCGCCTGCGCGCGGGCAGCACCCGCCATCATGGAAAGGAAGGGGGCGGCCGCCAATGCGCTCGCCCCCAGCAGAACCTCTCGACGCCGCATCGTCTCCCCTCGCTGCGTGAAGCCGCACGGGGTGCGGCGCAACACAACAAGCGATCAGAGCGGGCCGGGTTCCCCGGGCGGGCGCGAATGCCGCACCTCGCCGAGACGAGACGAGGACGCGTCAGCCGCGCCGCTCGCGGCGCCAGGCGGCGGGAGTGGCGCCGAGCTGCTTGCGGAACAGCCGGGTCAGATGCGCCTGGTCGAAGAAGCCGGTCGCCCCCGCCACCTCGGTCAGCGACATGTCGGTCGAGAGCAGCAAATCCTGCGCCCGCTTCAGCCGCGCATTGGTCTGCCACTGGTGCGGCGGCACGCCGGTGGCGGCCTTGAAGGCGTGGCTGAAATAGCTCGGCGACAGGTTCACCAGCTCCGCCAGCTCCTGCAGCCGGATCGCCCGCAGGCAGTTGTCCTCGATGTAGTCGACCACGCGCCTGAGCTGCCAGGTCGCGAGCGCACTGCGCTTGCGGTCGCGGCGCTCGGCCGAGCGCAGGAAGTCGATGAACAGCGCCGTGGTCAGGCTGTCGCCATAGAGCTCGTGGAAGGCGGCCGGGCTCTGGCACTCGCCGGCGATGAGGTTGGCGAAGGTCATCAGCCGCTCGTCATTGAACATCAGCCGCGGCGTCTCGAAGGGCGCCGGCGCGAAATCGTCGGCGAGCCGGGTGCGCAGCGCCTCCATGTCGAAATGCAGGTCGAGGTGGCGCACATAGGTGTTGCTGGTGAAGCGCGACCACAGCGGCACGCCGGCGGGAATGAAGCTGATCTGGCGCGGCACGTGGCGCCTCGGCATGGCGGCGCGGTCGGGCGAGAGCAGCAGCTCGAACTCGCCGCCGGCCTGGTCGAGCAGCACGAACAGGCGCGGATGCTCGGAGATGTATTCCGCCCGCGCGCCGGCAGCACGAACAGGCGCGGATGCTCGGAGATGTATTCCGCCCGCGCGCCGACCGCCCCCTCCGCCTCCCACAATTCGACCAGCACCCCGCTCCAGGAGCGGCGATGGCCGTCGCCCAGCACGGAAATGCCCTCGCGCTTCGACGTCATCCGGGGGACGAACACCGTTCTCCTCGCTTCCTTTTGCGCGTTATAAACTTGCCGGCCCGCCTTTGCCTTCAATAGACCAAAAACGTACAAGATGTGACAGGCTCGCACAATCATCCAGAAGCATTGATTGGTACCAGAGGCTGGACGCTTCTGATTAACATCAAAAGGTATACCTCTTTTGAATGTTTCTTATCTGAACGTCACTTGCGAGGATTATTTGGAACTTTTGCAATGTATGGGAAGTCTTTCAAGCTCTGGCTGCTGAGCGGCACCGTGGTGGCGACCATGCCTTTCCTGTGCGGGATGGCGTTCGCACAGGAAACAACGTCGTCCGACGAGAACACGGTCCAGCTCGACACCATCTCGGTCCAGGGCGAGGGAGACAACGGCACCGGGCCGGTCAACGGCTATGTCGCCACCCAGACCACGACGGGC
>JAQSWY010000065.1 GCA_029266425.1 Xanthobacteraceae bacterium
AATAGCAGCCGTGAAAACGCTACCCACCGAACGGCGGCTTTTGGGATCGGCGAGAGCCGCGGCGAACGGCCAATGTTGGGCGCGTTGCAGACTGGCAGCCACCGGTCAGAGCGGTCTAGCGGCTCCTGGGCCGAAAGCGGAAAGGCGTCTTTCGGTTGATCTGAGGCGACAAGCTCACGTTCGTTTGGTTAGCGGCTCAATCCGCGCACTCAGACGCGGACGTTCAGCGTGTCGAACGGCGTTGTTCGGCCGAAAGCATGATTGGGCAACCGGACCTAACACCTGGATCACGGTTGCCAGTCGGTCATGTTGAGCACGTTCCCGCCAAGCATTTGAAATGCACGCTGGCGGCAGGAGAATACGATGATCTGCTGATCGCGCGCCTGCCGGTGCAGCGCGTCGAACATGCGCTCGATCCGGTCATCGTCAGAATAGACAAGCGCGTCGTCGAGGATCACGGGCGCTGGCCGCCCATCGCGCGCGAGCAGACGCGCAAAGGCGAGACGCGTGAGCACCGACAGTTGCTCGCGCATTCCGCCACTGAGGAACTCGACCTTCTCCTCTTGCCCGTCGCGAGTGATTGCCTGCGGCAGCAGTGTCCGGTCGTCGAAGGTGATGGTGACATCGTCGAAGAGCAGGCCAAGCAACGGGCGCAGCTCGTTCATGACCGGCTTGAGATAGAGATCGCGCGCGCCCGATCGTGCGGCCTCCAATGCCGACGTTAATCGCGTCAGCACTGCGACTTCCCGCTCGAATGCCGAAACGCGGCGCTCGGCGGCGGCCAACGCATCGGCGGTCTCGCGCCACGCCTCCTCCACCGCATCGTCGGACCGCGTTGTTATGCGCGCGTTCAGCCCGGCAATGGTTTCGCGCAACTGCTGGATTTCGGTTGCCGCCGCAGTTTCGACCGAGCGCACGCGGCGCAGCGCCGCATCGGCCGCCTCCAGATCGCGCGCCTCGGCGCGTTGCGCCGTGACCTCCCGCTCGGCAGCCTCAAGCGCTGCATCGCGTTCGGCAAGGCACGTCGCCAGAGCCTGTCCCCTGGCGTCCCGCCCCTCCCCGGGGCCAAGGATCGCGACGACCTGTTCGTCGCGCGTCTGCAGCCGGGCGAGCGCCGTCTCGGCTGCGATGAAAGCCTCTTCGGCATGCGCGCGGGCAGGTTCGGCGGCGCGCGCCGCCTGCGTTGCTTCGCGCCGGCGCTGTTCGGCCGCGTCGCGCGCGATGCGTGTCTCTTCGCGATCGGCCGTCAGGTCGGTCGGCGACCGATCAATGCCGGCCAGCGCGGCCACCGCCTGACGCAACGCATCCAGCCCCTCAGGTGCGATGACGGCGAGTTGCGCCTTGGCCTCATTGGCTCGGGCCTCGATCGATTGGGCGCGTACCTGCTGCGCGCGCGCCGCCGGCAGATCGACCACTCCCATTGCGGCGAGCAACGTCCCGCGCTGCGCTTCGGCCGCCGCAAGCCGCCCTTCATCGCCACCTGTGATGTTGGAGCGCAGCGTGATCGTGCCCACGCCCGGCGCGACGAGCTGGACGTGGCCGTCGTAGCCGCGCTCCTCGCCGTCGCCGAGCACGGCCCCGCCCATCGTGACGCACGCCGCCGCCGCGCTGTCATAGGCCACTGTCACCGAGGCGCGCGCGGCATCCTGCACCGCGCGGATCCGGGCAATCTCGACATCCAGATCCGCGAGCTCGTCGACCACGCCGGCCGGCAGCCGGACCCCGGCGAGTTGCGCCGCGCAGGTCTCGATCGTGCCGCGCACAGCCTCGGCGCGCTGAAGCCGTTCCTCCCATGCCGCGCGATGTTCGGCCGCTTCACGCGCCTTCGCGGCCGCATCGAGCGCGCTCAGAAGGCCACGCGCCGCTGTCTCGTCCGCCTCGGCCGCCTCGATCTCTGCCTGCGACCTCGCGATCGTCTCGGCGGCGGCGCGGCGGCGCTCGACCGCTTCGTCGCGGCGACGACCGGCATCGCGGCTATCGTCCGCCACCTGCCGAGCCTCGACGAGCGCTTCGTCAAACTGCCGCTTCTCTCGCGCGGCGGTGTCGCGCCGTACGCGCGCCAGATCATACTCGGCTTGCGCCGCCTTCAGCCGCTCGGCCTGCGCACGGGCGGCATCGAAAGCGAGTTCCGCGGCGTCCACCGCCTGTCTGCGGGCATCGCGAGCCTCGGGGCTTTCCAGCTCCGCCAGCCGACGCTGGGCGACACCACGCCGCTCGAGTTCGTGGCGCAGCGCCGCCACCTCGCCGGCGAGCCTTTTCTCTTCGGCCGCCAGCCGGTCGCGCGCCTCGATCGCAGCGGCATAACGGCCGCCGGCCTTGGGGCGACCGGTGGCGGTAACGAGCGCCGCGGCGGACTCTTCAGCGGCAGCCATGATTTCGGCCATCCGCCGGCCGCCGGTCATCGATTCGACCTCGCCCTGCACCGATTCCAGCAGGCTGGTGCGCACCAGTCGGTCGCTTTCCTCGTCGGACCGGCTGCGCGGCTCCAGGCCGGTGAGGCCCTGGCGGACCCATAGCAGCCCCGCCGGTCCGCCCGCGCCGCCATGGATCAGCGCAGCGATGAAATTCTCCGCCTCGTCGGCCTGCGCGATCAGCCGCCCGGAGGCGAGATCGGTAACCTTCGCGAAGCGACTTGCATAATATTGCTTGGTGATCCGGTAGCGGGCGTCGCCGACGATGATGTCTGCCTCGATCAGCGGGTTGCCGCCGCTATAGGGACGCAAGGCCCTTACGCCGCCGGCGGTGCTGGAATGCGGCTGGAAGAACAGGCCGTGCAGCGCCTCGAAACTGGTCGACTTGCCGAATTCGTTGGCGGCGCACAGCACGTTGACGCCGTCGCCGATCCCTTCGAGGGCGACGCCGCGTCCGGCGAACCGCTTGACGTTGTGGAAGCGGAGCGCGGTGACCTTCATTGCGACACCTGCTCGACATAAGCGTAGAGCCGCGTGAGCGCGGCACTGGCGATCGCCCGGTCGGCGGCGGAGCGGGCGGCGTCCTCACTCTCGGCGAGTAGCGCATCTGCCGCCTCGCGCAGCGCCCCGGCACGATCGATCCGGTCCAGATCGCCGACGTCACACTCGATTGCCAGCCCCGTCTCGTCGAGGTCCAGCCAGGCGAAATCGGGGGCGGCGCGCTCAATCCTTGCCGTCAGCAAGGTGCGTGCGGCAAGGCCGGTGCGGCCGCTGGCGACCACCTGGGCCAGCGTCTGCCGGCGATCCCGCGTATCGGGCAGCAGTGCGTCGAGCGCGGTGCCCGGATCATCCTCCGCCAACAGATGAAGGTCCAGCGTGCGCCACGCGAAGCTGCCGGTGGGGATGGATGTCACCACGGGCACCGCGCCAGCGCCGGCGACATCGACCAGCAGCGCTGTGCCGGGGCGATCGTGCTTGAACCGATCCTGCTCGGGCGAGCCGCAATAGTGCGTGCGGGAATCGACCGCGATCGCGCCATGCCAATCGCCCAGCGCGAGATAGTCGAGACCCGCACGGCGAGCACGATCCGGGGCGATCACCTCGGTCCCGACGGCATCTTCGGAGAAGGTCCGGATCGCGCCATGGGCGAGACCAATGCGGATCGCGCCGGCGGCGGTGGCGGCACCATCCATCCATTCACTGAGGTCACGGCCCGGCCGCCGCGTCGTGCAAGGGGCCGGCAGGAGGACCGCGCTGTCCGTCAGACCGATCGGCTCTGGCCGTGTCGCGAGCACGACATTGTCCGGCACGTCGCTGGCCAACAGCGTCCACAATTCGGTCGCCTGCAGCGAATCATGGTTGCCCGGCAGGACAACCCAGCGGATCGGCGCATGATGCGCCATCTCGGTCAGCGCCTGTCGCCGGACATCGGCAGCGGGCGTTTCGGTGTCGAACGTGTCGCCGGCCAGCAGGATCGTATCCACGCCGTTCAGCCGCGCCTGTTCGGCCAGCTTGCCGAGCACCGCATGGCGGGCCTCGCGCAGGCGGCCGGGGAGGTCGCCGGAGAAATTCCCGAAACGCTTGCCGAGATGCAGGTCGCTCGAATGGACGAAACGCGCCATGCTTATTCCCCTACAGGCACGGCGGGATTGGTCGACCCGGCAGCGTTACCACCACTGCGCGCTATCGCCTCGTGGAGGCGCGCGCGCGATCCGGCCGCCAGTCGCTCGACCCCCAGTATCCGCGCAAGCTCGCGCGCCGGGTCCGGCTTCTCCAGCAGGGCCGGATTGTCGCGGACGACCGAAGCCAGTTCCGCAAGGGGAATATCCGGGATCGCCCGCCGCGCTTCTTCGCCAGCCGGCGGGCGGTAGGGGAGGAAATCGGTCACCGCGCCCTGCTTCCAGATGAATTCGCCGCTCGCTTCCTGCGTCCGGTCATAGTCGCGCAGGTGCATGTCGATCCGCTCGCGGATCTTGCCCCCGGTGCGCAGCCAGCCATGCGCGCGAGCGACGCGCTGGCACAATATGTCAGTGCGTAGGGGGCTTTCGGTTTCGATAACGGCGGCGATCATTGCGCGCAGCTCATCCCGGTAAGCGAGTTCGTGGAATTGATCGGGATCGGCCGCAAACCCCGTCAGGTCGGTGATCCGATAGCGGCCGTCCTGCTCGGCCGGGACCACCGTAATCGGCGCGCCGACCTGCGGCGCCTCGGCGACCCGCATCGGAATCGCCGGGCTTGATGGCGCTGTCGCCACCAGTTCGATCGCGATCGGCGCCGGCGCGGGCGCCACCCCCTCTGTCAGCGCCGCCACCTCGTCGTCGCGGATCTCCTCGATGGCCTCGATCTCGTGCCCCATGTCCCAGTGCGCAGTAACGCTGGTCGCCGGTTCCGCCGCGCGACTTGCCTCCAGCAGCGTCTCCAGCGCCATGTGCAGCCGATCAGAACACCCGTCGGCATCATACCACCAGTCGGTCGACCATACGCGGAGCATGTTCCAGCCGAGCCCCGTCAGCACCTGTTCGCGCACCTTGTCGCGATCACGCGCGGTCGACGCGCTGTGATAAGTGGCGCCGTCGCATTCGACGCCGGCGAGATAGGCGCCAGGCAGGTCGGGATGCCGGATGCCGAGATCGATGCGGAAGCCCGAGATGCCGACCTGCGGCACGACCTGCCATCCACGCTGTTCGAGCCGCGCGGCCACCGCCTCCTCGAATGGCGATTCGAACCCGCCGACCGAGCCGATGTTCTGCGCCGGCAGCGCGATCGCGCCGCGCTCCGCATAATCGAGGAAGGTCTTCAGATGGTGGACGGCGGTCGCCTTGGTCCGCGTCGGATCGATCTGGTCGGCGGTGAAGCCGGAGAAGACGATCAATTCTTGCCGCGCGCGGGTGACGGCGACGTTCAGGCGCCGCTCGCCACCGTCGCGGTTGAGCGCGCCAAAATCCATCGTCAGCTTGCCCCCGGCGTCCTTCCAGAAGGTGATCGAGAACAGGATGACATCGCGCTCGTCGCCCTGCACATTCTCCAGATTCTTGACGATGGTTGCCTCGACCCGTTCGTCGGCGAAAAACCATTCGAGCGCCGGCTCATCGCGCCGGGCTGCGTCCAGCAGATCGAGGATCAGCGACTGCTGCTGCGCATTGAAGGTGATGACACCCAGCGTCGGCCGGCTCTTCTCGGGAAGATCCAGCCACCCGCGCATGCGGGCGACTGCCTCGTCCGCGACCGCCTGCGCTTCGATCCGGTTCGTGCGGCTCTTACCGCGATCATAAACCCCATTGGGCACCTTGCGCAGGCGCACCGCCCGATCGTCCACCTGCGGTGACGGGAAAGTGACAAGTCGGTTCTGATAATAATGATTGTTGGAGAATGCGATCAGCGATTCGCTGCGGCTGCGATAGTGCCAGCGCAGGTCTCGCACCGGGATGCCCGATGCCTTCGCCTCGTCGAGAATGCTCTCCATGTCTTTCTCATGATCGGCGACACCGTCATCATCGTCGTTGCTTCCAAAGAAGTTGGTCGGCGGCAGCTGCTTGGGATCGCCGACAATGATCGTCTGGCGCCCGCGCGCGATGGCGCCCACCGCATCCCAGGTTGTGATCTGCGAGGCCTCGTCGAAGATCACGACATCAAACAGCGCTTGGTTGGGCGGCAGATATTGCGCGATCGACAGCGGCGACATCAGCATGCACGGCGCTAGCTTCGAGAAGGTCTCCGGCATCTTGCCGATCATGTCGCGGATCGACTGGCTGGGGCGCTGCAGCTCCATCTGATGGCGTAGCAGGCCGAGTTCGGAGGCGCGCGGCACGCTTTGTATCGGCGGCAGATTGTGCGCGAGCGCGCCGATCACTCGGCCCGTCGCATGCGTACGGACCAGATCGTCGATCTCGCGGAATTCAACAACCGCATTCTCGTGGCTGAAGCGGCGGAAATCGCGCAGGACCGGGTCACCGTCCAGGACTGCGGGCAGCCACCAGCGGGCATAGCCTAGCCGGAACGCCTTGCGCGCGCTGTCGGCGGGCACAACCCCGGCCTCGATCTGCTCGACCAGCGCGCCGAGCCCGGAGGCCGTCGCCCGGTTGCGGATACGGCACCATGCCGACCAGTCGCGCAGAAGTGGTCGAGCCTCCACCAATGCTGCCAGCGACGCAGCGAGCGTGGCGAGGGCATCGGGCGAGTCCTCCAGCACGATCTCGCGACCTGCCGCCGCCGCGAACCGTGTGCGCGCATCCTCGAACCCTTGCCGGGCCGCGAGCAGCTTTGCCGCCGCCTGCCAGAGCCAGTCGCCTTCGTCGCGCGCGCGGCAGGCGGCTTCGATGCGCCTGCTGGCTGTATCGACCGCTGCAGCATCGCGGCCGTCAAGCCGCAGCGCGGCGCGTAGGCGAGCGGCATGATCGAGGAGGTCGGCAACCAGCGCGGCGTCCGTATCGATTCCGGCGACAGGCAGCGGCCGGCCGGCAAGCGGCGTGCCGTCGATCTTGGCCAGCAGATCCTGCATCCGAGCGAGCAGCGGCAGATCGGTCGCGGGATCCGTTTCGCCGTCATCGGCATAGCCTTGCAGCAACCGCGTCACCTTGCGCGTGCCTAGCAGCGAGAGCGGCCATATCGAGGCGCTCGCCTCGCGCCACTGGCGCTCGAGCGCGTCGGTATCGATCGCCCGCACGCTATCGAGCGGGAAGCTCGCCGAAAGATTTCGCTTCGCTTCGTCAAATGCGGTCATCGCCGATTGCAGTGCCGCCAGATCGTGCGCCGATTGGGCAAAACCGGAATCAAAAGCGATCGAAAGATTGCGATTGCGCCCGGCCCCGACCGCTTCGGCCAGCGCGGTGAGCGCTGCGATCTCGTCCGCCACAGGCCGGGCGTCGGCGGCAAGGCCGAGCGTGCTGCGCCAGCCGTCGAGCGATCCTGCCAGCAGCTCGGCAGCGTTGCGCAGTGATTGCGCGGCGGCGATCAGCTGGTCCTGACGCGCCGCACCCAGTTCCTCGATGTCGACCAGATCAAGCGCCGGACGCCGTTCGACCGAGGCGAAAACCAGCCCCACCTCCCCGGCCAGTTCCTCCAGCGCCGTCAGCGTCTGCGCATCATGTGTCTGTCCGCGCGGCCAGTCGAACGCCGGCGCCGGAGCATCGGCACTGCGCAGCGCAATGCCCAGCGCGAGATAGGGTGTCCAGCCGCTCGGCGACGGCCGGTGCAACGCCTCCACGTAAGCGTTGAGCGTATCCCGGCGCAGCTTCAGCCGCTCGTTCACCGCGATCCATTCCGCTGGATCGACCCGCCCGCCATGTTCCCACGCGGCTTTTAGCTGCGCGAGGAAATGCCGCCGGTCGGCCTTACTCGAATGCAGCTCGATACACTGGTCGCCCAGCCCATGTTCGCGCAGGCGACGATAGACCACGTCGAGTGCGGCCGTCTTCTCCGCCACGAACAGCACCGTCTTGCCCACGGCGAGGCAATTGGCGATCATGTTCGCGATGGTCTGGCTCTTGCCCGTGCCCGGCGGTCCGACGATCACGAAGTCGCGCCCCTCCGCTGCCGCGAGGCTGGCGGCAGTCTGCGAGGAATCGGACGGCAACAGGCTGATGATGTCCGCCGGTGCATAGACACGGTCGAGGTCGCGCTCGTCGAGGAACGCGGGCTCGCCATCGTCACCGCCGAATGGCCTGTCCGGCGTGTCGATCAGGTGTCGAACGACGCGGTTCTCGCGCAGGGCCTCGGTGCGCTCGACCAGATCCTTCCACATCAGGAACTTGGCGAAGCTGAAGGTCGACAGAGCGGTGTCGTCGACGACTTCCATGCCCGGGACGTCGCGCACCGCCTGACGCATCATCGCCAGCACGCGCGGCACATCGACGCCGCTGTCGTCGCGCGGCAGTTCGCCGCCGAACTGGGGAAGGCCGAGATCGAAGTCGCGCTCAAGGAACTGGAGCAGTGTCGCGTTGAAGCGCGGCTCATCTTCATGGAAACGCAGGCGGAAGGGGGCGCTGGCGCTGCGCCGCTCCAGCTTCACGGGCACGAGCAGCAACGGCGCGCGATAGCTGCGCTCGTCCTCGGGTTTCTTCTTCCAGCGCAGGAACCCGACCGCCAGGAACAGGGTGTTGGCCCCGCCCTCGGCGAAATCGTTGCGCACCTGCCGATGCAGGTCGATCAGGCGCGCTTCAAGCTGGGGGCTGTCCAGCGGCGACGGCAATTCGTCGCGCTGCAGGGCCTCCGCCGCAAACCCGCGCTGGAGATCGCGGCCATGCACCTCGCGGTACAAGGCCGCATCGCGCTCACCTAACGGGTTCTGCTGGGGCAGCGACACGATCTGGATCGCAGCACCATCCGCCAGCCGATCCTCCAGATAGGCGACATCGGTGCACAGAAACGGGATCGTTTTCTTCGACTCCGGGAAATTCAGCAGCCGGTTGCGCAGCGTCAGGTCGAGCAGTTTCTTCTGCCAGCGATCGATGCGCCCGGCGGCAGTGGTCGGCTTCTCCTCGACCGGCAGGTCAGGCAGTGCGTTGAACGAGGGGGCGGCTGGCAGCGAAAGGGCCGCGGCCGCCGAGCCTTCCTCATCGCCCGCCCCGTCATGCCGCCTTGCCTCATGCGAGGCTAGCGGGGTGATGCCGCCGCTGCGCGCGCGCCGCACATCGATGGCCGCGACAAAGGCGTGTGCCTCCTCCTCGCTCATGCGATGGTCGAGCGCGAGTTGCGCCGCATCCAGCGCCATCGGCGGGCGCTGCGTAACACCGGTCGTCTCGAACACGATCAACTCGCGCGAGGCCAGCGCCTTGCGGACCTCCATCTGGTCGGTCTCGATCGTGTTCCCGAAAGTGCGCTTCGTCAGCCAGACGCCCACTGCTGCATGGCCGTGGAACATCAGGATCACGGGATACAGGCCTGCTCCTTCCAGCGCCGCGGCGATCAACAGGGTCGTATCGAGGCAGGTACCGAGCCGCTCCTCGGCGATCGTGGCAGGGCGACGCACCTTCTGCCCGCGATCCTCGAAACTGGCCGGCGGCTCGGCATAATGGATCGCCATGGCGGCGACGGCGGAATAGATCGCCGCCGCAAGCATGTAACTGCGCCGTGGATCGCCCGACTGGTAGCCGTCGAGCCCGCTGGGATGGCCGTGCTCGTCCAGCCGGTCGGCAGCGCTGCGCAGAATGCGGGCAACGGCAGGGTCGTTGGGCATTACAAAGGCGGGCAGCAGTTGCGCCATGTCGGCGACGCCGCCCCATTCGTCCCGCGCGAGCAGGCGGACCGGGAAGCGTCGCTCGTCAAGCACCGCATCGCCAGCCGACAGCCGCAAGGTGATCTCGCCGCGCTCGGCTTCGTTCAGTCCAGCGAGATAATCCGCGTCCAGATCGACCTTGCGATCGCTTAGTGGAAGGTCGTCGCCCGGAACGAGCCGGTCGATCGTCCAGGCCTTGGCTCGCAGGAATGCAGGAGACGAGGTGAGATCGACGCGAATATTCTCGTGATGCTGCCCGGTGGTATTATCTATCCGAATGGATCGGACGACGGGTATGGCATTTTGATAGGAAGCATAAGTGAAGCTGCCCGCAATATCCGCAGCAATCGTCGGGCCGCGCACTACAGCGTCCTTCGCATTCGCCCAGGCCAGGCCTTCTACGCTAGACTCGTTCATAAAATTCCCCCGCGCCGACGGAAGGTTAATCAAGCAAGCTAGCTAAAAAAAGATCAAAATGCTTCATCAGCGGTTTCATCGAATTCAGCTTTATAAACGCCGTTCTTCGGTGGCTGAGATTTGATGTAGGACCGGCGGCTTCCGCCCAATCTCGCCGATCATCTTCGCCGAACGAACGGCAGTTTTTGGTATCAGCTGCCAGCCCGGCGAACGTCCGGGTTTGGGCGCGTTGCCGACCGGCAGCTCACGCCGCAAGCGGTCTTGCGGCTCCTGGGCTGTGAGCAGAAAGGCGGCTTATGGCCCGAGAGCTTGGAAAGCCGCCGCTCGGCTTGCCGCCGGGACGGAATGACGGCTGTCGCTCCACCGGCACGAGCTAAACGCGACCCGTGCGCAGAGCTCTCGCCCAGTCCAGACGGCCATTAGCCTCCGCATCTCGAGCCGCTTGCTCCCAATCGTAGTCCACAGTCAGAAGCTCCGCAGCCCAGCCATCGCTTTCCTTCGACAGGACAGCATAGCGGGCATGGGGCGATCCGCTCTCAACCAGATGCGTATAGGGACGATCGTCACCATAGGCGGGAAGGCCGACGCTACCCGGATTGACGATCATGCGTCCATCGTCGAGCGTCATGACGCGTTGAAGGTGTGTATGGCCACAAAGGATGACGGCCGCATCGGCGCGGCCGGCGCGCTGTTCGGCCTCTTCGCGCGTGGCTTCGCGAAGGCCCTCGTGCGTCACCGTCTCCAGGAAATACGTCAGGTCGCTGTCAGGCGTCCCGTGAACGAGCAGCACATCATTGGACGGACGCATAGTCGGAGGTAACGCCGCGAGCCACGCAAGCTGCTGAGGGAGCAAGGTGCCGGCTGCGTGGCGATCGGACAATCCCATCCGATCACGGGGTAGATTTGTGAGTTGGCGCTCATGATTGCCGCGAATGGTTGGCAATTCGAGCGGCATGAGTCGATCGGCGGTTTCACGCGGAAACAGACCGCCCGAGCAAATATCTCCAAGGTTGACGATCAGAGTGATCTGCCGGGTGGCGGCATCCGCAAGAACAGCATCAAGCGCAGCGACGTTCCCGTGGATGTCAGAAATTACAGCGATCTTCATTGCGATGTCCTAGCGGGCCAGTCGAACTATCGTAATCCCCGCACACCAACCGCTCTTATGGCAGCTATTGATCTTGTCGAACAAGGAACGGATAGGGAGCTTGCTCACCAATATCGGCCATTGGCGAAGCCGTCGCTGATCCTAAATGCGGACTGGCAGGAAGCGCCTCAATAGCGGACACGCCGCAGGTCGGCTATCGCGAGCAGATGCGTCCGCTTTGGCCGATCGAGCGTCAGGTTCTAGAGATCACGGCAGCGGAGTAGCTTCGCCGACAGATGGACACGGCGCAGGTTGTCAGCTTCGAGAACAGCGGAGCGGGGTTTTTCTCCAACATCGCTGTAGCGGCTGACGCCCCATTGGTCGGGGAGAAGGGCCACCTCAACGCAGGCTATGGAAGCGTGTGTGGGATCGAGGATGGCATGGGCTTCATTGTCTTCCTCAAGGAAGGCCGGCTCTCGTTGATCGAGGGCTACTGTAACAGCAGCGGACCAACGAACGACATCGATTTTTCGCGCGCGGCGTTCGAGCTAAAGCCGTGGAGCCCGACACCGGACCAAGGCGGGCGAAGCAGCGATTTAAGGCCGTTGCGAAAGCTCATGATCATACCTCGTATACGATTGAAGGGCTGCTTGACGGGGGCATGCGTCGCCTGCGGCGATGCCCGGAGCAGACATTGCCACTCCTGGTTTGGGGCGAAATGTCGTAGGCGGCCTTCGAAATGATGCCCGTACGGAGTTCATGATCGTCAGGAAGGCTAATGGATGCGGGTGGACAGCATCGGTCATGAAAGGTCTCCTGGAGTCAGGCGAAAATCCGCCCGGCTTGTTCGCCGTAAAGGCCGCCCGGGGGCGTGAAGCGTCACGTCTGCTCGGCGTCTGTCAGGAACTCGGCGAGCTCATGGTAGCCATAGAGACGTGCCAGCTCCCGTGGAGTGAGGCCCGCATGCGTCCTCAGGTCGAGGCGAGCACCGGCTCGAACCAGCGCCTGCGCTGCCTCCAGATGGCCGTGCCAGACGGCGTCATGCAGCGCGGTCAGGCCGTTGTATGGGCCCCGTGCGTCCAGCTCGGCTGCAGGTGCGGAGGCCCACAAATCCGGCTGCGTCAGCATCCGAATGATCTCGGCGCGTCCGAAAAAGGCTGCCTCGTGCACGGGCGTGCCCCGCATCAGGCCGATGACCCGCCGCGGGTCCGCGCCCGCGTCCAACAGCTTGCGGACGACAGCGGAATGGCCTTCGCGAACAGCGATGCCGAGCGGCGTATAGTCGTCATCAAGGCTGCCGGTAATCGGCGCTCGCTCCTCGACTGAGGCTCCGGCGGCGATGCATCGGTCAACCTCAGGGAGATCGCCCGCCTTGCTTGCGGCAAGAAGCGACAGCGCCGCCACCTGCTCGGCGTCCGCCTCGATCCTCGCCTCGATGAGCTGCGCGATCGCATGAAGATCGTCCGCCCGCGCCAATTCGAGCGCGGTTTGCTGCCAGTGGTTGCGGATCGTCGTGCGCGCGCCGCGTTGCAGCAGCACTCGCACGGCTTCATCCTGCTTGTGCAACACCGCGTCCATCAGCGGGGTGTTTCCGAGAACGGGTGACTGCTGGTCGATGAAGGCGCCGGCGTTGAGAAGCAGAGCGATGACATCGCCATTGCCGGACTGTGACGCTTTGTGGAGTGCAGTGACGCCCATACGCGGCTCAATGGCGAGCACGTCCGCTTCGGCGGTGAGGAGAAGGTCCACCATCTGCGACTGACCTAAGCCAGCGGCAATCATCAGCGGCGTCATGCCCTCGGCACCTCGGCGGTTCACCTCGGCGCCGGAGCGAAGACAGTCGAGTGCGGCCGCGAGATCGGCAGCCCGGATCGAAGCTTCGAGGTTCATCGTGATTCTCCGCTGGATGAAGTGCCGATTGCATCGAGAAAGCCCAGCAGCTCGGCGTTCACCCGCTCGCGGGCTTCGTGCTGAACCCAGTGTCCAACGCCCTCAAGTCGCACGACGTCCACCAGGCCGGGCGCTCCTTGCCGAAGCTCCTCGAGCGTCGGCGGTACAGGATGAAACAGCTGACAGAGTCCGTCAGCCGCGCCCCAGATGTACAGCGACGGTTGTCCGATCCGCACGTTTTTGAACGGCGCCATCAGGTCGAACGTCGCCTGCGCCGCGCGATAGTAGTTCAAACCGGCGTGAAAGCCGGTCTTCGCGAACGCGGCGAGGTTGTGGCGGAGATAGTCCGGCTCGGCCCAGCTTGGTGCCGCCACGGGAGATGGGCGAAGCATGTGCCGCTCCGGATCGGTCGGATCCCAGCCGGTGCCCGGCGGCGGACTTCCCGAAAGCCAGTAGAGGATGCTCCGCACAGCTTCGTCCGCAGGTTCGAACCGGGCGGCTGACTCCGGCTTCATCAGGTCGAACGCGTAAAATCGTTCTTCAAGGCCTTGCTGGCGAAGGCCTTCGTAGAAGTTGATTTCGCCGCGCGGCATGATCGGGATGCTCAGACTGACAATCGCGGTGAACCGGTCGGGCCGCATGACCATGGCCCGTTGCGCGACATCCGCCCCCCAGTCATGGCCGACCAGAACAGCCGATGGGATATCGAGCGCGTCGAGAACGCCGACCAAGTCTCCCACCGTATGCAGCGCGGTGTAGAGGCTCGCATCGGCCGGGGCATAGCTCGCGCCAAAACCGCGCATGTCGAGCGCCACAGCGCGGTACCCTGCCTCGGCAACCGCGCGCATCTGGCTGCGCCAGGTCTCGGCAGTGTCGGGAAAGCCGTGGCAGAACAGGACGACGGGCCCCTCCCCCTGCCCGATCACGTGGAAGGGCGCATCGTTGGCTTGCACCTGCGCCGCGCGGATCGGAAATCCGTTCATCACAGCACCTCCAGTTCGATGATTTTGCCGCCGATCGCGTCCAAACGAGCAAAGTAGGCCCGCGGACCGAGTAGCTGATGGGGGAAGTAGAGGCCCGGCGGGGTCGGAGGCTGGCCGCCGAGGCCGAGAAGTCGTTCCAGGATCATGGCGACGCCAAGCCCGGTCAGTGGCATCTGCCCTCCAGGATGGACGACCGCATGGCGGGTGCGCAGCGGCCCGCCTGCCCGATCCGTCCCGGCCAGCTCGATGATGATCTCGGTCGACAGCTGCCCGCCGCTCCGCCGTGTGGAGCTCGTGCCCAGCGCTAGATTGAACTCGACATTGGGCGCGCCCGTCGCCGTTGCCAGGCCAAGGAGGTCGTTGGGCGAGAGGGCCGAAGCCTCCATCAGCGTGCCGTCGACAGCATGAAAACGTCCGCGGGCATCCTCACCGATACGCCACACGTAGGCGCCGTCGCGGCGCGCCAGCGCAGCCGGCATGGTCCGGGTCTGCCGTTCCAGATCCGCTTCGGCCGCAGGACCGAAGGCATCCTGCTCGTCCAGCACCGCCCCGATGGTGATGTTGTCCACCTGGGCGAAGCGCTTGGCGAACTCCAGCGTCGGGATCGACGTCGCTCCCACCAGCCATTCTGTGCCGAGCACGACCGGCGCAGCCCTCGGGTTGTGGATGAAGGTCGCGACTTCCGGGCCAAACTCCACGATACCCGGCGAGATGCTGATGTAGGGAATACCGCGCGCCTGCGCGAAGCGCAGCCCCGCGACGCTGGTGTCGGTAAAAAGGACGGCGACGGCGCTGACCGGCCGCCCGTCCAACCCGAGATCTTGGTCCTCCAAGTCGATTGTCACGCCCTCCGCGTGTCCCACTGCGGAGGCCGCTTCTTCCGCACGTGCGATGTCGCGACCGCCCATCAAGAGCGGGATCTGCGGACGCGCCACCCGCAACTCTTGCGCGGCATGCCGGCCCACGATGCCGGCGCCGCCAGCGAGCAGAATAGGATGTGGCGACATTGCGCTGCTTCCTCATATGAACTACCTACCAACCGTAGCTTACGTAAGCTACCAAAGGTAGGTTAGCAAGTAGTGTCGATATGAAGAGCAGCAATTTGAGTGTCGCGCGGGGGGGACGGCCTACCCGCAGGCTCTCGAAGGCGGAGCGCCGGCACCAGTTGCTGGACACTGCGCTTACGATCGTCAGGGAGGAAGGCGCCGACCGGCTTACGCTCGGCCATCTGGCCGCACGCGCGGGCATCTCGAAGCCGGTGGCATACGACCACTTCGGCACGCGATCAGGTTTGCTGATCGAACTCTACCGAGCCATCGACAATGAGCGCATAGCTGCCTTCCGCGATGCGATGGCCGCTCAGGAGCAAAGCCTTGAGGAAACCGCCCGAGCGCTGGCGGATGCCTACATCAACTGCGCCGCTGATACGACGAATGAGTTCCACGCAGTGGGCGCCGCGCTGGCGGGGAGCGAAGAGAAGGCCACGGTTTTCCAGGAGTTACTCGACCAGAGCGTCGAGATGTTCATCGCGGTGCTGAAGCCGCACAGCAACCTTGCGACTGCAGAGCTGGAGCGGCGCTGCATCGGGCTGGTCGGCGCTGGCGAGGCACTCTCAGCTGCACTTGTACGTCGAACGTGTAGCGAAGCAGAGGCAGTGAAAGCGTTTTCCTCGCTAATCGAAGGTGGTCTATCCGAGTAGTAGGAGGCAACCAAGCCCTGGATCCTGAGACATCTCTGGCCGGCCCGTGTCAGAGTGAGCTGCCCCTTCTGAGTGGTCCATCGACTATGACAGTCTGGATCGAGGAAGGGACCACGAATGCCTGCGAAGAAGCACAAGCCGGAGGAGATCATCGGCAAGCTGCGTGAGGTCGAGATCATGCTGGGTCAGGGCGGGACGCCCGCCGAGGTATGCCGGCGCATCGCGGTCACCGAGCAGACCTACTACCGCTGGCGCAAGGAGTACGGCGGTCTGAAGACGGGTCAGGCTCGGCGGATGACGGACTTGGAGAAGGAGAACCTGCGGCTGCGGCGTGCGATCTCCGACCTGACGCTGGACAATCTGATCTTGCAGGAGGCCGCCAAGGGAAACTTGTGAGCCCCGCACGGCGTCGGCGGTGCATCGACCGGGTGCGAGAGGTGCTGGATGTGTCCGAGCGACGCGTCTGCCGCGTGCTGGGACAGCATCGGTCGACGCAGCGCAAGACGCCATGCGCGGCAGATGACGAAGAGGCGTTGACCGAGGACATCGTCGAGCTGGCCAGGCAGTATGGATGCTACGGTTATCGCCGGGCGACCACGCTGCTGCATGCGGCCGGCTGGTCGGTGAGGTGTGGCGACCTCAGGCGGCGTCCAGTCTTGCTAGAAAATCCCCGAGCGCACGCCGTCGATAAGCATTCAGCCAACGGCGTCGGCGATGGCCGACAGTGGCCTCCAGATCGATCGCGAGCTGCGCCGGATCGTGGACATGCGCGAGGCGGTCAACGAGCAGATCGCGTTGCTGGCGGATGTGCTCCGCGGCGAAATCGCCCTCTCCGGCGCACCTCTTTGCGGCAGCTGCTGGGTCGAAAGTTGTCGCGCAGGGCGACGACGATGAACGGCAGCTATCGCCCTCAAAGCGCCCGAGAGCCGCCTGGCGGAAAACCACCCAATACTGGCAGCTCACGACCGGAGCAGTCCAGCAGCTCCTGGGTCGGTACCGGAAAGGCGGCTTGTGGCTCGATAGCTTGGAAAGCCGCTGGTTGCCGGCCGCTCGGACGAAATGACGGCTGTCGCCCCAGTTCAAATCATTGGCGCGGCCCGCTGGACTAGCCGGAAGCGGTCAGATCTTCGGTTCGCCGCTGGAGGTCGAGTTAGCTTGCGACTGGAGGCGCCATAGCTTCCGGATACCCCTTCCGCATTGACATGTTTCACGCTGATATGGCTTTGCATGGAGAGGGTGATTGATGAGAATAGCTTGGGCGAGCAACATCGCGGCAGGGTCGCTAGCCATACTGGCCTGCTCCGGTACTGCCGCCGCTGACGCCGGAGACAAGCTGACGATCAATGTTGATCTGTCAGAATGGACGCCATCGCAGACGCTGGAGCTAGATCTGACCTCGGGTGACTACGTTGTGACTCCGCCTGTCGCCGGCTGGCCTAAGGGGTTTCCGATGACACCCCGTCATACCGGTAGGCTGCAAGGTGACGTGCTCGAGAACGTGCGCCAGCTTTCAGATCGCGCCTTCGCAAGCGGCGTTAACGACAACACTTGCGCTTCGAAGCAGCTCGAAGGGCCGCCGCCCCCGCCTAGTCATGCGGTTGGCCCAGACGAGTTCACGCTGGTGAAGAACGGCGTGCGGATTAAGTCGGATGCGATCTACTGTCTGACAAGCGAAGCAGAAGCTATGTACCGGATTGTTAAAGCGCTGTTTGATCACCGAAGGCCCTAAACGCGCTCTAGGCTGATGACCTGAACGCCGGCTTTCTTCCGCTTCCCATTAGTCTGGGTGCCGATTGTCCCTAATCGCCCCACTAGCGTACACCAGCGTTATTGTGTCACGAGATATCCATGCCGAATGACGACGCCGATTTCTCTTTAAACCGCGACACTCAATGGGACGTGTTGCCCGGCTGGGTGAAGGTCGTAGCCGTGACGATCGGACTTCCTGCTTGGTTCGTGTTCGTCGGAAGTCTCTTTCTAGGCGAGGTCGGTAGTCATTATTCGGTCGCGGCGTTCGTAATCTTTGCGGCGGTCGCAGCCCTTCAAGGGATATTCGTTTTTCGCGTATATTGGCGAATGGGCCTATGATCGCAGGTTTCCACCCAATCTCAGCCGTTCACGACGGCACCCGCGAAATTTGAAGCGGCCAGGCAGCTACCGCCCCAGTAGCAGTCATTCTACATATATGTTCCACTGCTCTGATGCGCCGATCGAGATACGCTCCAATCGCGTTTGCCATGCTGGCTGCCCCCTCGATCCTCAGCGGCTGTAACCGGCCGATTTCCAATGCGGAGCAACTCACGGAGATACGAGGCGAGGCGCAGACGCTGATGAAGACAAACGCGCTGGATCAGAAGAAAAGATGGGAGGAAGTCCCGAAGGACAAATGGCCAACTGCTATCTCCAGCCTACATCCTGAGGCTGTCACAGTTCACGTGTGGGGCGTCGATATCAGGACGAAGGCATATTTCGATGGTGGCTATGGCTACCAGGTGCCGCGCAGCAAAGCGGACCTCCCAATGCCTGCAGCCTGCTACTCGGAACCGATCCCAGGTTTGTTCTGGCACGGCCCGTGCTGACGACAGCCCACCCACTTGCCGACATCTGACGACTTGCGTTGGAGCCGATTCATAGGAGGGGCGCCGGGGCGTCACATCGCCGCGGCGGGACATAATGATCCCGCGATTTTTTTAGATTTCTGAACCTTCGGATGCGCTGCTGGTTGAGTTGAGGTTAAGATCAGGAGCGTACGATGAAAACCCCTTTACTCGCGGCCTTATTATCGGTCGCAGTCGCGACGCCGGCAATTATGCCGGTCGAAGCGTCAGCGCAGCGTCGAGATGAGCGCTCTGATCGATATGATCGCTACGACCGTAACGATCGTAGCAACCGCGATGACCGCGGCGACCGCCGCTGGCAGGGCGACCGGGACGGGCGTAACTGGGATCCCTCGACGAGCTATCAAAGCGGCAAATATCGTGAGCGGCGGCTGAGCCGTAACGACCGGATTTATCGTGGCAAGGACGGTCGAGCATACTGCAAGCGCAACGACGGTACGACGGGCCTCGTGATCGGCGCGCTTGGCGGCGGCGTGCTGGCCAACCTCATTGGCGGCGGCACCTTGGGCACGTTGGCCGGTGCCGGTGGCGGAGCGCTGCTTGGTCGCTCGGTCGACCGTGGAAATGTTAAGTGCCGCTAAGATTCTGCTGACTGGAGACGTGATCTTGGGCGGCACATGGCGCTGCCTAAGACCACAGGGACGCGAAGGCAGTCTCGCAAGTCGCAAGGGTGACAATCCTGCTGAGGGGCGCAGTAGCGGATGAAGCCGTCCTGGCCGGCTCTCCCGGATCAGGCTGGCATCGACTGCGAAGCCTTCGCCGCGGACGTGATCTTCGGCTATGCAGCGCG
This sequence comes from Xanthobacteraceae bacterium, assembly GCA_029266425.1. Lineage (GTDB taxonomy): Bacteria > Pseudomonadota > Alphaproteobacteria > Rhizobiales > Xanthobacteraceae > Ancylobacter. The sequence continues at coordinate 19,109 of JAQSWY010000065.1, forward strand.
CCGCCGTCACCTCGACCAGCCGGCGTAGCTTGCGTTAGAGCTGGTTCATAGGAGGGGCGCCGGGATCGGGTGACGGGAACGCGGCACAAAAAGCAGTGACTGAAAGTGCGCGTATAAGGCGCAGCAGGTTGGCACTTCCTACGTGGACATTCCGCTTCCGCCCCAATCTCGGCCGCTCACGACCGCCCGGACCTACTTGGGAAGCGGGCGGTATGGAAGCGCTGCGAGGCCGGGGCGTATCCGGCGCGCAGCTTGGAGAACACCGGGGTGCCGTCGGTGCACTCGCGCTGGCGCGGCCGGCCTCGCTCCCTAGACGGGTCAGGCAGTAGGGTTCTCGAAGGTGACCCTTACCGCGACGCCCGCGACTCCCTCGACCGCGATGTCGCCGCGAAGCTGGTTCACGAGTGAGCGGACCAGGCCATAACCAAGCGACCCTTCGCGGAGTTGGCCCATGCCTACACCGTCATCTCGAACCAACAGTTCTACGGTCCCGCCCCCGGTCTGCTGGGCCTGCGCAAGTATGACGCCGCGCCGGCCCTCGGGAAAGGCATACTTCAGAGCATTCGTGATCAGTTCGGTGAGGATGATCCCAACCGGAAAAGCCGTGTCGGGATCCAGCAATATTCCAGTGTCGGCCTCCGCGCGGACTCG
>JAQSWY010000003.1 GCA_029266425.1 Xanthobacteraceae bacterium
GGTCTGGACCTTGTCGCCCATGAAGACGTCGCCGTCGACCTGGAGCGTGCGCCGCCCGGTGGTGCCTGCCGCTGCCGCCGCAGGCACGACATAGACCGCGGTGCCGCTCGCCGTGATGGCGGACGCGGAGTCGACCGCGACGACAGTCAATATGGATGCGAACATACAAATGCTCGCACATCGCCCCAAGTACTTATAGAATTGAACGCGCATGACGGAGCCCCCCGTTTCATTGATGCTCATGAAGGAATCGACCGTGATCAGGCGCTCAACGCGAAATCCACGCTCGGTGAAGTAGTGACCATAGCAAGGGTTCGCGCTTATAGCGAGGAACGATCATTCACTACTTTGCATATTGGTAACTGCACGCGCGTTCGACCGGGCACCGGACCTTGACGGCGCCAGACGTCCTCCCACGGGCAGTCTCGTCGTGCTGCCCATCAGCACAACCACCCTGTGGTCCGGCTCATTCCATCCAAACGGAAAGGGCTCCAGGCTCTACCCGCCCCCACCCGCGGGAAGGGCCTCGGTCTGCCCCTTGAGAATGCCGCCGGACCGCAGGCCGGGGAATAGCGTGTCGCGTGTGCGATCGTTCTCGAAGCGGTGGCCGAACAGCGGCCATGACGTCAGGCCCGCCTTCTGGTAGATGCGGCCGTCCCAGGCCTTCGGCCCGTCGATGGTGCCGCCCTGCCCGATCACCACGGCATCGCCGGGCTTGGTCACCGCCACGCAGCGCCCGCCCTTGACGCACACGTCGGTGGCGCCCTCGGTGAGGATCACATAGAGCTTGCCGTCCTGGTAGCGCACATCGATGACGGTGCCGCGCACGCCGATGACCGCGAGCGGGGTCTTGACCTCGTAGCGTCGCGGGTCGGACGCACCGGAGACGAAGCGCAGCGCGCCCTTCGACAGATTGACCGCAACGCTGGTGGCGCTTCCCGAGGCATCGAACACGAAGCGATCGAGCGTCACCTCCGACGACGGACCGATCGAGAGTGCGGTCTCGTCGCGGAACAGCAGCTGCGTCGACGCATTGCCGGCGGTGCGGATGACCTCGTTCTGGCGAACCCCATCGCCGGTCGACAGCCGGCGCTGATCGCCCGGCAGCGATCCGGTGACCTCATTAAGCACCGCCGCCGCGACGCCGATGCGGCTCTGCGCCATTGCCGGTGATTCGCCGGCAAGTGGGACGCCCAGCGAGGCGGCCATTACCGCGCAAAACGAAGCAAAAAGGCGCGGCATCGAGGCCCCCGGGCAGACGCGATTCCAAGTTGATGTGGAAATAAAAGCACATTGCGCGAGAAGTTGCGACTCATCCGCGCTTTGCGGGTCGTCAACATGGTACGGATGCTCCCCATCGTGGCAGGTAGCCGGTTCGGGCGGGAGTCGGCATGGCTGGCGATAGGAAACACGCATGCGGGGGCCGGGGGAGACGGGAATGGAACGGCAACGGAATAAGTCGTTCCCCACCCGGCGCACGCTTTGTCTGTGCGCCCTGGCGCTGGTCGCCTCGGTGAGCGCACGGGCCGATGAATTGTCGGACCTGTCGACGCGGATCATGGCCAATCCGGCCAATATCGCCACCAGCTTGGAATATGCCAAGCTCGCCGAGACAAACGGCAAGCCGCGATGGGCGCTCGCCGCCTATGAACGTGTCCTGATGCTCGACCCCACCAACACGGAAGCCTGGCAGGGACTGAGCCGCGTGCGCTGGCACATGGAGCCGGCGACGACGGTCTGGACCCTCGACGGCGGCGTGTTCGTCGATACCAACCCCTATCGGACCGGTGCGTTCGACGTTTGGGGCGATTCGCCCAATCCCTATCTGTACGTCTTCTCGGCCTACCCCGAGAAGACCGACACCTTCTACCTCGCGGGCGTGTCGATGCGCGACGACCGGCCGGCGGGCGACTTGCGCTGGCGGACCACCGCCCGCGTCGAGCAGCAGATGTGGGTCGACAATTCGCAACTCGACGGCGGCTATGTCACCGCGGCATCCGGACCGATGTTCCAGCTCACGCCGCAGATCGCCGTGCGCCTGGCGTCGATGGCGACGTTCTCGTGGCTGAACAACGGGCTCGACAGCATCGAGATGCCCAATCCCTGGTACCCTGATTGGTCATCGGACAAAACGATCGAGTACGGCCCCGGCGGCGACGATCCCGTTCGTTTCTGGGAAGTCGGCGGACTGATCGGCTTCGAGGGCTATCTCAACGGCGCGATGCAGCGCGTCGACATCAGCGTCGGTTACCGCACCTATGGCGAGGCCTATAGCTCGAGCGAAGGCATGGTGGTCGGCGTGGTCGGCCGCTTCACCCGCCCGAATGCCATCGTCCAGGGCGACGCATTCACCATGCAGCCCTGGTTCCGCTGGGCCGATCTCGGCGAGCCGAGCGACCGCGACGAGTATATTTACTGGGACGGTGTGCGCTCCGGCTCGATCACCGAGGCCGGCGTGAAGTTCGGCTACTCCAAGCCCCTCACCTCCTGGCTCACCGCGGTCGGCACGATGGAAGTCGATTATCGCGAGACGCGCTTCTCCTGGGAGAACGATCCCTGGGGGTACCGGCCGAAGAACAGCTTGCAGGAAGTCGTTTTCGCTCCCGGCATCGCGCTGGTGCTGCCCGACTTCTTCCGTGACGGGCTCGATCTGCGGTTCGAGTATGTTTATGAATATACCGACACCAATGCCGACAATGGCGAGATTGCCGCGCAGACCTTCGGCACCAGCTTCGCCTATCGCTTCTAGAGCACTCCCCGTTCGGACGGAGCCGCCCGGACAACGGGAAAGCGCTCTGATTTCAGCAACCTAGGACATCTTCCGCAGAAGTTGACTGCCTTTGCGTCAAGAACATGTTCCAGTATATTCAATCTGGAGCACTTCCTTATTGCTCGGATGATTCCGTCCGGACGTAAGGGGCTCTGGAGGCGCGGCGCGCGTTGGAGACCCGATGATTCGCCGGCATGCACCCTATGCAGCCGCCGTCACGCTTCCGCTCCTAGCGGCGCTCGCGCTCATTGTCTGGCAGCCGCGCTTCTACAGCATCATCCGCAACAATCTGTTCGACCTCTATCAGCAGGTGCGGCCGCGCGCCTGGTCGCCGGACCTGCCGGTGCGCATCGTCGACATTGACGACGCCTCGCTCGCCGCGCTCGGCCAATGGCCCTGGCCGCGCACCCGCATCGCCGAGATGATCACCCGTCTCACCGAGAACGGCGCGGCGGCGATTGCCTTCGACGTGATGTTCGCCGAGGCCGATCGCACCAGCCCGGACGCCCTCGCGGCGCAGCTGCCGGCGGGACCAACGCGCGATACGGTGGCGCAGGCGCTGCAAGGCCTGCCGGACAATGACTCGCAGCTCGCCGAGGTGGTGCGCTCCTCGCCCGTCGTGCTCGGCATGGTGCTGACGCCCAATCAGCGGGATGCTCCACCCGCGGTGCCGATGAAGTTCGGCATCGCCGCCGCCGGCGACAACCCGCTGCTGTTCGCGCCGAAGCTGGAGGGCGCCGTGCTGCCGCTGCCGCAGCTGGTGGAGGCGGCCTCCGGCCTCGGCGCGCTCAACTGGCTGCCCGACGGCGACCAGATCGTGCGCCATGTGCCCGTCTTCCTGCGCTTCCGCGACCAGCTCGTGCCGAGCCTCGGGGCGGAAGCGCTGCGGGTGGCGCAGGGCGCCTCGACCTATGTGGTGCGCTCCTCCAATGCCAGCGGCGACGAAGCCTTCGGTACGCACACCGGCATCCTGGCGGTGCGGATCGGCGCCATCGAGACCCCGACCGATGCCTCCGGCGAGGTGCGGCTGCGGGTCGGCCCGACCGAGCCGGGGCGCTTCATCTCCGTCGCGCGCCTGCTCGCCGGGGCGATCCCGCGCGAGGAGATCGAGGGCCGCATCATACTGGTCGGCTCCAGCGCCGCGGGCCTGCTCGACCTGCGCGCCACCCCGCTTAACGCCGCCGTTCCCGGCGTCGAGATCCAGGCGCAGTTCATCGAACACCTGGTGAGCGGGGCCCGGCTGGCGCGGCCCGACTGGGCGATCGGCGCCGAGCTGGTGCTGGCGGCGCTTCTCGGCATCGCCATGGCGGTGACGCTGCCTTTCGCCGGGGCGTTGGGCGGCGCGATCGCGGGCGGCCTCGTCGTCGGCGCGCTGTTCTTTGCGAGCTGGTGGGCCTTCGGCAACTTGGACCTGCTGCTCGATCCGCTCGGCCCGGTGATTGCCGCGAGCGCCGTCTATGTCGGCGGCACCATCCTGCTCTACAGCGCCGAGCAGCGGCAGAAACGTTGGGTGCGCGACGCCTTCGGACGCTTCGTCTCGCCCGCGGTGATCGAGCAGCTGGCCTCCGATCCGGCGCGCCTCGTGCTCGGCGGCGAGACCCGCACCCTCACCGTCATGTTCACCGACGTCCGCAGCTTCACCTCCATATCGGAACGCATGGACGCGCAGGAACTGACGCGCTTCATGAACCGCTATCTGACCCCGATGACCGACGTCGTCCTGGCGCAAGGCGGCACGCTCGACAAATATATCGGCGACGCCATCATGGCGTTCTGGAATGCGCCGCTCGACGATCCGGCCCATGGCGCCCACGCCGCCCGCGCCGCGCTCGCCATGCTCGACGAACTTGTGCAATTCAATCGCACACTGCGTGAAGAGGCGGCCGAGAAGGGTGAAGCGCCCATCGAAGTGCGCAACGGCATCGGCCTGGCGACGGGTGATTGCTGCGTCGGCAATCTCGGCTCCAGCAAGCGGTTCGATTATTCCGCCCTCGGCGACACCGTCAATCTCGCTTCCCGGCTCGAGGGCGCGACCAAATTCTACGGCGTCGCAGTGCTGGCGACGCAGACCACCCGCGACCTCGCCGATGGCCTTGCCTGGCTCGAGGTCGACCTCACCCGCGTGAAGGGCCGCACCCAGCCGCAGCGGCTGTTCACTTTGGCGGGCGATGCCACCTTCGCCGGATCGCCCGCCTTCTCGGCCCTCGTAGCGCATCACGACGCCATGCTCGCGGCCTATCGCCGAGCGGACTTCGTGACCGCCGAGCGGGAAGCCGCGCGTGCGGGAGAGCTTGCTCCGCCGACCATTGCGCGGCTCTATGCATTCTACGGGGAACGTTGCCGGCTTCGTATCGGACTGGCCGTCGACGAGGCATGGGACGCGGTGACGACCCTCGAGGAGAAGTGACGCGCGTGACGAAGAGCCGGGGTGGGGCAAACGAAGGATTGGCACAGTGCTGAGCGTGACATTCTGGGGCGTGCGCGGTTCGGCCGTCACACCGGGGCCGAAAACGCTCAAATACGGCGGCAACACTACCTGCATCGAGGTGAACGCGGGACCGCGACGCGTGATCATCGACGCCGGCAGCGGCATCACTGCCCTCGGTATGGCGATGCGCAAGGAGCCCCCCGGCCTGGTCGATATCCTGCTCACCCATTTGCACCACGATCACATCGAGGGGCTGTTCTTCTTTCCCCCGATATTCGTCCCCGGCACCGAGATCACGATCCATTGCGGCAATTTGGGCGGGCAGAGCCCGGAGGCGGCGCTGCGCCAATGCTTCTCGCCGCCCTTGTTCCCGCTCAGCTTCGATGACGTGCCGGCCCGCGTGCGCTTCCGCGGATTCCGCGCCGGCGAGGAACTCGATCTCGACGGGCTCGCGGTGCGCACGCATCCGCTCCACCATCCGGGCGGCGCGACCGGCTATCGCATCGATCATGAGGGCGCGGCGGTCGCCATATTGACCGATGGCGAGCACACCGGCGCGCGGCCCGACCCTCGCCTGGTCGAATTCGTCGCGGGCGCCGACCTCGTCGCTTATGACGCGATGTTCGAACAGGACGACTATGCGCCGCACCGCGGCTGGGGCCATTCCACCCCGCAAATGGGTGCCGCGCTGGTCCGAGCCGCCGGCGCCGGACGGCTCGCCTGCATCCATCATGCTCCGCAATATGACGATGAGCGCCTGGCCCGAATCGAGGCAGAGATCGCCGCCATCTCGCCCGGCGCCTTCCTCGCACGGGAGCAGATGCGCGTCGCGCTTTCGGTCGATGCCGAGCGGCGGGTGAGCGCAAAGTGAGCACCATGCACGATACGAAGCACGCGGCGCGCCCGGAGCCTGCCGGCTGACCCGAAGAGAGCTAACCCTCCTGAATAAATGAGGAAAACCAGCTTGCTTTGATCGGCGTCACCGGCCACTCTCAGTGGTTGTCGCCTCCCTTTCCGTGGCGGTAAAATTTCTGTCCGAAGGGTCAGTGATTGTCGTAAGGACACGTGCGGCGTAGCGCTGTGGACCGATGATCGCTGCGGTCGGTGTGGTGATCGTGGGAACGGGGCTTTTCTCCTACATCTGGCGGAACAGCCGGCGCGAACAGGCGTTCATCCTCGCCGTCGTCGTGCTGTCTTTCCCGTTTTATTATCTCTCGCTCGACCTGCCGAAATACATCGTCACCGATGCCCTGCAGGGTCGGGCATTCACTGGGGGCAAGGAAACCGCCCGGCTGTTTCATCTCAGCCTTGATCTGCCGAGCTGGCTGGGCGGCTCGCGCATCATCTTCGAAGGCGTGCAGTTCGGCCAATTATCCTATCTGTTCGTCCTGTCAGGCCTGTTCCTGCTGCTGGTTCTGATCAACAACGTCTTCAAATACGTCATCAACATGCGTAAGGGCGCGCTCGGCGAACGCCTCTTGCAGCGGCTGCGTTTCGACCTGTTCTCGGTGCTGCTCAGCTTCAAGCCCGAGGCGATGCAGCGGGTGAATCCGTCGGAAGCGGCGACGATCATCAAGGACGAGGTCGAGCCCATCGGTGGGTTCGTGGGCGACGCCTTCGTGCTGCCGGCGTTCCTCGGCGGGCAGGCATTGACGGCACTCGCCTTCATCCTGGTGCAGAATTTCCTGCTCGGGCTGGTCGTGATCGTGATGGTCGTGGTCCAGGCCGCCATCATCCCGCGCCTGCGACGCGAGCAGATCCGCCTCGGCCGGCAGCGCCAGATCGCCTCCCGCGCCTTCGCCGGCAAGGTCGGCGAAGTGGTGGAAGCCATCAATGAGGTGACGAATCACGGCACCGCAGCGGTGGAGAGGAGCCTGGTCGCGCAGCGCCTGGAGACGCTGTTCGGCATCCGCTACAAGCTTTATGGCCGCAAGTTCGCTGTCAAGGCGCTGAACAACCTGCTCGCCCAGGTCACTCCGTTTCTCTTCTATGCGATGGGCGGCTATTTCGCCCTCACCGGACGGCTCGATCTCGGACAGCTCGTCGCGGTGATCGCCGCCTATCGTGATGTGCCGCCGCCGATCAAGGAACTGATCGACTGGGACCAGCAGCGCCTCGATGTCGACGCCAAGTTCCAGCAGGTCATGGATCAGTTCTCGCTCGGCGAGACCCCGAAAGATCAGGCGACTATACCGGTTGAAACTGCGGCCGTCGCCATTCCCGAGAACGGCACGATCGTCGCCCAGGGGCTGACGGTCATCAGTGCCAGCGGCGACCACCTGCTCGACCGGTTGTCGCTCACCCTGCCGCTCGGCTCGCACATCGCGATGACCGGGACGGCCGGCCAGGGCGCCGGATGCCTCGCCCAGATCCTCGCCGGACGCGTTACCGCCTTCGAGGGCAGCCTGACGATCGCGGGGACGCCGCTGGCCGCCCTGCCCGCGGAGACCCGGGGTCGCGATCTCGCTTATGCCGGCCCCGAACCGGTCGTCTTCGATGGCACGCTGCGCGAGAACATTCTTTATGGCTTGCGCCAGGCCGGCAGAAGCGGCGGCTGGACGATCGACCACACCAGGGCCGGTGTCGCCAGTCCAATCGATCTCGAGGTCAAGCTCATCGAGGTACTGGACACGGTGGATCTCGCCGATGCGGTCTTCCGCTTCGGCCTGACGCGCCGGCTCGCATCGGACGAGCCGACGGAACTCATCGGGCAGATTGCAGAGCTGCGCAGCGGCATCCGCGCGCGGCTTGTGGCATCCGGCGCCGAGGAGGCGGTCGAGCCGTATGATCCGGCTAGCTACACCCGGAATGCGACCATCGGCGAGAACGTGCTCTTCGGCGTGCCGATCGACACCGCATTCTCCGGTGCGCGCCTCGCCAGCCACGCATTGACGCAGCAGGTGCTCAACCAGTGCGCCCTGACCGAACCGCTGATCCGCATGGGCCGGTTCATCGCCGCGACCATGCTCGAAATCTTCAGCGATCTCGATCCCGACCATGTGCTGTTGGAGCAGTTCGCCTTCATCGGTGCCGACGAATTCCCGGAGTATCGCGACATTCTCGCCCGCATCGAAGCCGGAACGGCCGACGAAGCCGACAGTCTCCGGCTGATGGGTCTTGCGCTACTTTATATCGAGCCGCGTCACCGGCTCGGCCTGCTCGACGCCGATCTCGAGCAACGCATCCTCGCGGCGAGGCACGCCTTTCGTGCGCAGGCCGAGGCGACGCCGGAGGTGGCCGACGCGATCGCCTTTTACGATCCGCGGCTCTATTGCAGCGCCGCGCCGCTACGCGACAATCTGCTGTTCGGCCTGCTGGCGCAGGTCGCGGCGTCGGTGCGCGTCATCAATGCCATCCGCCAGACCCTCGCCGAATTCGGGCTGGACCACGAAATCTATTCCTGGGGTCTCGAACAGCCCGCGGGCTATGGCGGCCGGCTCCTGTTCCCGGCGGAGAAGGCGCAGGTCGGGCTGGCCCGCTGCCTGATCAAGCAACCCCGGATCCTGGTCCTGAACAACGCGCTCGGCTCCTTCAGCCCCGCCGAAGCGAACACGCTCATCGCGAGTATCCGGACGGCAATGGTGGGGCGGACGATGATCGTCGTCGGCCGGGAGTTCGCCGACGAGCAGCACTTTGACATGCATGTCGCCTTCCAGGGATCGAAACTGGTGCCGAAGATCGACGCGCTCGCGCCGGCGACCGACCGGTCGACCGGTGCGGACGGCAGGCTGGAGAATGAGGAGCTTGCGGCGCTGCGCGCGGTCCCGATCTTCGCCAATCTCGATGTGCCACGCCTCAAGCTGCTGGTGTTCACCAGTGAGCGCATGCATTTCGCTCCCGGCGAGATCCTGTTCCACCAGGGCGACGATTCCGACGCGGCTTATGTCGTCGTCAGCGGAACCGCCGATGTCGTGATCGATGGGCCAGACGGCCCGGTCGTCGTGTCGACCGTTGGCACCAACGCCATCGTCGGCGAAATGGGCATCGTCACTGGCGATCCGCGCTCGGCGACGATCGTCGCGAAGACGCCGCTCATCGCCCTGTGCCTGCGCAAGGAGGTCTTCGTGGCGCTCCTGGCGGAGTTCCCGGACATGTCGCTGTCGGTCACGCGGCTGATGGTCAAGCGCCTGCAGGAAAACCTCACCAAGCTGAGCCGGCGCGAGCGCGAACCGACCAAATCCCAGACCTGATCCGGCCCGCACGCCCATCGCGGGTGGATCGCGCCGCGCGGCTGTGATGCACTTCACTCCTGAGCATTTGTCCGCACAAAGCGCAGTCAAATTGCCCGCTCGCGTTTACAACGATAGCCCAACCGTATAAGCATTTGTCCGGTCATTTGCCCCTATAGCTTGGCGTCGCGCTATGCGCTGCGCCCGGCGAATGTCCGAACTGATCACGGTCCGGAAACAGCATGCCCGACCAAGCAACAATCCAGGACATGCCATCTGGAAGGCGGCTTCGCACGCCGTTCCGATCGTTCCGGCCGATGATGGGCACGTGGCCCGCCAGCGCGGGGAACGCTCGGAGCGCTCGCGTGGCGTCGCCGCAACAAGAGGAGGAGACCGCATGTCCGCTGAGGCCAAGGCCACATCCACCAGCACGATTAACGAGGGCGCGATCAAGGCCGGAGACGGCGCCTATCTCTTCGATCTGCCTAACCTCGCCAAGATGGGAGCCGGCGAAAACTATTCCACGTCCTTCGGTTCTGTTGTCGAGGGCGAGCGCATCCAGATCGGCCTCATGAGCAAGCCGCGCGGTACCGGCGCTCGTCCCCATTCGCACCCCAATGAGCAGTGGAACTATGTGCTGAAGGGCAAGCTGCGCGTCTATATTGAGGGCGAGGAAGAGCGGATCGCCGGTCCCGGCACCCTCATCTATTTTCCTGCCAACAAGATCCACGCAACGGTCGCCCTTCCCGACGAAGATGTTGTCTTCTTCGTCGCCAAGGATCTCTCCTACGGCATCGCCGGCATCCCCGCGGACGGCATTCCGTCCGGCCCGCATTATGACAAAGGCTTCGCACCGAAGCGCTGAACGGCTCGTTCGCGAACACGGAACGGCATCGGCAGACGCGAATAACGCGCGCCGACACGATGGAAGAGGAAACGCCATGATGAAACTCGCTGCCGGCGCGATCGCCGCGCTGATGTCGGTGGCGGCCACGGTCGCGATAACGCCCGTCGCCAACGCCCAGAGCTACCCGACCAAGCCGATCGAACTCGTCTGCTCGACCTCGCCCGGCTCCACCGCGGCCCAGTGGTGCCAGTTGATGGCGCAGATCCTGGCCAAGCCCGACGTGCTCGGAAAGCCCGTGAACGTCGCCTATAAGGGCGCCGGCTCAGGGAATGAGGCCGCGGTTTACACGCTGCAGCGCCCAGCCGACGGCTATACGCTGCTGCACGCGAGCGCCAGCTTCAGCGGCTACATGAACCTGCCGACCTTCTCCGCCAAGCCGGACGACTTCGAGTTCCTCGCCAGGATCGAGAAGTTCATCTACGTGCTCGCAGTGCCAACCGACAGCAAGTACAAGACCTTCGTCGAGCTCGTCTCGGCCGCCAAGGCCGCGCCCGGCACGATCGCCGTCGCCGGCAACAAGATCGGCTCGATCCACCACAAGCACATCATCGCCGCCTTCAAGGCCGGCGGCGCGCACGTGAACCACATCCCCTATGAGGGCTCGGGCGATGCAGTCCGCGACCTGCTTGGCGGCCACGTGCCGGTCGGCCTCGGCTCCATCGGACAGATCCAGCCACATGCGGAAGCCGGCAAGCTGCGCCCGCTGGTGGTGTTGAACGAGAAGCGCTCGCCCGCCATGCCCGATGTGCCGACCATCCAGGAACTCGGCTACGTCTATCCGATCTCGCATCAGTGGCAGGGCATCTTCGTCAAGAAGGGCACGCCCGAGGCGGTGAAGGCAAAGCTGCGCGAGGCGTTCGGCAAGGTGGTCAACGGACCCGAATATGCCGACTATCTGAAAAACAGCCCGCATGTCGAAAAGGCGTTCGATACCGACGGCGCCGCGCTGCAGAAGTCGTTCCAGGACGAGCTGAACGACTATCGCGGCTTCATGCAGGCCAACGGCATTCTTTGAGGTCGCGCCGCTCCTGCACCCGCGCCGGCCGTGAGGCTGTCGCGGGTGACCGGCGCCGGACATTGCGCATTCGAGATTGGTTGGTTGGCATGATCACCTTCAGCAGACGTCGGGCAGAGGCCGCGACCGCACTGGTGCTGCTCGGCGCCATCGTTTTGCTGTTCGTCCACACCTTCAGCTTTGCGCCGTCACCGATGCGCGGCTATCCGGGCGCGGCTTTCATGCCGCGGCTGATCCTTATCTATGCGGGCATCTTCGTCCTGCTCTGGCTGGCGCGGCTGCTGCTGTGGCGCACCCCGGTGGTCGACGAACTCGGCATCGAGCGCGACGACACCGTCGAGTTCGAGTACCGCGACTACCTCATCACGATCGCCGCTGTTCTCGGCTTTGTCGTTGCGCTCGATTGGGTGGGATTCGAGGTCGCCTGCTTCGTGTTGCTGGTTCTCCTGTTCCTCGGCCGAATACCCAATCTGGCCCTCAATCTCCTCGTATCGGCACTGACGACGATCGTGTTCTATGCGGTGTTCGTGCTGCTGCTGAACGTCACCGTGCCGCTCGCTTTTCTCCCTGCCTATATCTCGTTCTGAGGGTGTGGCCGTGGGTGTGCTGTTCGACAATTTCCTTCCCGCACTCTACCTGGTGCTGGCGCCGAACAATCTGCTGATCATGACGATCGGGATCATTGTCGGCACCATACTTGGCGCGCTGCCGGGCTTCGGCGCCGCCCAGGCGCTGGCGCTGATGTTCCCGTTCACCTTTGGCATGAGCCCGGAATCGGGAGCGCTCTTCTTCATCGCCATCTATGCGGCGGCGGAATATGGCGGCTCGATCCCGGCCATCCTCATCCGCACCCCCGGCACCACGGCGGCGGCCATCACCGTGCTCGACGGCTATCCGATGGCGCAGCAAGGCAAGGCCAGCCGCGGACTCAAGATCTCGCTCTATACCGGTGTCGTCGGCAGCATCGTGAGCAGTTTCATCTTCCTGTTCGCAGCATCGAGCCTCGCCTGGGTCGGGCTGCAGTTCGGGCCGAGCGAGATGTTTGCGGTCGGCATCTTCGGCCTGTCGATCATCGGAAGCTTCTTCGGCGACAGCCCGGTGAAGGGCTTCATCGCCACCGGCATAGGGCTGTTCCTCGCGACCATTGGCAGTTCGGGATTCGCCGGCCTGCGCTTCACCTTCGACCAGCCCGCGCTCATGGACGGCGTGCCGTTGCTGGTGGTCATCATCGGCGTGATGGCAATTCCGGAAGCCTTCAGCCTGATGATGGCGCGCAAGGGCGATGACCCGGAACTCGCCAAGATGACGACCGGCGACATCGAGGCCAATCGCGTCGGCTGGAAGGTGATGAAGGACCTCACCCCGACCATGGCCAGGGCGACCTTGATCGGCACCGCCGTCGGCGCGATCCCCGGCCCCGGCGCCACGGTCTCGTCGCTGCTCGCCTATAGCGAGGAAAAGCGCTGGTCGAAGTACCCCGAGAAGTTCGGCACCGGCATTGACGAGGGCGTTGCCGCGCCGGAGACGGCGAACAATGCCGTCGTCGCGGGATCGCTCATTCCCTCGCTGGCGCTCGGCATTCCGGGATCCGGCGCCATCGCCATCCTGCTCGGCCTGCTCATCAGCAAGGGCGTGGTGCCGGGGCCGCTGCTGTTCACCAAGGACAGCCCGCTGGTGATGGCGGTGTTTCTCGGCCTGATCGCCTCGGCATTGCTAATGCTGGTGGTCGGCATTGCCGGTGTGCGCATCTTCGCGCAGGTCGCGCGCATCCCGCGCTACATACTGGCGCCGTTCGTACTGATGCTGCTCATCATCGGCACGTACTCCTATCAGAACTACGCCGCCCACGTGGTCATGGCCCTGGCGCTCGGCGCGGTCGCCTTTTGGCTCGAGAAAATCCGCGTTCCGGTTATCCCGATCGTTCTGGCATTCGTGATGGGGCCAATCATCGAATCCAATCTCAACCGCGCGATGGTGATCCATGGCGGCGATCTCGGCTTCTTCCTCACCCGGCCCATCACCATCGCCATCCTGCTGCTGGCGCTGGCGACGGCAGTATTGGGGTTCCTGCGCTCACGACCGCCGGCAAGCGCAGCGGGCGAGCCCGTGACCCAATAGGATCCATCGCCGCGGAGTCTATCCGAACGGAAAGGGATTTAGCGGCGCTCGAACTCGATATTGAGCGAGAAGCGGCTCTCCGGATGCACCGAATAGGTGACCAGGAAGATCGCCCCGTCCGGCCCGCGATAACGCCGGATGATGATCAGAGCCGGATCGTTCTCCTGAGCCATCAGGGGCGCGGCGAGCTCGGCGGTGATGTGCCCGACGAAGATCTCGATCTGCGCGTGCGCCGCGCGACAGTCGAGGTGCTCCTCGATCTGCCGCACCACCGGCGCGCCGGTTGGATTGGGGAGGTCGAACACCGAGGCGAATTTCGGCAGCACATAGATGTCGAGATAGGAGATCGGCGCGCTCGATGTGCGAGTGAGCCGCATCGCCTTCAGCCGCACCCAGTGTGCGCCCACCTTGCTCTTGAGCAGCATCGCCAGCTCGGGCGAAGCCTTGATGTGATCGATCTTCAATTGCCGGCGATAGGTCTCGGACGGGTATTGCAGCAACTCCTCAATCGAGGAGAGGGTCTGCACGAAGCCTTCCCGCCGGCGGCTGGCGATGACGACGGTTCCGACACCCGGCGTCGCCTCGATCAAGCCCTGCTCGCGCAGGCCCGACAACGCCTGGCGCACGGTGAAGCGGCTGACATCGAAACGCGCGCATAATTCATGCTCGGTCGGCAAGCGAGCGCCGAGCGCGTGCACGCCGGTCTCGATCTCGCGGCGCAGCACCGCCTCGATCTCGAGATAGCGCGCACCCTGCCCCGAGGAAGCCCTCGGACCGGCATCGCCTGACTTCACATCGGTCATCGGCCCTCACCAGTACTGCTCCCCACCAGCATCTCCGAGAATCGCGGGCAGCGACGCGTGAGACTATAGCGCCTGACGCCCGTGCGGTCCTGGGCCGCGCTGTACCTGCTCGAAGCGCCTTGTCCGGACAAGACGTCGATCAGAGCGCCACCAGCACGCCGTTCTTCAGGTCGTTGATCTGGGCGATGGACTGGTTGGAGAGCGGCAGGTCGACGGGCTCGTTGATGGCAGCGGACAGGTCCGCGGCGGTATAGGATTCCATCACCATGCGGGCATGCTCGGGCGCCACCATGACCGGCCCGTCGCGCAGCACCGCCTCGAGGAAATGGATGGTCTCCGGCCCCATCTGGCCTGCGAACACATGGTCCACCTGCTCGCCCGGCATGGTCGACATCGGAAAGCGCGTGCCCTCGCTCACCGTGCTCAGCCAATTGTCGCGCTGGGTGTCGTCGAGGATCAGCGCGCCTTCGGTGCCGGTGATCTCGATCCAGGTGCCGCAATAGTTCGGATAGGCCGGCGGAAGGTTCCAGCCGCCGCCGACCACCACCAGCATCCCATTGTCCATGGTCACCGTGGACCACATGCAGTCATAGGAGCCGTTGACCTCCTGCATGTAGCCATACGCGCCCTGCGAATAGACGCGCACCGGCTTCGCCGGCTCCAGCAGCCAGAACACGAAATCGAGATCGTGGGTGGATTCCATCGCAGCCGGAGAGAGCTTGACCCGCGAGGCGATCTTCTTGCCGAGGCTGCGCGACAGATGCCGGCTGACCATGACGCTGACGACGCGGCCGAGCGTGCCGTCGGCGACCTTCTTCTTGGCGTAGGCGATCTTGGGATTGAAGCGCTGCGAATAGCCGATGGTGAACTTCACATGGTTGCGCCTGGCGATCTCGATGAGTTCGCTCGCCTCCCACATCTCCAATGCAATCGGCTTTTCCAGCAGCACGTGCTTGCCGGCGCGCAAGCAGTCCCGAGCGATGGGGAAATGAGTGTGTTCGGGCGTGGTCGAGATATAGACCACCTTGATGGCATCGTTGCCCACGATGTCCTGATAATCGAGCGTCGCCGTGGCCGGCCGGGTGAGCTGGCGCACCTCCTCCAGGCGCTCGGGGCGGATCTCGCAAATGTGCAGCTTGTCGACCAATGCCGAGCGCGACAGCGTCTCGGCACGAATGCCACCACACCAGCCGGTGCCGATCACCGCAACCTCGACCTGCCGCATCGCCTGAAGCCTCCCTGCCCGCTGTCGACGGCAATCAACCGTCGATGATTTGTCCGGACATATAGGAGGAATGGGACCACGTGTCCATGGCAGACAGCCATCGCCCACACTGAATCGACAGCGCCGGCCTCGCGGCCGGCGCTGGATTGCTAGTGACGATCTGACCAGATCACCACTTGTAGTTCAGGCCGGCCTTGATGGTGTGGAATTGGGTCTCCACATCGATCTTGGCACCGACCACGATGTAGTCGAAGTCGGGAGCTAAGAACTCGTCCTGTGCCTTGAACAGATTCTGCTTTCCGAGATCGACGTATAGATATTCGGTCTTGAAGGTCCAATGGTCGGTGATGGCGTATTCGAGGCCCGCCCCGATGGTCCAGCCCCAATTGGTATCCGACTTCGAGACCGAAATGCCCCCCTCATCTCCCGTGCCGTCGAAGATCGAGATACTGCCGTGCGACTTCACCTTACCGTAAGCCGCACCGCCGGTGCCGTAGAGGAAGACGCGATCCCAGGCATAACCGAGACGGGCGCGGATGGTGCCGAACCATTCAACCTCGGAGCCGGCGCTGAAATTGACGCCGCCAAGTAGATCATCGTCCTCGAACAGATTGGCATTGCCGGAGAGCTCGCCCTCGATGCCGGACCATTGGAAGTCGGCTTCGACGCCGATCACCCAGCTGTTCTCGAACTGGTAATTGTAGCCAATCTGACCGCCGCCGAAGAAGCCGCTGGAGGTGAGGTCGAACGCGCCCTTGAGATCGAGAGACTCATCCAGCACATATCCGGGAGGAAGATTCTCAGGTTCTCCAAAGCGCGCCGCCGCGACGTCCTCGGACTGAGCCTCACACCGGATCTCGCATTCATACTCATCCGCGAAGGCGTGGAACGGGTAACGGAACTTGTCGCCGCCATAACCGACGTTCGCGCCGATATAGAAGCCGGTCCAGGAGAAGACCGGGATCACAACCGGAGCCGGCGCCTTCACCGGATAGGACATATCGGCGGCGACAGCCGGAAACGCGAGCACCGCCAGACTTACAATACCAAGCGCAATAGACCTCATTTCCCGACCCCCTAAGGAAACTACCCGAGGGTCAGTGTAGTCGTGAGTCCAACTATACCAGAAGTGCATTTATGCAACACCGGCAATTATACTTTGGAAACAAGCGGAATACTGCAACGCAGAAAGGTATCATACGGTGGATTCCCAAGTATTAATTTCTCAAAATTACCCTCATCATTTGCATAGCAATATTCGTCCGATAATGATCTGCGCCTTCTCCCAACCGTTCGCGCTCAGGCACGAATCGCCGTGAACAGAAAATAGCCGATGGTGCAGAAGAGCCGTCCGCGCCCGCGCAGCTCGGCAATGGCCCCGGTCCAGTGCGCGAGGTCCTCATCGCCGATCACGCCGGCTTGCCGGGCCGAGACGCCGAGCTTTGCGAAATAGCCCGCGGCGAGCGCCTGATCAAATATCACCACGCGGGTGGCGATCTCTATCCCGGTGAAGCCAAGATCCTCCAGCATGGCCCCGAGCCTGCGGACCAGCCAGGCATTGGGAACACCCACGTCGCATTCATGCCGCAGGATGCGCCGGACGAGCGTGCGATCGTCGACATTGATGGTGTTGGTCTCGACGTCCGGCTCGATGAGCGCGATCCGGCCACCGGCGCGCACCACGCGCCGCAATTCGGAGATCGCCCGCTCCGGATCGTCGAGATAGATGAGCAGGCGCTCGGCGCGGCCAATGTCGAAGCTCGCCTTGGTGTAGGGCAGCGCCATGGCATCGCCTTGCCGGAAGTCGATGGCCCTGCCCGCTTCGGCTGCCCGGCGCTGCGCCTCGGCGATGAAGGAAGCGCTCTTGTCGATGCCCGCCATACGCTCGCCTGGGCCGAGAAGCTGAGCCAGACGCAGGGTCTCCAGCCCGAAACCGCAGCCGACATCGAGGATCGACGTGCCGGATGAGACACCGGTGCGCTCAATGGCGATCGATTTGAGCTCCTGCATCTCCTTCTGCGCGTCGAAGATCTCGAGCGCGCGGATGTAGTCGGCAATATCAGGCATATCGTCGAGATGCGTGAAGCTGTGAAGCGACACTTCGTCGAGGCCGCCGCGATCGGAATTCATCGGCCGAACTCCCATTCTCGATCGGGGGCGAATAGCGAGCGCCGCCCCGTCCGCCTCATACTGTTTTCTCGGCGCGTGTTCGTGCAACCATTACCATCCTGGTCGCGTTGATCGCAGGCCATGATCCTGCGCGCCTTACTGAGCCTCCCGGTGCTGCTCCTTCTGCTGGCACCCTCCGTGGGCGCGCACGATGCGCCGTCCGGCTGGAGCTATCCGCGTTCCTGCTGCTCGGACAGGGATTGCTATCCGCTCTTTGGCCCCGCCTTAGAGGCCGACGCCGACGGCTATCACATCAAGGCGACGGGCGAAGTCATTCCATTCACTTCGCGCCGGATCAAGCCGAGCGGCGACGGCCTCTATCACCGCTGCTCCTGGGGCGGCGACGTGAACGCCTCGACCATCTGCCTGTTCGTCCCATCCGGTTCGTGACAAGAAAAAGGCCGGCCCGCGCGGTGCGCGAAGCCGGCCGTTGAAGGCTTTGGGAGGAATGCCTGGCCAGGAAGGGCCGGCACCGCCGGCCCTTTGGGTAATGAGCCTACCAGCGGACCTTCAGGCCCGCGGTTCCGGCCCAACCCTCGACATCGCCGAAATTGTACTCGCCGCTGCCATAGAGCGCGACGCTATCGGTGAGCTTGGCATCGAAGCCGAGACCGGCATTGTACCAGGTGCCGCCAATGTCGCTGGTGAGCACGGTGCCTGCGACGTTGGTGTCGTTGTCGCCCATGAACTCGGACAGCACGTTGAACACCGCCCAGGGCGTGAAGCTCTGGCCGTTGATCCCGGCGATCGTGGTCTGGAACTGGACGCCCAGGCGACCAATCAGCGAGTCCGCATCCTCAGGGCTCACGTCCAGCCCGTAGGAGTCGGTGTAGCTGTCCTGGTCGACGTTCGCGTAGGTCAGCTGCGCCTGCGGCTGGATCACGAAGCCGCTGCCGACATCGAAGCCGTAGCCGACCTCCGCCGAGCCACCCCACACCGAGGCGTCGGTGCTGGCCGAAATCGGCAGCGCGTCGTCGAGCAGGCGATCGGCATTGATGTCGACATCGAGGCTGTCGTACTTGAAGACGAAGTCCGCATAGCCGCCGACACCCGGGAGAGTGCCGCCAACCTGGCGGATGGTGGCATAGGCGCCGGCGCTCCAGCCGTCGAGCTTGAGGCGGGAACGCGAGCCGAAATCGCCGTACACGTCGGCGTCCGACCAGCCATAGCCGCCAAAGGCGCCGAGGCTGACGCGGGCGTCGGTCAGGTCGAAGGTGTAGTCGGCGCCGATCTGGAAGCCCCAGGTCTCCTGATCGAAGTCCCAACCCTTGTCGACCTCATAGGAGAGGTCCGAACCGCCGCCGCGGCCCCACACCTGGAAGCGCGGCGCAGGAGCCGGCACATAGGCCGGCGCCTTGGTCGCCATTGGAAGGTCGGCATTGCGGCCCTCCAGCGCGTCCAGCGCGCGGAGCTCGCCGAGGCGCTTATAGAGCGTATCGACGCCGGCATAGAAATGCCGCTGCGCGGCCGACGAGACCGTCACATAACCAGGCACTGATTCCAGCAGGCTCGACTGCAGGTACTCGTCGCCGGCGGTCGGGCCGGACTGCGACTGCACCAGCTGATAGCTGAAGGCGCCGACCAGCAATTCACGTCCGCCGGAGAACTGGTTCCGGGCGAGCTGGAAGCTGTCGTCCGCCGAGGCGCCGGTGACGTCGACGAGGCGGATGCCATCGCCGTCGTCATTGCCGGTGAAGGTGCCAGCGCCCTGGTTCAGGTTGTTGACATAGATGGTGGTGGTACCACCGACATTGCCGTCGATGGTCAGCAGGTCGGTCGGCGAGGCGCTGCTGTACACATAGCTGTCGAGCAGCAGATTGCCGCCCTCGTTGTTCGGGCCACCCAGCGTGGCGCCACCGAAATAATTGCCGACGATGTTGTGCTGATCGTCGGCGAAGCCGTCGGTCAACAGGATCGTGCCGTTATTGAGGTACGTGCTCGCGCCCTGCGCCGTGATCGTTGTATTGGTGGCGAGCCCCTGACCGGACACGTCCAGCAGGCCGCCAAAATTGGTGAGCACGCCGGCATCGTTGCCGGTGATTAGTCCGGCGTAGTAGCCGGTGCCGGACTGGAGCTCGAAATGATCCGTCGTCAGGCTCGCGTCCACGAATGCGAGCGACAGGACGGAGTCACCCCCCACCGTCACATTGCCGTCGGCAAGACCATTGGTCTCATGCCGGAAGTCATAGCTCGTCGCCGTCAGCGAGACGTTGGAATGCTCGCTGATGTTCAGGTGATCGATGCCGAGAATGGTGCCGAACTCGATGTTCGAGCCGCCATTGACGTTCATCGTGTCTTCGCCGGCGTCGGCAAGGCCGTCATCGGTTCCGTCGCCGCGAATGTCGCCGCCGAGCACGAAATTGGTGTTATTGACACCCGTGAAGGTGAAGCTGTCGTCGCCATCACCGCCATTGATATTGCCGTTGATCTGCACCAGCGCGTTCACGCCCGGGCTGAACACCAGTATGTCGTTGTCGGCGCCGGCCCCCACGCCGCCACCGATCAGGACCTTGCCGAAGCCGGTGGGCGAGAAGGTCATGGTGTCGATGCCGGTATCGCCCGTGACATTGCCGGTGATACGGACTTCACCGTCCTGGGACGGGACGAAGTCCATGGTGTCTGCACCGCCTTGACCCTCAACGTTGCCATTTATGGTGACGATCTTCTGCGTGCCGTTGGAGATGAGGCCGTTCGCGTTGAACGTGATGTGGTCGTCGCCTCCGTCGCCAAAGACACCATCGCCCGCAACCCCGGTGCCGACCGTGCCCGAGGTGAGGGTGATGATATCCCCTTCCGTGCCGCCATCGATGAGCGAGCCGATGGTCGCGCCGTTGAGCGTGATGGTGTCGACGCCTGCATTGCCGCGAACCTGCGCCGCCGAGCCGCTGAGCAGATCTATCGTGTCATCGCCGCCGCCGCCGCTGACCAGGTTCGTGATGGTGGCGCCATTGAGCGTGATCGTGTCGGCGCCGCCATCGCCGAACACATTGGCAGCGGAGCCGGACGTCAGATTCAGCGTATCGATGCCGTCATTGCCATGGATGTTACCACTGATGGTGGCGCCATTGAGCGTGATGGCGTCGTCGCCCTCACCGCCGAGCACCGCGGCTCCAGAGCCGGACGTCAGGTTGATGATGTCGCCGTCGTCACCACCTTCGATATTGCCTGCGATCGTAGCGCCGTTTAGCGCGATGTTGTCGACCCCACCGCCGCCAAGCACCGCCGCCGCGGAGCCGGAGGTCAGATTGATCGTGTCGCCCTCGGTGCCACCGTCGATATTGCCGGTGATCGTGGCGCCGTTCAGCGTCATGTTGTCCGCGCCGGCGCCGCCGAGCACCGCCGCCGCGGAGCCGGACGTCAGATTAATCGTGTCACCCTCGGCGCCGCCGTCGATATTGCCCGCGATCGTCGCGCCGTTCAGCGTGATGATGTCCACGCCGGCGCCGCCAAGCACGGCCGCGGCCGAGCCGGAGGTCAGATTGATCGTATCGCCCTCGGTGCCACCGTCGATATTGCCGGTGATCGTGGCGCCGTTCAGCGTAATGATGTCCACGCCGGCGCCGCCGAGTGCCTGAGCAGCCTGTCCACCGAGCAGATTAAGCGTATCGCCGTCGGCACCCCCATCGATATTGCCCCCGACCATAGCGCCATTCAGGGTGATGATGTCGCTACCTACATCACCGAGCACATTGCCGCTGACAGTTGTCGCAACATTGGTGCTGTTGGCGATCGTGATCTGATCGTTATCGATCCCGCCGTTCACGTCGCCATTGATCTGCACCGTGCTTCCCGGAGCCGGCGTGCCGACCACAGGTGCTGTGCCCACGCCGATGATGTCTGCACCGTCACCGCCGAGCACGCTACCGCCGACGACAATACTGCCTGATCCGACGCCTGCCGCGCCGGGTGACACGATGATGGAGTCGCCTCCGGCAAGACCCTCGACATTGCCGGTACCTAGAGTGACGGAGCCGCCGATCACCCTGACCTGGTCGTCGCCCGCAGTGCCGGTGACCGGCCCGTACGGGTTCGGGGCCTGGCTATCGCAGGTCAGATTGTTCGCTGGACCAGTACAGCCGGCGAGCGCCGCGTTAGGCCCATAGGTGAGGCCGAGAAGCCCTGTCGCCAGCGCGGTGCACAGCATCAGCGAAGCACGGCGGCTACCTACCTTCGAAACGGGAAACCGCGCTTGCTTCGAGCGAACCCGAAAAGCAGGGGTTTGGCGTTCCTCAACTCTTATCGACATTCTCATGCCCCCAAAGGATGCCCGTCGGGACTACTGCCCGTGAGTACCTCTAGAAGAGAGCATTTACCGGCAGCAACTCATAGGCATCCAAACGGTACATATGAAATCTATTAACTCAACTGAGGATTGCAATTACGGCCATATCCTACCTTCTCGCTAATCACCCAGCAAATATGACAGATAAGGTAGCGATTTCGTGATATAATTTGTTAATTAAAATCAATCACTTAATGGCGAGCTGGTGCCATGTTGACGGTTCATACTTGCTTAACTTTGTGTAGCAAAGTCGAAATTATGGGGACCACATTCCCGCCAGGATGTGTCTTTCACGCCACGTTATGACTTCAATATTCGAAGTATTAACCCAACTCGACGGCGAAGCCGAAGTACATAATGTGGCATTCGTTGGCCGCGGAAGCGCTGGCGTCGGAATACTGGCCTGCGTTGCTGGGAACAATTCGAATATCCTTGCATCGACGGCGTCGCCGCCCCATGCGCGATATAGCGCGGCGGAATGCCTCGAATCGCCTATGTTTCGACGGATCGGCGGAGGAATGAATGGCGCTCAATTGGCGTGCCCCGGCCTGCTATGTCAGCGTGGCCGTGGCCTGCATATTCTATATCTGGGTCATGCCGCAGGTCGCGCTGACCGACCTGTTCGCCGGCGCCGGGATCGGTGCGGCGCTGATGTGGGCACTCAATGACTGGGAGCTCCGGCAGGAGGTGAAACAGCGCCGCCGGCAAGCCGATGGCGAGTCCGCATCCTCCCTGTTGCGGTCACGCCTGAAGGCTGCGGTGCGCGCCGCGCGCGGCCTCGAAGGCATGGGACCGACCGTCGGAGCGCCGCCGGAAGTAGACGATATAAGACGCCTTGCCCGCGCTGCCGGGGCGCTGGAGTCTCCCTCGGAGACGGCTCGCTCCTCGTCATGGCGGCACGAGTCGAAAGCCCCCTCGAAGCCGGGAACGCCGATCGACGAGTGGCGACGCGAGGTGCTCACGCGGGACATTGAAAGAATGGAAGCCCAGCTGTGCACGCGCGCCACGCAGCATGAGGAGGACCCCTATGGTGCGCCGGACCACGCGCGGCCCGGCGGCGTCCGCCCGGAGGCGCCCGATCGCTGGCAGCGCCCGGCCCGCACCCGCTCATCGCCGCGCTGAGGGGCTCAACCCGGTCGCCCCTCACTCGTCGCCGGAATAGCGCTCTTCCTTCCACGGGTCGGCGTGATTGTGATAGCCGCGCTCCTCCCAGAAGCCGCGCCGGTCGCTGGCGATGAACTCGATGCGCTGCAGCCACTTGGCGCTCTTCCAGAAATAGAGATGCGGCACCACGAGGCGCATCGGGCCGCCATGCTCGCGGGTCAGCGGCGCGCCCTCCCAGCTATGGGCGAGGATGGCGTCTTCCGCCGCGAAGTCTTCGAGCTTGAGATTGGTGGTGTAGCCGTCGCGGCTGTACAGCACGACGAAACGTGTCTCAGGCTTCGGCATGACGAGATCGAGCAGGTCGCGCACCAGCACGCCCTCCCAGCCATTGTCGTAGCGCGTCCAGGTGGTGACGCAGTGGATGTCGGTGATCTCCCTCGTCTGCGGCAAGGCGAGGAAGGCATCCCAATCGAGCGCGACCGGATTCTCGACCAGGCCGAATATGTCGAGCTTCCATACGCGCGTCGGAATGTGCGGCTGGATGCCGAGATCGAGAACCGGCCAATCGCGTACCAGATGCTGGCCGGGCGGCAGCCGATCTTCCTCCGGCCGCGTCGCCTTGCCGGTGAGGAATTTCCCCTCGCGCGCCCAGCGCTGCTTGGTGGTCGTCAGCTTGCTGTCGCGGGGCAAATTCTCGTCGCGGGGCGCGTCGTCATCGGCCATGCTCAAACTCCAAAGCTCATCGCCCCCGCAGAATAGCATCCTCACCGGCCGCAGCGCCGCCCCTGTCCGGCGGCGCCGCGGCCTGGCTTCACCTCGTCACTGCCGCACTTTGGTCTTGCGGCGGCGCGATAGCATGTTGAGCCCCTCCACCGCCGCCGAGAAGGCCATGGCGGTGTAGATGTAGCCCTTCGGCACATGGGCGCCGAAGCCCTCGGCGATCAGCGTGGTGCCGATCAGCAGCAGGAAGCCGAGCGCCAGCATCACGATGGACGGATTGTGGTGGATGAAGTTGGCGAGCGGGTTCGCCGCCAGCAGCATCGCCAGCACCGCCACGACCACCGCGATGACCATGATCGGGATGTGCTCGGTCATGCCGACCGCCGTGATGATGCTGTCGACCGAGAAGACGAGGTCGAGCAGCAATATCTGGCCGATGGCGGCGGCGAAGCCGATGTGCAGCACACCGCCATTCTCCCCGCCTTCTTCGTGGACCTCCATATTGTGATGGATCTCCTTCGTGGCCTTCCACACCAGGAAGAGGCCGCCGGCGATCAGGATGAAGTCGCGCCAGGAGAAGGCGTGGTCGAACAGGGTGATCACCGGCTCGGTGAGTTGCACGATGAAGGCCACCGTGCTCAGCAGGCCGAGCCGCATGATGAGCGCGAGGCCGATGCCGATCCGCCGCGCCCGCGGGCGCATCTCCTCGGGGAGCTTGTTGGTGAGGATGGAGATGAAGAGCAGATTGTCGATGCCCAGCACCACTTCCATGGCAATGAGCGTGACGAGCGCGGCCCAGGCCGCGGGACTGGCGGCGAGCTGCAGCAGGTAGTCCATGGGCGTCACTCCGGTCCGGTCGTGGAGAGGAGCCCGCGCGCGGACGCACGCGAGTCGGGGCTGGCGCTCAAATGATACATGCTTGGTCGAACCTCACAGCCGGCGATGGCGTCGGAAAGATCCGACATCACGCAATCGCCGGCATGGCTCGCGTCAGAGGGGCCCGGATCAGGGGTCGCGCTGAATTTAGTGCAGGTCTCCCCTTGCGGCAGTAGCAAGGTAGAATGACACAATGTCGCAGCGCCCTGAGGGTAAGCTTCCGGACTGAGCCTGATCCATGTCCATGCCGCCTCGTCTCCTGCTCGCCGCCGCCCTGTTGCTCGCCGCGTCCGGCATCGCCGCCGGCGAGCCCTCGCGCGCGCCGGCCGAGGCGCAGCCGGCCCAAGTGCGGGCGACCCAGGCGCAGCCAGCCCAAGCGCAGCCAGCCCAGGCCACACCGGTCGCGCCACGAACCGAGAGCCTCGAGGACACGCTCTGCCGGCTGATCGAGCGGTCGGCGCGGGCGAACGGGTTGCCGGTGGAGTTCTTCACCCGGCTGATCTGGCGCGAGAGCAGCTTCCGTTCGGACGCCGTCAGTCCCAAGGGGGCGCAGGGTATTGCCCAGTTCATGCCCGGCACGGCGGCCGACCGCGGCCTCGCCGATCCGTTCGACCCCGAGACTGCCCTGCCCGCCTCGGCGGCGCTGCTCGCCGATCTCAGGGCGCAGTTCGGCAATCTCGGTCTCGCCGCCGCCGCTTACAATGCCGGCCCGACCCGGGTCGAGAAATGGCTTGCCGGGCAGAGCGGCCTGCCGCTGGAGACGCAGGCCTACCTGCTCTTCATCACCGGGCGCGAGGCCGAAGATTGGGCCGCGGAGCGCCGGCCGCCGGCCAAGGGCGCGCCGGCCGAGCCGCCCGCGGTGGCGCCCCCCGATCAGCCGTCGGCGGCGGGTCTCGACTGTCACGCCACCACCGTGGCGATCCGCAAGCGCGGCGGCCCGGTGGCGCAGGAGATCGCCACCATCACCGCGCCCTGGGGCGTCCAGCTCTCCGGCAATTTCTCCAAGGCGCGGGCGCTCGCCTCGTATCAGCGGGCGCAGAAGCAATATGCGAAGGTGCTCCAAGGCACCCAGCCGATGATCATCGGTTCGCGGCTGCGCTTTCGCGGTAGCCGGGCCTTCTACCGGGTGCGTGTCGGGCAGCCGACCCGCAAGGCGGCGGACGCGCTGTGCAACCGGCTGCGTGCTGTCGGCGGCGCCTGCGTGGTGTTCCCGAGCTGACCGGCTGACCGAGTTAGGCGGGCTTGGTCACTGGGGTGGCCGGCAAGACGGCGGCGCGTTAATCTTGCTCGGCGATGCTGATCGCCACGAGATTCGGGGGAGCGGGATATGCCGAGGCGCCAGGGTGCGACGTATGTCGCCACGCCGTTGGCCGCCCTGCTGCTGGCGATATGCGCCAATTCGGCCCACGCCGGCAGCACCAGTATCGGCGGCTCCGTCACCTTCGAACGGATGCCGGATGATTTTGACGCCTCGAAGTCGACGGATTGGGAGCTCGACGCCTCCCACACGTTCGACAACCATTTCATTATCGGTGCGGCGGTGAAGTATTACGACACATCGAGCAGCCCCGACCACAATACCAATGTTCAGGGAAGCATCGGCTACACGCACGATTTCGGCACCTTCGCCCTGACGGGGAGCACCGGCATCGGCCAGCACTTCATTTCGTCCGACGATTCAACCAGCTTCACCTATTACTTCTTCACGATTGCCGCCGATATCCCGATCTCCAGCACAATCGTCTGGAATGCCGTGTCGCTGCGCTACCGCAACGCCTTCGACACCGCCAATGACTACAACACGCCGGAGGTCGCGACCGGCGTCACGCTGCGGCTCGACGAGCACAACTCCGTCTCGCTCCGGCTTGAGCGAGACTGGAAGGACGAGGTGCCGTCCTACACGGCTGTAGAGCTCGGCTATAAGTACCGCTTCTAGGCCTCTTTCTCACCCGCTTCCTTTCACCGGAACGTGAAGCCTGCCGTCGTGACCCTGGGTGAAGCGGCAACTAGCTTGCGCATCCAACCGGATACCGACGAGGAGAACCGCGCCATGATCGACACCTCCCGCCGCAGCCTGCTCACCGGCGCCGCCGCGCTCGGGGCAGTCCTGCCCTTCGCCGGTGCACTGTCCACGCTCGGGGCCAGCCCCGCGGAAGCGGCGCTGCAGCCGGTCGGCCAGCAGGTGCCCGGCGTCTACCGCTACAAGGTCGGCAGCATCGAACTCACCGCCGTCAATGATGGCGTGCGCACCTTCCCGCTCGCCGAGGCCTTCGTGAAGAACGCCAAGCTCGACGAGGTCAATGCCGCGCTCGAGGCCGGCTTCATGCCGAAGGGTCAGGTCACCGCCCAGTTCAACCCGCTGCTGCTCAATACCGGCGGCAAGCTGGTGCTGATCGACACCGGCAACGGCCCGCAGGCCGGCAATGCCACGGTCGGCAAGCTCAGCGCCAATCTCGGCTGGGCCGGGGTCAAGCCCGCCGATGTGGACATCGTCATCATCTCGCACTTCCACGGCGATCACATCAACGGCCTGCGCACCGACGATGGCATGCTCGCCTTCCCGAACGCCGAGATCCTGGTGCCGGCGCCGGAATGGGCGTTCTGGATGGACGAGGGCGAGATGAGCCGCGCCCCCGAGGGCATGAAAGGCGCGTTCACCAATGTCCGCCGCGTCTTCAAGGACCTCGACAGCCGCGTCCGGCGCTATGAGTGGGACAAGGAGATCGCTCCCGGCATCACCTCGGTGAATGCCGCCGGCCACACTCCCGGCCACACCGCTTATGTCGTCGCCTCGGGCGATGCCAAGCTGTTCGTGCAGTCCGACACGACCAACACGCCGGTGCTGTTCGTCCCGCACCCGGACTGGCAGGTGCAGTACGACATGGACGGCGCCAAGGCCGCCGAAACCCGCCGCAAGGTCTATGACATGCTGGCAGCCGAGCGCATGCAGATGGTCGGTTACCATTATCCCTTCCCGGCGACCGGCTTCATCTCCAAGGACGGAGCCGGCTACCGTTTCGTACCGGCCATGTGGAATCCGGCGATCTGAATCGCCGGCGGGAATGGCGCCGATGGATTTGCGCGCGGGAGGCCGCTATCAATCGCGGCTTCCCGCATGACGAATTCGGATGCTCCCATGACTGAGACCTTCCATGACTGACACCTTGCCCGACCGCCTCTCCTCCGACCCCAACAGCCCGTTCTACGACGCCGAGCTGCTGGAGCGCGGCATCGGCATCCGCTTCAAGGGCGCCGAGAAGACCAATGTCGAGGAATATTGCGTCAGCGAGGGCTGGATCCGGGTCGCCGTTGGCAAGGCCAAGGACCGCGCCGGCAACCCGATGACGGTCAAGCTCAAGGGCGAGGTGGTGCCGTATCTCAAGGACGCGCCGGAAGCGGAGTGATCGCTTTCCCTAGCCAATCGTCATCCCGGCCGCAGCGAAGCGGAGAGCCGGGATCGCCTGCGGCCGAGTGAACCTCCTGCCTCGACGCCAGTAGACGCGCGCGAACTTCCCGTTATCCCGGCTCTACGCCCTGCGGGCTACGGCCGGGATGACGAATGCGGTGAAGAGAGACGCCCTACTCCTCCGTCTCATCCTCGATCCAGGCGAGATATTCCGCATCGCCACCGGACACCGGGATGAACAAGATCGCTGGGGTGTCATAGGCATGGCGCGCCCTCACCGCCTGCGCCACCGGCTCGGCAAGATCCGAGCGGGTCTTCAGGATCATCACCACTTCCTCGGCGCGCTCGATCTCGCCCTGCCAGCGATAGAGCGAGATCATGCCGGGCATGATGTTCACGCAGGCCGCCAACCCGTCGGCGACGATGGCGCGGCCGGCCGCTTCCGCCTCGACGAGCGAAGGCCACGTCGTATAGACAAGCACTGTGCTATACGCGTCATCCGGCGCCATTCCCTCGTCTCCCGCGCATCGGCCGTCCCATGAACGAAGCCGCCCGTCCTTCCCCCGATGCCGAGACCGCGGCGGTGGCCGCTGCCCGCACCATTGAATCCAATCGAGCATATGGCCGAATCGCCTTTGTCGCGAGTGAGGCGCAGGACGCCATCGAAGCGCGCGCCCAGCTCGTCGCCCTCTACGGCGCGGCAACGCCGGAAGAGGCGGACATCGTGGTGGCGCTCGGCGGCGATGGCTTCATGCTGCAGACACTGCACCGCTTCCGCGACACCGGCATTCCGATCTATGGAATGAACCGCGGCTCGGTCGGCTTCCTGATGAACGCCTTCCATCTCGACGATCTGAGCGGGCGCATCGCGAAGGCGGAACGGGTGACCATTCACCCGCTGATGATGGAAGCCGTGGACGCCGCCGGCCACGTCTATCGCGCTCCGGCGATCAACGAGGTCTCGCTGATCCGCCAGTCCTACCAGGCCTCGAAGCTGCGGATTTCGATCGACGGCAAGCTTCGGTTGGAAGAGCTGATCTGCGACGGCGTGCTGGTCGCGACCCCGGCCGGCTCGACCGCCTACAACCTCTCGGCGCAGGGGCCGATCCTCCCTGTGGGCACGCCACTCTTGGCGGTGACCCCGATCTCCGCCTTCCGCCCGCGGCGCTGGCGCGGCGCCCTGGTGCCGGATACGGCCGAGGTCGAGATCGACGTGTTGGAAGCCGACAAGCGCCCGGTCAACGCCACCGCCGACCACTATCAGGTACTGAACGTCGTCAAGGTCAGCGCGCGGCTCGATCCGGGCTCGTCGATGATCATGCTGTTCGACCCCGATCATTCGATCGAGGAGCGCATCCTGCGCGAGCAGTTCACGTATTGACCGAACGCCCGGACGTTGTCATGGCGGGGCTTGTCCCGGCCATCTCGACCTCTGATGCACCGTCAGGAATCGTCATCCCCGGCACAAGGCCGGGGATGACGTGGTTCCGTGATGGAGAGGCTAAGCCGCCAGCCCGCCCTCCAGCGCCCGAGCCTCGTCGCGCGCGGCTTCCGCCTGCCAGCGGCGGAGCTGGTTGAGGATGTGGTCGATCTCGCCGCCGGCCGGCATGTTGCGGTGCTGCTCCAGAACGCGCTCGACAATGCGCCGCTTGAGCCCCGGCGGCTCGTGCAGGGCATCCGCGCCGGCATCGACATAGCTCGCCTTCTGCACCACCTCCAGCGCGGTGCGGAAGGCCACGAAGGCGCCGCGCGGCAGGCCGGCCCGGTCATAGAGCGCGCGGAACGCGCTTCCCGTCCGGTCGGCGGCGAGCGCCGCCACCTTGGCGGTCGGCAGGCCCGAGAGCAGCGACACCGCCTCGAAGAACAGCCGCACATGGCCGGACAGCAGCGAGCGCAGCACCAGCGCCGAGGTGAGCTCGCCCTTGGCGCGCAGATGCTCGACGAAGGACCGCACATCCTCCGCCGGCCGCTCGTGCGCCAGATCCTGCGCGATCGCGACGGTCGCCTTCTCGCACGCCTCCTTGGTGAGGCGCGCCGCCTGCTCGGGGGGCAGCCACTCCTTCTGCACCACGAAGGCGGAGAGCGTATCGGCGACCGAGCGGATCAGCGCCTGGTGGGCTTCGGCGGGCAGGCCGTCGCGGCGCAGCAGCGCCTCGCGCAGCGCGGGCAAATGGCCGAAACGCGAGACGATGCGGCCCAGCGCGAAGCCGGGCACGTCCGATCCCTCATTCTCGATCAGGGTCAGGCAGGCATTGGCACCGCCGACTTCGGCGATGGCGGCGGCGACCGGCGCCGGCACCATCTCCCGCGAGGCGATCGCGGCCTGGCGCCAGCCATCGCCCTCACCCACCACCTCGACCAGTTCGCCGACGCTCAGCACCGGCGAGCGGGCCAGCACCAGCTCGCCGATCTCGCCTGGCTCTGCGGCGAGCGCCAGCATGACGCCGATCGGCGCCTGCCGATGGGAAGCCAGCGTCTGGGCGAGCGCGAGGCGCACCAGCGGCGATGGATCGTCCAGCAGCAGCAGCAGCGCCGCCTCGGCGGCGCGGCGATCCTCGGGGGAGAGTTCGGAGTGGAGATAGGCCCGCGCCAGTGCGCCGGTGGCATCCGCCCGCTCAGTGGCAGGCGCCGTCTTCACCCATTTCAGGAACTGACGCACGATCATGGCAGCGGCCCACGCGATCATTACACGAGGGGTACTATGCGCCTGCCCGATTTAAGAAAGCGTTGACCATAAGACGGGCCAGGTCCTACTGCGCGGTCACCTCGATATCGGAATCCTTGCCGGGTTCGACATTGAATTCCTTGGTGTAGGTCTTGCCGTCATTGCGGGCGATGGCGACGTAATCGCCCTCGGCAAGCACGAAGACCGGGAAGGCACCCACCGATTCCTTGATGGTGTCGCCGCCGGGCGTCAGCACCGACCATTGCGTGTCCGGCAGGGCATCGCCGCCGACGTTCTTCACCAGCTTCAGCGTGATCTCGGCGGCGCGATGATGGATGGTCGCGTCGGTGAGCTTGCCGGGCTGCACGTTCAGGTCCGCCTGGATCACCGCATTGGCGTCGCCATAGGTTGAGACGACATAATAATTGCCGGACGGCAGCACGATCAGGTCGCCGGTATTGGCGCCGCGGAAGAACGGGCGGCTCGATGTCCTGCCCTGCAGGAAGCTGCCCTCGAAGATGTCGAAGGTCACCTTCTGCCCCGGGATCGGCTTGTCATTGACGTCGCTCTGCAGCTTCACCCCGCCCGCCGAGAGCACCATCTGCTCGCGCCGCGACGAGGCGCCGACCATGACGCGCTTGGCGGCGCTGGCGAGCCCGTAGGAGACATGGATCACATAGCCACCGGGCGACAGGAAGAACACCGGCGCCGGCTCCACCGCCTCCGCCACCAGCGGATAGGCGCCGGAGGCTTCTGGCTTGTCGGCGAAGACGCGCCAGACGAGACCGCGCGGAATGAAGGGGTCCGCATCGCCGAAGCGGGCGCTCACCCCGATTGCTGCCTTGCCCGCCGGCGGCTGCGGCAGGACAGTGTGCGGATCGCCGCTGCTGGGCGGGGGTGGCTGCCCGCCGGGATTGAGCAGCGTCTGCGGCGTGAATCCCCCGCCCGCGCCCGGACGCGGCGCGGCCGGCGTGCCGGTGAAGGGCAGCACCTGGGTGAACGCCGGCGCCCGATTCTGTCCGCCCGGCTGCTGGGCGGCGGCCGGCATCGCCCCGAGCACGGCCACAACGCCAAGCGCCGCAAAAAGGCCAAGCGCCGCCGCAATCCGGAGCGGCGCGCGGAGCTGACGTTGGGGCATTGATATGAGGGCGACGATCAGCGGCATGACAACCTTGTGGTGCCTCCAAACCGGGGCGAATTCAAGTCATTGCTATTGCCCCGGCGCTTGGTCCGATGCCGTGGCCGTGCTACCGCGAAACGCCTCAAGGAAGAACCCATGATCGACGCATTGACTCTGCTCCGCACCCGCAAGAGCCCGAAAATATTCGACCTTGCCGCTCCCGGCCCGGGCGCATCCGAGATCGACGCCATGCTCGCCATCGCCTCGCGCGTGCCGGACCATGGCAAGCTGGCGCCATGGCGCTTCGTGGTGTTCGAGGGCGAGGCGCGCGAGCGCGCAGGTGCGGCCATTGCGGAGGTCTTCCGGCAGGACAGTGCGGATGCCGACGAGGACCGCATCGCGATCGAGCGCACCCGGCTCACCCGCGCCCCGGTCGTGATCGCCGTGGTGTCCCGGGCCGGCCCGCACGTCAAGATCCCGGAATGGGAACAGCTGATGTCGGGTGCCGCCGCCGCGACGCTGCTGGTGCTCGCCGCCCATGCGCACGGCTATGCCGCGACCTGGCTCACCGAATGGTACGCCTATGATCCGCGCACCCGCGCCGCCTTCGGCCTTTCGGAGAATGAGCGCATCGTCGGCTTCGTCCATATCGGAACGCTCGCCAAGGCGCAGGATGACCGCCCCCGCCCGGCGCTCGCCGATATCGTCACGAGGTTCTGATGTTTTACGAGCCGTCGAAGCGCAACCACGGCCTGCCGCACGGTCCGCTGAAGGCCATCGTCGCCCCGCGCCCGATCGGCTGGATATCGAGCCTCGCCGCAGACGGTACCGCCAATCTTGCCCCTTATTCCTTCTTCAACCTTGTGAGCGAGGCGCCGGACGTGGTCGCCTTCTCCAGCGATGGGCGCAAGCACTCGGTCGAGAACATCGAGGCGACCGGCGAGTTCGTCTGCAATCTCGCGACCTTGTCCCTGCTCGAGCAGGTGAACCTCACCTCCAAGCCGATCGCGCCGCACGAGAGCGAGTTCGAGCTTGCCGGGCTTGAGCGCGCGCCCTCGCGCCTCGTCAAGCCGCCTCGCGTAGCTGCCTCGCCCTGCGCGCTCGAATGCGTCTGGACCGAGACCATCGAGGTGAAGGCACGCGGCGGCGTGCCGTCCGGCAATTTCCTGGTGTTCGGCGAAGTGGTGGGCATCCATATCGATGACAGCTTCATCGAGAACGGCCTCCTGCGCACCGCGCTCCTGCAGCCGCTCGCCCGCCTCGGCTATTTCGACTATTCCTGGGTCGCCGAAGCTAAGTCGCTGCCGCGCCCCAGATAAGCCGCGCATACAGACTTCATTCATGACGCAGTGTTTATCTGGTGCCGCACGCTGGAGGTGTAGCGTATTCCGGGCAGTGGCAAGGAACTCTGCAAGGCGCTCCAAGTTTCCCTATCGGCAAGCTGGAACACCTTGAAAGCAAATCATTTTCCGTGCGTGTCCCGCCTGCAATACCCGAAGCACGTTCTCGCCGGTAACATCGAATCGACAGTTCCCCCAGAGGCGTTCCCCTCCATGTCCGACGTCAATCGCCGTTTCTTCCTCGCCGGTCTGCCGATTGCTGGCCTTGCTCTCGGCCTCGGTGCCTGCAGCCAGACCTCCTCGGCGAACCGGGCGACGCTCACGAACCCGATCGCCTACACCCCGCTGTCGCCGATGCCGAGCAGCGCGTCGATGTACGGCCCGGTGCAGGATCGCTTCCCGATCGACGCGGTGGATACCTCGGACATCAATCCGATCTATCTGCGTCGCGAGGTCGACTACACCGGCCGCGAGGCGCCCGGCACCATCGTCATCGATCCCAGCGCGCACTTCCTCTATTACGTGATGCCGGGCGGGCGGGCGATGCGTTATGGCGTCGGCGTCGGCAAGGAAGGCTTCGGCTGGTCTGGCTCGGCGACCATCAATTCCAAGCAGGAATGGCCGGACTGGTACCCGCCCAAGGAAATGATCGCCCGCCGTCCCGACATCAAGCCGCAGCTCACCCAGCTGCAGAGCGGCATCGGCATGCATGGCGGCCCCGGCAACCCGCTCGGCGCCCGCGCCATGTATCTGTGGCAGAACGGCAAGGACACGCTCTTCCGCATCCACGGCACCGTCGAGCCGAACACCATCGGCAGCAATGTCTCGTCCGGCTGCATCCGCATGATCAACCAGGATGCCATCGACCTCTACAACCGCGTCGCCATCGGCACCAAGGTCGTGGTGCTCGGCAGCGGGTCGAGGACCTCCTGACGGCCTGAGCTTAGTCCAGGATCGACCGTCATCCCCGGCCCCGTGCCGGGGATCTCGATTCCTGGCCGAGCATCGGGAACCGAGATGGCCGGGACAAGCCCGGCCATGACGGCGTAGATCGGGTCAGGCTCCGAAGCGCCTCCGTCGGATTACGGTTGCAGCGGGCCTGCTGCAGTGCAACGCTGCCCTGAGGGGCAGGTTTTTCATGAGCGGGCGAATCATCACACTGGCCCAGCAGAAGGGCGGCTCGGGCAAGACGACGGTTGCGGCGCATCTCGCCGTGGCGCTCTCGCGGACCAAGGCGCGGGTGGCCCTGCTCGATTGCGACCCGCAGGGGAGCCTGGGGGAATGGTTCGAGGCGCGCGAGGCGCGCCTCGGTGAGGATGGCACCGGGCTCGATTTCCGCACCGCCAGCGGCTGGGGCGCCCGCCGCGAGGCACGCAGCCTTGCCCGTGACTATGACATCGTCGTCATCGACACCCCGCCGAAATCCGACATCGAATCCCGCCCCGCGATCGAGGCCGCCTCGCTCGTCGCGGTACCGGTGCAGCCGACGCCGATCGACCTCTGGGCGACGCAGCCGACGCTGGAGATGATCGCCAAGGAGGGCGCCCCCTCGCTGCTGATCATCAACCGCGCCTTGTCACGCGTGGCGCTCACCGAGGAGATCAGCGAGGCGATCCGCACGCTCGGCCACCCGGCGGCGGAGACAAGGCTCGGCAACCGCGTCGCCTTCGCCGCCAGCATGGGCGACGGCCGCACGATCCTGGAGACCGCGCCCGGCAGCAAGGGCGCACTCGAGGTCGAGGCGCTGGCCGCGGAGATCCGGCGGCACATCGGGGCGTGAGGTCGCCTTCTCCGTCCTTCCAATCCGCGTCATCCCGGAGGGCCGCAGCGAGCCGGGATCGCGAACGACCCGGATCGCCTCCTTCGCCTTGAATAAGCGGAAGGTGCTTCGAACCTTCACGCGATCCCGGCTCTACGGCTTCGCCTCGGCCGAGATGACGGTCTGGGTGAAGGGCAAAGGCCTCATGCCGCCGCCTTTTCCCTCACCACGTCCGGCGCGGTCGCCTCCACGACCAGGGACGCCAGCGCCTCGTCGAGCGTCATCGTCGTCTGGTTCGGCGAGCCGAGGCGCCGGATCGAGACGGTGCGCTCCGCCGCCTCCTTGCGCCCGACCACGATCAGCGCCGGCACCTTGGCCAGCGAATGCTCGCGGACCTTGTAGTTGATCTTCTCGTTTCGCACGTCGAGCTCGGCCCGCAGGCCGGCCTTCTTCGCCAGCGCGACGATCTCCTGCGCGTACTCGTCGCCCTCGGAGGTGATGGTCGCCACCACCGCCTGAGTCGGCGCCAGCCAGAGCGGGAAATGCCCGGCGAAATGCTCGACCAGGATGCCGGTGAAGCGCTCCATCGAGCCGCAAATGGCGCGATGGATCATCACCGGGGTCTTCTTACTGCCGTCGGCATCGACATAGAAGGCGCCGAAGCGCTCCGGCAGGTTGAAGTCGACCTGCGTCGTGCCGCACTGCCATTCGCGGCCGATGGCGTCGCGCAGCGTGTATTCGAACTTCGGCCCGTAGAAGGCGCCCTCGCCCGGCAAGATGGCGGTCTTGATGCGGTTGGACTGGGACGCGATCTGCTCCAGCACCCGGCCCATCACCTCCTCGGCATGGTCCCACACCTCGTCGGTGCCGACGCGCTTGTCGGGGCGGGTCGAGAGCTTCACGATGATCTCGTCGAAGCCGAAATCGGCATAGGTGGAGAGGATCAGATCGTTGATCTTCAGGCACTCCGCCGCCATCTGCTCCTCGGTGCAGAAGATGTGGGCATCGTCCTGGGTGAAGCCGCGCACCCGCATCAGCCCATGCAGCGCGCCGGACGGCTCGTAACGGTGCACTGCGCCGAACTCGGCAAGGCGCATCGGCAGGTCGCGATAGCTCTTCAGCCCATGCTTGAAGATCTGCACATGGCCGGGACAGTTCATCGGCTTCAGCGCGAACACGCGCTCATCGTCAGTGCCGTCGCCCGCGGACTGCACCTTGAACATGTTCTCCTTGTACCAGCCCCAATGGCCGGAGGTCTCCCATAGCGACTTGTCGAGCACCTGCGGGGCATTGACCTCGGCATAGTCGGCCGCGAGGCGTCGGCGCATATAGGAGACGAGGCCCTGGAACAGGGTCCACCCCTTGGGGTGCCAGAACACGACGCCCGGCCCCTCCTCCTGGAAGTGGAACAGGTCCATCTCCCGCCCGAGCCGGCGGTGGTCGCGCTTCTCGGCTTCCTCGAGCTGGTGGATATAGGCGTCGAGCTCTTCCTGGGTGCGCCACGCGGTGCCGTAGATGCGGGTCAGCATCGGGTTGTTGGCATCGCCGCGCCAATAGGCGCCGGCCACCTTCATCAGCTTGAAGGCGCTGCCGATCTTGCCGACGCTCGGCATGTGCGGGCCACGGCAGAGGTCGAACCAGGTGCCCTGCTTGTAGATCTTGATCGACTGGTCGGCCGGGATCGCATCCACCAGCTCGACCTTGAACGCCTCGCCCTTCTCGGCGAAGACGCGCTTCGTCTCGTCGCGGCTCCACACCTCCTTGGTGAAGGGCGCGTCGCGGGCGATGATCTCGCGCATCTTCTTCTCGATGGCGGGGAAGTCCTCCAGCGAGAACGGCTCGTTGCGGAAGAAGTCGTAATAGAAGCCGTTCTCGATCACCGGGCCGATCGTCACCTGGGTGCCCGGCCACAGCTCCTGCACCGCCTCGGCCAGCACATGCGCGGCATCGTGCCGGATCAGCTCCAGCGCTTCCGGGCTCTCGCGGGTGACGAGCTCGAATTTTGCGTCCGTGGTGATGGGATCGGACAAATCCGCCAGCGCGCCGTCGAGCTTCATGGCGAGCGATTTCTTGGCGAGCGATTTGGCGATGGATGAGGCGACCTCGGCTCCCGTGGTGCCGGGAACGAATTCACGCACGGCGCCATCGGGGAAGGTGAGATGGATCATAGCTTTTCTCCTGCCCACTCCTGCGAACCACGCAGGTAGGCTTGTTGGTCAGCGATCTTCGGTCCGCTGTATTCAGTCGGCTTTGCGCACCCAGCTCGATGGCCGGCGCGCATAGCGCCACGGCATATACCAGGCGGCATTTGGCGGCAATTCGACAGGCACCGCCTCGAATCCGGAGCCGCCCCACGGGTGGCAGCGGCAGACGCGGCCCGCCGCCATCCAGCCGCCGGCCCAGGCGCCATGGGTCGCGATCGCCGTATCCGCATATTCGGAGCAAGTCGGCAAATAGCGGCATTGCCGGCCCATGAAGGAGGAAAGCGTATAGCGGTAGGCGAGGATCGGGACGCGCAGAAGGGTGCGCGGAGCGGCGGCGATACAGCGCGATATCATCTCGCAATAGCCGCGAATGTTCATGTCATGAACCAACCCTGCGCGCTGCAGCCCGAGATCGGGAACATCGCACCATCTGCCGCATTATCGAACGAGCGCTCTCAGGACCGGATGCCCATCATAATGCGTCGCTTACTCATACCGGCCGCCTTCTCGGCGTTCCTGGCCGCCGGCAGCGCCCTCGCCCAGCCCGCCCCCGCGACCGCCCCGCAGCCGCCCGCCAAACCGGCGGAACCCCTGCCGCCCGCCAAGCCGGACGCACCGGACGCCGCGCCGGATGAGCCGAGCGTCGATGCCGGCGACAGGGACATGCAGCGCGTGGCGGCGTGCAAGGAGCGCGCGCTTGCCAGGCTGAAACAGCAATCCCCCGAGATTGACGACATCTTCATCGATGTCGACGGACTCACCATCGCCGACGCCGACGGCAAGCTCGGCGACACCGCGGTGAAGGGGGTATTGATGGGTGAGGCCTACATACAACGCGACCGTTCCGACCGGGCGAATCGTTTCCTCTGCCTCACGGGTGTGAACGGCGAGGTGCTGTTCACCTTCTTCACCGAGCGATGAGAATGCCGGCTGCCTCACTCGGCGGCGGCAACTTGCCTTCCGCCACTTTGCTTCGCCTCGATCTGACTGATCGCATCGACCACCGCGTCGAAGGTGAGCATGGTCGAGGCATGGCGCGCCTTGTAGTCGCGCACCGGCTCCAGCACCGCGAGCTCGGCCCAGCGCCCGTCGGGCGGCGCGCCGTTCTCCTTCAACATGCGACGCATCGTCTCGCGCACCGAGCGCAGCTCGTCCGCGGTCGAGCCGACGACCAGCCCGGCCATGATCGAGGACGACGCCTGCCCGAGCGCGCAGGCGCGCACTTCGTGGGCGAAATCTGTCACCTTGCCGTCGCGCATCGAGACGTCGACGGTCACTGTGGAGCCGCAAAGCCTGGAATGCGCCGTTGCACTGGCACCGGGCGCTGCGAGCCGGCCGAGCCGCGGTATGTCCGCCGCCAGCTCGATGATGCGCCTGTTGTAGACTTCGTTCAGCATGCCGTGATCGTCCCTCCGCGCCCTGAGTTTCAGCGCGAATATTGCGGGCCTTTGCCAGTCCCCTATATAGGAGAGGCAGTTCGCGGACGAAAGAAGCCGAAAGGCGCCTTCGCGGCGGATAAAGTCAACGTGCGTGGTCGGGCGGCCGGATGGCGCTGCGGCATGTGCATGGCGATAATAACCGGTGACACCCCGGCGCTCCGGTACAAACGCGCCGTCGAACGGAGTTCGTCATGGATGCCGTGCTGAAATCCCTGATGCAGCGTGCCCAGAGCGAGGCGGACGCCAAAAAGCGTCCTTCGCGCGAAGAAGCCGAAGCCGCCGTGCGTACCCTCATCGCCTGGGCGGGGGACAATCCCGATCGCGAGGGCCTGATCGAGACGCCGAAGCGCGTCGTGCGCGCCTATGAGGAGCTCTATTCCGGCTATCGCATTCCGGAAGACGCCATCCTCGACCGCACCTTCGGCGAGATCGGCAATTTCGACGACATGGTGCTGGTGCGCGATATCGTCTTCTACTCGCACTGCGAGCATCACATGGTTCCGTTCGTCGGCAAGGTGCACATCGGCTATTTCCCGGTGGACCGTGTCGTCGGCCTGTCCAAGATGGCGCGCGTCGTGGAGCTCTATGCCCGCCGCCTGCAGACGCAGGAGCACTTTACCTCGCAGATCATCACCGCCATCGACGAAACGCTGAAGCCGCGCGGTGTCGCCGTTATGGTCGAAGCCGAGCACATGTGCATGGCGATGCGCGGCGTGCAGAAGCCCGGCACCTCGACGGTGACGACCCAGTTCACCGGGGTGTTCCGCGACGATCCGCAGGAACAGGTGCGCTTCATGAGCATGCTGCGCTTCGGCCGCTGACGAGGCGACGCGGCCCGTGAGCGACAGCCAGCTTTACGCCACTCTCACAGAGAAGGCCGCGATCGAGGAAGGCGAGCGCCTCGCCCCGAAATTCGACGCGGCCGGCCTCGTCACGGCGGTGACGGTCGACGCCGACAAGGGCGATGTGCTCATGGTCGCGCATATGGATGCGCAGGCTTTGGCGCTGACCATCGAGACCGGCGAAGCGCACTATTTCAGCCGCTCGCGCGGACGGCTCTGGAAGAAGGGCGAGGAAAGCGGCCACATTCAGCGTGTGGTCGAGCTCAGCGTCGATTGCGACCAGGACGCCGTGGTGCTCCGCGTCCGCATGGAGGGGCCTGGCGCCGCCTGCCACACCGGTCACCGCTCCTGCTTCTTCCGCTCGATCCCGCTCGGTGCGCGCCCTTCGCCCGAACTGAAGCTCACCGTCAATGATGCCGGCAAGGTCTTCGATCCGAACACGGTCTATGGAAAGACCGGCGGCAAGCCGCGATTCTAGTATCATCCGTCATCCCGGCCGGGGCGCAGCGGAGAGCCGGGATCGCGTGAAGCCCCGCTCATCACCTGCGAGCGATCCCGGATCGGCTTTCGGCCATCCGGGATGACGACTTTCCGAATGTCACGTCGACATGATGTATTCGCGCATCGTCTGGCTCTCGCGCTCCATCTCCGCGACGCGGTGCTTCACCACGTCACCGATGGAGATGATGCCGACGAGCCGGCCGTGATCGACCACCGGGATATGACGGAAGCGCCCGCCGGTCATGAGTTCCATCACCTCCGGAA
Organism: Xanthobacteraceae bacterium; assembly: GCA_029266425.1. GTDB lineage: Bacteria > Pseudomonadota > Alphaproteobacteria > Rhizobiales > Xanthobacteraceae > Ancylobacter. The sequence goes on from JAQSWY010000003.1 coordinate 40,127, forward strand.
CCGTCTCGGTTCCGTTGGCCGTGATGACCTTCGCCGTCATCACGGTGGTGATGGGATCGTCCAGCCGGCCTGGCCCGTCCTTGCCGATCACGCGCACCACGTCGCGTTCGGAGAGGATGCCGACCACCTGCCCCGCCGCGTCGGTGACCACCACCGCACCGATGCGATGCTCGGCAAGCATCTGCACGGCCTCACGCAGGCTCGATTCCGGGCGTATGGTCAGAACGTCATGGCCCTTACCGTCGAGAATGGCACGCACGGTCATGTCTTCCTCCTTTCCCAATGGCTGCGGTCCTGACATCGGCGGCCGCCTGCTCGTTTTTGGGGATCCGCGCCTTCACGGCGCATGTGGAGGAATGATCCGCCGTTGCGTCACCTTGCGCAATAGCGCAGCGGCGAGAACGCGAATTTAGCGCTCAATAGCCTTCGCCGCGCGGAAACGGATCGGAGCGCCGCGCCACCGGATCGAACAGCGGGAACAGCAGCAGGCCGGCGAGGAAACCGCCGATGTGCGCCTGCCAGGCGATGGTGCCCGCCTCCGCGCCCACCGGCGCGCCGAGCCCGAAGGCAAGATTGATGGCGAACCACACTGCGACGAAACCGATCACCCTGCGGTCGCGCAGCACCACGGAAAGCGGTGCCGCCGGGCGGCGCACCACCGCCTCGAATCCGTCCGGCCGCAGGCCCTCGAAGCCGTGGGTGGCGAACACGAAGCGGATCGCCGCTGCCATGCAGCCCGAGATCGCCGCCGAGGCGCCGATCATCGGCACCAGTTCGTTTGGATGGGTGACGAGGTGCAGCGCCGCGCCCGCCGCCGCGGTGATGGCGAAGAAGGCGAGGAAACGCAGCGGGCCGAAGCGGCGCGCCACCGGGCTGCCGAAGGCGAGCATCCACAGCAGGTTCACGCCGATATGAGTGAGGTCGCCATGCAGCAGTGCATAGGTCACGAACGTCCAGATATCGGCGCCGATGCCACCGGGCAGCACGCCCTCGGCGATGATGGACGGGTCGTAGCGCGCCGGGATGAAGGCGAAGAGCGCCAGCGTCTCGATATCAGCATCCTGCCCCATGAGCGCCCGCGCCCCATGGATCACGAGCATCAACACGGCCAGTGCGGTGATCACCGCAGGCACGTTGAACAAAGGCTGGCGCCTCAGCGCTGCTGGGTGAACCGGATCGAGCACGGCGGTTCACATAGGCGCGCGGCAGCCCCCCGGCAAGCGGCATCGGGTCGCTGGCCGGCTTGCGCCTGCAAAAAGAAAGGGGAGAGCATGGCTCTCCCCGGTTTGTACGGACCGCGTCCGGCGTCGCCGCCGGCTCCTGTCGCGTGCCGCCTCCCCTTATCCGGGGCGCCGTGATCGAGCACGGCGCCGTGCAAACAGTGGATGACCGACAAGGTAGGCCATTGGCCTCGCCGCGCCAAGCAAGCGAATCGTCAACCAGCCATTAACCTTAATCGCCACCTGCGGTATCGGGGGAATGAGCACGCCTGCCAATCTTGTCCGGGAACCGCTGATTGCGGCGAAAATTGGCAGTCGCCGTTACGCCGCGTTAAACTGCCTGTGACTAGCTTTGCCAGAGCCTTATCCACTCGGGCGAGGTCATCGGGGCGACACTGCGGAGCCCTCGTTTCAACGGGCTGAGGCTTGCTGCGCAAGGGTTGTGATATCCTTGCGGAACATGCCTCGGGCTTCAGGATAGGTTTTTGCCGCCTCATGATTGAGAGCCCGCGCGCGCTCCTGCTGCCGCTGTCCGACGAGCGCCGTCGCCATCAGCGCGTGCGGGTCGCACTGCTCGGCCGCTTCATGCTCGAGGATCGGCGGGAATTCCCGTGCCAGACGATCAACATGTCCCCAGGTGGCGTCGCCATCTCCGCGCCCGTCATTGCCCGCGTCGGTGAGCGGGTGGTCGCCTATCTCGACCATGTCGGGCGCATCGAGGGCGTCGTGGTGCGTCAGTTCGACAGCGGCTTCGCCGTGTCCATCTGGGCGACCTTGCGCCGGCGCGACAAGCTCGCCGACCAGCTCACCTGGCTTGCCAACCGCCAGCTACTCGGCTTGCCCGAGGATCGCCGCCACGAGCGGACGACGCCGCGCGACACGCTCTCCACCGTCACCTTCCCGGACGGCACCGAGATCAATTGCCGCGTCATCGACGTCTCGCTCTCGGGCGCCGCCGTCGCCTCCGACCTGCGCCCGGCGATCGGCACCATCGTGATGCTCGGCAAGACGAAGGGCACCGTGGTCCGCCATATCGAGCAGGGCTTCGCCGTCGAGTTCGCCCGCGGCGGCGTCGATGAGAGCGACGCCGAGCCGCCGCGCTACTGAGCGCCCTTCCCCGCGCACGAGAACCCGTCGAAGCTGCTTCATCGTCCCGTGGCGCTCACGCCAGGGATCCTATCCTCGCTGCCGAGGCGCTCGCGATGCCCCGGAATACCGCGCCGGCTGGTCCGGCGCCTTCCAGGAAGCGCGACCGAAGGTCGCGTTTGCGGGATCGTGCCAGCCGCCCGAGGCGTAAATCCTTCCTCTCTACAAGTGGTTAACGGCAAGCAAAACAGACGTTAACAATTTCTGTGGAATGTATGTCCGAATCATCGCTTCAGCTTAGATCGGAATAAAAAGCTTTGTGTCAGTATCCATCCATCGACAGGGGATGGGTACGCGATGATAAAGAGGCTCGAACGAGCCCTGGTCGCGGCGATGCTGGCAACGGTCTTGGCTTCGAGCCTGGCCGGCACCGCGCGGGCGCAGGCGAATGATCGGTTGGCGATGCTGACCGAAGGCACCGGCAACATAACGGCGGGGCGGGCGGCATCGGCACCGGTCGGGTATGTGCAGTTCTGTGCCAAGAACCCGGCGGATTGCGGCCGCGGCAACGGCCGTGGCGGCCGCATACAACTCGACGCCGCCGAATATGCGCAGCTGCGCCAGGTCAATGACCAGATCAACGAACGCATCCAGCCGCTGACCGATCTGGAGCATTATGGCGAGGTCGAGCGCTGGACCTATCCGGATGACGGCTACGGCGACTGCGAGGACTATGTGCTGCTGAAGCGCCGCACATTGATCTCGCTGGGCTGGCCCGCCGAGACGCTGCTCGTCGCCGTGGTGCGCGACAAGAAGGGCGACGGCCATGCCGTGCTCATGGTCGCCACCGACCATGGCGACCTCGTCCTGGACAACCAGGAAGCCGAGATCCTACCCTGGTATGAGACCGGCTATCGCTATGTGAAGCGCCAGAAGCAGGGCGACCCGGATGCCTGGGTCTCGCTCGGCGATATCGGCGCCCCGGCGACCGTCGGGCGGAACTGAACAGGGTTACCGTCCGGTCAACCTATCCCCATCCCCAGACCGGACGCCTCAAGCCGGCTCCTCCCAGGAGCCGGCTTTTTCTTAGGTGAGCCAGGGTTACGGCAAGGATCAGCCGACGGGGACGAGCCCGGCGGCGAAGCGCCGCCAGTTGCGCACATAATGCGCCGCGGTGCCGTGGATGCGCGCCACCATGGCCTCGTCGAGGGTGCGGATCACCTTGCCCGGCGCGCCCACGATCAGCGAATTGTCGGGGAATTCCTTGCCCTCGGTGATGAGGGCGCCGGCGCCGACCAGGCTGTTCGCGCCGATCTTCGCGCCGTTCAGCACGGTGGCGCCCATGCCGATCAGGCTGTTCGGTCCGATCGTGCAGCCATGCAGCATCGCCTTGTGGCCGATGGTGCAGTCGGCGCCGATTGTCATCGGGTATCCAGGATCGGTGTGCAGCACGCACAATTCCTGGATATTGACGCGGGCGCCGAGGTCGATCAGCTCGTTGTCGCCGCGAATGACGGTGCCGAACCAGACGCTCGTCTCGTCGCCGAGCCGCACATTGCCGATTACCGTGGCGGTCGGCGCGATCCAATGGCGTCCGGCCTCGGGGAATTCGGGCGCCTTGCCGTCGAGCTGGTAGATCGGCATGCCGGCCTCAATCCTCGAGGTCGGTGTCGAGAATGGCCATCTGGAAATTGTAGGACAGGTCGCCGTCTTCCTTGTCCTCGAACAGGACGCCGACGAACTCGTCGCCGATATAGACTTCGGCGGAATCCTTCTTCTTGGGACGCGCGACGACCTTGATCTGCGCATTGCCGAACAGGCGGCGCATATAGGTCTGGACGCGCTCGAGGTCTTTCTTTTCCAAGGCCGTGCTCCTGCCAGCGTGTGCGAACCGGTCGTGTGAACGACGCCCGCACGCTTGCCACGGCAGCGGCGCGGGCGCAACCGCCCGCGGCCGGCTCATCCCAAACGGATGTCGTTCAGATCGCGTCGCCGATGAAGGGCAGGTCGAACATCTGGTTCATGGTGCGCGCCGGCTCGGCACAGCCCGCTTCGCCCACCACCTTGGCCGGCACGCCGGCGACGGTGGAGTTCGGCGGCACCGGCTTCAGCACCACCGAACCGGCGGCAATGCGGGCGCAGCGGCCGACCTCGATATTGCCGAGCACCTTGGCGCCGGCGCCGATCAGCACGCCGCGGCGGATCTTCGGATGGCGGTCGCCGGTCTCCTTGCCGGTGCCGCCGAGCGTGACGCCCTGCAGGATCGAGACGTCGTCCTCGATCACCGCGGTCTCGCCGACCACGATGCCGGTCGCATGGTCGAAGAAGATGCCGCGGCCGAACGGCGCCGCCGGATTGATGTCGACCTGGTTCACCGCCGAGGAGCGGCTCTGCAGATAGGCGGCGAAGTCACCCCGCCCGTTCTGCCACAGCCAGTGCGCCAGGCGGTGGGTCTGGATGGCGTGGAAGCCCTTGTAGTAAAGCACCGGCTCGATCGCCCGCGCGGTGGCGGGGTCGCGATCGCACACCGCCATGATGTCGGCCCGGATGGCGACGCCGAGCGAGGGATCGGCCGAGAAGGCGTCGTCGAATGCCTGCCGGATCAGTTCGCCCGGCACGTCCATATGGTCGAGCCGCTGCGAGATGCGGTGCGCCACCGCGCGCTCCAGCGAATGGTGGTAGAGCACGGTCGCGAAGATGAAGCTGGCAAGCGCCGGCTCGCTGGTCGCGATCTCCTCGGCCTCCGCGCGGATGCGCGACCATACCGGATCGAGCTTCTCGACGGAGCGTGCGGCCGTATCGACCAGCTGAAAACTGTTCTGCGCCATTATGCGATGTCCCGAGCGTTCGGCCTTGTGGCCGGATTTTGGCGGCTTTTCTAACATAGCTGGGGTGTCGCGCCTATTCCGTCCAGTCCGCGCCGGCCGCGCGCCTCACGCAGCGCGGAACGAAGCGCGGAACGAAGCGTCGATAAGGCCGGAGACGGCCCGCGGAATCGTCACATGAGATGCCGGAACCGTCACATCAAGGAGCGCTGCCCGCGGGGTTGTGATGTCTGGGGACTGTCCGCCAAGCCCATCGGCGTCGGGTAGAGTGCCAGACGCATCGGCAGGCAGGTCATCACATCCCGGGGCCGTTGAGCCCGTACTCAGAATGAGGCGGCAGAAGGAAATACCGACTCCAATCCGAGAGAGCGAGGGGATTCAGTGTATCAGCATCCACCCCTAACATTTTGCGGTACATACATTTTTCGTCACTCTTGAATCTTTTTCTCAAGAGCCGTTCGGGCTCAAGGCCGCGCCTCCAGGAAGTCCAGCACCGCCTGCTTGAACACCTTGTCGCCAACCGCCAGCATGTGGTCGCGGTCAGGAATGTCGATCGCCTGCGCCCAGGGGATCAGCTCCGCCAGCTGGCGGCCGTCCCCGGCGATCTCGTCCCGGGTGCCGACCGCGATGAGCGTGGGCACGGCGATGCGCTCCACATCCTCGCGCTCCAGCCGTTGGCGCGTGCCATAGATGCAGGCGGCGAGCGCCTGCCGGTCGCTCTTCGTCTGCTCGGCGAAGGCGCGGAACATCCGCCCGGTCTCATCGGTGACGTCGCCGAGCGAGGGCGCCAGCAGCGCCTCGGCGATGGTCTCGGGCAGGCCGACACCCTCGACCAGCTTGATGCCGATGCCGCCGAGGATGAGAGAGCGCACCCGCTCGGGCGCGGCCAGCGCCGCATAGGCGCCGATCCGCCCGCCCATCGAATAGCCCATGAGGTCGGCGCGCCGAAGCCCGAGATGATCGAGGAGGGCCAGCGCGTCCCCGGCCATCAGGCTCGGATGATAGAGCGCGCGGTCGTAGAGCTTGGCCGAGGCGCCGTGCCCGCGATTGTCGATGGCGATCACCCGCCGCCCGGCTCGCGTGAGGGTCGAGATCCAGCCGGGGCCGACCCAGTTGATCTCCTTGGTGGAGCCGAAGCCGTGGATCAGGAGGATCGGCTCGCCCTCCCCCTCATCGAGGAACGCGAATTCGATGCCGTCGTGCTGGAAGGTGGGCATGGGTCTCGTGCGGCCGTTGAAAGGACGGGGCACGCTAGACAGGCGGGACAACCATGCCAAGCCTCGGAGCTTCATTGCTGATGCGCTGCGGCCGCGCGGCCGCACCGACTAGGCCGGGATCGCCCGCATCTCGGCGAGATGCAACTGCGCGCGGCTCCTCTTCACGACTTTCAGGAGCTTGTCCGCCGGAGCGGCGTCGGTGACGAGAATGTCGACCTCGTCGAGGTTACCCAGGCGCACCAGCGCGCGGCGCCCGAATTTGCTGCTGTCGATCGCCAGGATCACGCGACCGGCCTGCTGCATCGCCGCCCGGACGGCCGCGACCTCCGCATAATCGTCGTCGCCGATGTCGCCGTCCTCGTCGATGCCGCTGACCGAGATGATGACGAAGTCGAACTTGAACGCCTGGATGAACTCCGCCGAATTCTGGCTGAACACACCGCCGTCGACCTGGCGGACGAAGCCGCCCGGCACCGCGATGGTGAAGTCCGTGCATTCGCTCAGCGTGGTCGCCACACGGAGGCTGTAGGTTACCACCCGCAGACCCTTGCGCCCGACCAGCGCCCGCGCCACCGCTTCGCACGTTGTCCCGGTGTCGATGAAGACGGAGGCATGGTCGGGCAATAGGCCGGCGACGCTCCGGCCGATCGCCTCCTTGCGCTCGGCATTGGCGACACGCCGCTGGCGATAGACGAGTGGATCGAGCGGCGTCGACGCGATGGCACCGCCGTGCAGGCGCCGGACCTTGCCCTGGAGCTCCAGCGCCATGACGTCCCGGCGCGCCGTCTGGGTCGTCACCGAGAAGTGGCTCGCGATCTCTTCGATCGATATGTAGTGGTTCTGCTCGAGATAGCGGACGAGATAGGCGCGCCTTCGCGCCTTCTTGTTATCGTCGTCGGCTCCGTGGTCCTCAGCCTGCATCACGACTCTCAGTGAACTCGCACATAGATAACAATCGACCCGCACGGCGTCCAACATGGCGCCGTGCGGGTCGCGTCTCACGCCTGGCTGGGGGGCGATAGGCGGGTGTGTCCACCCGCCTTGGCAGGCGCGGGCCGTCAGAAGCGGATGCTCAGGCGGCCGGTGACACCATTGTCGCCGAGGCCCGAGCCGAACTGGCCCGAATAGCTGACGCCGAGCGTCGCATTCGGCGTCGCCGCGAAGTCCAGTCCGGCACGAACGATGGCAACATCCTCGGCGATCGGCGCGCCGCGGATGGCGAAGTCCTCGCCGCCGGCAAACGCCAGGACCGACTCCGGCACGACATCGCCCGAGGCATGCTGCCAGCCGAGCGTTCCGTGCAGGGTGGCGACGGTGGCACCGATGTCGAAGCTGGTGGAGGCCCGGGCGCCCAGCGTGGTGAACAACGTGTCGAGATCGCCGGACGAGCCGTCGAGCGCCGTGGCGCCGCCGTCCTCGCTGAAGCCGTCATTGCTGAAATGGACATAAGCCAGGCTGAGGAAGGGCTCGAGCGCTGCCTTTGCCATCTCGAACCGATACGCGACCTCGCCGAACACCTGCGTCGTCGACGCATCGTAGTCCGACGACAGCTTCTCGTTGAACTCGGGGATGACCAAGTGCCGCGAGGTGTCGATGCTGTGCCAAGTATAGCCGGCGCCGAGGCGGACGGCGAAAGGACCGGAGCGCGAGCCGGCATAGAAGCCGAGATGGAGATTGTCGCTGTCGCCGTTGGAGGCGAGGTCGTCGAGATCGACCGAGGTCTGGCTGTAGCCGGCGAGCAGGCCGACCCGCCAGCTGTCGCCGACCGCCGCGTCCGCGCCGGCGAACAGGCCGCCCACATTGCTGCTCAGCCCCGAGGCATTGCCGTCGCTGTCGACCTCCGCCCATGAACCGAACGACTGGCCCCACACCGCAAAGCCGTCGGTGTCAGCGGCAACCGGCTGCGGGCCGGCCTTGTCGTAGCTGAGCACCGAGATGTCCTCGCCCGCCCGTTCGCCCGCGGCAGAGCGCAGCCGCTCGTTCACCGCGTCGCGCAGGAAGCGGCTATTGTCGATGAGCACGCCATAAGTGGAGGCATGCACGTCGCCGCCGATCTGCGCGAAGGTCGAGCGGGCCGTATCCTCGTCGAGCATGACGATGGCATCATAGAGCGGCGTGCCGTAGCCGAGACTCTCGGCGCCGCGTGCCGCGGAGCGCTGGTTGAAGGTGCTGCCGACCTTGTCGAAGGCGGTATCGTTGCGCTCCAACGTCAGCACGACATTGGTGGCGCCATAGGCGAGCGTCGGATCGAGGAAGGCGAAGTTCGACGTCACCTCGCCGAACTCGCCCTCGACCCCGCCGGCCGAGTTGATGATGGTGTAGCTGGTCTCCGGCCGGTAGTCGCCGTCGGCGCCGATGCTCATCACCGTGCCGCCCTCGATCGTGGTCTTGCCGGTGACGGCGATGAGATCGCTCTTGCCCTCGGCATTGACCTCGACCTCATAGGCCGAGCCGCTGGCGAAGGTGAGGTCTCCGGCGACGTTGAGCGTGCCGATCGAGCTGCCCGGCGCGATGGTGCCGCCCGAGGCGATCTTGAGATTGCCGACCGTGCCGGTGCCGGCAAGCGCGGCGCCATCGAGCACGGTGGTCAGCGAAGACGTCGCGATCGAGCCGTTGACCACGAGCAGGCCGTCCTTGACCACCGTCCCGCCGGTATAGGTGTTGGTGCCGAACAGCCCCAGAGCGCCCTCGCCGAGCTTGGTCAGGCTCCCCTCGCCGGAGATCACGCGGGCGATTGCGACCGCATTGGCGCCCTCGGCGACCTCGATGGCGCCGCCGCCGGCCTCCAGCACCACCGCGCGATCGAGAACCGCCATCGACGTACCGGCAATGCGCAGCGTGCCGTTGTTAAGATGCAGGCTCGCCGCCGAGGTGCCGAGCGCCGCGTCCTCGTCGACAATGACGGTGCCGCCGTCGGTCACCAGCGTCTCGCCGATGAAGCTGTGGTCGTCGATGCAGTATTCGACGATCGCCTGCTGCAGGCGCGGATCCGTGCTCTTGCAGTCGAGCAGCGTCTTCTTCTCCGCCTCCGTCAGGTCGGTGAGGCTCGGCTTGCCGTCCTCGTCCGAGATCTGGCCGAGATAGACGTCCGTGCGCATATTGTTGCGCGTGAGATAGAACTCCTTGTTCTTCTCCTCGAAGACCGTCGCGTCGGCACCCCAGACCAAGCGGGTCTTCTCGACCGTCTTATTGTCGACCGTCTCGGTATAGGTCTCCAGCGCCGGGCCGATCCACTTCAGCGTGTGCGCCACCGGCTCATGGTCGGAAATCGGAACCTTGGTGCCGTCGGGCTTGGTGACATAGACGTCCTTGATCACACCGGAATACGGGTCATCCGAATCATCGACGATGGTGTACCACTTCCCGAAGGGCCGCGACGCCAGGAAGTGGTCGATCTTCACCCGGTGCCAGCTCCCCCATGTATTGGTATCGTCCTCACCAGCGGACGGCCACGTCGTGCTGCCGTCATTCAATTCGTGCGGCTCGAAATCCTCGCGGTCCCTGTCGGTCTGGAGCAGCATGTACTGCTTTTTGAGGATATTCATCGTCTGGGGCGTATTGCCTTCGATCGGATAGGTTTCGTCGGCAAAAAGGCCCGACGGTATTGTCGCGGAATCGATCGCCGAGGAGCCTTTTCCCTTCCAGTCCGCAATGAACTTGTCCAACGCCACGTCGTCCGTCGCGTATTGGCGGAGAAGATTATAGTAGAATGAATTACTGGGATTCTTCGTGTAGATGCGGAGTAGCAATTCCTGCTGGCTGATCGAGTGGAGACCGCGCTCGGATACGTCTCCGCCATTGAAATCGCCAACGAGGATGATCGGCGTGTCCGCGCCCTTGGCCCACGTATTCAACGCCCTGGCTTCAGCCATGCGCCGGTTCGGAGTATCGCTGTAGTCGAGATGAACGCTGCCGATTACCGTCTCGGGTCGCCCGCCGTCTGCATTGGCAACCGTATAGCTTACGAAACGTCCCTGCGTGGAGAGGCCCGGGGAAGTATAGGTGCCGAAGGTTCCCGGCAACCGGGATATCACCCCGACATCACCGATCTGGATGCCGCCATAGGTACCCAGTCCCGCATTCTGCAGGATGCCGGGAATATCCGTCACATACCGGCTGCTGTTGACCTCCTGGAACGCGAGGACATCGAAATTGCCGTTGATCATGAAGTCGGCGGTGACTCCGGGAGTCTGCTTGAACTGATTCCAGATGTTCAACGTCAGGATGCGAAGCGTTCCATCCTCGGCTCGCGCCGGCGCGGCGGCCAGCGCCACAAGTGCCACGCCGCACAAGAGACGAGCGCTGAAATCAAGAAGTCGGAATTGACGTTTACGACCTATATTTCCGGAAACCATGTGCCTGTCCCACCAATATGAGCGCATGAGCAGGCATGGCTCCGAAACTCTTCACGAGTCTTCGAAACCTGAGAGCCAACACCCGCCGCCCTGGAATGTTTGTTTGGCATACTCAAATGTCACTTATGTAACATTCTGCCCGCCACATTGACCGGCGACGGCTCAGCTCGTCGGGCGGCGGACGTCGTCATCGGGCGCCGGCCAAGGACCGTAAAGCATTATGATCTTGTGATATTCCGGCCTGGGAGCAAGATCGTGCGCCTGGCCCAGCGGGCGAGCGCGCCGGGCGATGTCGCTCCGGAAGCCGAATACTGTTGCGGCAGCGCCACTCGATCGGCCGCAGCGGCATGCCTGAGCGGAATCGTCGGCTGAGGGGACGATGCCCCAACTGCCGGGCAACAGGTGTCGTAAAGGCCGGAAGCTCTCTTGGCGAAGCCGCCTCAGACAGGCAGCAGGGCGCTGCCTTGCCCCAGGATGGAAGCGGCGGCGGATTTTCTCCGCCACAACGGCCGCACCATCTCGACCACCGCGGAATTGAACGAGGCGATCAGGCCGAACAGGTTGACCACCGCCGCCAGGATCCACCAGGCGAGTTTGGCGAATGCCTTGGTGACGTAGAGCGCGCCTCGCCCCAGCGTCTTCACGATGGCGAGCGTCTGCCCGCCCTTCACCTCGGCAAGTCGGCGCAGCCGCGCCGCGCCGGCGGCATCGTCGACATGGCGGATGCCCAGCAGCGTCGCCCGCGTGCCGGCCTTGCCCTGCACCGTACCGATGTCACGAACGAGCCGCAGCGCCGGCCCCTTGGCGCCGCGCCGCAGCAGGCCGGCGAGGTCGTCGGCGAGGCGGAGGCCGAGCACGCCGGCGCGCCGTGCACCCTTCAGCGCGCTCAAGCCGGCGCGCACCGGGAGCGAGGCGCCGAAGGTCGCGTAGGTGGCGGTCGTGGCGGCAATTCCCACCGCGGAGAGGCCGAGGATCAGCTCGTCGACATTCTCGCCCTTGGCCCAATGGATCGCCTCTCGCCCGGCATCGCGCAGATCGCCCCAGACGGTGAGGTCGCCGGCGGTGGCGCCGGCGAGCCCGGCAAGGTCGTCCGCCCGCCCGGTGAGGAAACCGCGGCCGAAGCGGCCGGCATTGTTCAGCGCCTGCGCCGCCGTGCCGGCTGCCACCATTGTCCGGGCCCGCTGCGTGGCGGCGACCGGGATTCCCCGCGCATCGGCAAGTGCGATGAAGCTCTGCGCCAGCTCGGCATCATTTGCGGCGAGCGCCGATTCGATCTCGCCGGCGACGCGCTGCTCGGTCAGCACCTCGTCGAGCTCGAGATCGGCGATCCGCGCCGCGTCGTCCCGTGCCGTCGCATAGGCGAGCGCCTGCCGGCCCATGGGCACGACCCAGTGCGCCGCGCCCGCAAAGGCGAGCAGGAAACCGAGGGCAGCGATGAGGCGGGACATAAGCGCGGCAATCCGAGACGAGCCAAGCCTTTGCAGGCCCGCCAGATATGATGCGGCATTGTGGCAATCGGAAGGGTTCCCTTGCCCTTTGATCCCGCACGCGGAACGGCTATGGTCCGCGCAAACTAGAGCAAGGCACGAGACACGAGACCATGGCGGGCCACGTCGTTCCCCATTTCCACAATTCCGCGGGCGTCCCGGCGATCCGCATCGGCGCCAAGGAATTCATGTGCGTCGGCGCCAAGCCGCCCTACGACCATCCGCATGTCTTCCTCGACATGGGGTCGGACGACGAGATCGTCTGCCCATACTGCTCGACGCTGTACCGTTTCGATGCCGGCCTGCACGGCACCGACACCAACCCGCCGGGGTGCCTCTATGAGACGCCTGCCGCCGCCTGAGCGGTGAGGACTTGCCAACACGTGCCATCGTCGTCGCCGGTGCCGGAATAGGCGGGCTTGCTGTCGCGCTGGCGGCAGCGCGCGCGGGCTACATCGTCACCGTGCTGGAGCGCGCCATCGAGCTGGAAGAGGCCGGCGCCGGCGTCCAGCTCGCCGCCAATGCCACGCGCTGCCTCGATTTTCTCGGGGTGCTGGACCGGCTGCGCAGCACCGCGGTACGTCCCGAAGCATTCCAGGTCATTGATGGGCGCAGCGGCGGGCGCCTCGCCGAGGCCCGTATGGGCCGGGACGCCCAGACGCGCTTCGGTGCCCCCTTCCTCGTCATCCACCGCGCCGATCTCCAGGCCGCGTTACTGGCAGCGGTGAAGGACGAGCCGACCATCGATCTGAGGCTCGGTCGCACGGTGGAGGAATTCGCCGTCCATGCCGGAATCGTCACCGTGCTGGCCAATCATGGCGGGGATACCGAGGAGCACCGGGCCCACGCGCTGATCGGTGCCGACGGCATCCGCTCCACGGTGCGCGACCGGCTCGGCGGACGGGGCGCGCCGGTGTTTCGCCATCGCGCCGCCTGGCGCGCCACCGTGGACACCGAAGAGCTGCCCGCGCGCTTCACCGAGCCGGTGGTCCGGCTGTTCCTCGGCCCCGACGCCCACATCGTCAGCTATCCGGTACGCGGCGGCGGTGCGGTCAATCTCGTCGCCATCACCACCGATCGCCGACCTTCGCACGGCTGGGGCATCGGTGCCGCACCGGAAGAACTCGCCGCCCCCTTCGCCAGATGGCATGGCGAGGCGCGCACGATCATCGCCGCGCCGGAGCGCTGGCTGCGGTGGGCATTGTTCGATCTCGATCCGCTCACCAGGAGTTGGGGCAGCGGCCCGGTGACGCTGCTCGGCGATGCCGCGCACGCCATGCTGCCCTTCCTCGCCCAGGGCGCGGCGCAGGCGCTGGAAGATGCCTGCGTGCTCGGCATCACCCTCGGCGAGGCCGGCGATGACATCGCCGCCGCGCTCAGGGTCTATGAGCAGCGCCGCCTCGGCCGCGTCACCCGCGTGCAGCAGGCCGCCCGTACCGCCGACCGCATCTATCATCTCGGCGGCCCGGCCCGGCTCGCACGCGATACGGTGCTGCGCGCCCGTTCCGGCGGCGCGCTGCTGGAACGCTATGGCTGGATCTATCGCTGGGGGCCGTGAGAAAGCGCCGGTGTATGCGGGCGGGACAAGCCCGGCCCTGACAACGAAATAGGTGTCATCGGCGAACACGGATCAGCCTCCGAGGAGCCAGGAACATATAGAGAACATTTTCCTTGCGCCCTGAGCGGAATCATCCTTTCATCCGCCTCCCGATTGCGGAGACAGTGTCATGGCGATCAGAGGCGGACCGCGCGCCGGCGAGCTGGGCGTGACCTTGATTGTGCGCGACGTAGCGGTAGCGGCGGAGTTCTATCGGGTCGTTCTCGGCGCCGAGGTGATCCGGCACCACGGATCAGGGCCCGAGGTCGACGCGGTGGAGATGCGGCTCGGCGAGGCCAGTCTCGTCGTGACCAGGGAGAACCCGCGCTACCGCGAGGCGCAGCGTCCGGACTGGCCATGCTCTCCCACCTCCGCGGGGGCCGCGACATCGTTCTTCACCGTCCACGTCACGGACGTTGACGCCGTGCTGGCGCGCGCCATCGCCATGGGCGCCTCGCCGCAGGCCCGCGGGGCGCGGCCGGAGGACGTCTACTGGGGCGACCGCGTCGCGCAGTTCCACGATCCCTCGGGTCATGTCTGGCGTATCCAGACCCGGCTCGAGGGTAAGGAGCCCGACGATCTGCCGGCGCAGCTTGCTGCAGCGAAGGCAGGGTATCGCGGGAGCAATGCAGCGGCTGGTGCTAAACTACCACGTCATCCTGAGGTGCGAGCGTAGCGAGCCTCGAAGGATGCTGAAGCAGGACTACGAGCATCGGTAACGAGCATCCTTCGAGGCTCGGGCTTCGCCCGAGCACCTCAGGATGACGTGGGTTGATTAGCGAACGTGACCCCGTCACCTCACCGCAACCGCGGCGCCGGCGCCCTGCCCTCCACCAGCAGCAGGTCGCTCTCGTCCTTGAGGTTCACGCCGGTGAGCTGGCGCACCAGCGCCTCCCTCAGCAGCCAGGCCAGCTTGAAGGCGGCATGCTCGTGCGACAGCCCCTCGCCGCGCACATTGGAGATGCAATTGCGCTCGGCGTCGCTGCGCCCGACCTTCGGTGCGAAGGTGAGATAGAGGCCGAGGCTGTCCGGCGAGGAGAGGCCCGGCCGCTCGCCGATCAGCACGGCAACGGCGCGTGCCTTGAAGAGCTCGCCCACCTCGTCGCCGAGCGCCACCCGCGCCTGGCTGGCAACGACGATTGGCGCGAGGCTCCACCCCGCCTCGGCAATCCAGCCCTTGAATGCGGCAAGGAATGGCACCGCCTGCACATGCACGGCGGTCGAGGACAGCCCGTCCGCCACGACGATGACGAGGTCGACCGGGCCGCCGTTCCGGACCTTCAGCATGTCGCGGCTCTCCGCCGAGAGCTTCCGCCCGAGGTCCGGCCGGCGCAGATAGGCGTCGCGCGCCGGCGCGGCGGAGGCGACATGCAGCGTCTCCAGGCCAAGCCCGGCGACCCCCATTTCAACGGCATCGGCATCGAACTGGGTGTGCACCGCGTCGCGAGCCTGCGCATGGGCCAAGGCAAAGCGCAGCACCTCGCCGGTCGGCAGGCCGGAGCCGGCCCGTCCGAGCGCGATGCGCGCCGGCGTCATGCTCGCGAGCTTGCGCCAGGAATCCTTGAGCACGTAAGTGACGGCCGGCGTGTCGTCGCTCATGCGGCAAGGCCCTTGGCGGCGGCGAGCAGCGGATGGCCGGCGGTCTGCGGACGCAGCCGCCCGTCCGGCCCGGTGATGCCCATCTCCATCAGCCAGGCCGCAAACTCCGGGGCCCGCTTCAGGCCAAGCACGTCGCGCAGATAAAGCTGATCGTGGAACGAGGTGGACTGATAGTTCAGCATCACGTCGTCCGCCCCGGGAATGCCCATGATGTAGGTGACACCCGCCGCGCCGAGCAGCGTCATCAGCGTGTCCATGTCGTCCTGGTCAGCCTCGGCATGGTTGGTGTAGCAGACGTCGCAGCCGAGCGGCACGCCCATCAGCTTGCCGCAGAAATGGTCCTCGAGGCCGGCGCGGATGATCTGCTTGCCGTCATAGAGATATTCCGGCCCGATGAAGCCGACGACCGTGTTCACCAGCAGGGGTTTGAACGGCCGGCACACCGCATAGGCGCGTGCCTCGATGGTCTGCTGGTCGACCCCGTGATGGGCGTTTGCGGAAAGCGCCGAGCCCTGCCCGGTCTCGAAATACATGACATTGTCGCCGACCGTGCCGCGTTTGAGCGACAGCGCCGCCTCGCGCCCTTCCTTGAGGATCGCGAGGTCGATGCCGAACGAGGCGTTAGCGGCCTGCGTCCCCGCCACCGACTGGAAGACAAGGTCGACCGGCACGCCGCGATTGATCACCTCCACCGAGGTGGTGACATGGGTGAGCAGGCAGCCCTGCGTCGGAATGGCGAAGCGGGCGATGATGTCGTCGACCAGCTTCAGCAGGTCGGTCAGCACCGGTATGCTGTCGGAGGCCGGATTGATGCCGATCACCGCATCGCCGCAGCCATAGAGCAGCCCGTCGAGGATCGAGGCGGTGATGCCGGCGGGGTCGTCGGTCGGGTGATTGGGCTGGAGCCGCACCGCCATGGTGCCGGGCAGACCGATGGTGTCGCGGAACCGCGTGACGACGCGGCATTTCCTGGCGACCGCGATCAGGTCCTGGTTGCGCATGATCTTGGAGGCGGCGGCGGCGATCTCCGGGGTGATGCCAGGCGCCAGTGCCGCGAGCGCCTCCGGCGTCGCCGCATCCGACAGCAGGAAGTCGCGGAAATCGCCCACGTTCATATGAACGATCGGCCGGAACGCCGCCGCATCATGGGTGTCGATGATGAGGCGGGTCACCTCGTCGGTCTCATAGGGCACGAGTGCTTCGGTGAGGAAGGTCTCGAGCGGCACATCGGCGAGGCACATGCGGGCGGCGACATTCTCTTCCGCCGAGGTCGCGGCGATACCCGCCAGCATGTCGCCGGAGCGCAGCGGCGTCGCCTTGGCCATCAATTCCTTCAGGTCGGCGAAGACGTAGCTGCGTGGTCCGATCACGTGCCGATACGCCATGGCATCCTCGCTGCGGCCGCCTTGCCCGAAACTCCGGCATGCCGCGATACAGGCATTCTAGGACAGGCACGGCGCGTGCCAAGTCCGGCTTTAGCGAAGCCCTGCCCCGGCTTTGGCAAAGCTCTTGTCCGGCTCAAGTAAGGCTCCAGCGTTGCCATAGCGACGCTTCGCCGGCTGGACGCCGCCCGCCGGGCCCGCTACCACGCCGGCCGAATTGAACGGCGCGGAGCGACAATGGCCACCTTCATCCTCATCCATGGCTCCTGGCACTGGGGCGGCTGCTTCGTGAAGGTGGCGAACATTCTCGGCGCGAATGGCCATGCGGTCATAACGCCCGACCTCACCAGCCACGGCTTCGACCCGACGCCGACCCATGCGGTAACCGAAATCGCGACCTATGCCGCGCCAGTGCGTGCGGCACTGGAGCGGGTAGACGGCAAGGCAATCCTGGTCGGTCACAGCGTCGGCGGCGCCACCTGCACCTGGCTCGGCGAGGAGATGCCGGCGAAGATCGCCGCGCTGGTCTATCTCACCGGCTTCATGGCGCCGGCCGGCAAGACCGCTCGCGACTTCGTCATGAACCCGACCTATCTGAAGGACCCGGCCATCGTCGAAAGCCAGGGCATGCTGCGGCTCGGCAAGGAAGGACTCGGCCTCGACCTTTCCAAGCACGAGTTGATCGCCCGCTCGCTGTTCTCCGACTGCTCAGCCCACGACATCAAGGTGGCGCTGGCGAACCTCGTGCGCGTCACCCCGCACGCCCCCTTCACCGCCATCTCGCCGATCACCAATGGGCGCTACGGCAAGCTGCCGCGGCATTATATCGAGTGCCTTGAGGATCGCGGCCTGCCGCTCGCCGTGCAGCGCGAGATGCAGGCGGCGGTGCCCGGCGCCACTGTGCATCAATTGAAGACCGGCCACTCGCCTTTCCTCAGCGCACCGGACAAGGTGGCCGAAATCCTGATGAGCATCGCCTGAGGGGCGCCCATGAAGGTCATCGGCCTGATCGGCGGCATGAGCTGGGAAAGCTCGGCGCATTATTACCGCATCATCAACCAGGAGACGCGCGAGCGGCTCGGCGCCGTGCATTCGGCGCGCAGCCTGATGTGGTCGGTCGATTTCGGCGAGATCGAGCGCCTGCAGCATGACGGCCGCTGGGAGGAGTTGACCGCCGAGATGATCGACGCCGCGCAGCGGTTGGAACGCGGCGGCGCGGATTTCATCGTGCTCTGCACCAACACCATGCACCGCATGGCCGGCGAGATCGAAGCCGCGGTCGCCATCCCGCTGCTGCACATCGCCGACCCGACCGCCGAGCGGATCAAGGCCGCGGGCTTCACCAGGATTGGCCTGCTCGGCACCGCCTTCACCATGGAGCAGGATTTCTACAAGGGCCGGCTCACGGAGAAGCACAGCCTCGACGTGCTGGTGCCGGACGCGGACGACCGGCGCATAGTGCATGAGGTCATCTACAAGGAACTGGTGGCCGGCGTGGTCCGCGAGGACTCCCGCGACGCCTATCGCGCCGTCATCGCCCGGCTCATCGAGCGCGGCGCGGAGGCGATCATCCTCGGCTGCACCGAGATCATGCTGCTGGTGAGCGCGGAAGACAGTGCCGTGCCGCTGTTCGACACGACAGAGATCCACGCGGTGGCGGCGGTGGATCGGGCGCTGGCGGGCTGACCATCGGAGTTCTTCATACACCCCATGAATACATCTCGTTTCCCGATCGATCGTTGACGGATTATAAGGCGCCGCACAATCAAGGAGCGTGCCATGACCTCCGCGACCACGACGAACGCCTCGCGCACTTTCCTGCCGCTGCCGGTACTGGTGGCGCTGTTCTGCGTGCTGTGGTCTTCGGCGTTTGCGGGGGCGAAGCTGGCTTTGCTGGACTGCCCGCCGCTGCTGCTGCTCTCGTTCCGCCTGCTGCTCGCCGGCGGCATCATGCTGGGGCTGGCCTGGGCCATCGACGGGCGGCCCACCATGCGCCGTCGCGATTTCCTGGCGCTGCTCTTCATCGGCGTACTGAACAATGCGGTCTATCTCGGCTTCAACTGGACGGCGCTGACCTTCACCTCCTCCGCCTACACTGCCGTATTGACCAGCTGCCTGCCTCTGATCGTCGCGCTCGCTGCCGGACCATTGCTGGGCGAGAAGCTGAACCTTGCCAAATGGTTCGGCATCATGCTCGGTCTCCTCGGCGTCGTCATCGTGCTGCGCTCGCGGCTCGAGGGCGGGCACGAAAGCCTCACCGGCACCCTGCTGGTCGGCGTCGGCGTCACCGCGCTTTCCGCCGGCACGCTGGCCTTCAAATATTTCGCGCCCCGCGGCGGGGTGTGGACCGGCACCGCCATACAGGGCCTCGCCGGCGGCGTGGTGCTCGCCCCGTTCGCGCTCGCCAGCGAGAGCCTCGCGGATGTGCACGTCACGGTGAACCTGATCGGCGGTCTCGCCTTCCTGGTCGTCGGCGTGTCGATCGGCGGCTATGGGCTGTGGTTCTATCTGCTCACGCGCTCCAGCGCGACGGCGGCCTCCAGCCTGCACTTCCTGATGCCGCCGCTCGGCCTGTTCTTCGGCTGGCTGCTGCTGGGCGAGGCGGTGCCGCCGCTCGACATACTCGGCATCGTCCCGATCGCGCTCGGCATCTGGCTGGTGACGCGCCCAAGCCGGGCTGCCACCAGGCCGGTTCAGGCGGAGACAGCGGCGCCCTGCATCTCCGCGAGCAATTCGTAGGAGCGCTGCT
Organism: Xanthobacteraceae bacterium; assembly: GCA_029266425.1. Taxonomy (GTDB): domain Bacteria; phylum Pseudomonadota; class Alphaproteobacteria; order Rhizobiales; family Xanthobacteraceae; genus Ancylobacter. The sequence goes on from JAQSWY010000003.1 coordinate 59,644, forward strand.
TCGCCGCGAAATCGTGGATGTGCGAGGTGATCATCAGTTCGTCGGCCTGCGTCTCCTCCACCATGCGCTCCAGCGCTTCCGCGACACGGGCCGGTGAGCCGACGATCAGCTTGTCGCGGTTGCGGCGGATGTAGACGCGGTCGGCCTCCGTATAAGGATAGGCCGCCGCCTCTTCCGGTGACGGGATCGGCCCGTAATCCCCCCTCGCCCGCTTCAGATGCGCGAGATCGGCACTGGAGGCGAGACGCTCCGCCTCCTCGTCGCTCTCGGCGCAGATGACGGCGAGAGCCAATATGGCGTGGGGCTTCGCCAGCCGGTCGGAAGGCTGGAAGCCGTCGCGATAGGCCAGCATGGCGTCCATCGCATCGTGGGTGGCGAAATGATGGGCAAAGGCGAAGCCGACCCCGATCTGCGCCGCCAGCCGTCCGCCATAGCCGCTGGAGCCGAGCATCCAGATCGGCGGCAGCTTCACGTCGACCGGCATCACCTGGATCTTGCGGAACGGATGGTCCGCCGGCCAATCGCCGGTGTCGAACGCCATCAGCTCCTTCAGCCGGTCGAGGAAATCCTCGCCGGGATCAGCGTCCTGCCGGCGCCGCAGCGCGATCGAGGCGAGTTGGTCGGTGCCCGGCGCGCGGCCGAGCCCGAGATCGATGCGGCCGGGGAACAGCCCCTCCAGCACCTTGAATCGCTCAGCCACCATCAGGGGCGCATGGTTCGGCAGCATGACACCGCCGGCGCCGACCCGCATGCGTTCCGTCGCCGCCGCGATCTGGCCGATCATGATGTCCGGTGCGCCGGAGGCCACCGAGGGCAGATTGTGATGCTCTGCCACCCAGAAGCGGGTGTAGCCCAGCCGGTCGGTGAGGCGGGCAAGCTCGATGGTGTTGCGCAGCGCCTGCGGGCCGCTGCTGCCGGACGAGACGAAGGACAGGTCGAGCACGGAGAGCGGAATCGGGCGAAGCGCTGTCATGGAAGTGAGGGCCTGTTTCATTGCACCCTCATCCTGCGGCGCGAGCGCAGCGAGCCTCGAAGGATGCTCATTGGGCGCCTTCGCCCTCACGCGAGCATCCTTCGAGGCTTGGGCTTTGCCCAAGCACCTCAGGATCAGGTGGCTCCCTGGCGGGAGCGAGTTCTCGGTCATTGGTGAGGTAGTCACGCAATTCTATCGCGCAAGATAGAATCCAGGAGACCCATTGAGGTTGCGACGATCAATATTGACGGGTTGCACCTCACTGCATATGGGTTGCGCCCATAGCTTTGCGGCATAGATATCAAGCGCAACCTAGCGGGAGACGGGCATGGCGACGACCACCATCGGCGTGAAGGTCGACGAGGAACTCCGCCACCGCCTGAAGGTCGCCGCCGAAAAGCACGGCCGCACCCCGCACGCCGTCATCAAGCAGGCGATCGCGGCAGCGTTGGAGCGCATGGAGCAGGGCCTGCCGCCTGAAGGTGGCGAGGAGACCCCCGCCCCACTCGCCGCCGCCCCCGCCGGCAACCCCTTCCTCGATTTCGCCAGCAGCGTGCTTCCGCAGACCGTGCTGCGCGCCCGCATCACCGCGGCCTATCGCACCCCGGAGCCCGAGTGCGTGCCGCTGCTGCTCAGCGAGGCCACGCTCTCGAAGGAGGAGGCTGCGAGCACCAGAGCCCGCGCCCGCAAGCTCGTGAGCGCGCTGCGCACCAAAGGCCAGCAAGGCGCGGTGGAGGGGCTGATCCACGAATATTCGCTCTCCTCCCAGGAGGGCGTCGCGCTGATGTGCCTTGCCGAGGCGCTGCTGCGCATTCCCGACCGCGCCACCCGCGACGCGCTGATCCGCGACAAGATCGGCCATGGCGACTGGCAGTCCCATGTCGGGCAAAGCCCGTCGCTCTTCGTCAATGCCGCGACCTGGGGCCTCGTCGTCACCGGCAGGCTCACCGGCACCGCCAGCGAGAGCGGCCTCTCCGGCGCGCTGACCCGGCTGATCGGCCGCGGCGGCGAGCCGCTGATCCGCAAGGGCGTCGATGTCGCCATGCGGATGATGGGCGAGCAGTTCGTCACCGGCCAGACCATCTCCGAGGCGCTGGCGAATTCCCGGCGCATGGAGGCGAAGGGCTTCCGCTATTCCTTCGACATGCTTGGGGAAGCCGCCACCACCGCGGCGGACGCGGCGCGCTATTATGCCGACTATGAGCAGGCCATCCACGCCATCGGCAAGGCTTCGGGCGGGCGCGGCATCTATGAAGGGCCGGGCATCTCGATCAAGCTCTCGGCGCTGCACCCGCGCTATGCCCGCGCCAAATATGACCGCGTCATCAATGAATTGCTGCCCCGTGTGGCATCGCTCGCCCGGCTTGCCCGGCAGTACGACATCGGCCTCAACATCGATGCCGAAGAGGCCGACCGGCTGGAGCTCTCGCTCGATCTGCTCGAGGCGCTGTGCTTCGACGAGGCGCTGAGCGGCTGGAACGGCATCGGCTTCGTGATCCAGGCCTACCAGAAGCGCTGCCCCACCGTAATCGACTTCCTGATCGATCTCGCCCGCCGCAGCGGCCGGCGCATCATGGTGCGCCTCGTGAAGGGCGCCTATTGGGACAGCGAGATCAAGCGCGCTCAGGGAGATGGGCTGGAGGGCTTCCCGGTCTATACCCGCAAGGTGCACACCGACGTTTCGTACCTCGCCTGCGCCCGCAAGCTCTTGGCCGCGCCCGACGCGGTGTTCCCGCAATTCGCCACCCACAATGCGCAGACGCTCGCAGCCGTAATGGAGATGGCGGGCGCGAACTATTATGGCGGCCAGTACGAGTTCCAGTGCCTGCACGGCATGGGCGAGCCGCTCTATGAGGAAGTGGTCGGCAAGGAGAAGCTGAACCGGCCCTGCCGCATCTATGCCCCGGTCGGCACCCACGAGACGCTGCTCGCCTATCTGGTGCGGCGCCTGTTGGAGAACGGCGCCAATTCCTCCTTCGTCAACCGCATCGCCGACGAGGATGTCTCGATCGACGAGCTGATCGCCGATCCAGTGGAGGTCGCCCGCGCCATCGAGCCGCTCGGCTCGCCGCACCCGCGCATCGCCGCGCCCGCTGACCTGTTCGGCGCCGAGCGCCGCAACTCCGCCGGGCTCGATCTTTCCAACGAACAGCGCCTCGCCTCGCTCGCCGCGGCGCTGCTCGCCGCGTCCGCCGCCCCGATCAAGGCGGTGCCGCTGCTCGGCGACGGCCCGGCTGTTGGCACCGCGCGGACCATCCTCAACCCCGCCGATCATCGCGACGAGGTCGGCACAGTTGAGGACGCGACGCCCGAAATCGCCGCCCGCGCCATGGAACTGGCCGCCGGCGCACTGCCGATCTGGCAGTCGACCCAGCCTGCGGACCGCGCCCAGTGCCTCGCCCGCGCCGCCGACATCATGGAAGCGCGGCTGCCCTCGCTGCTCGGTGTGATTGTCCGCGAAGCCGGAAAATCATTGCCGAACGCGATCGGCGAGGTGCGCGAGGCGGTCGATTTCCTGCGCTATTACGGCGCGCAGGTGCGCGACGGCTTTTCCAATGACACCCACCGGCCGCTCGGCCCGGTGGTCTGCATCAGCCCGTGGAACTTCCCGCTCGCCATCTTCACCGGTCAGGTCGCGGCCGCGCTCGCCGCCGGCAATACGGTGCTGGCGAAGCCTGCCGAAGAGACCCCGCTGATCGCCAGCCTCGCGGTGAACATCCTGCGCGAGGCCGGCGTGCCGCCCGGCGCGGTGCAGTTGCTGCCCGGCGCCGGCGATGTCGGCGCGGCGCTGGTGGGCGATCCCCGCACCCGCGGGGTGATGTTCACCGGCTCCACCGAAGTCGCCCGGCTGATCCAGCGCCAGCTCGCCTCGCGGCTCAGCCCCGAAGGCCGCGCCATCCCCTTGATCGCCGAGACCGGCGGGCAGAATGCGATGATCGTGGATTCCTCCGCGCTCGCCGAGCAGGTAGTCGGCGACGTCATCACCTCCGCCTTCGATTCCGCCGGCCAGCGCTGCTCGGCGCTGCGGGTGCTATGCCTGCAGGAGGATGTCGCCGATCGCATCCTCGCCATGCTGAAAGGCGCGCTGAACGAACTTGCACTCGGCAATCCGGTGCATCTTTCCACCGACACTGGCCCGGTCATCACCGGCGAGGCCAAGGGCACGATCGAGGAGCACATCGCCGCCATGCGCGAGGCCGGCCGCAGTGTCGAGCAGCTCGACATGCCGGTAGAGTGCGCGCACGGCACCTTCGTGCCGCCGACCTTGATCGAGATCGGCTCGCTCGCCGAGCTGAAGCGCGAGGTGTTCGGCCCGGTGCTGCACGTGCTGCGCTTCAAGCGGGCGCAGCTCGACAAGGTGATCGACGAAGTCAATGCCACCGGCTATGGCCTAACCTTCGGCCTGCACACCCGCATCGACGAGACCATCGCCCATGTCACCTCGAAGGTGGAGGCGGGCAATCTCTATGTAAACCGCAACATCATCGGCGCCGTGGTCGGGGTGCAGCCCTTTGGCGGGCGCGGCCTTTCCGGCACCGGACCGAAGGCCGGCGGCCCGCTCTATCTGCGTCGCCTGCTCGCGGTGCGCCCCGACGAGCCGCCGCTGCCGCGCGTCGAGGCGCCGTCGCAGGTCAAGCTCTGGCTGGACCTCATCGGCAACGCCGCGGAGGCGCGCGGGGTGGAGCACGTCTTTGCCTGCACCCGCGTCGGCGCCACGGTGGAGCTTGCCGGGCCGGTGGGCGAGCGCAATGTCTACACGCTCGCCCCGCGCGGCACCGTGCTGTGCCACGCCCGCACCGAGTGCGGCCTCGCGATCCAGGTGGCCGCGGCGCTGGCGACCGGGAACCGCGCCTTGATCGACGCCACGGCGCCGGCCGGCACCACGCCCTTCAACCTGACGCCGGGCCTGCGCGGCCTGGTCTCCGTGGCGCGCAACCGCAGCGCAGCCAATTTCGACGTCGCGCTGTTCGAAGGCGATGGGGACGGGCTGCAGGCGCTGAACGAGGAAATGGCGGAGCGGCCGGGTGGCATCGTCCAGGTCCATGGCGCCACCTCGGCCGGGCTGGCGAGCGGCGGCGAGAGCTACCCGCTGGAAATGCTTGTCGAGGAGCGTTCGATCAGCACCAACACCGCGGCCGCGGGCGGCAATGCCAGCCTGATGACGATCGGGTGAGAGGGTCGGTGATGCCGGTGGATCGCAGTACCCAAATGGGCCGTCGTCCCCGGGCCTGACCCGGGGATCCACGTCGTTGACGCGAGCGCAACCGTGGATGGCCGGGACAAGTGTTTAGTCCGGAGACATGACGGTGGAAAAGCAGCGCATCGAACTCCGCCGCGACGTGTGCGGTTGGCCTCTAGTTCCCGTCCTTCCCCGAGATGGCCTGCTTCAAGTCCTCCAGCTCCTCGCAGCCCGTCGGACAGAGCCTCGTCAATATGGCGAACTGCTCCCTAGCCTTTTCGATCTGGTTGGTCTCGACATAAAGCTCGCCGAGATATTCCCGTGCGCTCTTGTGGTCCGGATCGAGCTCCAGCGCCTTGGTGTAATAGGTCAGCGCGTTCGTGTAGTCGCCGGTCTTGCGCAAGGTGAAGCCGAGGAGGTTGTAGACATCGGCATCCGCATTGTCCCTGGCGAGCTCGCGCAGCTCCGCCAGCGCCGCCGCGTAATCCTTCGCCCGGATCTTCGCCCGCACCCAGTCGAGATCGTTGTCAGTGACCGATTTCCAGGCATCGACCGCGAGAGCCGGAGCCGCAGACATGGCCAACGCCAGAGCGACGCCGACGGCGCGCGCACGCATATAGGTGACTGCACCCGGCATGGACCTGTCTCCGCTAGGGCACCGGGCAGCGGCCGGCGGCGAACGCCGCGTTCAGCATGATCGCCAGCCTCAGGCCGGCAAGCCCGAGCCGCTGGTCGAGCAGGGCGAGGTGCGCCTTCCGATAAGCATCGTCGAGCACGATATTGGTCGGCACCGATTTCATCAGCCCGACCGCGAGGCGGTGGCTGTCATTGGCCCAGTCGACGGTCGTGCCGGCGTTCACCATGGTCATGTCGGCGATCTTCAGCCACCCGGCCTCCAGCCGGTCGACAAAGCCGCCCCAGGACCATGTGGTCTTGTCGATCAGGGTTTCGTCCCACGCCTGATGCAGATTGGCGTTGAACGGCAGGTCGCCATGGACGCCCTCCTGGGTGACGATGGTGACCTCGACGCCATTGGCACCGCGCTCGTCCTCGATGGCGTGCAGGGGTTGGTGCAGGTCGCCGACGAGGTGCACCAGGAATTTCAGCGCGCGCGCCCGCTGCTCGACCGGCAGGGTCGGACAGGCGAGGACACCCATGTCCCGCTCGATGGCGGCGATGATGCAGTCGCCCTGCCCCTCGATCAACTTGCAGTCGCGCGCCGCGTCATAGGTCGGCGCGGACCCGGGGATGGAGACGAAGTGCCAGCGCATCGTGGTGGGATCGGTGGCGCGGACGTCATCCGCCCAACTCCCGATCGAGGCAAGCGACGCACCCGGTCCCAGAAGCTCGGCGACGCCCTTCTGCGCGGCGGGATCGAGCCGGCGCTGCGCGATCTCGCCGACGATGGAATGTCCGGAACTGCCCCAGGCAAAGGCGGAATTGCAGGCGGCAAGGAGAAGCGTCGCGGCGAGAACGATCCTGAGCATGGTCGAGGGCCTCCTGTGAGGAACCTTGGCCTGAGATTTCACCAGGCAGGTGTCAGCCTTGCGACATCGAGTGTGTGACGATCCCAAGGGCGACCAGCCACCATGCCCAGCGCCATGGCAAGACACCAAGGGCGGGACGGCGCAAACAACGGCTTTGCGGGCACGCCTGCCCATGCCGGACAATCATCGCCTCGAATCAGGATCGTCCGTCCACTGACGACCGCCAACTTCTACATACAGTGGTAACCTCCCAAGGGGGGATTGCCAGTAACCCCTCCAGGGGGATAGGATACTGACATGAGCGAGCAGCCTCACATCCACGAGACCCACCCGGACATCATCAAGCGTCTCAAGCGGGCGGACGGGCATCTGCGCAGCGTCATCGAGATGATGGAGGCCGGCCGGCCCTGTCTCGACATCGCCCAGCAGCTCCACGCCGTCGAGAAGGCGATCATCCAGGCGAAGAAGACCCTTATCCAGGACCATCTGGATCATTGCCTGGATGGCATGGGGTCGCCGCCGGCGCGGGATCAGAGGCACTCGATCGACGAGTTCAAGAACATCATCAAATACCTCTGAGGTCCCGATGCCCGATTTCGCCGAGCTGCTCCAGCAGAGCGCCGCACACGCCTGGCTGTTCATCCCAAGCGCCATTCTTCTGGGCGCTTTGCATGGGCTGGAACCTGGCCATTCCAAGACCATGATGGCGGCTTTCATCGTCGCCGTTCGCGGCACGGTGGCTCAGGCGGTTTTGCTGGGGCTGGCTGCGACGGTCTCCCACACGCTGGTCGTCTGGGTGATCGCCATCGGCGGCATGTACATCTGGCAGGGCATCGCACCGGAGACCTTCGAGCCTTACCTGCAATTCGTCTCGGCGCTTATCATCATCGCCATGGCGCTCTGGATGCTGTGGCGCACCTATGAGGACCAGCAGCGCGCCAAGGCGGCGTCCGGGCACGGCCATGCGCAAGAGGGCCACTCCCACGGGCACGGGCACTCTCATGACCACGGACACGGCCACGACCATGGACACGATCACCGGCACGGCCATTGCCATGCACCGTCCGATATCCGGATGATCGACACCGGCCACGGCCTGCACAAGCTGGAGCTGCACGACCATGGCGGCAGCGATGCGCATTGGCGCTTCAGCCCCGAGCGGGGCAAGCCCTGGACGGCGCGCGAGGTCGTCATCACCGCAGAGCGGCCGGACGGGCGCGCCCAGAAATTCAGCTTCGTCGAGCGCGACGGCTACATCGAGAGCCTCGAGGCGATCAAACGCCCCTTCGACTTCATGGTCCGTATCCAGCTTGGCCATGGAAACCACTCGCACGATTTCGACGTGTCGTTCCTGAAGAGCACCGAAGGCCACGACCACATGCATGAGGAGCTGCGTGGCCTCGAAGTCGGCACCGACGGCTTTCAGGATGCGCACGAGCTTGCCCATGCCAACGATATCCGCCGCCGTTTCGCCGATCGGAACGTGACCACCGGTCAGATCGTGCTGTTCGGCCTCACCGGCGGGCTCATCCCCTGCCCGGCGGCGATCACGGTGCTGCTGCTCTGTCTGCAGCTGAAACAATTCACCCTCGGCTTCGGGCTGGTGCTGTGCTTCTCGATCGGCCTCGCCATCACCCTCGTCGCGGTCGGCGCGGCCGCAGCCTTGAGCGTGCAGCACGCGACCAAGCGGTTCACATGGTTCTCGACCTTCGCCCGCCGCGCTCCGTATTTCTCCAGCATCCTGCTGGTCGCGGTCGGCCTCTATGTCGGCTGGCACGGCTGGACCGGCATCGAGGCCCTGGCCGCGAACCCGCCGAGCGCATGACGGCAATGCCGTGCCTCTGGCGACGTTCGCAAGCTGCCGATGGCTGACCTTGCCGTTTACGGCGGTCTCTTCCTCGCGGCCTTCGCCGCAGCGACCATCCTGCCGATGCAGTCCGAGGCGGCATTGGTCGGATTGCTGCTGGCGGGCTATCCGCCATGGTTGCTGATTACGGTCGCGAGTGCCGGCAATGTGCTCGGATCCGTCATCAACTGGCTATTGGGGCGCGCTCTTGAGCGCTTCCGGCACGAACGCTGGTTCCCGGCGAGCGACGCAGCGCTCGACCGGGCCAAGGGCTGGTATCGGCGCTATGGCAAGTGGTCGCTTCTGCTGAGCTGGGTACCCGTTATCGGCGATCCGCTGACCGTGGTCGCCGGCGTGCTGCGCGAGCCGCTTCCGGTCTTCCTTACGCTGGTGGCGATAGCGAAGATCGGCCGCTACCTCGCGCTCGCCGGCTTGACGCTGGGCTGGGGCTGAGCGGCCGCTCAGGAGATCGGCGAAGCGACGGCTGCGAATCGGCCTGGGCCCCTCGCCGCTCCTGCGGTGCGCTGGCAGCTCAAGCAGCCGTCGAAATGGTTCTTCCCTGCAGAAGCTTCATGCAACCCCAAACACTACAGGAGGGCGGTCCGATCGCTGTTGCCGGGCGAGCAGGCGCTGGAATGTACTTTCTCTCTTGCTCAGAAGCTCGGTGGGGGATCCCTCCTCGATCACCCGGCCCTCGTGAAGACAGATCACGTGATCCGCGGCGCGGAGCGTCTCCAGCCGATGGGTGATGATGAGGATGGTGCGTCCGGCGAACCGGGTTGCGAGATTGGCGCGGATGCTCTGCTCGATCTCGTGATCCAGCGCGCTGGTCGCCTCGTCGAGGATCAGCAGATCCGGATCGCGCAGGATCGCCCGTGCCAACCCGATCCGCTGCCTTTGCCCGCCCGAGAGATTAAGGCCCTGCTGGCCGATCCAGGTTTCGAAACCGGACGACGATCGCGCCACGATCTCCATCACGCCGGCAGCTTCGGCGGCGGACGTGACCTCCGCTTCGCTGGCTTCGGGCCGGGCCATCCGGATGTTGTCGGCGATCGTGCCATCGATCAGGTCGACGTCCTGGCCCGCGATCGCGACCCGCGACAGCCAGTCGGTGCGCAGCAGATCTTGAAGCACGTCGCCGTCGACCAGGATGCTGCCGGCATCCGGCTCATAGAGCCTGAGCAGCAGATTGACGATCGTGGTCTTGCCGGCGCCGCTTGCCCCCACGATCGCCGTGGTGGAGCCGGTGCGGATCGTGAACCTCGCCCGGTCCAAAGCCGGCAGGCTGCCGCCCATATAGGTGAATGACACGTCGTCGAAGACGATCGATTCACGGAATTGCTCGAACGGGTATTGTCCAGGGGAGACGTATCGCTTGTCCGCCGTCTCCAGCATGTTCAGCACGGAACGAATCGGGAGTTCGAGCTGGGCGATATAGAGCAGGTTGCTCTCGAACTCCCGGACATGGGGCTGCAGCCGGTAGAGCAGGGCCACCGCCGCCAAAGTGGTGGCGAAGCTGGCGCCCATTGGCTGCGCCAGCCCGACGATCAGGCAGAGCAAAGCGAGATAGCCGATCTCGGTTGCCGGATTGACGAGGCCATAGAGCAATTCGAGCCGGAATGCGTTGCGCCGTGCTTCCGCGGCGACCCCTCGGAATGCTGTGTGTTGTCGCGCTTCCTGTCCAAAAGCGCGAATCGTGCGCATCCCCTGCAACGTCACCAGAATTCTGTCGGCCAGGCGCTGATTGACGTCGTGAGTCTCCTTGCCCAGGCGCCGGACCGGCGCGTACAGAAAGCGCAATCCCGCGGAAAGCAGGACCGAGCCGACCAGCGCGATCAGGGTGACGCGCCAGGAAAGGATGAGCAGGAAAGCAACGAAGATGATGATGGAGCAGAGATTGATGAAGATCCGGGTGAGCCGGACGTAGGCATCCGCAACGGCCCAGGACTCCTTCGCCAAGATGTCCAGGAGATGCGCCTGCTCGTGACTCCGGATGAAGTCGTAGGACGTGTACAGGTACTGACGGTGAAGGTTGTTGTGGACGGTCTCGTTGACGCGCGCCTGAACCGAGGCGCCGATTACGCGATAGAGATAACTGAGCAGTCCTTTCGCCGCGATCAGCGCCAGGATGATCAGGCTGAGCAACCCGGCGCTGCCGATATGCGCCAGCAGCATCTCGTAGAGCCGGCCGACCACGCCCCCCACCGCGATCGCATCGCCGGCGCGACCCATGGCCGAATAGATGAAGAGAACGACAAGGGTGATGCCGATGGTTTCGGTGAAGGAGACGGCCAGGCCGAGCATGATCAGGACCGGTGCCGGCCAACGGCGTTCGGTCGCCAGCGAGATCACCCGCCGAAGATCGGCCAGCAGCGCGTGTCGCGAGCGCCGCGATCCGCGGCTCGATGGCGCTTCCGTCTTCATTCTGAAACGGGCCCAGGATCGCCGATGGTAAAGCGGACCGGACTGATCCGCTGATCGACGGTGGGGGCGCGATCCAGTGCGCGGCGCACCCGGCGCCAGGCCCGCGCCATCGCGCGCCTTAAGAGGCGATAACCGAAGACTTGAGGCGCGGTCTGCGGGCCAAGCAGGGCCAGAGTCAGCCGCAGAACATGCCGCCAGCGCCGCGTATGGTAGGCCCGTTCCAGCAGCCACAACGTGTACCGGATGCCGCCCGCGGTGATCTCGCGGCTCAGTTCCGGATTTCGCTCGTGCATCTCCCGTGCGACGATCACCCGGGATCGGTGCATCTGGCAGTAGTCGCTGGACATGTTGTCGGGTAGCTGGCGGTAGCCGGTGAGGCTGTCCGCGACCAAGGCGAAGTGGTATTTCTCGGCGATGCGGAAATAGAGCAGGAGGTCCTCGCAGCCTTGGGCCTTTCGTGCGCGCAGCGAGGGATCATAGCCGCCGGCCTCCAGCACCGCCGACCTCCGCATCAGCGCCGAGCTGCCATTGCCGACGAAGTTGCCGAAGCAGATCGGCCCCAGCACGTCGCCGCATTCCATCGGACGGGCCATGCCCCTGACGTTGCCATCGGAGTCAATATGAGCGTACCAGGTGTAGACCAGCCCGACCCGCTCCCCACCTTCCCGTAGGGCCCGAAGCTGCCGTTCGATCTTATCCGGGGACCAAAGGTCGTCGGCATCAACCGGCGCGATGATCTCGCCTTTGGATTCGGCGATGCCGCGGTTCCGCGCCGCGGCCACGCCGGCGTTCTCCTGGGAGATGAGGCGTAGGCGGGGATCCTGCTCGGCGTGGCGCTGCGCGATCTCCACGGTGGCATCCTTCGATCCGTCATCGACCACCAGTATCTCGATCTCGCCGTGGGTCTGGGACCGGATGCTGCGCAGGGTCTCATCCAGTGTTTCGGCTGCGTTGTAGGCCGGTATGATGACGGAGACGAGGTCGTTGCCGATCATCGTGTCACTTCCACGTTTTGCGCGAAGGTCTCGATTTCCCAGTCTCCGCGGATTTCGATCCGCGGCAGGTTCATGGCTGAGTCTCCGAGACGGGCGACGCCGGGCCGGGTGGAGAAGTACAGCTTGTTGCTGCTGGCGGCGGCGATCGTGACGAAGATCAGGCAGAGCGCGACTTCTGTGCGATCCCCGGCCAGCACTCCCCGTTCGAGCACGAGGCCTGCATCGCGCAAGACCTGCACACTGTCGCTCTCCGCGTCGAGAAAGACGAGCCAGGCGGCCGACGCCGCCCTGAGGCCGGCGTTCTGCGCCGCGGCGACGCCACGACCTGGGCCCTCGATGATGCGAAAGCGCGAGTCGCGCGCCGTATAATCGCTGGTCCCGTCCGCCGATCCGTCATTGACGATGATCGCTTCCCAATCGCGTCGCGTCTGCTGCAACAGGGAGTCCGCAGCGGCCCCGAGGACGCTTTCCGCATTCTTCGCGGAGAAGACGATGGCGACGGCGGCGCCGGTCATCGCCGGTGCGCCGCGTCAGACCGACCCATCCGGCAAGATATGAAGCACGCAGCCGTCACGTTTCCGTCCCCACGGGTATGGTGATGCTAGGCGCTCATTGCCGTGTAGTCCGAGGTCAGCTGGCTCCTGAACCACTTCAAGGTCAGCGCGACGCCGCGCTCATAAGGGATGTGGCAGGTCCAGCCAGGCAGCACCCGGTTCGCGACGGTCAGGTCGGGCCGCCTGTTGGTGGGATCCTGGGGCACCGGATCGAGATGGGTGATGCGTGCGCCGGGGACCAGACGGCATATGTGACGCGCGACGTCGATCACCGGGATCTCGCGATCGTTGCCCACGTTGAGCGGCCGCCGATGCTCGATCGGATCGCGCCAGAAGAAGCGCTCCAGACCCTCCACGATGTCGTCGACGTAGCCCCAGCTCCGCGACTGCATGCCGTCGCCATAGATGGTGACCGGCCGGCCGTTCAGCGCCTGCATGATGAAGTTGGAGACCGCGCGGCCGTCATCCTCGCGGGTCCGCGGGCCATAGACGTTGAACAGCCGCACCACGCGAACGTCGAGGCCGCGCATGCGCTGGCTCTCGAACAGGAACGCCTCGGTGCAGCGCTTGCTCTCATCGTAGGAGGAGCGTGGGCCGGTGCAGTCGACCGAGCCGCGATAGGATTCCGGTTGGGGCGAGACCAGCGGATCGCCATACACCTCGGAGGTCGAGGTGAAGCAAAAGCGGCCGCCGGGCAGAAGTAGATCGCGCAGGCGGAAGGCACCGAGTAGGTTGGCCGAGATTGTGCGCTCCGGCTCCTGCATGTACCAGGGCGGCGAGGCCGGCGAGGCGAGGTGATAGACCTCGTCGAACATGCAGGGCGATTGGAAGCTCTCGACGTCCGAACGAACGAAGGTGAAGCGGGCGTCGCGGATATGGGCGAGGTTCTCCCGCAATCCAGTCCATAGGTTATCGACCACCACCAGACGCTCGACATCGCTGCGCTTCAGCAAGCGGTCGGCGAGATGCGATCCGATGAAACCGGCGCCGCCGGCAAGCAAGACCGATTTCATGTTCCCTGCCCCCTATGAAATATCAAATGGCTTGAAGATCAGCGTCAGACGCCGACGTTTCCGAATCCTGCAACGCGGAAGGTGGCGCTTCGAAGGGCGTGGGCCAGCTCGCCCATGAACCTTGCGCTATTTCCATCCGGTTTGATCAGGTCCAACGCCATCGCAAAGATCGGTCTCGTCATCCTGTCTACCTTTCAGATGGGGGTGCATCTTCATGCGCGACACGATCACCGCATCGCCATTGGATCGAACTCCAACAATTATAGTATCAATTCAGAGGTGAACAATATCATGTATGTCCTTACCTTCATTCCAAGGATACAGTTTGGAATATAGCAGCGGTTACGTCGACATTGTGGCAATCAATGTGTCGGTGTGGACTTTGTTTGCAGGCTTCATTCTTGAATGTGAGATTTTAGTTGGTCAATTGGTCTCAACTGTCCCAGTTGGCGGGTTGCGATAAGCCTTGGCTACACGCCTTCCAGTGGCAGATCGTGGCTAGAGTCTTACTTGTCAAAGCAAAACCGACCTCACGTTCCATGCCATATTATGCAATATCAGATGGCTCGAGGATCAGCGTCTGAAGCCGACGTTTCCGACACCTGCGCCAAGCTTCGCCATAACGACAACGGTCGTTTGATCGCAATTAGTATACTAACAAACTTCTGGCATGTCGGGGTATGCATCGCACCATCTCGACAAGGATGAAGCAACGATTGCCGCTGTCGCGTTTGTTGGCTTGGAGCACCGCATGGCGGGTTGTGCCGGAGCCTGAAAAGCTATCGAGCACAATGCTTTCGTCGCATGTCGCAAGATTGAATCGTATGAAGCAGAAGCTACAGTGGTTTGGGTGTATCAAACTCCCCTCAAAATCCCTCAGCAGGAGCATTGCATCCTGATTTGCGCCCAATTCTGAGTGGAACCACATCGTTGGGGCGTAACACCCTGCTTAACTTCCGAGAGAAATCTCCGGTCGCCCGTCACCGTTAGCGGCAAACCAGAGTCTATTCTATTCAGCCTCTGAACCCTGAAGACCGCGGTGAAGGCAGTCACTCGCGACCAGGTCGCATTCCAAGCCGGCAAAAATGCCTTAGCATCTGGTACGCAGCCTTGAGCGGAGCCAGCGAGAATGAGCCTTACAAGCACTCCCGATCGGTCAAACCCGTGGCAAACACTGGAAACCCGACGCTTCTATGAGTCCCCCTACCTCGACATGGAGGAGGACACGGTGCTCCATCGATCGGGCTGCACTCACCCTTACACCGCTGCCCGCTTTCGGGTGCACGGCATTGCTGTCGTCCCCATCCTTTGCGATGGCTCCACACGATTGATCGGCCAATACCGCTATCTGGCGAAGCAGTTCACATGGGAGTTGCCGCGCGGGTCCGACCCCACGTCAATCCCAGCAATCGAGACGGCGAAGCGCGAACTGGCGGAGGAGACAGGACTTCGGGAGGGAAAGTGGCTCGAATTGTTCCGCCCTCTCGCCTCCCCCGGCATCACGGATGAGCGCGCGCCCTGCTTCGTCGCGTGGGAGCTTGATGAGACCGAACCGACAGCGCATCCGGAGGAAGTGTTGACCATCTGCCGTATCCCCTTTCGGGATGCAGTCACCGCGGCTGCGGACGGCACCATCTGCGACGCTGTCAGCATCGCGGCTATTCTCGCCCTGTACGCCAGATTGCTCCGGGGAGACCTGCCTCAGGATCTCCTGACGACCTTGCGGGGACAGATCTAGCCTCTCCGGATCCGCCCCACCGAGCGAACGACCATAAGGAGAGCAATGGGTCCGACAGGCGGACCAACGATGACACTCAAGATTGCGTGCCTCGGGCGCAAAGACGGGGCAGGCAAATCTACACCCGCCCGGCTAATCCGCGATCATGATGCTCGGCAAAAGGACATCATTCGAGTGGACCGTCAATCGCACCACTCAGAACATCGAACCCAGAATTGGTTGTGAGGTCATTCGCCATCCCTTCCGGAATCTCTCCAAGACTCGCATCCAAATGACATGATAAATATATGAAATCACTGGCGAATTTTTCTGGTGTGGACGACGGGAGGAAAACCCAAGCCGCCGCAAACCGTTGCAAGCACTTCAGAGCGTTGCAGTTACTCGTTCCGTCCCGCACACTGTCCCGAAATCCGTCCCGAAATGGAGCTGGAAACGTGGCGCGGGAGCAGGTCAATTTGCAGTTCAAGCGAGGCCGCTACTACGCCCGCCTCGGCGTTCCGGTGAAGCTCCGTGAGATCATTGGAAAGCGCGAACTGATTATAGCGCTCGGCGCAGACAAGAGCCCAGGCGCTCGCGCGATTTCGTGCGGCCATGGGACAGATGCAAGCTGAAATTGAGGGCGCTCGCAAGCGCTTCGCCGAGCCGAAGCCGCTGGGCATCGCCGTCTCCCCCAATCGCCAACTCACCCCGGCCGAGATCGCCTATAAGCACCTTCAGAGCCTAATCGCGTTCGATGAGGAAATCCGGAACACCGGCTCGCCATTAGCGAGCGGAGGCCCGGATGAAAATTATGTGCAGCAGCTTCGCGACATCGCTGCCGGACGAATTCCCAACCCGTTGCCGGGACCGATACGTGTCGCGTTCAACAAATCCCGCCCGAACGTTGCGCCGAAGGATGAGATTGCAACGTTGCGTGCGCTCGCTCGCGCGGAGCTTGTCGCCATCGACATCGACATGCACATAGACGAGGGACACATCCCTCCGCCCATTTCCGGCTGAACTCATTCCGCCAAGGTCTGAATCAAAGTCTGAGCGTTCCGCCCGTATCCTCTGCGGCGACTCAATAAAGTCGCTGAGCCAACTGCTTCCGCGCTTCCTGCGTGAGCGCCAGCCGACACCGGCGACGGCGCGAGAGTACGAGGTAACGGTCCGCCAATTCGAAGAGCTATCAGAGCGCACATTCGCTATCCATGAGATCACGCGCCGGCACGTCCATCGGTTTAAGGATCGCCTGCTGGAGGTGCCATCGAGCGCCACCAAACGGTTCCCGAGCCTGCCGCTCTCCGAAACGGCCGAGGCCAACAGGAAGCGGGCAAAGCCCTACCCCACGCTTGAGCCGAAGACGATCAATGACAAGGCGCTCGCGCGCCTCCATGGGCTTCTGAATTGGGCAGTGCGGCAGGACATCATTCCCGATAATCCCGCCACCGGCGTGAAGGCCGAAATGACCGGCGGAACAGCGAAGACACCTCCCCGCGTCCCCTTCGCGCCGGGTGACCTTACGAAGCTGTTTGCGCCTCGCCTGTTCGCGCCCGAAGGCGAGTTCGGCGAAGCCCAATGGGCAATGCTGATCGGCCTGTTTGCTGGCCTGCGGCCTTCGGAAAGCGCTCAGATGCGCCTGGACTCGGTCCGACGCGAGCGCGGCGTGCTCTGCTTTGTCGTCGAGGAAGAGACCAAGACCGAAGGCAGCCGCCGCATCGTGCCCGTTCATAGCACTCTCATGGCCTTGAGCTTCGAAAGCTTTATCGCGCGGCTGCGAGAAGCGGGTACGACACATTTGTTTCCAAAATGGTACGCAGACGGCATGCAGGCCAAGGCGCGCGCCCGCACCAACGGCAAAGACACGCTTAATCAGTATTTCCCGCGTTTCATTCCCGACGGTTCAACGTGACCTATCTTAAAAACGCAGGAGTCACGGATGGTCGGAAGGACTTCTACAGCTTCCGCCACACCTTCAAGACCGGCTTGTCGTCTGCGGGCGTCGATCGCGGCCTAATGGACCAGCTTTGCGGCCATAGGGACGGCTCAGCGGGCTCCGTCTATATTCACAGCGTCTCGGTCGAGGCGCTGCGAGATGCCGTGGAGCGGCTGCAATTCGACGGCTTTGACGCTGAAAAGCTAAAGAAGTGAAAGCGCCTATGGCCAGCGAAGTATAGCTCCGGCCTGCGCCAGAAGCTGACACTCGTCTCTATCCCGGAAGCGGACAAACAGACTAGATCGCTCCAACTCGCTCCGCGCAGCTGCGCAGTACTTCTTCGCTCTCGACCGCCCACCAGTTGTTCGAGAAGATTTCAATCTCGGCATGGCCAGCAAACCCCGCCGCGGCGATGCCCCGAAGCATCGAGGAAAGGTCGATGACCCCGTCGCCTATCATGCCGCGGTCCATCAGAAGATCGGTCGTCGGCACCAGCCAGTCGCAGATGTGAAACGCGGCAATGCGCTGGCTGCACCCGGCGCGGTCGATGTCGCTCCTCAGCCGCGGGTCCCACCAGACGTGATAGGCGTCGATCGCGACGCCAATTCCTCCTTCACCGTCCGGATCGAGTCGATCGCATATGTCGAGGGCCTGGCTGAGCGTGTTTATGCAGCAGCGGTCGGCAGCATACATTGGATGGAGCGGCTCGATCGCCAAGGCGACCCGCAACCGGCGCGCCTCTTCCAGCAGGCGCGCGAGACCATCCTCCACTTGTGTGCGGGCACCGTCGAGATCGCGGCTATCCGTGGGCAACCCACCTGCGACGATCACGAAGCAGGCGGCACCAAGCTCGGCCGCATCGGAGATCGCGCGGCAGTTCTCCTCATATTGGGCGCGACGCCGCTCCGGTGTGTCGGCGGGAATGGCCGAGCTGCGGCAATAGCCGGAAACCGCGAGCCCCGCGTCGCGAATGTGCCGGGCAATCGCGCACACATCGCTGCCCTCGATCTCTCGCCGCCACGGAGCGATGGCGCCAAAGCCGTGGCGCGCAACGGCATCGATCACCTGACCGATCGGCGCCTTGTAGCCGAGCGTCGCGGTATTGATCGAGCAGCGATCCGGTGTCAGCACGGTCACGCCCCGATGCCGAAGAAAGCGCACACCGCATCGACCTGTCCCTGCAGCATATGAATGCCGGAATGGGTGCCGCAACCGCGCCGTGAGGCTTCTTCGAGCAACGGCGTGACGCTCGGCTTCAGGATGATGTCGACGACTAGTGTGGAGGGCGAGAGGCTGTCGACGCGGAGGGGGAAAGGATCGGCCGGAGCCATGCCGACTGAGGTGCAGTTCACCGCCACGTCGAAGCCAATCGGGTCAGGCTCGCCATATTCGACCGCCACATCCGGCGAGACACGGCGCAACTCCTCGGCGATATTCTCGGCGCGACGGCGATCGATATCAAACAGGCGGATTGCTGCCGGCGCCTCATCGAGTACGGCATGGGCGACGGCCCGTCCCGCTCCGCCCAAACCGATGATCAGTACGCGCCGACCCGCCAATTCATGGCCGCGCTCACGCAGGCCACGTACGAAGCCGATGCCGTCGAAATTGTCCCCGAGAAGGCGTCCATTCTGCTTGCGGATGACATTGACGGCGCCGATGCGTGCACCCATCGCGCCGACCTCGTCGACCAGTTCCAACGCGGCGACCTTGTGCGGGACGGTGATGATCAGACCGTCGAAATTCTGCGTCGCGCGGAAAACCTCAATGACCGCCGCGAGATCCGGCGGCGCAACGTGCAACGGCACGAGAACCGCTTCCGCGCCGCGCCTGCGGAAGGCGGAGTTGAACAGCCGTGGTGAGGCGACCTGCCCAATCGGATCGCCCAGGATGGCGTAGACCCGCGTCGCGCCCGACAACGGGAGCGGAAATCCGGGCGCTTCGTCGATGCCGGGCCCGCTCACGCTTCGACCCCGCGCACCGACAGGACCGTGCGCATGCGATGCACCGCCTTCTCCGGATCCCGCAAGAGGCCCGTGGCATCGGCCATGCGGAAGATTTCCGCAAGATGCACCGTCGAACGGGCGCTCTCCAGGCCTCCGGCCATGGTGAAATGATTTTGATGGCCGTTGAGATAAGCCATGAACACGACGCCGGTCTTGTAGAACTGGGTCGGTGCGGCGAAGAGGTGCCGCGCCAGCGCCTCGGTCGGCTTGAGGATCGCGCGATAGCCATCGAGGTCATTCGCCGCGAGCTTTCCGAGGCCAACGGAGGCAGCCGGCGCTATGGCGTCGAAAGCGCCGAGAAGAGCGTGCGAATGCCCCCCCTCGTCTCCCTCGATAAGGGCGACGTAGTTGAAATCGTCGCCGGTATACATCTTCACGCCCGCCGGCAGGCGGCGGCGCAAGGAGATCTCGTGAGCGGCGTCGAGCAGCGAGATCTTGATGCCGTCCACCTTGGCAGCGTGATCGTCGATGATGCCGGCGACGACGTCCATCGCCGCGCCAACATCCGCGTCTCCCCAATAGCAGGCCAGGGCCGGATCGAACATCTCGCCGAGCCAATGGAGCACCACGGGCTGGCGCACCTGGCGCAGCAGGCGGTCATAGACCGCGATGTAATCGTCCGGCCCGCGCGCAACCTTCGCCAGCGCGCGCGAGGCCATCAGCACGATGCGGCTGCCGGTGGCTTCGATCGCCTCGATCTGCTCCTCATAGGCGCGTACCACGTCGTCGAGCGTGCGTGCATCGGCGGGAGCCAGCTGGTCGGTGCCGCACCCGGAGGCCACGAGGCGCCCGGGTCCTGCCGCCGCGCTGGTGCGACGGATGAGTTCCAGCGCCGTCGGCCAATCGATGCCCATGCCGCGCTGTGCGGTGTCCATGGCCTCGGCAATGCCGAGCCCGAGGCTCCACAAGTGCTCGCGGAAGGCGAGTGTACGGTCCCAGTCGATCGCCGAGGACAGCCAGGGATCGCCGGCAGCAAGCGGATCGACGACCACATGGCCGGCGGCATAGGCGATGCGCGAGAACGGCCGCTCAGGCGAGCGCGCCACGATCGGGGTGCCTGTCACCCGATAAGTCTCGAGCAACCCGCCTCGCTTCGGAAGCGACAGGCTGAGGCGAGATGTGTCGGAAGTCGTGGCGAAGGTCATGGCGCGCTCCGGATGGATGAGGGTCACGAGGCGGCGCGCAGGCGCGGATGGACGTGCCATTCGCCCGGCATCTCGTCGGCAATGCCCATCGGCTCCGGACGGAACAAACGTGAATCCATGAGCTTGAGGCCAGGCGCGATGCGAGGGCGGAAGGCCATCTGGCCGAGAACATCGTGCTCGAGATCGATCCCGGGAGCGACCTCGATCAGCTCGAGCCCATCCTCGCCGGTGCGGAACACCGCCCGCTCAGTCACGAACAGCGTGGTCTGGCCGCGCGAGCGTCCATAGGGGCCGCTATATGAGACCTGCTCCACCGCCTCGACGAATTTGCGGTGCTTGCCTTCGGTGAGAATGGTCAGTTCGCCGTCACTTGCACCGACCTTCAGGCCGCCAGCGGTGAACGTGCCCCCGAACACCATTGTGCGGGCGTTCTGGCTGATATTGACGAAGCCGCCGATCCCGACGACGCGGTCGGCAAACCGGCTGATATTGACGTTGCCGACCCGGTCGACTTCCACTGCCGAGAGGAAGGCGATGTCGAGCCCGCCACCATCGTAGAAATCGAACTGATAAGGCTGATCGATCATTGCCCAGTAGTTGCGCGAGGCTCCAGCGTCGAGGCCGGAGGCAGGCGCGCCGCCGATGAGCCCCTGCTCATTGGTGAGCACCATTTGATCGAGCATACCCTCCTCGGCACCGACGAGGCCGATGCCGGTGCAGATGCCCGAGCCGATGTTACAGACGGCGCCGCGCCGCAGCTCCATGGCGCAGCGGCGGGCGACGATTTTGCGCTCATCGAGCGGCAGCTTCGGGAAGCTATCGAGTGGAATGCGCAACTGACCGGCAAAGGCGGGATCGAACTCGGTCTGGTAGGTCTGCTTCTGCTCCGGCTCGACCACGACCACATCGACCAGCATGCCGGGGATCTTGACCGCCTTGCCCGGCAGGGTGCCGCGCCGGGCGAGACGCTTGACCTGCACGACGACGAGACCGCCACAACGACGCGTCGCCTGCGCCATCGACAGCACCTCGCCGAAGATCGCCTCGTCCTCCATCGAGATGTTGCCATCCTCGTCGGCGGTCGTGCCGCGCAGGAACGCCACGTCAATATCAAACGGCTTGTAGAACAGCCACTCGCGATCCTTCACGGTGACGAGCTCGACAAGGTCTTCGGAGCAGATGCGGCTCTGCTTGCCGCCCGACAGGCGAGGATCGACGAAGGTGTGCAGGCCCACATGAGTGATGAGGCCCGGCCGACCGGCGGCGATCTCGCGGATGAGCTGGGAGAGCGCGCCCTGAGGCAGCGTATAGCACTCGATGAGATCGCGGCGCGCCATCTCGGCGATCGGCGGCGCATCGACGACGGTCCCGCAGACCACGCGCCGGATCAGCCCTTCATGGGCGAAGCGCGAGGCTCCGGCTTCGGCGCGATTGCCGAGCCCGACCGGATGGATGGTCGTGATGGAGCGCGGCTGCTGCTGGTCGACGAACCGCCGCTCGACCGCGGCGATCAGTGCTTCCGGCACGGCGTGCCCCGAACCCGAACCGCCGATGAGAATCGTGTCGCCATCGCGCACGAGCGCCGCTGCGGCGGACGCCGTGAGGATCTGCATACTCTGACTCCAGAAGGACAACGGGTGGCGAGCACCCAGAAACTTACTTATCAGTAAGTCAGATTTCTATGCTTCGCAAGCCGGCAGCGACGCGCGGGCAGCCGACCTGTCGGGCTCAAGCCGGGCGTGAAGAAGCACACTCCGCGCCGAGCGTTCGCAGACTTTGCTGGATGCAGGATCGGGAAGGGCTATTCGGCCGCGGCGGGCCCTGCGTGCTTCGGAGCGTAGGCCGACAGCATGACGCGGGAAAAAGCCTCGAAGAACTGCTCGAGCCGCTCGAAGTTGCCGGCATCCTGGGTGAAAACTGAGGAGCTGTTGACGATGTTCACCAGGAGAAAGGCGAGATCGTCGACCGGTGCATCCGCGACGAGTTCGCCCTTGTCATGAGCAATCCGCACTGCCACCCGGATCGCCGCGTGGACATTGTCAGTGAAGGATGCCAGCGATTCCCGCGTGCCGGGGCTGAGCACCTCGCCCTCGAGGCGCAGGCGACCGATAAGACTCCAGGGCTGCCCGCTCTTGCGGCCGCGATTGAACGCCTTGTAGCGCGTCCGATTGAAGGCAGCGACATCACGCAACTTCTCGATCAGCGAGCGATCCGGATTCTCCCAGATCTCCTTGTGCTTCACGCAGGTGCTGGTGACGTAGTCACGCACGACTTCCTCAACCAGCTTCTCCTTGTTGCCGAAGTGGTAATGGATGTTGGTCGTCGTGATATCGAGCCGCTCGGCGATGTGGCGAAAGCTCGTTCCGTGGAAGCCGTGGCGGATCAGCAATTCGGTCGCCACCTTCTTTATACTGTCGCGCATCGGGAGCCGGCCGGCCGCCGAATTCTCTCCGTCGGATTTGCGCGCCATCAGCTGGAAACTCCCAGAGTCCGGAGCATCATTCGCCCCGCGGAAACAGATGATCAAGGCAATGCAATCGGTCAAGCCGACGGCGCGCCGTCGGATCGGCGCCGGCTCATCATGAGCAGGGTCTGCCCCTCCTGCACGACGGCTCCACGCTGATTGAGCACGGACGCCTCAAAAGTGACGATGCCTCGGTCGTCCCTTCGGGTGGCCCGCTTGGCCTGAACGGAAAAGCGCGCCTCGATCCGGTCGCCGATGAAGATTGGCGCCCTGAATGACCAGTTCCACGACAGCGTGGCGATGCCAAGCAGCCGGACCGGGCTGCGGGTCTTCAGCCCATCCGTCAAGGCAAGACCCAGAAGGCCGTGAGCGATACGACCGGGAAATCCCTGCTCGCGCGCAAAGGCATCGTCCATATGCACGTCGAAAAGATCGCCGGAAATGCCGGCATAGCCGACGACATGGGCCTCGGTGACGGTAACCCCGGAGGTGAGGAAGAAGTCGCCCTCGTTGAGATCGTCGTAACCATAAAGGCCGGGCGGTAGTGCGCGCGGTGCGGCGGCGGATTCGTTCAGGGCCAAGGGGGCGCTTCCATCATGACAAACTTACTTACTGATAAGTAACTTCGCATTGACCGCACCCAGCGTCAATGCTAGCTCTCTGCGCAATTGCTCCATCCCATCCGGGCAAAAGTGGGCGCAATTGGAAGCGCATGGCTGCCCTGTCTTCGCGTTGGCCGCCCCAGGATCGTAAGGCTCTCTTCATGGCATCGGTAACCATCCGCGACGTCCACAAGAAGTTCGGGGAAAGCCACATCCTGCGTGGCGTGTCGGTCGATATCGCGGACGGCGAGTTCGTAATCCTCGTGGGCCCGTCGGGATGCGGGAAGTCGACCCTTCTGCGCACCATCGCCGGGTTGGAAACTGTCACCTCCGGCGAGATCCGCATTGGCGACCGTGTGGTGAACGATATCTCGCCGAAGGATCGCGACATTGCCATGGTGTTCCAGAGCTACGCGCTCTATCCGCATATGACGATCTTCGAGAATATGGCCTTCGCGCTGTCACTACGGCAGGCGCCCAAGGCAGAGATCCAGCAGCGTGTCGAACGTGCCGCGCAGATCCTCGGCCTGGCTCCCCTCCTCGATCGCTATCCGCGTCAGTTGTCTGGCGGCCAGCGCCAGCGCGTGGCGATGGGGCGCGCCATCGTGCGTGACCCGCAGGTGTTTCTGTTCGACGAGCCGCTCTCGAATCTTGATGCCAAGCTGCGCGTCGCCATGCGCGCGGAGATCAAGGAACTGCAACTGCGGCTGAAGACGACAACCGTCTATGTGACCCATGATCAGATCGAGGCCATGACGATGGCGGACAAGATCGTGGTCATGCGCGACGGCGAGATCGAGCAGATCGGCGCGCCCCTCGATCTCTATGATCGGCCCGACAACCAGTTCGTCGCGGGATTTATCGGCTCTCCTAGCATGAACTTCTTGGAAGGACGCTTTGCCGACGGCGCGTTCCATGCCGGCGACGGTCTCTCCCTGCCCGCAGGAACGCAGTGGACGTCGGCGCCGATCGGCGACGCCATCTATGGCGTGCGCCCGGAGCATTTCCGCATTGCAGGCGACGGCGTCGATGTCGAGGTCGTGGTGGTCGAGCCGACCGGTTCGGAGACCGAGGTGCTCGTCCGTCGGAGCGGCGTCGAGTTCAACTGCCTGTTCCGCAGTCGCGTTCCAGTGAAGCCGGGCGATGCCATCCGGGTCCAGCCCGACCCGAGCCAGGTTCATCTGTTCGATCGCTCGACTGGTCGACGGGTCAGCTGACAAAGGCGGCGCGAGATAGTGGGAGCGCATTTATTGACTTACTGATAAGTAAGTTTATCGTGACGGAAAATAAGATGCGACAAGGCATGGGCCGCAGGCTTGTCGCGCACAATCGCAGCGTCGTGCGCAGGCAAGACGCACTCGACAGTCCGGCCCTCATCTGGAGGAAATACCTATGACGCCTTGCTTTCCTCGCCGTGCCCTACTCAAGAGTTTGAGCGCGTTCGCGCTGACCTGCGGCATGCTGGTTCCGCTGGCCACGTCGGCAATCGCCCAGGAAACGCTGGTGATCAACACCGATCGCAGCGGGCCGGGACAGAAGGCCGCGATGAACAAGATCGCCGCCGACTTCGAAGCCGCCAATCCGGGCGTCAAGGTCACGGTGAACTACAGCGACGTCGAATCCTACAAGACCTCGATCCGGAACTTCCTGGTGGCGAGCCCGCCGGATGTGGCCTTCTGGTTCACCGGCGCCCGCATGCGCGCCTTTACCAAGCGTGGCCTGTTCGAGGATATCAGCGGCTTCTACAAACAGACTGGTCTCGAAAAGCAGATGGCGCCGTTTCTGCCCGCCGTCACCGACGGCGGCAGGCAGTACATGATGCCGACCAATTTCAACACCTGGGGCTTCTTCTACAATAAGGAGGTCTTCTCCAAGCTCGGCGTCGAGCCACCCAAGACCTGGAATGAGCTCATGGCCATTGCCGAGAAGGCCAAGGCCGCCGGCATCGTGCCGTTCACCATCGGCACGCGCGACCTCTGGGCCAACGCGCTATGGTTCGACTATCTCACCAAGCGGATCAACGGCCTCGACTTCTACATGGGCCTCATGGACGGCAAGGAGAGCTACACTGATCCGAGGCTGAAGAAGGTGTTCGACACCTGGCGCGTACCGATCGAGAAGGGCTACTTCCTCGACAACGCGTCATCCTATGGCTGGCAGGAAGCGATCCCCTTCCTGTCGCAGGGCAAGGCCGCAATGTATCTGCTCGGCCCCTATGTACTGACCTCGCTCCCCGAGGAGGCACGCAAGAACATCGGCTTCTTCCCCTTCCCGACGGTGGATCCGGCGGTGCCGAACTTCGAACAGGTCTCGATCAACGGCGTCGGCATTCCGAAGGGCGCGAAGAACAAGGAGCTGGCCCTTAAGTTCCTGGCGTTCCTGGCCGAGCCGGCGAACCTTGAAGCTTTCGCCAAAGGAGGCTCCGTTGTGCCGGCGCGCACCGACATCGCAATCGACAAGAACGATTTCGCGTCGGTGCAAATGGAGCAGGTGCGAAATTCAGCTGGATCCTCGCAGTTCTATGACCGCGACACCGACCCGGAAATGGCGCAGACCGGCATGAAGGGCTTCCAGGAATTCCTGGCCCGACCGGACCGCGAGGACGCGATCCTCGAGCGGCTTGAAGCAACCAGCAAGCGTATCTTCAAGTGACGCGACCGGGGCCCGCCATGGCGGGCTCCTTTCCTGCCGAGGTCCCCATGCTCCGTCTCTGGCGCCGAAATCAGTCCTGGCTGACGCCGATCATCCTATTGCTGCTGCCGCTATGCCTGTTCCTGATGATGATCGTCTGGCCGATCATCCAGAGCATCGCCATCAGCTTCTACGATTGGGACGGCACGGGTCCGGCGACCTTCATCGGGCTGAACAATTATCGCGAGCTCTTTTCCGATGAGCAGTTCTTCGTCTCGCTGAAGAACAACATCATCTGGATCGTGCTCTTCCTGCTCGCGCCGGTGTTCGGCCTCGCACTGGCCTTGTTCCTGAACCAGCCGCTGGGTGAGATGCGGATCATCAAGTCGGTCTTCTTCATTCCCCTCGTGCTCGCTAACGTCATCATCGGCGTCGTGTTCACCTGGTTCTACGATCCGACCTTCGGCATCCTCGCCATCGTGATGCGCTCCTTCGGCCTCCAGCCGTTCGCCATCCTCTCCGACGAGCATTTCGTCACCTTCGGCATCGTCTTTGCCGCGCTGTGGGCCCAGACGGCCTTCTGCCTGGTGCTGTTTCTCGCAGGCCTCTCGCAGCTCGACAGCGAGTTGATCGCTGCCGGACGCATCGACGGCGCCTCGGGCTGGAAGCTCCTGCGCCACATCGTGCTGCCGCAGCTGCGCGCCGTCACTTTTGTCGCGACCATCATCACGGTTATCGGCTCGCTCAGAAATTTCGACCTGATCGCCGTCATGACCCAAGGCGGGCCCTACGGCAGCTCCACGGTCCTGGCCTACCAGATGTACGACGCGACCATCTTCAGCTACCGCGCCGGCTATGGCGCTGCCATCGCGACGGTCCTGTTTCTAATCATGAGCATCTACATCGCCTTCTTCCTGCGCCACACGCTGCGGCGCGAATCGAGGGGTGCCTGATGTATCCCAGTCCCATCACCGAACGCGCGCCGCAGTTTCGGCTCGGCTATCGCGTCGCCCTCTACGCTGCGATGCTGGTCTGGATGCTGCCGCTGATCGCCATCATGATGACGGCGATCCGTCCGCAGGGCGACCTGCTGGCCGGCAATTACTGGGGCGCCCCCTCGCATTTCGCGCTATTCGACAATTATCGCGAGGTATTCGCCACTTCGCCGATGTGGGGCTTCTTCTTGAACAGCATCACCGTCACCGGGACGACCGTGATCCTCGTGCTGATCCTGGCGACCATGGCGGCGGTGGCGCTGGCGAAGTACCGAATTCCCGGCAGCACGCTGCTCTTCGCCATGTTCATCGGCGGCAACTTCATTCCCTACCAGATCCTGATGATCCCGGTGCGCAACATGGTGCTCGGTGTCGGGCTCTACGACACGGTGTGGGGACTGATCCTGTTCCACACCGCGTTCCAGACCGGCTTTGCCACGCTGTTCCTGCGCAACTTCATCATCTCGCTGCCGAATGAGCTGTTCGAGGCGGCCCGCATCGAAGGAGCAACCGAGTTCCAGATCTTGAAGCGTATCGTCCTGCCACTGTTACGGCCGGCGCTCGCCGGCTTGGCCGTGCTGATCTTCACCTTCGTCTGGAACGACTATTTCTGGGCGCTGGTGCTGGTGCAGAGCGACTCGGCAAAGCCGCTCACGCTCGGCATCGCCGGCCTAAAGGGCGAATGGCTGACGGCGTGGAACCTCATCTCGTCGGCGGCGCTCTTCGCTGCGCTCCCGCCGGTGTCTCTATTCTTTCTGATGCAGAAGCACTTTGTAGCCGGGCTGACAGCGGGCGCGGTGAAGGCATGACAATATCACGTATCAAAAATTGGCCCGCTTCGCGCCATTTGCGGAACTTGGGCTGCCACCCGAAAGCAGACCTCCACCGTGTAACCCAGCCAGGACTGGAATCTCCCCTCAGCGACTTTGCGAACTGCACTAATCCAAGGGACCAGGGTTGCGCCCCATTTCCGTCATCGATCGCGAGGAAAGCAATGACGATTGGCGCATATGATTCGTGGATGAAAGGAAGACGGCGTGCGGAGGATCTGGCGTTCCGTAGCCTTCGTCACGCTCTTGCTTGCCGCTTTCATCTGTCTCAACAACACAAGCTTGCTAGGGCCCCCGCAGCCCGGCAAGCCAGTGCTTCTTGCGCATCGCGGAATTGCACAGCAGTTCGATACGACAGGTCTCGCGAACGACACCTGCACGGCGTCCAGGATGTTGCCGCCCACCCACGGCTACCTCGAGAACACGATTTCCTCCATGCAGGCGAGCTTCGAGGCCGGAGCCGACATCGTGGAACTCGACGTTCATCCGACCACCGACGGGCGGTTTGCGGTCTTCCACGACTGGACGCTCGACTGCCGCACCGACGGTCACGGCGTCACCCGTGAACGGTCCATGGCCTACTTGAAAGGCCTCGACATCGGCTACGGCTACACCGCCGATGGCGGCAAGACCTTCCCCTTCCGTGGCAAGGGTATCGGGCTGATGCCGTCCCTGGACGAGGTCCTGCAGGCGTTTCCAGAGCGGCCGCTCCTGATCAACGTGAAGAGCAACGATCCGACAGAGGGGGAGCGGCTCGCGGCGGTGCTCAACAGCCTGGGCCATGAGAGGCGGGTGTCGCTGCTGGCCTACGGCGGCGACAATCCGATCGCGGCTTTGAGCACGCGCGTCCCCGACATCAAGACCATGTCCCGTAGTACCCTGAAGGCGTGCCTGCTGCGCTACATTGCCTATGGCTGGACCGGTGCGGTGCCTGGAGCCTGCCGGTCGATGGTGATCTTCGTACCGATCAATATCGCGCCCTGGCTCTGGGGTTGGCCCAACCGCTTCCTCGACCGCATGGCTTCGGTTGGAAGTGCAGTCTTTGTCGTGGGCCCCTATCACGGGGGAGACTTCTCGACCGGAATTGACACCAAGGAAGATTTCGGACGGCTGCCGGGAGCCTATTCGGGCGGCATATTGACGAATGAGATCGAGATGGCCGCCTCATGGCTCAAAGCGCGCAATTGAACATTGCCACGACGCCCTCGGCGCGACCCGTCGTCCAAGCTGCAGCATCCCCAAAGCGACGGCGCCTTCCGTCAAGCTCGCGCCATGAGCGTAAGTTCGACGGTCTCCATAAAGCGGACATCCGCATCCAGCCTGAGGGAAGGCCGCTCAACGGACGATACAGTCAATCGAGAAGCTTCGTGCCGGATCCGGACGAATGAGTCATCTGGCATGCAGTCGGCCCAAAGGGCGATGATGTCGAACTCATAGATGACGGCGCCTGACTTTCAATGCTGTGGTCAATATGGGCTTGGAGCAAGCCGCGCGCATGTTGGAAAACGGGACAATCCGTTTCCGTCCGTGACCAACTCCCCCGGGAGCTAGAGCGGGAGTATCCTCAATCCTCCTGCTGCTGGAAGCGTTCGAGGCCCTTGAGAAGCAGCGGGGCCACGAGGGCTAGCGCGGCGATGGCGAGGAGAGTCGCCGAGCCGGGATTTTCCAACAGGATCATCGGATCACCGAGGCTCATCTGCAGCGCGCGCCGGAGCTGGTTGTCGGCCATCGGCCCCAGGATGACGCCAACGACGGCCGGCGCGATCGGGTAATCGTAGCGGCGCATCAGGAAACCGATGAAGCCGAAACCGATGAGCATCGCGAGTTCGACCACGGACGGGTCGGCGGCGATGGTGCCCATGGCGGCGAAGACGAGGATGCCCGCATAGAGCCAGGGCAGCGGTATAGCCAGCAGCCGCACCCAGATGCCGATCAGCGGCAGGTTGAGAACGATGAGCATCGTG
Source organism: Xanthobacteraceae bacterium (assembly GCA_029266425.1). Lineage (GTDB taxonomy): Bacteria > Pseudomonadota > Alphaproteobacteria > Rhizobiales > Xanthobacteraceae > Ancylobacter. Next base: position 89,406 of record JAQSWY010000003.1, read on the forward strand.
TTGGCGATGAACAGCGAGGCGATCAGGCCCCAGACCAGATCGGGCTCCTTGGCGAACAGCAGCGGACCCGGCTGCAGGCCGTATTGCTGGAACCCCGCGAGCATGATCGCCGCAGTGGCTGATGTCGGTAGCCCTAGCGTAAGCAGCGGCACCAGCGTGCCGGCGGCGGACGCATTATTGGCCGCCTCAGGTCCCGCGACGCCCTCGATGGCGCCATGGCCGAACTCTTCCGGGTTCTTCGCCAGCTTGCGCTCGGTCGTGTAGGAAAGAAACGTCGGAATCTCGGCGCCACCGGCGGGCAACGCCCCGATGGGGAAGCCGAAGCAGACCCCGCGCAGCCATGGCTTCCACGAGCGTTTCCAGTCCTCGCGCGTCATCCAGAGCGAGCCCTTCACCGGGATCGGCTTCTCCGGCGCGTGCAGATGCCGTGACGCGACGAATAGAGCCTCGCCGATGGCGAACAGCCCGACGGCCAGCGTCGTCACTTCGATGCCGTCGAACAGTTCGGGGATCGCAAAGGTCAGCCGCGCCTTGCCGGTCAGTTGGTCGATGCCGATGATGCCAAGCACAAGACCAAAGGCGAGGCTGGTCAGCCCGCGGAGCGGCGACGAGCCGAAGGTGGCAGAGACTGTGACGAAGGCCAGGACCATCAGGGCGAAATAGTCCCACGGCCCGAAATTGACAGCCAGGCGGACCAGGACGGGTGCCAGAAAGGCGAGGCCGATGGTCGCCATCGTGCCGGCGACGAAGGAGCCGATCGCCGCGGTGGCGAGCGCGGGCCCGCCGCGGCCGGCCCGCGCCATCTTGTTGCCTTCGAGCGCCGTCACCACCGAGGCGCTTTCGCCAGGCGTATTGAGGAGGATCGCCGTGGTCGAGCCGCCATACATGCCGCCATAATAGATGCCGGCGAACATGATGAGCGAGCCGCCGGGATCAAGCTGGAAGGTCACCGGCAATAGCAGGGCGACGGTCAGCGCCGGGCCGATGCCGGGCAGGACGCCGACGGCGGTGCCGAGCACGACGCCGATCCCGGCGAAAAGCAGGTTGATCGGCTCGAACGCGACCGAAAAGCCATGTGCCAGCGCGATAAGCGATTCCATTGCCGATGATCCCTAGAAAAGGCGCTCGATCGGCCCTTCGGGCAGCGTCAGCGACAGTAGATTGTTGAAGACGAGGAAGATCACGACGGCGAGCACGGCACCGATCGCGAGATCGGCCAGAAAAGCCTTGCGGCCGAAGGAGCGCGCGGTCAGGGCGAACAGCAGCGCCGAGCCGAGAATGAAGCCGCCGCCGAATGCGACCGAGGCCATCAGGGCGAAGAGCCCGGCCACCATGAGCGCGACGGCCTTCCAATCCGCAGGCTCCGACGGCCAGGTCCTCGGGTCGGCTGTCGGTTCCCAACCCCGGAACGCCGCGATGAAATGACAGAGGCCGAGCACCGCGAGCAGAGTGGCAACCACGTAAGGGATCGCGGCCGGGCTGATGCCATAGGTGAAGCCGCTCTGGATATGGCTGGCGTCCAGGCCGACGATCACCGCCGCCGCCAACAGAATGATGCCGACGACAATAGGCACGCGATCCGGCGCCCGAAGGGTTTTCTGCTTCATCGCGGTCTCTTCTCGTTGGGGCGTCCGCCTTCGTGCCCACCCGCGATGAGGATGGGCCGCCGGTACGGGCGACTATCGAAAGCGGCCTTGGCGATCGCCGCCGAAGGCGGCCAACGTGCTTTCAGCCGGTCTTGCGAGACTAAGGCGCCGTCGATCGGTGCGGCAGGAAGGATCGCGGCCGGCGGCTCTGCCGGCCGCGATCCGATTTCACTTGGCGAGACCGAGCGACTTCAGGATTTCCTGAACGCGGGTCTGCTCGGAGGCGAGGAACGCGGCGAATTCGGGAGCAGGCGCGTAGTAGTTGGACCATCCGCGGGCCTTGAGGACCTCAGCCCACTGGGGCGACTTGACCGTCTTCTCGACGAGCCCGGAAATCGGCTGCTGCTGCTCGGGAGTGAGGCCCGGTCCGGCGAAGATGCCGCGCCAGTTCACCACTTCCACATTGACGCCGAGCTCCTTGAGCGTCGGCACATTGACGCCGGCAAGGCGTTCGGGCGAGGAAACCGCGAGCGCGCGCAGGGCGCCGGCCTCGATCTGGCCCTGGAACTCGCCATAGCCCGACACGCCGGCGCTGACGCGACCACCCAGCATAGCGGCCAGCGCCTCGCCACCGCCGGAGAAGGCGACATAATTGGTCTTCGCCGGATCGGCCCCCGCCGCCTTGGTGACGAGCGCGGCGAGGATGTGGTCGGCGCCGCCAGCAGAGCCGCCGGCCCAGATCGTACCGGCGACGTCCTTCTTGATCGCGCCGATGAGATCGGGAACCGTCTTGATCGGCGAACTCGCGGGAACCACGATCACCAGCGGATCGCCGGTGAGACGCGCGATCGGCGTCACCTGCTTCAGTGTCACCGGCGACTGGTTGCTGATGATGGCGCCGACGAGGGTGATGCCCGCGACCATGAGTTCATCCGGCTTGCCGGACGCTTTGGTTGCAAACTGCGCAAGGCCGACGGTGCCGCCTGCACCCGGAACATTGACGACCTGCACGCTGCGCGCGACACCAATCGCCGTCATGACCTGCTGCAGCGAACGGGCCGCGGTGTCCCAGCCCCCGCCGGCACCTGCGGGCGCCAGAATCTTCAGTTCAGGCAGCGTACCCTGCGCGGCCGAGCTGATGGAGCCTGTGGCAAGCAGCGCTGCGGCTCCCACGGCGGCGATAAGGTGGCGTCGGTTGAAATGTGGCATTGAATCCTCCCTGAGTTATTTGGTGGGTCAACCGCCCTGGGCGGTCCAAACCCGACGGCGCCGTCTTGGTCGACATGGGCATTGGCGCCGTCTTTATTGGGAACAGGATTGCAGTAAATGATTTTAAAAATCAATATCACCCGAAGCGGCTTTTGCCACATATATCGGCGTGCTAGCGGCGAGGCCGCGTCCGGCACGCTGCTCCTTGCGCCGGATTGGGAGTGAAAACGAGATGGCGCGGCCAAGTCTCGCCTCGCAGACCGCAAGCCGGATTCTGGCGCTGATTCAAAGTGAAGGCGCCCAGCCGGGGCAGCATCTGCCGGCACAAAGGCTGGCAGATGCGCTGCGCGTGTCGCGCGCGCCGGTCAATGCCGGACTGAAGCTGCTCGAATCGGATGGCGTGGTGCGTTTCGAGCCCAATCGCGGCTATTTTCTCGCCCGAGGCCATGCGGACATCCAGCAGCGATCGGTCGCGACCGCTCCGCAGGCGGAGCCCGAGGATGAATTCTACGCCGCGCTCATCGAGGATTGCCTGTCGGGCAAGCTTCCCGAGCGGGTCAGCGAAAGCGAGCTGGCGCGGCTCTACGGGCTGCCGCGCCTGCGCATGCTGAAGATACTGCACCGCATCCAGACCGAGGGCTGGGCGGAGCGGCGGCCGGGCAATGGGTGGGAATTCCTGCCGCAGATGACCTCGCGCGCCAGCTATGAGGAGGCCTACCAGTTCCGCGCTGCCATAGAATCGCAGGCCCTGCTGCTTCCGAGTTTCCGCATTGACCGCGATGCATTTGTCCAGGCGCGCCGGCTCCAACAGGAAATCCTCGATGGCGGCTTTGAGCGCCTCGCGCGAGCCCGACTCTTTGAGATCAACTCGCAGTTCCACGAAATGCTGGTCGGTTGCGGCGGCAACTCCTTCTTCGCGGAGGCGCTGGCGCGCGTGAACCGGCTTCGGCGGCTGCTCGAATACAAGGTGACGATCGACAGGAGCCGGCTTCCGCTGCAAAGCCGGGAGCATCTGCTGATCCTCGACCTAGTCGAGGCAGGCGATCGGCTGAAGGCGTCGGAGTTCCTGAGGACTCACATCCTCGGCGCCAGCGCGATCAAGAGCCCCGCTCTCGGAGGGTAGCCGCCGCGACGTCATCCATATTGCATTTTATGACCGTATAAGTTTATTTGAGGTGATAGCTCCGGCTGAGAGTCTCCCTCTGTTGAGCGTGTGACCGTGTTCGTACCGGGGCGCTGCCGATCCCCTCCCGGGGACCGGTGATTGCCGGCGTATGAGGTCCCATGACGACGCAATCCACCCGTCTCGAATTCGAAGGGGCCGTGTTCCGCATCGTCGATCTGCCGGCGGAAGCCGGCGCGCGGCTGCATCGGCTGCCGCACATCCTGCGCATCCTGCTGGAGAACGTGTCGCGGAGCGCTGGAAACGACGCCTCCCGGTCAAAGGCCGCGATCCTCGACTGGCTCGCGACCGGACGCAGCGACCAGGAAATCCCCTTCCTGCCGACCCGCGTGATGATGCACGACACGACCTGTGGGCCGGCGCTGGTCGACATAGCCGGCATGCGCTCGTCCCTGGCCGAGGCGGGCGGCGATCCGACCCGGCTCAATCCGGTGCTGCCCGTCGACGTGTCGACCGATCACTCGCTTGCGGTCGATGTCTATGCCGACCCACAGGCGGTGCGGCTGAACATGGCAAGCGAACTGCGGCGCAATGCCGAGCGCTACCGCTTCATGAAATGGGCGACCAACAGCCTGTCGCGGTTCCGCGTGCACCCGCCGGGTACCGGGATCATGCACACGCTGAACCTCGAACGGCTGGCCACCGTCGTCGCGGACGAGGAGATCGACGGCGTTCGCTGGGCGATACCGGACGCGATGATTGGCACCGACAGCCATACGCCGATGGTCAACGGCCTCGGCGTCCTCGCCTGGGGCGTGGGCGGGCTGGAGGCGGAAAGCGTCATGTTCGGCCTGCCGGTGATGATGCGGGTGCCGGAGATCGTCGGCGTGCGGCTTGACGGGCATCTGCGCCCCGGCGTTACCGCGACCGACCTCGCCCTTCTCGTCACCGAGCGGCTGCGCCGGATTGATCTGGCGGACCGCTTCGTGGAGTTCTTTGGACCCGGAGTATCCACACTGTCGGCCGGCGACCGCTGCGTGGTCGCCAACATGACTCCCGAATTCGGCGCCAATACTGGCTTCTTCCCCATCGACGGCGCCACTCTGGACTATCTGCGCGATACCGGCCGGCCAGCCGAGCGGATCGCGCTCGTCGAGGCCTATGCGCGCCGGCAGGGGCTGTGGTTCGATCCGTCGGAAGAACCGCGCTTCACCGACCTCGTCGAGATCGACCTCGGCGACGTCGAGGTCAGCGTCGCCGGCCCGCGCCGCCCGCAGGATCGCCTGCCCGCGAGTGCGACGCAGGCCGCCATGGCGGAACTGCTCGCCGGCTGCCCGCGAACGCCATCCGAAGGTGGGTTCGGTGATGGATCCGTAGCGATTGCAGCAATCACCAGCTGCACCAACACGACCGATCCGCGGCTGCTCGTCGCCGCTGGCCTGCTCGCCCGCAAGGCGCGCGGGCTTGGGTTGAAGCCGCCGGCCCATGTGAAGACCTCGCTCGCCCCGGGCTCGCCAACGGCCGAACGGCTTCTGCGTCGGGCCGGCCTGCTGGACGATCTCGAGGCGATCGGCTTCGGTATCGTCGGCTATGGCTGCACCACCTGCATCGGCAATTCCGGCCCCCTACCGCCGGCCGTGTCGGAAGCAATGGCGAGCGAGGGCATCGTCCCGGTGGCCGTGCTTTCGGGCAACCGCAACTTTCCGGGCCGTGTGCATCCTCAGCTCGAGGCCGGCTTCCTCGCCTCGCCGCCTTTGGTCATCGCCTTCGCGCTGGCCGGCGACGTCAATCGCGACATTCTCAACGATCCGATTGTTCGCGCGTCGGACGGGCACGAGGTGTTCCTCGCCGATCTCTGGCCGACCGGCGCCGAGATCGATGTCGCCCTGGCGACGGCGCGAAACCCGCACGACTATGCGGCGGCCTATGACGCAGCGGAAGCTAGCGCCGACTGGGCCGCGCTCGATGCACCCTCGACCCCGCTGTTTCCCTGGGATCCCGGCTCGACCTATATTCGGCGTCCGCCATTCGCCGCCTTCGGCTACAAGAGCCGTCTCGGCTGCTATACCGCCCACCCCATCATCGTGCTCGGGGACGACATCACGACCGATCATATCTCTCCGGCGAGCGCGGTCCTGCCCGGCAGTGAAACGGCACGCTACCTTGTCGAACGCGGGGAAGATCCGCGCGATCTCAACGTCTACGCGTCCCGTCGCGGCAACTGGGAGGCGATGTTCCGAGGCCTGTTCGCGGCCAGGTCAGTTCGTAATCTGCTCAAGCCGGGCATAGGCGCCGGCTCGACTGTCCATGTACCCTCCGGCGAGGAAATGCCGCTATGGCATGCCGCCGAACGCTATCGGACCGAGGGCGAGAACGTCGTGATCGTCGCGGGCGAGCGCTACGGCATGGGCTCGTCCCGCGATTGGGCGGCGAAGGGCGCGGCGCTGCTCGGTGCCCGCGCGGTGCTAGCGGTCGGTTTCGAGCGCATTCACCGCTCAAACCTCGTGAATATGGGCGTCCTGCCGCTGCGCCTGCCGCCGGGCGTCACCCCGGCAAAGCTGGACCTGGCCCCGGGCGACACCATCGCCATCGAGGCAGAACCCGGCCACCTCGCGCCGCGGGCGCGCGTGCCCGTATCCGTGCTCAGCCAGGACGGGGATATCGCGCGGTTCGAGGCGATCGCCGCTATCGAGACGTCGCTGGAGGTCGAGGTGCTGAAATCCGGCGGCCTGCTGCCGATGATCCTGTCCCGCTTCCATTCGGCGGCTCGATAAGGACCGCTTGTCATTCGGCAGAGGAAGCTCTGGCGCTCTGCTGGGCCAGGTGATCGGGTATGTGGCGGAAAAGCGAGTGATCGCTCCCGCGCTACACACCGATACGGGCGCGGGCGCGCAGCTCCATGCCAGTTCGGAAGCGACTTTGTCCGCAGCGCTGCGTCGCCTGGTTGACGCCGCACAGAGGGCGGGCGCGATCCGAGCGGAAATCGGTTTTGACGACGTCGCCCGAATGATGGCCGGCATCTGCGGGGGTAGCGATCAGCCAGAATGGGAAGCCAGCGCGCGGCGTTTGCTGGACGTGATGATGGCGGGGCTGCGCGCAACGCCTTAGCAAAAGGCGCGGGCAACAGGATGGCTCCGCCAGCATCCGTCCGCCTGCAAGAACTGCCAGCTGAAGAGCCGATGCACGCCTGGTGCGCAGAGAACGATCCACGACTAGTTGATCAAAGCGCGCTCGATCGAATGGAAAGACGCATCTACGCCGATCCCAGCCTGATGCGGATCAGGCGATGTACTGTCGAACACCCCTTCGGCACCATCAAACGAATGTCCGGCGGAGGTAGATTCCTTACCCGAGGCCTACGGAAGGTGAAGGCGGAAGCGGCCTTATCGGTCCTGGCCTTCAATATCATCCACGCCGTGAACGCCTACGGCTCCGAAAAGATGGTCGGCAGGGACTGACGGGCTTCTGCAACTCGTCAGCGGATCGCGGCACCTCCCTCCTCCGCGGGTTTCTGCACAGCCTGGGAGGTGGCCCACCTCAAGGTCGCCGATATCGACAGCGCCCGCATGCTGATCCGGGTCGAGCAGGGCAAGGGGCGCAACGACCGCTACGTGATGCTCGCGCCCAATCTGCTCGACCTGCTGCGCCGCTGGTGGAAGGAGCGGCGCCCACAGGGCTGGCTGTTTCCCGGCCGCGACCCAGGCCAGCCCATCACCACCCGTCAGCTCGACCGGGCCTGCAGGACGGCAGCCTCCGCCGCCCGGCTCGACAAGCGCGTGTCCATGCACACCCTGCGGCACAGCTTCGCCACCCACCTGCTGGAGCGCAAGACCGATATCCGCGTCATCCAGGTATTGCTCGGCCACAGGAAGCTCGACACCACGGCCGTCTATACCTGCGTCGCCCTTAAGACCCCGGTTCTTCCTGCCGGTGCGGGTGCTGTCCCGCCTGTTCCGGCGGCTCTTCCTCTACGGCCTTCGCGCCGTCCATGCCGCCGGCCGGCTCGCCTTCTCCGGCGACCTCGCCCCACTGGCCGACACGCCTGCCTTCGAGGCCATGCTGGACGCCATCGAGGCCGGCGACGCGGACGTCGCCGAGGCGCTGATGAAGGAGCATATCGGCAACGGCCTCGCGATGTATCGAGAGCGGCTGCACCCCATGCTGCAGGCGGCGAAGAACCGCTGAGCCCGCTGCAGCTCGTTTCAATCGAAACTGGTTATTCCTGGAGTGGTTCATGAAGATTGCCCGCGTCGAGGCGCACCACGTCGCCAACATCCCGATCACGCCGCCACCGTTCCGCAAGCTGCCGAATGTCGAGCAGACCGTGCTCGTCGAGATCGAAACGGATGACGGTCTCATCGGTTGGGGCATGGGCGGCTACCTCCACCCGATCATGACCGGCTTCATTAACCGGCAAGTCGCCCGCTGCTAATCGGCGAGAACCCGATGCTGGTCGAGCGCATCTTCGCCAAGCTGTGGAAGCAGTTCATCTTCGCCCAGCGCGACCTTGGCCGCTCGCTTGTCGCCGCGCTGTCCACCATTGATATCGCGCTGTGGGATATCAAGGGACAGGCCTGCCGCCAGTCCGTCCACCATCTTATCGGCGGCGCGGTCGATATGATTCCGGTGTACATCACCCATGGCGCGGCCTATGGCGGCGCTCCCGTCTACAGCCCGGAAGAGCTTGCGGCCGAAGCCGCGCACCTCGTCAAGCTGGGCAACCGCTTTCTGAAGAACACGGTCGGCCGTCAGGCGGTACCCAATCCGGAAGACGACTATGTCCGTATGAAGGTCATGCGCGAGGCGGTCGGTCCGGGCGTCAAGCTGGCCATGGACGCCAATGCGCGCATGACGGCCGAGCAGGCGATCCGGCTCTGCAAGCTCGTCGAGGAACTGGATATCGCACTGTTCGAGGAACCGGTGCTCGACAATGATCCGCGGCTCCTCGTCGAGCTGAAAGCCAATACGACAATTCCGATCGGCGTTGCTGAGAATCATAAATACGCCATGCGCGACATCCTCGTGGCCAACGCCGTCGATGTGGTGCAGCCGAACGTCAACAATGATGGCGGCTACACCGGGGCCTTGAGGATCGCGGCGCTGGCAAAGGCCTTCAACAAGCCGATTGGTCACGGCAACGGCGCGGCCCCCACAATGTGGCACTCCAGGCCGGCCTCGCGAGCGGCACGATCGTCGAGTACCACTTCCATAAGTGGATGGCGTACAACGCCATTTTCGAAGATGTACCGCAGCCGGCGCATGGCTTTCTCCACGTCTCACCGGCTAGCGGCACTGGGCTGAAACCTAAGGACGGACTGATCAAAGAATTCGCGGTCACGCCTTGACGTCGCTCCGCGGAAGGGAATCGCCTACTGCTGGCCGGACCTCTCGCGCTCGCCATCGCGGCCCTCGTAATCCTTACGAAGGCTCTACCGGCTGGCGTCCTGCAGCAGATCGGCGCGGCCTGTCAGTTTCGGAAGCGCTCGCTCGACAGTTCGACCCCATCCACGCCGTGAAATCGCTATCATGGCCATCTCGGGAGGCGGACCCGCTTATGTTCTTGGCCGAATTGCTCGAGATGGCGGCCTGGGCAGGGCTGCCACCTTCTGCGCTGCGTTCCATAAGGATTTAATCCAACAGACGTTCGGCCGGTGGTGACGCTGATTGCCTGCAGCAATCCCTCACCGCTTCCCGCGATTCCGATAGACGTCGATGGTCACCGCGGCAACGATGATCATGCCCTTGACGATCTCCTGATAGTAGGCGTCGACCCGGAGAAAGGTGAAGCCGGACGACATGACGCCGAGGATCACGACCCCGATCACCGTGCCCATGATGCGGCCTACGCCGCCGGCGAGCGAGGTGCCGCCGATCACAGCCGCGGCAATCGCGTCAAGCTCGTACATGTAGCCCATTCCGGATTGGGCGGTCTGCGCCCGGGCCGCGGTGACGACGCCGGCGAGGCCCGCGAGCATCCCGGCGATCGCATAGACCTTGACGAGATGCAGCTCGACATTGATGCCGGAGACCCGAGCCGCCTGGACGTTTGCTCCGATCGCATAAGTGTACTTGCCGTATCGCGTATAGCGGAGCGCAATATGGAAGATGATTGCGACTGCGGCGAAGACGACGACCGGCCAGGCGGCTGAGCCGATGAAGATGAACTGCTCGGTCAGGCCGGAGATTGGCTGCCCTTTCGTGTACCACTTCGAAATACCTCGCGCCGAAACCATCATCCCCAATGTCGCAATGAAGGGCGGAATGCGGGCATAGGCGATCAGGGCGCCATTGATCAGTCCCGCCGCCAGTCCGATGAGGACGCCGACACCGAGCGGCACGATCGCCGGCAAATCCGTCAATGAGGGGTAGAGCGCCTTACCATTCCGCGGCCTGGGCAAACCCGGCCGCGAACATCGCGGTCGCAGCGACGACGGAGCCGGAGGAGAGGTCGATCCCCCCGGTGATGATGACTTGCGTAACCCCGATCGCGATGATGCCGACGACGGAAACCTGAAGGATCGTGATCGTCAGCCGCTGCGGATTCCAGACGAAGCTCTGGCCGACCACAAGCCAACCGAGCACTTCGCAGAGAAGCACGATACCTACCAGTACAAGGAAGATGTTCAGCTCTTGCGGTCTGCGCCAGCGACCTGCGCCGTTCGATTGCTCAGGAATTCCATCGGCAATTATTTCTTTTGTCATTGAAAGATTCCCCGTATTCTTGGCCTATTGTGAGGCAAGTTCCATGATCTTGACCTGGCTCGCTTCATCGCGATCCAGCACACCGGTGATCTTGCCTTCATGCATCACCATGATCCGGTCGCTCATGCCGAGGACCTCCGGCATTTCGGAGGAAATCAGGATCACGCCTGCGCCGGCTGCGGCGAGGGATGAAATGAGCGTGTGGATTTCGGCTTTCGCGGCGACGTCGATACCGCGTGTCGGCTCATCTAGGATGAGGATGCTGGGCGCGGTCAGCAGCCATCGCCCGACCAGGACCTTTTGCTGGTTTCCACCCGAAAGGTTCTCGATCCTGGTGCCGAGCCCCGGGCTCTTGATCCGCAAGGTCCGGCTCATCTCCAGGCATGCCGCGGCCAGCGCTTTGCCCTGCACGAAGCCGGCCCGGACGAACCTGCCCTGAAGCGCCGCTATCTGCATGTTCTCCAGGATGTCGAGGGCGAGTAGGCAGCCGCTTTGTTTTCTGTCCTCGGTGAGAAACGCCATGCCGTTGGCGATCGCCTCCCGTGGCGTCCTCATGTCGACGCGCCGTCCGCCTATCCGGATCTCACTGCTCGTCGCCGGAGTGACGCCGAACAGGGCTTCCGCGACGTTCGACCGCCCGGATCCAATCAGGCCCGCGAGGCCGAGGATCTCTCCCGCCCGTAGATCGAACGACACGCCGGAGAACACGCCTCTCAAGGCGAGGTCCCGCACGGAGAGCAGCACATCATCGGTGGGCACGTTTTCCTTCGGGAACATCCTGGAAATGTCCCGGCCGACCATCATGCGGATGATCTGATCCCGGGTCGCGTCTGCCGCCGAGCGGGAGCCGATATACTTGCCGTCTCGAAAGACGGAGATGTCGTCTGAGATCTCGAAGATTTCATTCATCCGGTGCGAAATATAAACGATGCCGATGCCCTGGGCCTTGAGCTCCCTGATGATCTTGAACAGGTGAGCCGACTCGCGCTCCGTCAGCGCCGAAGTGGGCTCGTCCATGATGAGAACGCTCGATCGGTAGGACACCGCCTTGGCGATCTCCACCATCTGCCTGTCGGCGATCGAGAGATGGCGGACTTCGACTTCGGGATCGAGCTCGATATTGAGTCGGGCGAGAAGATCGCGCGACAGGCGGTTCATCTGCCGATGCTCCACGAACCCCAGCCGGTTGCGCGGCTCCCTGCCGATCCAGATGTTTTCCGCCACCGTCATCGACGGCATCAGGTTCAGTTCCTGATGAATCATCGCCACTCCCTGGGTCAGGGCGTCGAGCGGCGTCTTCAACTGGATCGGAACTCCGTTGAGCCGGATTTCTCCCTTGTCGGGCTGATGTATGCCCGCAAGTATCTTCATCAGCGTGGATTTCCCGGCACCGTTCTCGCCCATCAAGGCGTGGCCCGATCCCGGCTTGAGATGAAAGCCCACTCCATCAAGGGCGACCACGCCCGGAAAGGACTTGCTGATCCCTGTCGCGCTCAGCAGGAAGGGCTGAGACGGATCAACGATGTGAGGATGGTGCGACGTTGTGGCGTCTGCTGTCTGCATCGATGCGGTCTCGACTTCGGTTCAATTGGAACAGACGCGCCGGTCGATGACCGGCGCGAAAGATCGCCGGTCAGTTCCTCTTCAGGTAATCGCCCATACTGTCCCTGGTGACGAGTTCGAGGTGGTGAAGACCTTCTTCTCGGTCTTCTCGCCCCTTGCCAGCTTGAGGACGGTGTCGAGCGCGCCTTTTCCCTGGCTGACGGCATCCTGGAAGACGGTCACCTTGAGTTCGCCGGCCTTCATCGCGATCAAGGCATCCTGCGTCGCGTCGATCCCGGCAACGACGTAATCCTTCGACGCTCGCCTTGATGGCCTGTATCGCGCCGAGTGCCATCTCGTCATTATTGGCGATCACGGCGTTGAACTTCATGGGCAATCCGGTAATCGAGGGAAGCATGATCATCGACGCGCATAGCCACGTGTGGTCCACGGATGTCCTGCAATATCCCTGGCAGCCGATCCTCGCGCATGTGCCGCCGCCGACTATCGACGCACCGCTCGAGATGCTGCTGGCGGATATGGATCGCGCGGGCGTCGATCGCGCCGTGCTGGTGCAGCCGAGCGTGTATGGCTGGGACAATCGCTATCTGATGACCTGCCTCGCCGCCTGGCCGCGGCGTTTTGTGGGCATTTGCCTGATCGACCCGCGCTCGGCCCGCCCCCATGAGGATCTCGCGCGGTGGTGCGGTCCCGACGGGTGCAAGGGGTTGCGCTTCAATCTCATCCGCCAGGGCGATGCCTCGTGGCTAGCGTCCGAAGAGCGCCGGCCGCTGTTCGAGGCCGTCACCGCCCTTAGGCTCTCGCTCTCCTTCCACATGGATATTGATCAAGCGCCGGTCATCGCCACACTCGCGGCGCGCTACCCTTCCACGCCCTTCATCGTGGACTATCTCGGCGCCAGCATTCACGACCGAAGCGACGCGGGCGCCTTTCTGGACCTCCTTGCCGCGCGGAAGAATGTCTATTTCAAGCTGCTCTGCGTTGCGGAGGATGCGCGAACCCCCTACCCGTTCTCCGACATCATTCCGTTTTACAGCGCCGTGCTGGAGCGCTTCGGCGCCGCGCGCACCATGTTCGGCTCGGATTATCCCGGCGTCGGCACGGTCTGCTCCTATGAGGACTCCGTTCGATGGGGAGCGAATTTCCCGGGCCTCACCAGCGGCGAACGCAATCTGCTGATGGGGGGCACCGCGGCGCGGATCCTTGGGATCGCTATCATGTAAGACAAGTTTACGCCTTGTCTTGACAGGCCTGGGCGCACGGTCCGGATTCCGGCTAGATGGACACGGGTCCCATCCTGCCGCTGCTGTCGAACCTGGAGCCGTGCGCGCGGCGCCCGTTGCGCGTGCGCTGAACAAGTTCAGCGCCGAGCTGGGGATCATGGCCGCCAAGAGCCATTATCGTTCGGATGGAATCATCCGAACAATAAGAAAGCGCTCTGGATTCAACAGGCTGGAGTTCACGGCTCGGTGCTGTCGGTCAGCACGCGGATGCGGGCATTGTCGATATGGGTGCGCATCGCCTCACGCGCCTCTTCCGCCTCTTCGGCTTCGATCGCCTTCAGGATGCGCAGATGCTCCATCTGCACCGTTTGCAGCCGTCGCGCGCTGCGGCGGAGTGACAGTTTGCGGGCAAGCTCGATGCCGCGCAGCGTGTGTTCGCCGAAGACGTCCATGGCGTGCACGAACAGGCGGTTCTGCGTGGCGGCGGCGATGGCGATATGGAACGCCTGATCCGCCTCGCTGCCAATCTCCTCATTGGCGATCACCCGCTCCAGATCATCGTAGGCGCGCTTGATTCGATCAAGGTCCGCCTCGCTTCGGCGCATCGCCGCGAGGAAGGCGGCCTCGCCCTCCAGCGCGACGCGGAACTCCATGCAGCGCATCAGGTCGGCGACATCGCCGATCGGCGCCAGCAGCGACAGCGCCTGATTGGGCCGGCGCTGGACGTACGAGCCGGAGCCGTGGCGCGAGACCACCACGCCGTCGGCCTGCAACCGCGACAGCGCCTCACGCACCACCGGGCGGGAAACGCCATAGATTTCAGAGAGCTGGCTTTCGGACGGCAGCTTGTCGCCCTCCACCATGGAGCCGGTGACGATGCGGTCGAGTATCTGCTCGTAGAGCTGGTCGCCGAGGCGCGAGGGCCGCTGCGGCGCTTGCGACGGCCAATCCATCCTGGGCCGCAGCTTGAGTTCGGCGGGTTTCCGGGCCAAGCCTCTACCTCCTGTTTTCTTCCGGCTACCACTGGACCGCGCGCTCCAGGCGACTTGAAACCAGTTTGGCGATTCCCTGGTATTTTGTAAAATCGTCCGACAAGTAAAGCTCTATATTATCCCTTGAAGGACGGCTCCATGACTCCCGTCACGCCCGCATGGACCGCGAACAGGCCGCCGGCCTGCGGCTGGCCCTCCACCGAGGCTGGCCGAATCGAGGTCACATAGATGGTGTCGAGGCGCGGGCCGCCGAACGCCAGCATGCTTGGCTTGGCGACCGGCATCGCGATGCGGCGATCGACCTCACCCTTCGGCGTGAAGCGAACGATTTCCCGGCCATCATTACCCGCCATCCAGTAGCAGCCCTCAGCGTCGACCGCGCCGCCGTCCGGGCGGCCGGGCATGCCGTGGGTATCAACGAAGACGCGGCGGTTGGTGATGGCGCCGTCATCAGCGTCGAGATCCCATGCCCAGATGGTGCGCACCGCCACATAGGAATCCGAGTGATAAAGCGTGCGCCCGTCCGGGCTGAAGGCGAGGCCGTTGGCGACGAAAAGCCCATCGCAGACCCGGGTGCAGCGATGGTCGGCGCTTACCCGGTAGAGCGATCCCATGGTGCGCGAGGGCTGCACCGGGTCCTCCATGCTGCCGACCCAGAAGCGCCCCTGGAAATCGCAGCGCCCGTCATTCAGCCGGTTGCCCGGCAGATCGGGCTCCGGGCTTGCCAGCGGGGTGAGCGCGCCGCTTTCCAGTTCATAGCGCGCAAGGCCAGATTTCAGCGCCAGCAGCACGCCGCCATCCTCGTACAAGGCGAACGAGCCGATTGCCTCGGGCAGCGTCCACACCCGGTTGGCGCCGCTCGAGGGGTCGAAGCGGTTCAGGCGGCCGGCATAGATGTCGATCCAGTAGAGTGCGTTCTCGCGAGGCGACCAGACCGGGCATTCGCCAAGCTCGGCTTTTATATCGAGCACGCAGTCGACGTCAGGCTGGCTCATCGGCGGGTCCCTCGAGGCGTGAAGCGGCTTGCCCGGAATCAGGACCGCCCGAAATCAGGGCGTCGTTTCCAACTCATAGCGGATGCGGGTGGTCCTGCCGCGCTGGCGCGGGTCAGGCTTGGGAATGGCGGAAATCAGCGAGCGCGTATAGGCGTGCTGCGGGTCGTCGCACACTGATTGCGTCTCGCCGAGCTCGACGATGCGGCCGCGATGCATCACCGCCACGCGGTCGCACATGTAGCGTATCACCCCGATGTCGTGGCTGATGAACACGTAGCTCATGTCCAGCTCCTGGCCGATGTCGAGAAGCAGGTCGAGCACCTGCGCGCGCAGCGACACGTCGAGCGCCGAGGTCGCCTCGTCGGCGACGATGAGCTGCGGCTTCAGCGCGATGGCCCGCGCGATGCCGATGCGCTGGCGCTGCCCGCCGCTGAAGGCGTGCGGATAGCGGCGCATCGCCTCGCGCGGCAGCCCGACGCGCTGGAGCAGTTCGGCCACGCGCTCTTCCAGTTCCGGGCCATGCACGATGCCGTGGTTGCGCAGCGGCTCGGCGACGATCTGCAGCACCGTCATGCGCGGATTGAGCGAGGAGAACGGATCCTGGAAGATCATCCGCATGTCACGCCAATACGGCTTGACCGCGGAGCGCGGCAGCGGGGCGAGATCGACGCCAGCGCTGTCCCGGCCCTTGAAGACGATCCGGCCGGATGTCGGGTCGAGGATGCGCATGATGCAGCGCCCCAGCGTGGTCTTGCCCGACCCGCTCTCGCCGACGATGCCGAGCGTCTCGCCGCGCTTGAGCGAAAAGCTGACGCCGTCGAGCGCCTTCACCGGCCCCTCCTGCTTGCGGCCGAAGAAGGGCTGCCGGCCGCCGAACGACATCGACAGGTTCGACACGTCGAGGATCGCGTCGTCCCGGTTCGACTTCGCCGTCTTGCCGGCGAGGTGCGAGCGCTGCTCCAGCGCCAGCACCGAGTTCAGCAACTGCCTGGTGTAGGCGTGCTGGGGCGCGAAGAAGATGTCGTTAACCGGGCCGTGCTCCACCACCTTGCCGCGGTACATCACCGCCACGTCGTCGGCGATCTCGGCGACCACGCCCATGTCATGGGTGATGAACATCAGCGCCATGCCGTGGAGCGTCTGCAGCCCTTTCATCAAATCGAGAATTTCCGCCTGCGTGGTCACGTCCAGCGCCGTGGTCGGCTCGTCGGCGATCAGGAGCTTGGGCTCGCACACCAGCGCCATGGCGGTCATGGCGCGCTGGCGCATGCCGCCGCTGAACTCGAACGGATAGCTGTCGAAACTCTGCTCGGGACGCGGGATCTTGACCTGCGCCAGCATCTCGATCGCCCGCACGCGGGCCTGCGCCCGGCTCATGGGGCGGTGCAGGCGGATAGCTTCGACGATCTGGTGGCCGATGGTGTGGACCGGGCTCAGGCTCGACATCGGCTCCTGGAAGATCATGCCGATGTCGCGGCCGCGTATCGCGCGTATCTGCCGGCCCTTGGGGTCGAGCGCGGCAAGGTTCAGGGCAGCGCCATTCGGGCCGGCGCCGTGCAGGAGGATCTCGCCGCCGATGATGCGGCCGGGCTTCGGCACGATGTTGAGGATCGAGCGGGCGGTGATGCTCTTGCCCGAGCCGCTCTCGCCGACCACGCACAGCGTGCGCCCGCGCCGCAGCGTGAGATCGATGCCGTCGACCGCCTTCAACACGTCGCGGCCGGTGTCGAACCAGGTCGACAGGTTCTTCACCTCCAGCACTATGTCGTTGGGCTCGCTCGTCATGCGCTCTGCCATGCTATTGCCGGTAGGGATCGGCGGCGTCGCGCAGGCCGTCGCCGACGAAATTCAGGGAAAGCACGGCGATCACCACCGCGATGCCCGGGAAGAACAGCCAGGGCGCGGTGGTGATGGAGCGGATGTTCTGCGCTTCCTGCAGCAGCACGCCCCAGCTCACGATCGGCGGCTGCAGCCCGAGGCCAAGGAAGCTCAAGGCGGTCTCGGCAAGGATCATGGCGGGAATGGCGAGGCTCACCTCGGCGATGATGTGGCTGACAAAAGAGGGAGCCATCTGGCGGAAGATGATGCGCGGCTCGCTCGCCCCATCCAGCCGTGCGGCGGTGACGAAATCCTCGGTGCGCAGCGACAGGAAGCGGCCGCGTATCACCCGCGCCAGATTGGTCCAGCCGATCAGCGACAGGATGATGGTGATGGCGAGATAGATGCGCAGGGGCGGCCAGTTGGTCGGCATCGCGGCGGCGAGGCCGAGCCAGAGCGGGGTCGTCGGCAACGACAGGATGAACTCGATGACGCGCTGGATGATGTTGTCGATCCAGCCGCCATAATAGCCCGATATCCCGCCGAGAATGATGCCGAGCACCAGGCTCATCGCCACGCCGATGAGGCCGATCGACATGGAAATGCGGGTGCCGTAGATGATACGGCTCAGCATGTCGCGCCCAAGACGGTCGGCGCCCAGCAGATACATCGGGTCGCCTTTCCTGAGCGGCCCGAACAACCTGGTCTCCAGCGTGAAGATTCCCCACATGTCGTAGGGCTCCGACTTCACGAAGAAGCCGACCGGATATTTCTGGGTCTCGTCAACCACGAAGATTCGGCGTAGCGCGGTCGGCTCGATGGTCACCTTGTAGCCGTTGACGTGCGGGCCCCAGACCAGACTGCCATCGGCGTCGCGGTCGAAGAGGTGCAGCGCTTGCGGCGGCGCATAGGTGTAGCGCGGGGTGAAGGTGTTCGGCGAGAACGGCGCCAGGAACTCGCAGAACAGCGCCACCAGCAGGATGAAAGCCAGCACGATGCTGCTCACCATGGCCAGCCGGTGGCGGCGGAATTGCCACCACATGAGCCGCCACTGCGAGGCTGAAGCCTTGTGCGCCAGTGCCGGGACGTCCGGCGGCAGGTCCGGCAGCAGCGCGGTCGGCGGGGAAGCGTCAGTTGTCATAGCGGATCCGCGGGTCGAACCACACGAGCAGGATGTCCGACAGCAGCGTGCCGATCAGCACCAGGATGCACTGGAACATGATGAGGGCGCCGCCGAGATACATGTCCTGTGTCTTCAGCGCCTGTATCAGGATCGGCCCGGCGGTCGGCAGGCTCAGCACGCTGGAGACAATCACGTCGCCCGACACCAGCACCGGCAGGATCCAGCCGACGGTCGAGATGAAGGGATTGAGCGCCACCCGCGTCGGGTAGCGCAGTATAAGCTTCAGTTCCGGCAGGCCTTTGGCGCGGCCGGTCTCGACATAGGGCTTGCCGAGTTCGTCGAGCAGATTGGCTCTCATGATGCGCACCAGCGAAGCGATGCCGGCGACCCCGAGCACCACGACCGGAATCCACAGATGGGTGAGCAGGTCGCCCACCCTGCCGAGATCCCACGGCGCGTTCACATAGTCCGGTGAGAACAGCCCGCCGACCGAATAGCCGAGGAACTCGACCGACAGATACATGACGAACAGAGCGAGCAGGAAGTTCGGCGTCGCCATGCCGAGGAAGCAGAGGAAGGTGATGATGTAGTCGCCGATGCTATATTGCCGAACGGCGGAATAGATCCCGATCGGAAAGGCGACGATCCACACGAACATCAAGGTGCAGAAGGCGACCAGCGCTGTCATGCCCAGCCGGTTCCAGATGATGTCGGAGACCGGCGTGCGATACTCGAACGACATGCCGAGATCGCCGTGGAGCGCATTGCCGACCCAGCGGAAATATTGGACCACCATCGGCTGGTCCAACCCGTAGCGCAGCCGCATGGCGTCGAGCGTCGCGGGGTCCGCGGGCGAGCCGGAAGTGGCGAGGTCGGCGGCGTAGCTGGTGACGAAATCGCCGGGCGGCAACTGGATGATGGTGAAGGCGACGACCGACACCGCGAAGAAGGACGGGATCATCCAAAGCAGACGGCGAAGGATGAAGCTGAACACGGTGCCTCCTGCAAGGTCGGAAACGAAAGAGCGCCGGCTGGTGGAGGCGATGACCGGCCGGCGCCTCCTGTACTCGCTACTTCGCCGGATCGAAGTAATAGGTCTCGGTACCGCTCGCCACCGGGGTCGGATAGGTCCAAGCGAACGGGCGGGGATAGACGTTGTGCAGATTGGTCTTCGACACCGAGTAGAGCGGACCGGGCGAGGAGATGCCGATGGCATAGAATTCATCGGCCGAGATCTGCAGCAATTGCTGCATCAGCTCGTTCTGCTTCACCGGATCGGCATAGCGGGTGATCTGGCGATAGAGGTCCATCTGCTTCTTGACGATGGCCGGCGGCTCCTCGCCGGACTTGCCGCCGGAGGCGAACCAGTTACCCCATGGCACCGCAAACAGGGATTCGTTCCAGAACGGGAAGTAGAAGGTCGGTTCGAACAGCGCGTCGACCATGCCGCCGCTGCCGAGGAATACCGAGGCGTCCTGCTCATTATTGTCCTTGCGATCGTAGAACAGCGTGCGATCCACGGTCTGGACCTTGGCGTCGATGCCGACGGCCTGCCAATACTGCGCGGCGAGCTGGGTGGAATCGAGGAAGTCGCCCAGCGCCGGCATCACCATGATGTTGAAGCTGATGCGCTTGCCGTCCGGCCCGAGGCGGAAGCCGCCGCTGTCCTTCTTCGGATAGGCCTTGTCGAGCGCGGTATTCGCCTTTTCAACGCTATACTCGGTGTACTGCGTGGCGAGGCGCTCATTATAAAACGGCGACTCCTTGCGCGGGGCCGCCTGCCAGGGCTCGCCCTGCCCGACAAAGGCTGCGTCAATGATCGCCTTGCGGTCGATCGCGTAGCTGAGGCCGATGCGGAAATCCTTGTTGTTGAAGATCTCACGCTTGACCGGATCCTTGTGAGTCAGGTTCAGCGAGATTATCGTCGTGTTCATGTCGGCATTCGGGCCGTCGGTGATCTTGATCTTGGCCCTTTCCGCTGCATCGGTGAACACCGCGCGGTTGGAATTGGCGTTGATGTGGCGGTCTTGATAGTCGATTTCGCCATTCACCACTTTCAGCACCAGCGTCTGCTTGTCGGCGTTGACCGAGATACGCAGGTCGTTGATGTAGGGAAGCTGGTTACCCTCGGTATCCACTTTGAAATAATAAGGGTTGCGCACGAGCGTCACGAGCTGGGCGCCGCTGACATAGGGGTCCTTGATGACCCAGGGCTCCATGGTCGGGCGTTCGGGGTTCTGCCAGCGCTCATTGGCTTCGGTGTCGACAGCGCACTTCTTGATGAACAGCTCGGTCCAGTTCTGCACGCCCGCTGCCTTGATCAGCGCGTCGATGCCGGCCTTGTTGTAGGTCGGATGGAACTGCGAGCAGTAGTGCTTGGCCATCATGGTCATCTGCACGCCGTAGACGCTGGCGAGGCGCTGCGGGAACAGGCCGTAGGGTTCCTTGAAGGTCAGCGTGAAGGTGGTGTCGTCGACCTTGGCGAACTTGGCGAGCTCACCGCCCGCCACAACCCAGTCGACCGCATTCGGCAGCAATTCCTTGTTGCCGGCGATGTCATTGATAAAGAAGCCGATGTCATCGCTGCCGAACGGCTTGCCATCCGACCATTTCAGGCCCTTGCGCAGCTTGATGGTGAAGACGGTCGCGCCGTCATTGCTGGTGACTTCTTCGGCGAGGTTGGGGATGACCTTGCCGCTCCATTCGCGGTCCCAGGCCAGCAGCGGCTCGTAGCCGGCGATGCGGAAAAGCCAGTTGCGATCGGAACCGCCCACCATGCCGGAACGCCAGGTGCCGCCATAGTTGCCGACCTTCTCGAACGGCGTGACGACGCGCGGGCTTTCCGGCAGACGCTCCGCCACTTTCGGCAGCTTGCCGGCCTTGACCAGATCGCCGAGCATCGGCGCTTCCTTATACTCGACGGCGTTCGCCGCGCTTAGGCTCAGCCATGCGGCACACAGCGCGACCACGCTCGGCAGCAGCGCCGTTCGGCTCGCTTTCCAGCCTCCAGCACCAGTTGTTCGGGGACTACGATCACGCACCACCAT
This sequence comes from Xanthobacteraceae bacterium, assembly GCA_029266425.1. Lineage (GTDB taxonomy): Bacteria > Pseudomonadota > Alphaproteobacteria > Rhizobiales > Xanthobacteraceae > Ancylobacter. The sequence goes on from JAQSWY010000003.1 coordinate 110,787, forward strand.
GACAACCTCCGCTGTTCGACTGGGAAATTCCCACCGTTACTTCAGCCTGGGATCGAAGGCTTGCATGACGTACCGAACCTGTCAATAATTCATAAACTTGTCAGGCAGCTATTAAGCGCCTGATCTTGCCGACGCCGGAATCCCACGAGCCGAGGCACGGTAAAACCTCTTGCCTATCGCTAAGCAAGCATTCACCTTCCTCGACCGGGACCGGCGGAAACGGCTATAATGCCGGTCTCCGTCAGCATGTAAGACGAGTTACTTTAGCGATCCTGCCAGATTTGGAAGGCGTTCATGAGCACGGCACCTCTTTCGGACGAGACGCGCAGCCTGCTGGCACAGCTCAGCACCGCAACATTGACATCGCAACTCATGGCGCGCGGCCTACGCAACACCTTCATGCAGGGCGTGCGGCGGCTAACCACTGGCGGGCCCTCCATGGTCGGCGAGGCCTTCACGCTGCGCTACATCCCCTCGCGCGAGGATATCGACGTCTCCGCCGTGTTCGAGGACCGCAACCACCCCCAGCGCAAGGCGGTGGAGACGGTGCCGCCGGGCCATGTGATGGTGATCGACTGCCGGCAGGACAACCGCGCCGCCGGCGCCGGCAGCATCCTCGTCACCCGCATGATGGTGCGCGGCGCAGCGGGGGTCGTCACTGATGGCGGGCTGCGCGACTCGCCCGCCATCGCCGAGCTGGATTTTCCTGTCTATTGCGCAGGCCCCGCGGCGCCCAGCAACATCACCCGGCATCACGCCGTCGACATCAATGTGCCGATCGGCTGCGGCGAAGTCCCGGTCTATCCCGGCGACATCATCGTGGGCGACCGCGAGGGCGTCGTCGTCATTCCCCCCCATTTGGCCGATCAGGTCGCCCGCGACGGCTATGAGCAGTCGCTGATGGAGGATTTCGTGACCGAGCGGGTGATGGCCGGCGAGTCCATCTTCGGCCTCTACCCGGCGAATGCCGAGGGCATGGAACGGTTCAGGGCGTGGCGGCAGGGGCGCTGACGGGGGCGGACCGCCTGAGGCGCGCGTTCCGGCCTCAGAGCCTGAGCATCCTTCGAGGCTCGGGCCTTGCCCGAGCGCCTCAGTGGCTGACCCGCAATTCATCGGAAGGAGAAGCCGGCGATTTCCGCCGTCATGACCGGGCTTGTCCGGCCATCCACGGTTGATCCCTCGTCACGGGCGGGGATCCCCGGGACAAGCGCGGGGATGACGGGTCATTTGCTGCATTACGAGCCAGGCTCTCAGAGAGAGCCAGCCGACCTTTCCACCTAAAGCACGTGGTCGCCAAGCTTGGGGATGGTCTCGACGCCCCAGATCATCCGCTCGCGGATGATGGCGCGCGGCCGCTCGGGATTGACGCTCTCGAATTCGCGGGCGATGCGGTGGCCGTCGAAAATGGCATCGGCCAGATAGCGCGGGGCGAGGCAATCGCCGGAGCGCACCACCACCTCGAGGCCGGCATCCGCCCAGCGCTCCTTGCGTGCGACCAGGGCGTCGTAAAGCTCGCGCTTGGACTCGCGCGCCGTGCACAGCACGACGGTGTCGCAGGCCAGCAGCTCGACCGCGTCGCCGATCCGGCGCGGATACACGCCCGCCTCCGGCTGCGTGGTGCGGCGATAGCCGTCGCGGTAGCGGTCATAAAGCACGACCTCTACAGCGCCGGGCCCGCCGCGCACCTCCTCAACCCAATGGCCGACGCGATCATTGATGCCTTTCTCGCGCATCATGCGGCGGATGTTGTAGCCCTCGAGCGTCAGCTCGGTCATCGGCGCCACCGTCTCGTAATGGGTGACGAGGGTGACCTGCTTGCCCTGGTCCACCAGCGCCTCGGCGATGCCGATGGCCATGAAGTAGCCGTCGGAATCCAGCACCACCACGCGGTCGCCAATCGGTTTGCCGGCGAAGAACTGCTCGGGTGTGACGAATTGGTCGAGGTTTGAATCGACGCCCGGAACCGGGTCCGGCCCGCTCGCGCCCAGCCCGTTGCCGACCCAGTAGGCGCCGTTCGCCAGCACCACGCGCGAGGCGCCGTATTCCAGAATGTCGTCCGCCGTCACCAGCCCGGTGCCGCGCATCAGCGTGACGTTCGCCATGCGCTGGATTTGGCTTTCGCGGTAATGCACCACGCGCGCCCATTCGGCGAGGCCCGGCAGCTTCACCACGTCTTGCATGTGGCCGCCAAGGGTTTGGCTCGCCTCGCACAGATGCACATCGTAGCCGCGGCGGCCGAGCACGCGGGCGCATTCAAGGCCCGAAGGCCCGGCGCCGACCACCAGCACGGTCTTCGCATCGGGGGCCGGCTCGAAACGCTCGGGATGCCAGCCGCGCCGGTATTCCTCCAGCGCTGTCGGGTTCTGGGTACAGATGATGGCGTTGCTCATATTGTAGCGGGAGACGCAGGCATTGCAGCCGATGCACTCGCAGATGTCGTCCACCCGGCCTTCGTCGATCTTCCGCGGCAGCCACGGATCGGCGATGGACGGGCGGGCGCAGCCGATGATGTCGAGCTGGCCAGTGCGCACGATGCGCGCCATCTCGTCGGGATCGGTGAAGCGGCCGACGCCGACCACCGGCACATTGGCGATGGCTTTGACCGTGGAATTCCACGGCGCCTGGTGGTTCGACTTGTAGAAGCGCGAGGGACCTGAATCCTCGCCCCACATGTCCTCGCCCGAGCCGCCGATGATGACGTCCCACATATCGACCAAGCCGAGCCTTGTGATGTACTCGACGAAGGCCAGCCCCTCGTCGCGCAGTTCAAGCCCCCACGGACCGGCAAGGTCGTCGATGGAGATGCGGGTCGCCACCGCGCACTCGTCGCCCGCCACTTTCTTCAGCCGCTCCAGCGCCTCGACCCAGAAGCGGGCGCGGTTCTCGAACGAGCCGCCATATTTGTCGGTGCGCCGGTTGTAGTGGCGCGACAGCGCATGGACCGGGAACACCCCCGCCGCGCCGTGGACATAGAGGATGTCGAAGCCGGCATCCCTGGAGCGCCGCGCCGCGTCCTCATACATCTGCATGACGCGGTCGATGTCTTCTTCCGTCGCCGGGTAGGTGTAGACCTTGGGAATGCCGCCAGAGGGGAAACGGTCGAAGGCCGGCGCGACGTAGCGGGTGAACAGATTGTCCTTCACGCCGCCGGCGCCGAGCTCCACGGCGGCAAGCGCGCCCCATTTATGCACCTCGTCCACCATGTGGCGGTGGTTGATGACGTCGCCCTCGTCCCAGATCGTCGCATTGGTCGAGCGCGTCTGGTTGACCTCGGGGTGGATCGAGCAGGATTCGGTGCACAGCCCGCCCCAGCCGCCCTCGGCCTTCACCGCGCGATGCGCGGCGTTGGAGCCCGGCCGCACATGGCCGATGCCGGTGCATTGCGGCACCTGGTAGAAGCGGTTCTTCATGGTCTTCGGGCCGATGCGGATCGGCTCGAACAATATGTCGTAGCGCGGATCGCGGCTCGTGTTCCGCGGCGCGGCCGGATCCGAGCGGGCGTCCTGAGAACTGGCGAACGGCGCGTTCATGGCTGGCTTTCCCGTATCTCGAATTCCGACAGATGCGAACTCGCGCAAGCTCCGCTACGTAATCCCCGCCCGCGCAAGCTCCGCTCAGGGTTCTATTTCGGCAATGGCTTCCACCTCGACGCCGACGCCGCGCGGCAAAGTCGGCGCGCCGACCGCGCTGCGTGCATGCCGTCCGGCCTCGCCGAAGATCTCGATGAACAGGTCCGACGCGCCGTTGATGACTTTCGGCATATCGGTGAAATCCGGCGTGGCACTGACGAAGCCGGTCAGCTTGGCGATGCGCTTAACCCGTGAGAGCGAACCGCCGCAGGCGGCTTGCAACTGCACCACCAGATTGAGCGCGCACAGCCGCGCCGCGGCGTAGCCTTCCTCCACGGTGAGGTTCTCGCCGAGCCGGCCGACGCACATCAGCTGGTCGTCACGGCGCGGCACCTGCCCGGCGAGGAAGACGATGTTGCCGACCACCACCGCCGGAATGTAATTGGCGCCGGGCACGGTGGCATTGGGCACCTCGGCACCGAGGGAGGCGAGCTTCTCGTCGAAAGTCACGCTCATGTCCGGGTTCCTGTCGGCTCAGAAGAAGGTGCGGATGGCGTCAACCACGACATAATCGTCACCAACCACCGGGATGACCTGCCATTTGTCGAAGGTGGTGCAGGGATGCGAGATGCCGAACGCCACCATGTCGCCGACCTGGAGCGGGCTGTCGGCCGGCAGGATCAAGTGGCAATGCTGGTCGTTGAGGCCGGCGACGGCATGACGCTCGGGGATTGGCAGCGGCGGTCCGGCGCGGCCCGGACGATGCCAATACAGCGGTTCCGGCATCCGCGAGTCATAGGAGACGTCGCGCTTGCCCATGGCGAGGATGGCCTTCTCGGCCTCCGGGCGGGACTGCACGTAGGCCCACACTTCAAGTGCATGCGCCGGACGCGCCTCCACCCCGTCGATCTCGGGCATGCGCTGGCGCAGATCGAGGAAGCGGTCCTCATAGGTGCCGGAATCATGGGTGAGGTAGCAGCCGCTGCGAATGACGACCTTGAACCCGCGCGAAAGGCCGGCCGACTTGAAGCGAGTGGCGACGAGGTCATAGAAGCTCGATCCGCCGGCGGTCAGCAGGATCGGGCCGGGCGCGAAGGCGGCGCGCTGCTCGCAGGCCAGCGCGATCTCGACGAGAAAGTCGAGGAAGCTATCGATCCGTGCGGCCGCGTCCTTGCCCGCCAGCAGCCCCTCATAACCGCCGACGCCGGCGAGCTCGACGTAAGGCGCGGCGGCGATGATCGCCTCCATGACATCCATCGCGTCTTCCAGCGTGCGGCAGCCGGTGCGCCCGCCGGGAAAGCCGCCCTCCAGTATGACGCGGAGCGGACGCGCGCCGCCGGCCCCCTTCACCGCAGCCGCCAGACGCTCGATCCCGGCGACCGAGTCGACGAAGGACCAGAACTGGAAGTCCGGATCGCGGGCCACTTCCTCGGCCATATAGCGCGCGGCCTGCGCCCCGGTGAGTTGATTGGCGAGCAGGATGCGATCGAAGCCGTATTCGCGGGCGACCCGTATCTGCTGCACGGTAGCGAGCGTGATGGCGAAGGCCCCATCCGCGATCTGCCGGGCGAAGAGCTGCGGCGACATGGTGGTCTTGCCGTGCGGCGCGATAGCGGCGCCTGTCATGGCGAGGAAGCCGCGCATATAGGCGCTGTTGCGCTCCAGCGCGGAGCGCTTCAGCACGGCGAGCGGCAGCGGGAGTTCTTCGCGCAGCACGTTCCAGCCCTGCCCGCCCATTGCGGACAGCGCCATCGGCCCGGCTCCGGGTGGAACACCCTTGGTGCGGCCATCGACGAGGCTGCCCTCGATCCCGCTCAGATCGATCGCCGACATCCGCGCTCCCCATGCCCGCTGCGACTGGACAATTGTAAACTTATCAGACAGGTTCGTGCAAGAAGCGCCGCGTGGTGCAAGAAGCCCAGCGTGGTGCAAGCAGCCCATCGTATGCAAGAAGCCCAACGTGGGCCCAGGGTGGAGAAAAGGCGGTGTCTGGGGACGATCTGCTCGCGCGCTACGGTCTCTCGCCGCTGCTGAACGCCTCCGGTACCGAAACCGTGTTCGGCGCCAGCCCTGTTCATGCCGACATCATCGCTGAGATCGCCGCCATACTGGCGGTTTCCGTCGACATGGCCGAGTTGCAGGCGCTCGCCAGCCGCGTGATCGCCGAGGTCACCGGCGCCGAGGCCGGCTATGTCACCAATTGCACCTCGGCCAGCATCGTCATCGCCGCGGCGGCGGCCATGACCGGCGACGATCCCGGCCGCGCCGAGCGCCTGCCGGACACCCAGGGACTGCGCAACGAAATCGTTCTACAGAAAGGCCATGTCGTCAATTACGGCTCGCTGATCACCGGCGACATCAGGCTGAGCGGCGCCCGCCCAGTCGAGCTCGGCGCCGCCTTCGATGCCGCGCCCTACCAGTTGCGCGCCGCTATCGGCCCCGGCACGGCGGCGGCGCTCTATGTGGTCTCCCACCACACCGCGCAGACCGGCATGATCGCGCTTAAGGACTTCATCCACGAGGCGCATGGCGCCGGCGTGCCGGTGATCGTCGATGCCGCCGCCGAATATGACTGGCCCGGCATGATCGCCGCCGGCGCCGACCTAGTGCTGTTCAGCACGCAGAAAGCGGCTGCCGGCCCCACCGCCGGCATCATCGCCGGACGGGCCGATCTGGTGCGCGCCTGCGCCGCCCAGTGCTTTGGCGTCGGTCGCCCGATGAAGGCCGGCAAGGAGGCGGTCATCGGCGCCATCGCCGCGCTTGAACGCTGGAGCCGTCGCGACGAGGCCGCCGAGCAGGCGGCCGTGCTGGATCGCGCGGAAAAGCTGGTTGCGCTGGTGCAGGCCCTGCCCGGCATCACCGCGTCGATTGCACCGGACGAGACCGGAAACCCCTTCTACCGCGTGATCCTCGAGGTTTCGCCGGCGCTGGCCGGCGGCGATGCCCATGCGCTGGCCCGCGCCATCGCGAACGGCACGCCCCGCATAATCGTGCGCGATCTGCTCGCGGATCGCGGCCTGTTGCAGGTCGACGTCCGCCGGCTGGACGCGGCCCGCCTCGCCTTGCTCGCCGCCCGCATCCACGATGCGGCGAACGCGCTTCAGGCCTTGCGCCGCACATAGTCGGCGGCGACGAACGGCCCGCCCTGGTACTTCACCGCCGGGTCTTCCATGTCGCGCGTGTCGCCATCCGGGATGACGACATCCTTGAAGCTCTCGGCATTGTCCTGCGGGCGGTAATCCACATTCGGCGCTGCCGCATTGCTCCACCAGGAGCGGTCATTGTTCGACACGCCATAAAGGATGGTGCAGCCAAGCCTGGGAGCGTTGAAGCACGCCTCTATCAGGCGCAGCAGATCCTCATAGCTGTGCCAGGTGGAGAGATGGCGCGGATCGATGGGATCCAGCCGCGCGGTGCCGATGCGCAGGCATGCGCTCTCCACGCCGTATTTGTCGTAATAGAGGCTCGCAAGATCCTCGCCGAATGCCTTGGACACGCCATAGAGCGAGTCCGGTCGGGTGCGCACATTGGCGTCCAGCCGGTCGTCACGCGTGTAGAAGCCGATGGCGTGGTTCGAACTGGCATAGACGATGGGGCCCGCACCGAAGCGGCGCGCGGCCTCATATACATTGTAGGTGCCGAGAATATTGGACGACAGGATCTGGTCGAAACTGGTCTCGTAGGAGATGCCGCCGAAATGGATGATGCGCCCGGCGCCCTCCACGAGGCGGTCCACCGCCGCGGCGTCCGCGAGATCGGCGATGATGATTTCCTCGCCGGGCAAAGCCGGTCCGAAATCGACGATATCGGTCGAGCGCAGGGCGCCGTATGTCTCGATCAGCCGGGGGCGCAGCCACTTTCCGAGGATGCCGCCCGCGCCGGTGAACAAGGTAGGACGGTCATTCGCCATTGGCGGAGCCCTTCAGCAAACCTGAGGCCGGCGTCTGCGGCCGGAATCGACAACTTGTAAGACGATTTTATAAGACTGTCCCCGCTAAACAATGCCTTCGGCAATATTTGCCCAGGGGGCCTTCACAACAGATCTTCCGAGCCGATAGCCGAGGAGATCAGCAACGCGACCGAGCGCACTTCGGCGACCTTCTGACGCTCGGCCACTCCGCAATCTTGCGAGAATATGAGCTGGCTGTGACCACAGCAGAATCGTCCACATCGATTCGCTGCTGACAGAACGTAAGCTGTATCTGATCGACTCAGGGCATCGGTAGTCTCTGTGCCCATTGTTAACGAATGGCGTCGCGAGGCCCGAACGTGAACTAGCGCCCAAGTAACATTTGCAAAGTCCACGCCGCAGAGTCGCACGAGGACACCCAGTGCAAGATTGGGGTGAACATGGGCGTCAGGCATAGGATCGAAGCGCAGGCAATGCCAGTGTCCGCTCGCGCTCGGTGCAAAGTACCGCTTCTGGCGCAACTGTACCTCGCGGTCGGGCGCCGCATGAGCGGCGGCGAACAGGCGCATCGGAACTCGCCTCGGACTCTATAACCGGCAGGTTGGGCCGAGCACCGCGCGCAAATGTCAGCTGAATGGCTTAGGTACAATTCCAATGCTGCCAATACGCATAGAAGAGCCGTCTCGTCACCAGTGTGCTCGACCTCGAGTATCTTTTCGCCATCGCGCACGGCAAATCGCAACACCGATGTCCGTCTCCATAACCTTGATCGGATCATCTAGGACCGGGTTGAATTCGCTCTCCATGGCGGCGCCTCCCCATCAGAAAAGCGTTCGTGCTGAGAGGAACACGACTGTTTTCTTTGTCCCGCCGTTTTTCCCGAAATCTGCCCGAAGTCGCCTCCAAACCTATGATTAAGTATATGAGATGATTAACGACTTTTCGCTGGTGCGGACGACGGGACTCGAACCCGTAAGCCCTTAAGGGCGCAAGATTTTAAGTCTCGTGCGTCTACCAGTTTCGCCACGTCCGCAAGGCGCGCGCACCATGACGCGACGGCGGGATTCCGGCAAGGGTTGGGTGGGAACTGTCCTCAAGGGCCGAAGCTCGTTTCTATCCGCGCGACCTCATCCTGAGGTGCCTGGCAACCGCCGGGCCTCGAAGGATGCTCGCCGCGATGGCCGTCTTCTACTTCAACATCCTTCGAGGCCGCCTGCGGCGGCACCCCAGGATGAGGTCGCGAGTAAGGTGCCCTCTCAGCTCAACCCACCAATAAACCCGTCCTCGTCGACGAAGATCTGCTCGGCCGCGGGGCGCGAGGGCAGGCCCGGCATGGTCATCACGTCGCCGCACAGCACCACCACGAAGCCGGCGCCGGCGGAGAGCCGCACCTCGCGCACCGGCAGCACGAAGCCGTGCGGGGTGCCGCGTTGGGTCGGATCGGCGGTGAAGCTGAATTGCGTCTTCGCCATGCACACCGGCAGATCGCCGAAGCCCTGCGCCTCGAAATCAGCGAGCCGGGCCAGCGCGGCAGGCTCGAACGCCACCGCGCCAGCGCGGTAGATGCGCCGCGCGATGGTCTCGATCTTCTGCACCAGCGGCAACTCATCGGCATAGAGCGGGCGATAGGCGGAAGGCATCTCGGCAAGACGGACCACATCGGCGGCGAGCGCGCTCGCGCCCTTCGACCCGTCGGCCCAATGCGTGCACAGATGCACGTCGGCGCCCACCGCGCGGCACGCCGCCTCGACCGCCGCGATCTCCGCGGGCGTGTCACCGGTGAAGCGGTTGATGGCGACCACCACCGGCACGCCGAACGCCTTCATATTCTCGATGTGCCGCACAAGGTTGCCCGCCCCGCTCTCGACCGCGGCGACATCCTCCGGCCCGAGATCCTTCTGCGCGACGCCGCCATGCATCTTCAGCGCCCGCACGGTGGCGACGATGACCACCACGGACGGGTGCAGACCGGCCTGCCGGCACTTGATGTCGAGGAACTTCTCCGCGCCGAGATCGGCCCCGAAGCCAGCCTCCGTCACCACGAAATCGGCGAGTCCGAGCGCTGTGCGGGTGGCGATCACGGAATTGCAGCCATGGGCGATATTGGCGAACGGCCCGCCATGGACGAGGGCCGGCGTGCCCTCCAGCGTCTGCACCAGGTTCGGCTGGAAGGCGTCGCGCAGCAGGGCGACCAGCGAGCCGGTGACATTGAGCTGCCCCGCGGTGACCGCCTTGCGCGCGCGGGTCTGCGCCACCACCATGCGCCCGAGCCGCTCCTCGAGATCGGCCAGCGAACGGGCGAGGCAGAAGATCGCCATCACCTCGCTGGCAACCGTGATGTCGAAGCCGTCCTCGCGTGGAAAGCCGTTGGAGACGCCGCCAAGCCCTACCGTGACGCGGCGCAGCGCCCGGTCATTGAGGTCGATCACCCGGCGCCAGGAGATGCGGCGCACGTCGATGTCGAGGGCATTGCCCCAATAGAGATGGTTGTCGATCGTCGCGGCGAGCAGATTATGCGCCGCGGTGATGGCGTGCAGGTCGCCGGTGAAGTGCAGGTTGATCTCCTGCATCGGCACGATCTGCGCGTGCCCGCCGCCAGTCGCCCCTCCCTTGGAGCCGAACACCGGGCCCAGGCTCGGCTCGCGCAGCGCAATCGCCACCCGCTTGCCGGCGGCCTTCAGCGCATCGCCGAGGCCGATCGTGGTCGTGGTCTTGCCCTCGCCCGCCGGGGTCGGATTGATGGCGGTGACGAGCACCAGCTTGCCCCTGGGATGGGCTTCGGCCTTGCGGGCGAAATCAAGGTCGATCTTCGCCTTGTACGGCCCGTAGCGATAGAGATCGGCAGCCGGAATGCCGAGTGCAGCGCCGATCTCCTCGATCGGGCGGGGGGTGATGGAGGCCGCAATGGCGGCGTCGCTGCCGGGATCGACCGTGCGTGCCGCCAGTTTCATGATTGCTGCTCTCCCTTTGGAATCCCCATCAACTAGCCGGTCTGCCGCTTCCGGTTCAAGTCGCGGGATCACGCCACGCCGTCGCGGATCGGAGGCTGGAATGACAGGCCCATGTCCCAGGGGAAATAGATCCAGGTGTCCTGGCTCACTTCGGTGATGAAGGTATCGACCACCGGCCGCCCGAGCGGCTTGGCATAGACGGTGGCGTAGTGCGCCTTGGGGAGCATGGCGCGCACCATGCTGACGGTCTTGCCGGTGTCGACCAGATCATCGACCACCAGGAGCCCCTGCCCGCCCTCCCCGGCAGCCTCGGTCACCACCTGGGCGATCGGCTTCAGCACCTCCATCTCGCCCTGTTTCGTGTAGTCGTGATAGCTGGCGATGCACACCGTCTCGATCAGGCGGACGCCAAGCTCGCGCGCGACGATGGCGGCCGGTACCAGCCCGCCGCGGGTGATGCACACCAGGCCGGTGAACGGCCCGGCACCGGCAAGGCGCCAGGCAAGGGCGCGGGCGTCGCGGTGGAACTGGTCCCAGGAGACGGGGAAGGCTTTCTGCTGGCGGGGATCGGACATGAACGCGGCTCCTCGGCCGGGCGGAAGGCGCCGGGCCGTGCCGCGATCAATAGCCGGAGCCGCCGCGGCGCTCCAGAGGCACGCGGCAATACCCCCAATCCTGCGGTCAGGGCCGGCCGCCGCAGTGGCCGCAATTGTGGGCGATGCTCATGCGTCGGATGATGGCGCGAAGCGGGGCCTTCGCCTCGTCCCGCTCGGCAGCGGCGAGGTCGCGCCGGCGCGCGGCAATACGGGCCTCGACGAGCGCATCGAGGGAATCGGCGAGCGTGGCGGCGGCGACCGGGCGTGTGGGGTGCATGGGGACCTTGGACATGATCGGCCTCCTATCCAGGGATGAGGGCAAGTCTCGTTCCGATCCTCGTCCCTATCCCGCCCGGCGGCTGTGACGGCGATCACGCTCCGGCGGAATGCCGCGCGGCCCGCCGGAACCCGCGAAAGGCCCGCCTCAGCGCGGCAGGCTCGCCAGCATCTCCCTCACCGCCGCCAGCGCCGCGGCGAGCTTTCCTTCATCGCGCGAGCGCACCACCAGATTGGCGTTCGGCCGGCCTTCCTCGTCCTGAAACGGATAGCTGCCGATCGACACCTCGGGATGCGCCGCCGCGATCGCCGCCAGCGGCCCGCCGATGTCGCCCTCCTTGGCATCGGCGCGCACCGTCTCGGCGAGCATGCGCACCCCGGTCTTCAGCTTGGGCGCCACTTCGTCGAGCATGGCCTGCATGATGGTCGGCACGCCGGCCATGACGATGACGTTGCCGATCCAGAAGCCCGGCGCCTTCGACACCTTGTTCGCCACCAGCTCGGCGCCGGCCGGGATCCGCGCCATGCGCAGGCGGGCCTCATTGAGGTCGGCCTCGGGAATGCGCTCCAGCAGCATGGCGCGGGCACGCGGATCGACACCGATGGAGACGCCGAACGCCTTCGCCACCGCATCCGCGGTAATGTCATCATGCGTCGGCCCGATGCCGCCGGTGGTGAAGACATAGGTGTAGCGCGCCCGCATCGCGTTGAGCGCGGCGACGATCTCGTCCTCGATATCCGGCACCACCCTCACCTCGGAGAGATCGATGCCGATCGCGGTGAGGTATTCGGCGATGTAGCCGATGTTCCTGTCCTTGGTCCGACCGGAGAGGATCTCATCCCCGATCACCAGCAGCCCCGCGCTCACCGGACCTGTCGTGTCACTCATGCGATTCCCTCCCCCACCTCAGTCGCTTCGCCAATCCCGTCGCCGCAAATGAACGCAAGCCGCGCAGCAGGCAAGGGCAATGCGCCTCACAAATGGGCATTCCGGCCTCCTTGCCGCGAATATCGCCGCCTGCACTGGCCCGCCTCTTCCGCTGGCACGCGGTTTGTAGCTAACTAGCCTGCGCAGGGGAGTAGATGTGCACCGATGACCGTCGCGTTCGACGAAATGACCAATACGGACGGTTCCATCCGCTCCGCCTATGCCGCCCTCTCGCGCTGGCTCCGTGAAGTCCCGCCCGACGTACTCGACTACCGCCGCAAGGAAGCGGAATTCATCTTCCGCCGCATCGGCATCACCTTCGCCGTCTATGGCGACACCGACGCGCAGGAACGGCTGATCCCGTTTGACATCATCCCGCGCATCCTCACCGGCGAGGAATGGAAGCGCCTGTCGCGCGGCCTCGAGCAGCGCACCAAGGCGCTGAATCTCTATATCAAGGACGTCTATTCCAAGCGCGAGATCCTGAAAGCCGGCGTCGTCCCGGAGGATCTCGTCTACCAGAACCCGGTGTTCCGCCCGGAGATGAACGGCCAGAAGGTGCCGCACGATCTCTATGTGCACATTGCCGGCATCGACGTGGTGCGCATCGACGCCGAGACCTTCTATGTGCTGGAGGACAATGCCCGCACCCCGTCCGGCGTCTCCTACATGCTGGAGAACCGCGAGATCATGATGCGGCTCTTCCCGGAGCTGTTCGCGGACAATCGCGTGGCGCCGGTGGAGAACTACACCGACGAATTGCTGGCGACGCTCAAATCGCTCGCCCCGGTGACGGCGACCTCCGACCCGAACGTCGTGGTGCTCACCCCGGGCATCTACAATTCGGCCTATTACGAGCACTCCTTCCTCGCCGACAAGCTTGGCGTCGAGCTGGTGGAAGGGCGCGACCTCTTCATCCGCAACGACGTCGTCTATATGCGCACCACCGAGGGGCCGAAGCGGGTCGACGTCATCTATCGCCGGCTCGACGACGATTTCATCGACCCCCTCGCCTTCCGCCCGGACAGCGTGCTCGGCGTGCCGGGGCTGATGAGCGCATATCACGCCGGCAACGTCACGCTGACCAATGCGGTCGGCACCGGCGTCGCCGACGACAAGGCGGTCTACAGCTACATGCCGGAGATCGTCCGCTTCTATCTCGGCGAAGAGCCGCTCCTGAAGAACGTGCCGACCTGGCGCTGCCGCGAGGCCGATCACCTCAAATACGTGCTCGACCATCTGGACGAGCTGGTGGTGAAGGAAGTCCACGGTTCCGGCGGTTACGGCATGCTGATCGGCCCGAGGGCCGACAAGGCCCAGATCGAACTGTTCCGCGCCAAGCTGAAGCAGGATCCGAGCAACTTCATCGCCCAGCCGACGCTGGCGCTCTCCACCTGCCCGACCTTCGTCGAGGAGGGCATCGCGCCGCGCCACGTCGATCTCAGGCCCTTCGTGCTGACGGGCCGCGACCGGGTGCGCATCGTGCCGGGCGGGCTGACGCGGGTGGCGCTGGAGGCCGGCTCGCTGGTGGTGAATTCGAGCCAGGGCGGCGGGACCAAGGACACCTGGGTGCTGGAGGAGAGTTGAGCGGCAGGAAATGACGACCTCATCCTGAGGTGCGAGCGCAGCTCGCCTCGAAGGATGCTGAAGCAGAAGACGGCCATCGGAGGCGCACATCCTTCGCGGCCCGGCTGGCGCCGGGCACCTCAGGATGAGGTCGCTTCATAGGATCAAGGGGGTAAACAATGCCGATCGAAACCTGGCTGGCCTTCGTCGCCGCCTCCGCCGTGCTGCTGTTGATACCGGGCCCGACCATCCTCCTGGTGGTCTCCTATGCGCTCGGCCAGGGCCGTCGTGTGGCGCTGCCGGTCGCCACCGGCGTTGCGCTCGGCGACTTCACCGCGATGACGCTCTCCATGCTCGGTCTCGGCGCACTGCTGGCGGCATCGGCCACGCTCTTCACCGTGTTGAAGTGGATCGGCGCGCTCTATCTCATCTGGCTCGGCATCAAGCTGTGGCGCGCCGCCGGCACCGGTGCCATCCCCGAGGCACGCGCCGACGGGTCGCCTTTGAAGATGCTGGCGCACGCCTGGCTGGTCACCGCGCTTAATCCGAAGAGCCTCACCTTCTTCGTCGCCTTCCTGCCGCAGTTCCTCGATCCGACAGGCGACTGGCTCACCCAGATGGCGATCTTCGAGGCGACCTTCCTGACGCTCGCCGCCGCCAACGCCTTCGGCTACGCGCTGGTCGCCGGCAGGCTGCGCGGCGCGCTTCGCAGCCCGCGCATCATCGCCGCCATCAACCGCACCGGCGGCACCCTACTGATCGGCGCGGGGCTCGCCACCCTCGCCTGGCGCAACGCGAAATAGAAGCGACCCATGCTGTCCCGTACCGCCGACAATCTCTATTGGCTGGCCCGCTACATGGAACGGGCCGAATGCCTCGCCCGCATCCTCGACGTCACCCAGCGCCTCGCGCAATTGCCGGCGGCCTATGGCGGCTCGACCAATGAGTGGAACTCGGCGCTGCTGACCGCCGGCTGCGAGGATATTTTCGCCCGGGTCCACGGCGACGAGGTGAACGAGAAGAACGTCGTGTCCTTCCTCGCCTTCGCTCCCGAGAACCCGTCCTCGATCCGCAACTGCTTCGAGATCGCGCGCACCAATGCGCGCTCGGTACGAACCGCGCTCACCATGGAGATGTGGGAGACCATCAACTCCGCCTGGCTGGAGCTGAAGCGCTATTCGACCAAAAACATGACGCGCGAGGAGCTGGCGCGCTTCCTCTCCTTCGTGAAGGAGACCTCGCTGCGCTTCGACGGCGCCGCCTACCGCACGATGCTGCGCAACGACGCCTTCTGGTTCGCCCGCATCGGCATGTATGTCGAGCGCGCCGACAACACCGCGCGCATCCTCGATGTGAAGTACCACGTGCTGCTACCGGAATCCGAGCATGTCGGCGGGCCGCTCGATTATTTCCAGTG
This sequence comes from Xanthobacteraceae bacterium, assembly GCA_029266425.1. Lineage (GTDB taxonomy): Bacteria > Pseudomonadota > Alphaproteobacteria > Rhizobiales > Xanthobacteraceae > Ancylobacter. The sequence goes on from JAQSWY010000003.1 coordinate 126,000, forward strand.
GGCCTCGATCCTGCGCTCGGTCTCGGCACTGACCTCGTTCCACTGGGTCTATCGGGAAAGCGTGAAGCCCTGGCTGGTGGCGGACCTGTTGATCCTGAACGCGCAGATGCCGCGCTCGCTGACCAGTTGCTACCAGAACATCTCGCGCTATCTCGACGATCTCGCCGCCTATTATGGCCGGCAGGGCGCCTCGCAGCGGCTCGCGCGGTCGAGCCTGACGCGGCTCGGCAACAGCCGCATGGACGAGATCTTCCAGATGGGGCTGCACCAATATATCGACGCCTTCATCAACGATAATAATCGCCTTGGCGGCAGCATCACCGAGCAGTATCTGGTGTGAACTCGGGTTACGGTCCTCACGCATGCGCATCCATGTGAACCACGCGACCGTCTATCGCTACGACCCCCCGGCCAACGGGGCGATCCAGATCTTGCGGCTCACCCCGCGCAGCCATGACGGGCAGTATGTCGTCTCCTGGCGGATCGATGTCTCCGAGAGCTGCCGGCTCGCCGCGCACGAAGATGCCTTCGGCAACCTCACCCACACCTTCGCCGTCGATGGTCCGTTGACCGAGCTGCGTGTCACCGTCGAGGGCGAGGTGGAGACCCAGGACACCTCCGGCGTGGTGCGCGGCATGGTCGAGCGCTTTCCGCCCTCGCTCTATATGCGCTCCACCGACCTCACCGAGGCGGACGAGGCGATCCGCGCCTTCGCCGACGACGCCGTCGCCGGCGTCAATGATCCGCTCGCCAGGCTCCATGCGTTGATGGCCGCTCTCCATGAGCGGGTGACCTACGATCCTGATCCGACCCATGTCTCGACCACGGCGAAGCAGGCGTTCGAACTGAAGCGCGGGGTCTGCCAGGACTTCGCCCACATCATGGTCGCCAGCGCCCGGCATCTCGGCATCCCGTCACGCTATGTCAGCGGCTATCTGGTCGGCGACGGGGCGACGGCAGGCCAGCATGCCGGCCACCAGGCGGGCCACGCCTGGGCAGAAGCCTATGTCGAGGGCTTCGGCTGGATCGGCTTCGATGCCGCCAACAAGCTGTGCCCGACCGAAACCTATGTCCGGCTCGCCGTCGGCCTGGACTATCTCGGCGCCGCCCCGGTGCGCGGCAACCGCTATGGCGGCGGCGAGGAGAACCTCACCGTGGCGATTACCGTGGACCAATCGAGCCGCCAGGTTCAGGGCTAAGTAACTCATCCTTAGGCCTCCCGCCGTCATCCTCGGCCTTGCGCCACTGCTGTCCGGTTCGGCGAAAGTGGTTGTGACACGCCACGGTTTTTCACCGTGGCACTGATCGAATTCAACTGCCGCAGTAAAGTTGCAATCGACCTATGGCTGGGAAAATAAGGGTGCCGGCAGGAATTACTGAACGTGCCGGGGATCTCGATTCATCGCAGCCCATCAGAAATCGAGATGGTCGGCACAAGGCCGGCCATGAAAAACGGGGCACCTTTCCTGCCAAGTGCACAAGGCGGCCATCGAGATGAGCATCCTTCGAGGCCCGGCTGAAGCCGGGCACCTCAGGATGAGGTGGTGGTCCTTGGGCAGACAGTGCCCTCCCCCGGCGCCTCCAAAACTTATACGCGAGCGAACAATAGTCGGTTGCTGTGTTCCGCGCGCATCACCCGGATGCGCTCCTGCGCGCTATCGTCGGACGTAACCTCAGAGCGGCCCCTGCCCGCTCGTGGGCCGCCTCGCGCGGCCCTTTTTCTTTGATGGGCTGTGCCGGAGCGCTAAACTCCGGCTGCGGCCGGTGGGCGCCGCGTGTCCCAGACGGAACCGTGAACGCGACAGCCGCTCTTGCGCTCCCCATTCCCGACGCCGCGCTCCGCCTGCGGCGCATCGAGGATGCGCAGGACAAGGTGCTGCTGCTCGCGCTCATTGCCGCGCTGGCGCTCCATCTCGCACTTTTCGCCTGGCTCTATGAGCAACCCCAGCCAGCGCCGCAACCCGGCCTGCCGTCCGAAGCCATCGCCGTCGAGATCCTGCCGCCCTCGGAGCTACCACGCGCCCCGTCGGCACCGGCACCGCTCCAGCCCGCGCTGCCTGATGCCATCATCTCCGCCCCGCCGACCGCCGCCGCGCCCGCCCCAGCGCCCCCGGCGCCAGCGCCCGAGCCCGAAATGATCCGGCCGACCACCATGCTCTCGGCACGCAATCTCGCGACGCCGGGCAGCCGCCAGGCCCGGCTCGCCTTGCGCACGCTCACCGACGACACCCGGATCGAGCAGCTCTGTGGGCTGGAAGCGATGGAGCAGGTCCATGCCTGGCGCAGGGAATTCCTCCCCGACCGCCTCGTCGCCTATGCGTTCGGCGAGCCGAGGGCCATCGCCGGCGGCATCGCGGCGGATGGCGCCGCCTTTCGCAGCCGCTCCAACTGGTACCGCATGCGCTTCCGCTGCGAACTGACCCCGGACCGCGCGCGTGTCGCCGCCTTCGCCTTCGCGGTCAGCGGCGCTGTGCCGCGCGAGGACTGGGAGGAGCACGGCCTGCCGGCGGTGCATTGAAGGCGTGGGAGTTCAGTTCCCCGCACATTTCGACGCAACTCGGTTGCCCGCAAGGAAACCGCACCGCTATAACGACGCCGGACAGCGTGGACCGGGGCGGCGTGCATCGATGACCTATTGTTGCGGCATACTGGTTCGCGACGGCCTCGTGATGATCGCGGACACGCGCACAAATGCAGGACTCGACAATGTGTCGACGTTCCGCAAGCTGCATGTGTTCGAGGAGCCCGGCCGCCATGTGATGGCGCTCGCCACCGCCGGCAATCTCTCGATTTCGCAGGCGGTGATCTCCACCCTGCAGGAGGGAATGAAGAATCCCGAGACCGGCCGCAAGGAAACCCTGGTCGAGGCCAGCAGCATGTTCCGTGGCGCGGAAATGGTCGGGCGCGCCATCCGCCACGTCCATGATCTCTATGCCGAAGGGCTGAAGGAGCAGGATATCAGCTTCTCGGTTTCCTTCCTGTTCGGCGGTCAGGTCAATGGCGGGCGGATGCGGCTGTTCATGCTGTATGCCGCGGGCAACTTCATCGAATGCACCAATGACACGCCGTTCCTGCAGATCGGCGAGCACAAATACGGAAAGCCGGTACTGGACCGCTCGGTCTCCTACGACATGGATCTTTACGACGCGCTGAAGTCCGGCCTGATCTCGATGGATTCGACCATGCGCTCGAACATCGGTGTCGGCATGCCGCTCGACGTGCTGATCGCACGCCGCGATGCCGGCAACGCCGAGCTGAATTTCCGAATCGAGCCGGGCGAGCCCTATTTTCACGATCTGCGCGAACGCTGGTCGGCCGCCTTGCGCGCCGCGCACATGGGCATCCCCCGCCCGCCATACGGCCGCACCCGCTAAAATGCGAAGAGCCGAAGACGACGTCAAGTCGTCCTCGGCTCTCGCGCCGACCAATCAGTCCTGTTTCTCTGCTAACCGTTAGGTAAGCAGATAGATCAGGATGATGATCGGAATAGGAATACCAATGAGCCACATCAGCACGGCGGGCATTTCTCTTCCCCTTGATCGATTACGCAAATCCATATGCCACGTAAACGCCAAAGATCGACACAGGTTCCACCTTGTTACGCTGGGGTGTGAGCGCCTCAGCTTGTCCGCCTTGCCCATGATCGCGCCCGCAGGAGGAAATCCAAATGAGTGAGAACAAGAAGATCGCCCTCGTCACCGGCGCCGGGACCGGTATCGGCAAGGCCGCGGCAATCGCGCTCAGCGAGGCCGGATTCACCGTGGTGCTGAGCGGTCGCCGGCGCGAGCCCCTCGCGGCGGTGGCGGCGAACCTTCCCGGACAGGGCCATGTGATGCCCGCCGACGTGACCCAGCCCGACTCCGTCAATGCTCTGTTCGGGGACATAGCCGACACCTATGGCCGGCTCGACGTGCTGTTCAACAATGCCGGCGGCTGGTCCCCGGGCGCGCCCCTGGAAGACGTCACCTTCGACCAGTGGCAGCACGTGTTGAATGTGAATCTCACCGGCGTGTTCCTGTGCACGCAGGCCGCGATCCGCATGATGAAGGCACAATCGCCCAAGGGTGGGCGGATCATCAATAACGGCTCGATCTCGGCCCACGCGCCGCGCCCGCTGACGGGCCCCTATACCGCGACCAAGCACGCGGTCTCCGGATTGACCAAGCAGGTGGCGCTGGAAGGGCGCGCGCACTCCATCGCCTGCGGCCAGATCGACATCGGCAATGCCGACACCGACATGGCGGCCAAGATGAAGACCGGCATCCTGCAGGCCAATGGCCAGATCGCCATCGAGCCGACCTTCGATCCCGTCCACGCCGGCAAGGCGGTGGCCTATATGGCGGGCCTGCCGCTCGACGCCAATGTCCTGTTCATGACCATCATGGCAACCAACGCGCCGTTCGTCGGGCGGGGTTGAGCCATTTCCGCGTCATGGCCGGCCTTGTGCCGGCCATCCACGGTTTCTCCACCTTCACGAACGTGGATCCCCGGACAAGCCCGAGGATGACGGATCCGTTGGCGAAGATAGAAATCAGAAGATGGCCAGGGCGCCCTGGAACAGCAGCCAGCTCAGAAAGCCCATCACGCCGAGACTGATGAGCGTCGCGACGGTGCCAGCGATGATGAAGGCGCCGTCGCGCTCGACCAGGCCGAGGCCGAGGATGCAGACCGCGAAACCGGGCGGCAGATTGCCGAAGATCGGGATCGGCAGCATCAGTTCGAGGCCGAGCACCACGATCATCAGGCCGATGGCCCGCCGTGCCATCGGCCCGGTGAAAAGTTCCTGCCGCGGACGCGAATAGGCTTCGAAGCGCTGCACCCAGGGCAGCGCCCGATTGATGATGCGCTCCAGAAGATCGCGCGAGAAGCTGCGGGCGGCGAGCCAGCCCGGCAGCCAGAGCTCGTCGCGGCCGATCGCCATCTGCACGCCGACGAGGCAGAGAATGACGCCGCAGATCACCGGGATGCCCGGCGGCATGGGCAGGCAGTTCGGAATGCCGAACAACAGGATGGTGAGGCCGAACGCGCGGTTCCGCAACGCGTGCACCAACTCCCCGAGCTGGATACGCTCCGCCGAATGGGCGGTGGCGAGCGCCGACAGGAGTTCCGAGGTACGCGGCGAACGGTGGTCCACGGACGCTTCCAAGATGCCTCGATCAAGCGGCGGGAGCCGGTCGGCATCCCGTTACGCCGCCCCTATAGCACGGTGAAAGCGGCAAGGTGAGGGCATCTCAAAAATCCGTTGACGATACGGATTCAATGCATTTTCGAATCAATTGGGATTGCGTGAAGTTCCGCTCAGAACATTCTTGCGATCCTGCATCGGCCAGCGGCCGTCCGGGATGACGGCTGCGAGATGGTCTAATTCAGCTGGTAGAGCCCGCCGACCGCCCGAAGCTCCGCCGGCTTGATCAGCCGGGCATGCGCCACGGTGACGGAATGCAGCGGCCCGTCCAGCTCGCGCTTCCAGAATTCGAGGAACCTGTTCAGCTCGGGAAATTGCGGGCAAAGATCGTAATGCTGCCAGAGATAGGTCTGCAGCAGCGCCGGATGGTCCGGCATGCGATACAGGATCTGGGCCGTGGTGAGCCCGTAGCCCGCGAGTTGCTTCACGAAATCCGGTGACGCCGACGCAGATGAGGCCATGCGGAACCTCCTTATCCGACTCATCAAATTTTGACGGATCGACTAGGTTCCCGGCAAGCGCAAAGATTGGATTTTTCGTTCAATATCAAGGCACTGGCAGCATTGACGACAGAGTGCTGACAGGCTTGCCGCATCCGTGGAACCCTCGGCGCAGCAGGTCCTGTCGTGTCCGGGCTAGCCCCCCGGTGCACGAAGCGGCCCTTCTTGCCGACCTCGCAGTCCTGGCGTTAGTCGGCGAGGCTCGGCAGCCCGGCCAGGCTCGCACTGTAAATCCACCGTCGTTTCGAGCCGTTATAGGCGGACAGGGCGGCGCCGGCCTGGTTCATGTTGGCCCGGGATTCCTGCGCGCACATGACGCCGGTGCGATGCGACCGTCCCTGGCACTCTCGCTGCGAGACTGCCAGAATTTTCGGTTCCCGCCCTTGCGTGCACCCTCCGTGCCGCCTAGATCAGGCGCGCCGGTCACCCATCACGGCGGCGTGACGGCAATGAGCCCTTGAAATTCAAGACTTTCTGGAGAGATGCGATGAAGTTCCGTCCTCTGCATGACCGCGTCGTGGTCAAGCGCGTCGACGCCGAAGAGAAGACCGCGGGCGGCATCATCATTCCCGACACCGCCAAGGAGAAGCCCTCCCAGGGCGAAGTCGTCGCCGTCGGCCCCGGTGGGCGCGATGAAGCCGGCAAGTTGATCCCGCTGGACGTGAAGGCCGGCGACCGCGTGCTGTTCGGCAAATGGTCCGGCACCGAGGTGAAGATCGACGGCGTCGACTACCTCATCATGAAGGAAGCGGACATTCTCGGCGTCCTCGACGTCGTCGCTTCGGCCAAGAAGGCGGCGTGAGCTGCACAACACGCCATCCGGCAATCTCGGGAGACAGATAAATGGCTGCCAAGGACGTTAAATTTTCCGGCGAGGCACGCGAGAAGCTGCTGCGCGGCGTCGATATCCTCGCCAATGCGGTGAAGGTCACCCTCGGCCCCAAGGGCCGCAACGTGGTGATGGAGAAGAGCTTCGGCGCGCCGCGCATCAGCAAGGACGGCGTCACCGTCGCCAAAGAGATCGAGCTTGAGGACAAGTTCGAGAACATGGGCGCGCAGATGGTGCGCGAAGTGGCCTCGCGGACCAGCGACCTCGCCGGCGACGGCACCACCACCGCCACCGTGCTCGCACAGGCCATCGTCCGCGAAGGCGCCAAGTCGGTCGCCGCCGGCATGAACCCGATGGACCTGAAGCGCGGCATCGACCTCGCAGTCGAAGCCATCGTCGCCGACCTCAAGAAGAACTCCAAGAAGGTCACCTCGAACGACGAGATCGCCCAGGTCGGCACCATCTCCGCCAATGGCGATTCCGAGATCGGCAAGTTCCTCGCCGAGGCCATGCAGAAGGTCGGCAATGAGGGTGTGATCACGGTCGAGGAGGCCAAGACCGCCGTGACCGAGCTCGACGTCGTCGAAGGCATGCAGTTCGACCGCGGCTATCTCTCGCCGTACTTCGTGACCAACGCCGAGAAGATGCGGGTGGAGTTCGAGGATCCCTACATCCTCATCCACGAGAAGAAGCTCTCCGGCCTGCAGGAGCTGCTCCCGGTGCTCGAAGCCGTGGTGCAGACCTCCAAGCCGCTGCTCATCATCGCCGAGGACGTCGAGGGCGAGGCGCTTGCCACCCTGGTCGTCAATAAGCTGCGCGGCGGCCTGAAGGTCGCGGCGGTGAAGGCTCCTGGCTTCGGCGATCGCCGCAAGGCCATGCTGCAAGACATCGCCATCCTCACCGGCGGTGAAGCCATCTCCGAAGATCTCGGCATCAAGCTCGACTCGGTGACCCTGCCGATGCTCGGCCGTGCCAAGAAGGTGATCATCGAGAAGGAGAACACCACCATCGTCGACGGCGCGGGCAAGAAGGCCGACATCACTGGCCGCATCGCCCAGATCAAGGCGCAGATCGAGGAGACCACCTCGGACTACGACAAGGAAAAGCTGCAGGAGCGTCTGGCCAAGCTTGCCGGCGGCGTCGCGGTGATCCGCGTCGGCGGCGCGACCGAGGTCGAGGTGAAGGAGAAGAAGGACCGCGTCGACGACGCGCTGCACGCCACGCGCGCTGCAGTCGAGGAGGGCGTCCTGCCCGGCGGCGGCGTCGCGTTCCTGCGCGCGCTGAAGTCGCTCACCGGCCTCACCACCGCCAATGCCGACCAGAAGACCGGCGTCGAGATCGTCCGCAAGGCGCTCCAGGCCCCGGCCCGCCAGATCGCCAGCAATGCCGGCGAGGACGGCTCGCTGATCGTCGGCAAGATCCTCGAGAAGGACACCTACGCCTACGGCTTCAACGCCCAGACCGGCGAATATGTCGACATGTTCAAGGCGGGCGTGATCGATCCGGCCAAGGTGCTGCGTTCCTCGATCCAGAACGCGGCGTCGGTGGCCTCCTTGCTCATCACCACCGAGGCGATGATTGCCGAAGTGCCGAAGAAGGCCTCGGCCGCTCCGGCGATGCCGGGTGGCGGCGGCATGGGCGGCATGGACTTCTGAGGAAGCCCATAAAAGGCCGCCCATCGCTTTGAGTGCCTGAGCCGGGCAGGCCCGGCTCAGGTGGCGGCATGGACTTCTGAGCGAGGTCCATAAAAGCCGCCCATCGCTTTGAGTACCTGAGCCGGGCAGGCCCGGCTCAGGTGGCGGCATGGACTTCTGGGCGAGGTCCATAAAAGCCGCCCATCGCTTTGAGTGCCTGAGCCGGGCAAGCCAGGCTCAGGTGGCGGCATGGACTTCTGAGCAAAGTCCATCATTGAGAAGACGGAGTGCGGCAAAGGCCGCGCCCCTTTTCTTTGCTCGCCTTGCTTCAGCATCCTTCGAGGCTCGCTACGCCTCAGGATGAGGTTCATCTTTGGAACAACCTCATCCTGAGGTGCCCGGCAATGCCGGGCCTCGAAGGATATTCAAGCCGCGCGACGGTACGTCCTGCGCGCCACCATCCATGGGCAAAGCAAAAGGCCGCCCCGAGGGGCGGCCTTTCTCGTCGTCAGCCCTTGGCAGGCTGGATGCGCACAAGGTTGCGCAGGAGGGCGTCGAGGCCCTGGCCCTCGTTAGCGTGAAGGTCGATGCGGCCGACCTTCTCGACGAGCCGCTCCAGGCTCTCCAGCTCCTTCAGCCGCAGGAGGAGAGGGTTCTCCTCCATAAGCTTCGCGGTGTTGAGCAGCGAGCGGGTCGCCGCCGTCTCCTCCTGCCGGCGGATCAGGTTGGCCTTGGCGGTGCGCTCCGCCTCCACCACCTTGTTCACCAGCTCGCGGATCTCGCCGGGAAGGATCACGTCCTTCACGCCGAGTTCCGTCACCTCGATGCCGGACTCGGTGACGCGCTCCGCCACATAGGCGCGCAGCTCCGCATCGAGCGCGCCCTTGGCGGAAAGCACCTCGTCGAGCGTGCGGCCCGCGACCGCTTCGCGGATCGCGAACTGCACGAGCCGGTAGACGAAGCCGTCGACGTCCGCCACACGCGCCGCCGCCCGCTCGGGGTCGAGGATGCGGCGGAAGGCGGTGAGCGTGACGCGCAGCGCGACGCGGTCCTTGGTCAGCATCTCCTGCGCGCTCACCTCGATGGCCTGGGGACGCATGTCGAGGCGCTTCACCTCGACCTTGCGGCCCACCGTCCAGTAGGCGTGGCGGCCGGGCGCGAGACGCTCGACATAGCGGCCTTCGACATGAAGCAGGCCCGCCTCATGGTTCTCGACCACGGTCTCGGCAATCATCGCCGCGCCGCGGGCGCGGTCGATCATGGCGAGGTGCCGGTGCGCGACGCGGGGCTCCGCGCCGATATCGATACGCTCGACCTCGACACCGGTCGCGACCTTCCAGAACACCCGGGTCTGCCAGGGCGCCATCAGGTGCGCAGGCCGTCCGTCGAGGCTGACGATCGCCACCTCCTCGGCCCGCGTCTAGACGAGCGAGAACAGCGCCTCGGCGATGTCCGGCCGCGCGGCGCGCAGGACCGCGTAGCGGTCCGCAGGAAACTCCGCATGGACGACCGGCATCACCTCGACCGCGATCTCGCGGCGCGGATCGAACAGCGTGTGGCGGCCGGGCTCGAGCACCCGCTCAAGCCGGCCATTGCGCACGAGGAAGGCGCGCTCGCCGTCCTTCACCGTCACGCGCAGCGTCATGAGAAACCGGCTCACGGCACGTCTCCTTTCTCCCGCCGGCACCGTGCCGGAGGGTCGTTCATTGACGGATCGAGGAACGGAGGGCCGGACGCGTTGTCCCGTCAGCGCGGCGGGCCGGGGCATGAGCCCGGGCGGCGGCCGGCACGCGCCGCCGCGCCGCGGCCAGAGGGCGCGGAGAGGCGGGCGCGAGCGCCGACCCCGCGCGGGCGGTATCCGCCGCGGCGCAAAGCCGTTCTCACGGTGTCAAAGGTTCGGGCTTTCGCCTTGCGGCTGGAGCCGGACCCGCGACTGACGACGCGTCCGGCCCCTCTCAGGGGTTATCGGCTGTTCAGGCCGAACCGAACGTAGGAGCAGGATTTGAACCCGCGACAAGATGCGTAACCGGCATCTGCTCTACCCATCTGAGCTATCCTCATGGTGGGATCTTCCGGAATCGAACCGACACCTCCGGGCGCACTGGCCCGGCGCTCTGTCCACAGAGCTTGAGATCCCCTCCTTCGATTAGCGGAACACGACACCGCAGGGCGGCACGCGCCGGCCGGGACATAGAGCCCGAACCCAGGTCCAACCGAAGGCACGCGGCTTGTCATGTTGCGCTGCGGCATAAATGTGGTGCCGCTGCGGAAGTTTCGAGGCGGTAGCGGAGTGTTGCGCCACGAGCACAATTCAATCCAGCGTCTGCCGGAAGCGCCGTACCGCGATAAACATCGCCACCAGCATGATGACGGTCAGCCCGGCAATGTCGCGGGTGAGATCGCTCGCATCCGCCCCCTTCAGCAATATGCCGCGCACCATGCGCAGATAGTGCGTCAGCGGCAGCGTCTCGGAGATCCACTGCGCCCACACCGGCATGCCGGCGAAGGGGAACATGAATCCGGACAACAGAATGTTTGGCAGGAAGTACATGAAACTCATCTGCACCGCCTGCAGCTGGTTCTGCGCCAGCGTCGAGAAGGTGTAGCCGATCGACAGATTGGTGACGATGAACAGCCCGGTCAGGCCGGTGAGCAAAGCAAGGTTGCCCACCACCGGCACGCCGAAGATGAAGACGCCGGCACCGAGGATCATCGACGCTTGGATGGCACCAACCATGACATAGGGCGCGATCTTCCCGAGCATCACCTCCACCGGCCGGATCGGCATGGCGAGCAGCGTCTCCATGGTGCCGCGCTCGATCTCGCGCGTCACCGAGAGCGCGGTGAAGATCAGCATGGTCATGGTGAGGATGGTGCCGAGCAGGCCGGGGACGATGTTGAGCTGCGTCACCGCAGCCGGATTGTAGCGCGGATGGACGCGGACCTCGAAGGCCGGCGGCGCATCCTCGAGGCCGCTGCCTGAAGGGCCACCTTCGGTGGCGAAGCGCTCGCGCACGGTCGCGCTCTGAACCAATTGGCTGAGGGTCCCGAGCGCGCTTCCCGCCGCGACCGGATCGGTCGCGTCCGCCGCCACCAGCATGGCCGGGCTCTCGCCGCGCCGCACCGCGCGCTCGAAACCGGCGGGGATCTCGACCACGAACAGCACTTCGCCGGAGCGCAGCAGCGCCTCCGCCTCGTCCTCGGTGGCGGGATGCCGGGTCACAGCGAAGTATTTGGTGTTCTCCAGCGCCGCCAGGATCGCTCGGGTCAGCGAGGTGTTCTCATAGGCCAGCACCGCCGTCGGCAGATGCCGCGGCTGGGTGTTGATGGCATAGCCGAACAGCACCAGTTGCAGCAGCGGGATCATGATCATGGTGGCGAAGGAAACCCGATCCCGCAGTAATTGCAGGAACTCCTTGCGCACCATCGCGACCACGCGGCGCAGAAATTCCCTCATCGAAAATTGTCCCGTGAGCGGCCCATCAGGTCGATGAACACATCCTCCAGCGTCGGCTCGTCGCGCCGGACGCTGAGGTCGTTGCGCTCCCGCAAATGCGCGAGGCTCGCCTCCAGCGCCGCCTCGTCGCGGCCGCCGACATGGACGCTGGCGCCGAACGGCGCCACCATGTCGACGCCGGGCTTGTCGAGCAGCTCGGCGGCGAGCTCGGCCGGATCGTTGCCGGAAACGGTGAAAGTGACGAGGCCGGAGTCGGCGATCACCTGCTCCACCGTGCCCTGCGCCAGCAGGTCGCCATAGGCGATGTACGCGATCTCGTGGCAGCGCTCGGCTTCGTCCATGTAGTGGGTGGAGACCAGCACGGTGAGCCCGTCGGCAGAGAGCGCGTGGATCTGCGCCCAGAAATCGCGCCGCGCCTTGGGGTCAACGCCCGCGGTCGGCTCGTCGAGCAGCAGCAATTGCGGCTCGGGGAGGATGCAGGCGCCGAGCGCGAGGCGCTGCTTCCAGCCGCCGGAGAGCTCGCCGGCGAGCTGGCGGTCGCGACCCTCGAGGCCGAGCCGCGTCACCGCCTCGCGCGCCGCTTTCTCCGGCTCCGGCACCCCATAGATGCGGGCGACGAATTCGAGATTCTCCCGCACCGAGAGATCGCCATAAAGGCTGAAGCGCTGCGTCATGTAGCCGACATGGCGGCGTATCTCGCGGCCTTGCGTCAGGATATCCATGCCGAGGCAGGTGCCGCGACCGGCATCCGGGGTCAGCAGCCCGCACAGCATCCGGATCGTGGTGGTCTTGCCGGACCCGTTCGGCCCGAGGAAGCCGTAGATCTGGCCGCGCTTCACCCGCATGGTGAGGTCGCGCACCACCACGCGATCGCCGAACTTCTTGCTCAGCCCCTCGACTTCGATCGCATAGTCGGGCGCTGCATCATTCATGGCACCACGTCCACCGTCACCGGCTGGCCGGGCCTGAGGCTCTGCGGCTCGTCGGGCCGTGCTTCCAGCATGAAGACCAGCTTGGCGCGTTCATCGAGACTGTAGATCACCGGCGGCGTATATTCCGCGCTGGCGGCGATGAAGCTCACCGTCGCCGGGATCGGCTTGGTGCAGCCGTCGCACGTCACGTTCACCCGGGTGCCCAGCTTGAAGCGCGGCAGGTCGGGCTCCGGCACGAAGAAGCGGACCTTGATCAGGCCCGGCGGCAGGATCGACACCACCGGCCGGCCCGCCGGCACCAGTTCACCCGGGCGGAAATACACCGTCTCGACCGAGCCCTCGACCTTCGCGGCGAGCCGCCGGCGCTCGAGCCGGGTCTGCGCCGCGGCGAGATATGCCTGCGCGACGCTCACCGCCTGTTCGGCGGCGGCGATCTGCTGGGCGCGGGCGGCGAGGTTGCCGACATCGATCTGCCGGCGGATCTCCTCGAGCGCAGCCTGGTTCTGATCGAAATTGTGCTGCGCGGTGTCGAGCGCAGCCTGCGAGCCGACCTTCTTGGCGGTGAGGTCGGATTGGCGCGCCAGCTCGATCCGGGAAAGGTCGAGTGCCGCGAGGGCGCGCCGCTCGCTCGCCTTGAGCACGGCGATCTCTTCCGGGCGCTGCGTCGCCGCCGTCAGATTGTCGAGCTGCGCCTTCGCCTGCGCGAGGCTGGCCTTGCCGGAATCGACGTCGGCCCGCTGCAGTTCGGTATCGACCTCGAACAGCGGCTCGCCGGGCTTCACCTGATTGCCTTCGTCGACGTGCAGCGCGGTGACCCGCCCTGCCTCGTCCGGTCCGACGAAGATCAGGTCGCTCTCGGCATAGCCCTGGAAGCGCGGCGGGCCGCTATTGCCGCAGCCGGCGAGCGCGAGCGCGGCGGCGATGATGGCCATGATGCGGATCGGCCGGATCATGGCTTCCTCCAGCCGAGCCCGCGCAGCACAAGATCGACGTGCGTCATCAGCATGTCCGTGGTGTCGAGCGGCTCGCTGCGCGCGAACAGGCTCTCCCACATCACCGCGACCAGCAGCGGCGCGATGATCAGTTGCGGAAACCGCAACCCGGCATCGGAGGTGATTTCACCGCGCTCCAGGGCCCGCGCATTGATGGTGCGCAAGATTCCCATGCCGCGGGAGACCACCTCGCGATAGTAGAAATCGGCGAGCTCGGGAAAGCGCTCGCCCTCCCCCATCATCAGCTTGACGAGGTGGCGGCGCGGCGAATGCACCGCCTGGGCCGCGAGATGCGCGAACACCACGGCGAGCAGTTCGCGGGTATCGCCCTCGAAGCTGGCGACGCGCTCCTCGAGCACGCCGAGGACAGGGTCGGCAGCGTCGTGCACCAGGCCCTGGAACAGCGCCTTCTTGTCCTCGAAATAGAGATAGAGCGTGCCCTTGGCGACGCCGGCCCGGGCTGCGACGTCATCCATCCGGGTGCCGGCAAAGCCGTTTTCGGCGAACACGATCAGCGCCGCGTCGAGGATGGCCCGACGCCGCGCCTCCGGGTCCAGCCGCCGGGCGCGCGGGCGCGCAGCATCGCCGGTCGGGTCTGATCTTGTCGTGCCGCGCTTCACCATGCGCATTCCGTATTTATGACTGACTAGTCAGTCAACTTTAATCCTGGAGATTGGTTCCATCTCCCACGGCATCGACGGATCGGATTGCCTATGGTTCGCGTTGAAGCCCTCGGACGGGCGAGACAACGCCCGCGCTTCAGAAATGCTTTGGGAAGGAACACCCGGGAACGCCCTCGATGCGCCACGTGCTGGTCGCCGCACTTCTTTTCGTCTCGATTCATCAATCGGCGGCCGCTGCCGCCGGTTGCTTCCGCGCCTGCCTGTCCGGACGCGTCACCAGTTCGGATGACGATGTGGTGATGCGCGACGCCATGCGCGCCTGTCGCGATCAATGCACCAAGGAGGAGAGCACCGCCCTGATGGCCGAGGGGATTTATCACCGCTACGCCACCTGCAGGCCGAAGCCGGTCTCGGAGGAGGAGTTCCGCCGCGTGCGCTCGGCCAATCCGGCCTTCACCGTGCAGATCAACGTGCTGGTTTGGGAACTCAACAATCCCCTGCCCGACAAGGTGATCCGCTCGGTCGAGATCGCTACCCAGACCATGAGCCTGTCGGATGCCGCCTTCACCACCCGCACCGTCATCCCGCCGGGCCGCACCGGCACCATCGTGGTGATGGATTTTTTCGACGGCTATCCCGGCGCCCGCTTCGCCAACAAGCTGACGCGGGTCGAGGCGTGTCCGGTGGAATAGCGGCGTGGAGAGCAGCGTCCTGCTTCAACATCCTTCGAGGCTCGCTGACGCTCGCGCCTCAGGATGAGGTCCATCTTTAAGAATCGACCTCATCCCCCGTGGTTGGCCAATGGCCAACCGCGGGGTGCCCGGCAAAGCCGGGGCCTCGAAGGATGTTGAAGCAGGCCACGCGCCACCTTCCCTTCCGCAAGCATTGACAAGCCGGCCGCGGAAGGGTTTGCCTGCGAGCGAAAACAGTCGGGCGGCCAATAGCTTAGAGGAATTCCAATGTATCCGACCTCCCGTCGCGCGCTGCTTCGAGCCGGCGCTGCGCTCGGCAGCGCGGTGCTTCTCGGCAAACCGGCCCTACTGCGTGCGGCCTCCGCCGAGGAACTGACGCTTTACAATGGCCAGCACCGCCAGACCACCGATGCCGTCGTCGCCGCCTTCACCAAGAAGACCGGCATCGATGTGCTGGTGCGCAACGGATCGAGCCCGCAGATCGCCAACCAGTTGCTGGAGGAAGGCGCGCTCTCGCCCGCCGACGTGTTCTATTCCGAAGGCAGCCCGCCAGTGGCGGCGCTCGCCAAGCGCGGCATGCTCAGCCCGATCGGGCCCGACACGCTCGCGCAGGTGCCCAAAGACTATGTGTCGCCCGAAGGGCTCTGGCTGGGGGTAAGCGCCCGCGCCCGCGTCGTCGCCTTCAACCGCGACCTGGTGAAGGAGGAGGACCTCCCCTCCTCCCTGCTCGGCTTCGCTGAGGCGAAATGGCGCGACCGGATCGGCTATGCCCCGACCAGCGACGCCTTCCAGGAGCAGATCGTCGCCATATTGCGGTTGAAGGGCCGCGACGCGGTGCTCGACTGGCTGCGCGGCATGAAACAGGTCGGCCGCGTCTACAACAACAACATCGGCGCCATGCAGGCCGTGGAGCGCGCCGAGATCCCGGCCGCGCTCATCAACAACTATTACTGGTTCACCCTCGCCCGCGAGATCGGCACGGCGAAGATGCGCTCCTCGCTGCATTACATTCGGCATCAGGACCCCGGCGCGCTCAT
Source organism: Xanthobacteraceae bacterium (assembly GCA_029266425.1). Taxonomy (GTDB): domain Bacteria; phylum Pseudomonadota; class Alphaproteobacteria; order Rhizobiales; family Xanthobacteraceae; genus Ancylobacter. Next base: position 141,881 of record JAQSWY010000003.1, read on the forward strand.
CACCGTGTCCGCCGCCGGCATGCTGAAGACCGGCCGCAATCCGGAAGCGGCTCAGGCTTTCCTCGCCTTCCTGGTCAGCACTGAGGGCCAGCAGGTGGTCGTGGATTCCATGGCGGAGTATCCGCTGCGCGCCGGCATCGTCTCGCCCTTCGCGCTGGAGCCCTGGGACAAGCTCGATCCGCCGCCCATCACCCCGGCTGCGCTCGGTGACGCCTCCGAGGCGGTCCCGCTCGCCCGCGAGGCGGGCCTCGCCTGAGCGCACCTTATGAGCCAAGCGTGATGAACGAGGCGTCTGCGCGGCGAAGGGCGCCCATCTGGCTGCTGCTCGCCGCGACCATCCCCGTCGCGCTGACGCTGCTTCCCGTCCTCTATGTGGCGCTGCGGGGCTTGGAGGCCGGCGTCGCGCCGGCCTTCGAGACGCTGGCACGCGCGCGCACTGCCGAACTGCTCGGCAATACGCTGGCGCTGGCGATCTCCGTCGCCTTCGCCTCGACCCTGATCGGTCTCGCCTGCGCCTGGCTGATCGAGCGCTGCGACCTTCCGGGCCGGCGCCTCTGGCGCACGCTCGTCTGCCTGCCGCTCGCCGTGCCGGCCTTCGTGTCGAGCTATGCGTGGGCTTCGCTCGGCCCGTCCTTCCAGGCCCTCGGCGGCGCGATCCTGATCCTCACCCTCTCGCACTTCCCGCTGATCTATCTGCCGGCGGCCGCCGCGCTGCGCCGCATGGATACCCGGCTGGAGGATGTCGCGCGCTCGCTCGGCGAGACCGCGCCGCGCACCTTCGTCCGGGTGGTGCTGCCGCAGCTGCGCCCGGCGCTCGGCGGCGGCGCGCTCCTGGTGCTGGCGCACATGCTGGCGGAGTTCGGCGCGCTGTCCCTGCTCCGCGTGCAGACCTTCACCACTGCGATCTTTGCCGAGTACGAATTGCAGTTCAACAGCGCCAATGCGGCGCTGCTCTCCGGCATCCTGATGGCGCTGTGCCTGCCGGTGGCCCTCAGTGAGGCGAAGCTGCGCGGCGCGAACCGCCTCGCCCGCACCGATCGCCGCGCCCGCCGCCACCCGCCGCTCGCCCGGCTCGGCCACTGGACCTGGCCGGTACAGCTCACCCTTGCCGCGCTCAGCGCGGCAGCGCTCGGCGTGCCGCTGTTCATGCTGGCCTATTGGCTGGGCGTCGGCCTTTCCGTCGGCGTCGGCGCAGGCGCCATCGGGGAGGCGATCCTTGGCTCGCTCCGGCTCTCGGTCGGCGGCGCGGTGGTGACGACGCTGCTCGCCCTGCCGCTGGTGCTGCTGGCGATGCGCCACGATAGCCGCCTCGCCCGGCTCGCCGAGCGCCTGCCCTATGTGGTGCACGGCCTGCCGGGGCTGGTGGTGGCGCTGGCGCTCATCTTCATCGCCATACGCTGGGTGCCGGTGCTCTATCAGTCGAGCGCGCTGGTGATGGTCGCCTATGCGATCCTGTTCCTGCCGCTCGCCCAGTCCGCGCTGCGCGCCACCGCCGAACTGGTGCCACCGGAGCTGGAACAGGCCGCCCGCACCCTCGGCCGCGGTCCGGTCGAGGCCTTCGTTGCGGTGACGCTCCCGGCGCTTGCCCCCGGCGTCGGCGCCGCGCTGGCGCTGATCGTACTGGAGTTGATGCGCGAGCTCACCGCGACGCTGCTGCTCGCCCCGAGCGGGGTGACGACCCTGGCGACCGAGGTGTGGTCCTACACCAATGACGGCTCCTACGCCGCCGCCGCGCCCTTCGCCGCGCTGCTGGTGCTGGTCTCGGGCGTGCCGGTCTACGTGTTCACCATGCGCACGCTGAAGTCCGGACGGCGGGAGATCGTGGAGGCGTAGTTCAATAGCCCCCGTCATCCTGAGGTGCCGCCGCAGGCGGCCTCGAAGGATGCCAACCCCGATGGACGCCTTCTGCTTCAACATCCTTCGAGGCTCGCTGCGCTCGCACCTCGGGATGAGGTCGTTGTTTCATAGGACCACCTCATCCTGAGGTGCCGCAAAGCGGCCTCGAAGGATGCTGAAACAGAGCGCCGCCATTCCCGCACGGTATTCCAGAATCGAAATGGCCGGAACTACGCCCGGCCATCGCGATTATCCCATCGATCAAGCGAGCCTCTCAGCTCACATCTTCACTTCGACCTTGCCGATCTTGATGAACTCGGTCTCGCCGGACGAGCCGTCGACACCGTCATTGTCGGTGACGATGTAGCCCTCGCCATTGGCGTCGATGGTGAAGCTTTCCACCTTCTCGATGACATAGCCGTGCGGGGCGGCGAGGTCGGCGATCAGGTCGCGGACGGTGGTCTTGGTCACCACCGGCGCGTCCTTGCTGTCGAGGCCGACCGGGGTCACGCCCTTCAGCGAGACATAGGTGAGCTTCTTCAGCTTGGCGTTCGCCCCGATCTGGTTGTCACGCTCGATCAGGATCAGGCCGCCATTCGACGCCGTGATCTCGGAGAGCCCGACCCAGCCCTTGCCGGCCGCATCGAGCGGATAGCGCACATAGCCCCAGCTCTTGGTCGCCGGCTTGTAGGCGATGAGCTTCACCTGGCCCTTCGGATCGTCCTTCCACTCGCGCTGCACGGCGAGCCACACCGTCTCGTTCGCGCCAGAGCCGGTGACGGTCACGCCTTCGAAGCCGAAGCGGGTCGCCTGCGCGGCGAGCTCGGCCGGAAGCGCGATCTCTTCCTCGATGGCGCCGGTGGCGGAAACCCTGAACAGGAGGTTCTGCGTCGGGTTCTCCTTCTTCTCCGGATTGCCCTCGGAGGCGAGCCAGAAGCCGCCCTCGGGGCGCACCGCGATGCCCTCGAGGTCGAGGTTCTTTGCCGGCTGGCCGTCCTTGGTGACGATGATGGCGGCGGTGATCTTCGCTGGCAGCGAGGTGGCGTCCACAGTCAGGATGCGGCCCTGTTCATAGGCGCTGTCATTGACCGTGTAGAGCTTGCCCGGGGTCTTGGGGTCGGCCGCAAAGCCCGAGAGCGCGCTCCACCAGATCGGCAGGCCGTCGGGCCCATCGACCGAGGCGATGGTCGGGTAGGCCGGCTTGTCGTTGCCGCGCTTGTAGATGGTAACGACCGAGCCGATGCCACCCTTTTCGCGCAGGTCGGTTTCGCTCGCCGACACGAACAGGTCGCGCTGGGGAATGGCGAGCAGGCCCTCGGGACCGACGCCGCCCGGCAGCGCCTGGAGATATTCGGGGGCGTTGGCGCCGCCCTTGTCGCGATAGACGAAGACCAGCGAACCGCGCTCGGAGCCGACGAAGATGAGCTTGTCGCCGCCGAAGGTCGCGACCTCCGCGCCCTCCATCTCGATGCCCTTCTTGTTGCGCTTCTCGGGATAGTGGCCGAGGCGGACCGCCATGTGCTCCGGCACTGAGCCGGTCTCGAACAGCACCTTGCCGGTCTTGTCGTAGATGGTGAAGCCGCGGGTGCCGCCCTTCCAGTCGCCCTCATTGGCGGTGACGAAGCGGTCATTGTCGATCCAGTGCACCGCGTCCGGCTCGCGCGGGGTCTCCTTCTGCGAGCCCGACAGGTCGATCACGCCGTCCTTCTTGGTGTCGACATGCTCGAGCGCGGTGGAGCCGGCGGAGAAGTTGGAGATGATCTTGCCGGTAGCGAGATCGGCGACCACGATGTGGTTGTTCTCCTGGAGCGTCAGCACGACCTGGTTCTGGCCGTTAATGCTGACATATTCCGGCTCCGGATCTTCCGGAGCGACGGAGGCGATGCCGGTGACGTCGATGACCTTCTTGTCGGCGCAGGCGAGCGCGCCGTCCTTCACCGGGAAATAGGTGAGATTGCCGCCGGGCAGCTGCGGGATGGCGCCCTCATTGATCTCTTCGTCGCGCTCATTCTCGATGGCGATTGCGAGGAACGAGCCATCGTCGCTGCGGGCGAGCGAATCCGGCTGGCCGCCGAGGTCGCAGGTGGCGACCACCTTCTTGGTGGCGAGGTCGACCACGGCGAGGTGGCCGGAGGGCTTCGCCTTCGATTCGGAGGTGACGACGCCGACGAACGCCTTGTCCTTGATGACCACGGTGGAGGTCGGCTCGCCGCCGAGCGCGACGACGCCGGCCGCCTTCGGCGCCGCCGGGTCGTTGATGTCGATGAACCCGATGCGCTCGCCCGGGCTGTCGGTATAGACGAGGGTCCTGCCGTCCTCGCTGGCGGTGATGATCTCGGCGACCGTGCCCTTCTTCGGGTCGGCATCAGCCGGCAGATTGTCGACGACATTGAAGGTGGCAATGCGGTTGAACGCCGGGGTTGTCTGCGCGTGAGCGGCGGAAATGCCGAACAGCACCGCGAGCGACACGCCGGAAAGTAGCGTCGGGCGCATGAAATCCCTCCCATGAAAAGCAGCAGCGGCTGCCGGTGGCGCACTTCCACCGCTCTTGCGTGACAGACAGATGACATTCCGGTGCGGCAACCGGTAACCACCCGGCATCCCGGACTGCCGCAGCGGCAGCGGCAGCGGCATTTTCCGCTTTCTACGACTTTTGTTGGGGCAGATTCACCGGATTCGTGACGTTTTGGGCTTGCGCTTGACGAAGCGGCATCGTCTCTTTCCTTTAGGGACAAGGTGAGTAAATCACCGTCCGCGGGTCACATCCCGCAAAGGAAAACGCTAGAGGAGGAACGGCCCATGACCGACACGTCGGGGAAGCGCACGAGCGTGCGCACCAGTCGCCGCAAATTCATCGCCACCGCCGCGGCCGCCGCTGCCGGCGCGACCGTCGCCGCCCCTGCCGTCCACGCGCAGGCGCCGATCAAGATGAAGTTCCAGTCCACCTGGCCGAACAAGGATATCTTCCACGAATTCGCCGCCGACTACGTCAAGCGGGTCAATGCCATGACCGGCGGGCGCGTCGAGCTCGAATTGCTTGCCGCCGGCTCCGTGGTGCCCGCCTTCCAGATGCTGGATGCGGTCTCCGCCGGCATCCTCGATGGCGGCCACGGCGTCTCCGCCTACTGGTACGGCAAGAACAAGGCCTTCTCGCTGTTCGGCACCGCCCCCGCTTTCGGCTGGGACGCCGACGAACTGCTCGGCTGGGTACGCTATGGCGGCGGCCAGGAACTCTATGACGACCTCATCAACAATGTGCTGAAGCTCAATATCGTCGGCATGCTCTATGGGCCGATGCCGACCCAGCCGCTCGGCTGGTTCAAGAAGGAGATCACCAGCGCGGACGATCTCAAGGGGTTGAAGTTCCGCACCGTCGGCCTCGGCGCCGACCTCTACAAGGAAATCGGCGCGGCGGTCACCATCATGCCCGGCGGCGAGATCGTCCCGGCGATCGACCGCGGCCTGCTCGACGGCGCCGAATTCAACAACCCCTCCTCCGACCTGGTGCTCGGCTTCCCCGACGTCTCGAAGATCTACATGTTCCCGAGCTACCACCAGGCGCTGGAGTGCTTCGAGATCCTGTTCAACAAGACGAAGTTCAATGCGCTGCCGGCGGACGTGCAGGCCATATTGAGGTCGGCGAGCGATGCCGCTTCCTCCGACATGATGTGGAAGGCGCAGGACCGCTATTCCAAGGACCTCGAGGCCATCAAGGCCCGTGGCGTGAAGATTGTGCCGACGCCGAAGCCGGTTCTGGAAGCCCAGCTTGCCGCGTGGGACAAGGTGATCGCCAACCTGTCCGCCGACCCCTTCTTCAAGAAGGTGATCGACAGCCAGAAGGCCTGGGCGCAGCGCATCGTCGGCTTCCGCCTGCAGTACGAGGCGGATTCGAAGCTGGCTTACGACCACTTCTTCGGCAAGGCGTGACGCACGCGTAGCTCGCTTAAGTGCCCCCTCTCCCCGGCGGGGAGAGGGGTTCTGCGCGCAAGGGAAGGTTTTCCTGCCCTCGGGCCTCCGCCTCGAAAGCCACGTCGCGGGCCCCCTTAACCCAACCCTCTCCCCATCCGGGAGAGGGCTTCTATGTCGCTCAGCGCGTCGAGGCCCTCAATGCAATCCGTCCTGCTCGCCGTAGACCGGCTGAACGCCTTTATCGGCAAGCTCTTCGCCTGGTGCATCGTCATACTGATGCTGGCGATCACCTATGAGGTCTTCTGCCGCTACGTGCTGAGGGATCCCACCAGCTGGGCCTATGATGTCAGCCTGATGCTGTACGGCGCGCTGTTCATGATGGCGGGCGCCTACACACTCTCGCGCAACGGCCATGTGCGCGGCGACTTCCTCTACCGCAAATGGGCGCCGACGACGCAGGCGAAGTCGGACCTGGTCCTTTATTTCCTGTTCTACTTTCCGGGCATCCTCGCTCTGATCTATTCCGGCTGGAACTACTTCCAGCTCTCGTATCTGCTCAACGAGCACTCATCCTTCAGTCCCGACGGGCCGGTCATCTGGCCCTTCAAGGCGCTGATCCCCATCACCGGCGTGATGATGCTGCTGCAAGGCGTAGTCGAGGTGGTGCGCTGCATCATCTGCATCCGCACCGGCGACTGGCCGCACCGCCTGCATGACGTCGAGGAACTGGAGAAGGTCATTCTCGAAGAAGCCGCCCTCAACAAGGCCGAGCGCGAAGCCACCACGCGGGGATCCCTTTGATGTTCATTTCGGATCCCATGCTCGGCGTATTGATGCTGGTTCTGTTCCTCGTCTTCCTGATGCTCGGCTTCCCGATCGCCTTCACGCTGATGGCGCTGGGGGTCGGCTTCGGCTACTTCACGCAGGGAGACAGCATCTTCAACCTGTTCGTCCAGCGCACCTATTCGGTGATGGCGAACGACGTGCTGATCTCGATCCCGCTGTTCCTGTTCATGGGCTACGTGGTCGAGCGCGCCAATATCCTCGACCGGCTGTTCCGCTCCATCCAGCTCGCCGCCGGCTGGCTGCCCGGCTCGCTCGCCGTCGCGACGCTCGCCACCTGCGCGCTGTTCGCCACCGCCACCGGCATCGTCGGCGCGGTGGTCACGCTGATGGGCCTGCTCGCCTTCCCCGCCATGCTGCGCGCCGGCTACGATACCAAGATCGCCGCGGGCGTGGTCTGTGCCGGCGGCTGCCTCGGCATCCTCATCCCGCCGAGCGTGATGCTCATCCTCTATGGCGCCACCGCCGGCGTCTCGGTGGTGAAGCTCTATGCCGCCGCCTTCATACCGGGGCTCATGCTCGCGGGCATGTACATGATCTATGTCATCATCCGCGCCGTCCTCAATCCGAGCCTCGCCCCGAAGCTGCCGGCCGAAGAGCGCAACGTGCCGATCACCACGATCTTCCTGGCGCTGTTGACCTCCTTCTTCCCGCTGGTGCTGCTGATCGTCTCGGTGCTCGGCGCCATCATCTTCGGTCTCGCCACGCCGTCCGAGGCTGCCGCCGTCGGCGCACTCGGCGCGGTGCTGCTGGCCTTGGCCTACCGGACCTTCAGCTTCGAGAAGCTGAAGGATTCGGTGTTCCTCACCGCCCGCGCCTCGGCCATGGTGTGCTGGCTGTTCGTCGGCTCGGCAGTGTTCTCGGCGGTGTTCGCGCTGCTCGGCGGCCAGCATCTGGTCGAGCAGTTCATCCTCTCGCTGAATCTGGGGCCGATCGGGTTCCTGATCCTCACCCAGATCATCATCTTCATCCTGGGCTGGCCGCTGGAATGGACCGAGATCATCGTGATCTTCCTGCCCATCTTCCTGCCGCTGCTGGACAATTTCGGCATCGACCCGATCTTCTTCGGCGTGCTGGTGGCCTTGAACCTGCAGACCTCGTTCCTGTCGCCGCCAGTGGCGATGGCGCCCTTCTATCTGAAAGGCGTGGCGCCGAAGCACGTCTCGATCGAAGAGATCTTCGCCGGGGTCATGCCGTTCCTGTTCATCGTCGTGTTCGCGATGCTGCTGCTCTATATCTTCCCCGGCATCGCGCTGTGGCTGCCGAGCGCACTCTATAATTGAGCGCGTCTCTCAGTCTCCGCAGACCATCATCCCCGGCCTTGTGCCGGGGATCTCGATTCCTGACAGTGCCTCAGAGGTCGAGATGGCCGGGACAAAGCCCGGCCATGACGATGAAAATGAACTACCCCACTCGCCAAGGCCGGACGCTTTCAGCCCACCGCCACCGCACGCGGATTGGCCGGCATCGTCTTCCAGCCGAAGGCGGGGAAGCGCACCACGCGGTTGCCGCGGAAATCCGCCTCGCAGGCGAGATAGCCGCGCTCCTCCATATAGGTCAGCAGCCAGCGCCCGCGCGAAGGCGAGCGGCTGCCATAGGCCGTGGCGAGCGCCTCGTCGGAGGGTGACGGCGCGCCCTCCATCGCCGCGCGGGCGAGCATCAGGAACACGCCCTGCATCTCCTCGGGGAGTTCGGTCGCCTGCGCCACCGCACTTTGCCAATCCTCGCCCGCCGAGGCGGCATCGACCCCGGCACGGGCGATGGCGAGGCGACGGGTGAAATCGGCGAGGTCCGGTACCTTCGAGCCGATCCGCATGATCCGGCAATGCACCTGGAAGTCCGAATAAAGCGCGCTCGCCGGACGGAACGGCGCCTCGCCGTCGCCGATGAGGGTCCGGACGATCTCGTCCAGCAGCGCCTCGCGCTCCGCCGCGAAAGCGAGCGCAGCTTCGGGATCGACGGGCACCGGCTCCGGCGCCGGCGCCCCGGCCAGCGTGTCGAGGATGTCCGCCGTCGGACGGGGCGGCGGCCGCCGGACCGGGGGCGGCTCGTCCTGCCCGCCCTCCTCGAAGATCAGCCCGTGCAGCGTCTCGGAGGCCTCCGGCAGCGGCATCAGCTCGGGCCGGCCATTGCGTCCGGCAGTCTCGACAACCCCGATCTTCACCGGGAGCGGGCGCCGTGACAGCGCCGGACCCAATGCGACGAAAGAACCCGTGTTGAGGTCGCGGAAGCTTTCCGCCTGCCGCTTCTCCATGCCGAGCAGGTCGGCAGCCCGGGCCATGTCGATATCGAGGAAGGTGCGCCCCATCAGGAAGTTGGAGGCCTCCGCCGCGACATTCTTGGCAAGCTTGGCGAGGCGCTGGGTGGCGATGACGCCGGCAAGCCCACGCTTGCGGCCGCGGCACATAAGGTTGGTCATCGCCGAGAGCGAGATGCGGCGCGCTTCGTCGGAGATCTCGCCGCCACCGGAAGGCGCGAAGAGCTGCGCCTCGTCGACGATCACCAGCATCGGGAACCAGTAGTCGCGCTCGGCGTCGAACAGGCCGTTGAGGAAGGCGGCGGCCGAGCGCATCTGCGCGTCGGCGTCCAGCCCTTCGAGATTGAACACCACCGAGGCGCGGTGGCGGCGGATGCGGCTCGCGATGCGCTGGATCTCGCCTTGCGTGCGCTCGGCATCGATGACGACATGGCCGTAGCGCTCGGCGAGCCCAACGAAATCGCCTTCGGGGTCGATGATCGCCTGCTGCACATGGCCGGCGCTCTGCTCCAGCAGCCGCCGCAGCAGATGCGACTTGCCGGAGCCGGAATTGCCCTGCACCAGCAGGCGCGTCGAGAGCAGTTCCTCGAGATCGAGCCGTACCGGCTGGCCGGCGGTATTGGTCCCGAGATCGATACCGACCTTCATTCCGTTCTGTCGTCCCTGCCTTTGACCGGCCTCCCTAGCACGCGTGGCATGCCGGCCGGTGACATCCCACGAGAACTCCACAGATTCGGCGCGCCTCGACAAGGTGGCATTGCTCTGGCATTGCTCAAGCATGACCAAAGCATTGCCACTCTTCACCATCGGCTATGAGCAGGTGTCCTCGAACGCGGTGCTCGACGCGCTGTCGAGGGCCGGGGTCGGGCTGCTGGTCGATGTGCGGGCGGTTGCCGCCTCGCGCCGCGCCGGCTTCTCCAAGAACGCGCTCGCCGCGGGGGTGCAGAGCCGGGACATCTCCTATCTGCACCTGCGCGGCCTCGGCACTCCGGCGGACGGGCGCCACGCCGCCCGCAGCGGCCACTATGACGAGATGCGCCGGATCTTCGAGGCCCATCTCGAAACGCCCGCCGCGCAGGAACAGCTCGACGAGCTCACCCAGATCGTGAAATCCGGCCGGCCCGTGTGCCTGCTCTGCTTCGAGCGCCACCCGGAGCATTGCCACCGCATGATCATCGCCGAGCTGATCTGCGAGCGCGTCGGCGTCGAGGTCGAGCACCTCGCCGCAGATCCGGTGTGATCACTCCGCCGGCAGCGCCGCGCGGGCTTCCATGCGATAGGCCATCATCGCGATCCAGGCGATCACCACGACGAACGCCGCCGCCATGGCGATCATCGCCTGGAACACCGGCTCGAAGCCGCCATGCTCGTGCAGGAAGCCGATGACGGCAACCGCCAGGCCGGCCGTGCCGAAGCCGAGGAAGAAGCGCACCGCATAGACCCGGCCGCGCCAGGCATCCGCGGTGAAGCGCGCCACCACCACGTCATTGACGGTGATCTGCCCGTAGATGCCAGCCATGGCGATGGCGAGCCCGACCAGCATCGGTATTCCCGTAGTCGCCCAGGCGATCACCAGTCCGATCACCTGAAGTATCGAAGTACCGACGAACACCCCGACCGGCTTGTAGCGCTCGACGAGACGCCCGACCACGAGCTGCGTCGCCGCCCCGCAGATGAACACGGCGGTGGCCAGCGAGCCGATCAGGGTGATCGGCAGGCTGGTGCCGCCCATGCGCTCGTCGACGATCTTCGGCAGCGACACCGTCACCGCGGTGAACAAGAGCCCGCCGAGCAGCACCGCGAGCGCGAAAAGCGAGACGAACAGCACCATCAGCTTGGGATCGATCTGGACTTCCGGGCGGCTGGTGCGCTGCTCCTTGGCATCGCGCGGTTCCGAGACGAAGCGGAGGAAGACGAACCCCGACAGCACGCAGATGATGCCGGGCACGATGAAGGCCGCGCGCCAGCCGGCAAAGGCAGCGATGCCCGCAGTGATCGCCGCCGCCAGCGCCGCGCCGAGATTGCCGGCGACCCCGTTCATCGCCAAGGCCTGGCCGCGCCGCGTCGCCACCGCGATCAGCATGGTGGTGCCGACGGGGTGATAGATCGCCGCGAACACGCCGAGCGACAGCATGGAGATGGTGAGCGCGAGCTGGCTGTGGGCGAAGCCGGTGGCGATCAGCGACAGGCCGCAGCCGATGAAGAACAGCGCGATCATGTTACGCCGGCTCCAATGGTCGCCGAGCCAGCCCGCCGGCAGCGCGAATATGCCGAAGGCGACGAAGCAGGCGGTGGAGAGCCCGATCATCTCGCCATAGGCGAGCCCCAGCTCCGGCCCGATGGCGAGCACCGCGGTCGGGAAGATCAGGATCACATAATGGTCGAGCGCGTGCGCCCAGTTGATGAAGAAGGCGATGACGCGCGGATCGGTGGCGGGCGCCCGGCCGGGCGCTAGGTCTGACATGGCAAGCCTTCCGGAGTTTGCTTGCGTACATACACCTGTTGCATCACGTACAACAGCCCGCCTGCACGCGTGCAGATCAGGCATCCTCCGACTGCATGCCATCGAGCGCGGCCGAGGGGTCCACATCCGAGCGCTCGGCGATCATGTGCAGTTCGAGCCGCTCGAGCGCGTCGCGGGTGTCGACGTCGATGAAGGCGCCGTCCTCGTCGACCGGCACCTCGACCACCGCTTCGGCATTGGCGGCGATGAGATGGCGGGCCCCGACATCTCCTTCCAGCGTGGTCAGCTCGGGGAAGAAGCGCCGCGACCAGACTACCGGGTTGCCGCGCCGACCTTCGCGCACCGGCACCGCTATGAGACCGCCGGCCTCGGGATTGAGCGCTGAAGCGAGCCGGTCGGTCAGCTCGGACGAGACACGGGGCATGTCGCCGAGCAGCACCGCAGCGGCGGCGACATCCTCCGGCAGCGCCTTGATGCCGGCAGCGAGCGAGGTCGAGATGCCCTCAGCATAATCCGGATTATGGACGAAGGTGACGTCGAGCCCGTCGAGCACCGCCCTCGCCTTTTCCGGCTCGTGGCCGGTGACCACGACGACCGGCCGCAAGCTCGAATCGAGAGCGGATGAGACGACCCGCCGGAGCAGCGGCTCGCCATCGAGATCGCTGGCGAGCTTGTTGGCGCCGCCCATGCGGGTGCCCTGCCCAGCGGCGAGCACCACGGCGGCGGTGCGCGGCGCCTTCGGCGTCTCCACCGGGTCGCGCGGTTGCGGACGCGTCGCGATCTCCATCAGCAATCCCCCCACTCCCATGCCGACAATGTCGGCCCGCGTCACCGGCACGTCGGCCAGCAGACGATGCAGCACCCAGTCGAAGCCGTTCTCCTTCGGGCTGCGGGCGCAGCCCGGCGCACCGAGCACCGGCATCGCGCCAACCCGTCCGACCAGCATGAGATTGCCGGGATCGACCGGCATGCCGAAATGCTCGATCACCCCACCCGCCGCCTCGATCCCTGCGGGGATCACGTCGCGCCGGTCGGCGATGGCGGAGGCGCCGAACACCAGAGCGAGCTCCGCTCCCTCCGCGGCCGCCTTCCGCAGCGCGTCCGCCACCGCTTCCGCGGTGTGCGGCACCCGTGCCTCGCCGGTCAGCTCGGCGCCGGCCGAAGCGAGACGCGCCGCTGTGATGCGACGGGTCTTGGCGAGCACCTTTTCCTGGAGCCCGGGCAGCTGGGTGGCGATCAGGGCCGCGCGCCGGATGCGATACGGCACCACCTCGACCAGCGGCACTGCTGCGTCCATGGCCGCCCGGAACGCCGCCCCCGCCACCGCGAACGGGATGATCTTGACGGTCGCCACCATCTCGCCTGCCTGGACAGAGCGGTACTCGGCGAGCGTCGCCACGGTGACCGCCTCGTTCACCGCGTTGAGCGCATCGATGCGGGCGCGGTCGACCCGCACCACGCCGGCACGGGCGGCGAACAGATTGGCCCGCCCGGTGAAGGCGGGCTCGATCGTGACCTGCGGCCCAGCAATAGCGGCGGCAAGCGCCGCGGCGGCTTCATTTTCGGTGACGTCGTCCGGCTCCAGCCGGGCAACGACGATCTCCGCAATGCCGGCCTGCTGCAACGCCGCGAGCGCGCTGGCATCTACCCGGGCGCCCTTGCGCAATTCCAACCCGGGAATGCGGATCGAATGCGCCGCGATCGCCCCTTCCGCCTCATGAAGCGGCACCGCACCGAACCTCACGCCGCGCGCTCCTGTAGGCTAGCGCGCTGGCGCAGCGCGGCGATCAGTTCGGCGAGGATCGCGACCGCGATCTCAGCCGGGCTCGCCGCGCCGATGTCGAGCCCGATCGGCGCCCGGATCGCCGCCAGCGCCTCGCGCGGCACCCCGCGTTCGGCGAGCCGCTCGACCCGCGCGCCGTGGGTCTTCCGCGAGCCAAGCGCGCCGACATAGAAGCAGCCGCGCGCCAGCGCCTCGGTCAGCGCCGGATCGTCGATCTTCGGATCATGGGTCAGCGCCGCCAGCGCGGTGAAGGGATCGAGTGCCAGCCCGGGCAGCACGACATCGGGCCACTCGGCGCGGAGGTCGACATCGGGAAAGCGTTCCGCCGTCGCGAAGGCGGTGCGAGGATCGACGATCACGACATCGAAACCGGCAGTCTTCGCCATCGGCGCCAACGCCTGCGAGATGTGCACCGCGCCGGTGATGACGAGCCGCGGCGCCGGCACCTGCGCGGTGAGGAACACCCGCTCGTTGCCGAGCGCGACCATGCCGCTCTTCGCCGTGCGCAGCGCCTCGCCGAGCTGCTCGGCAAGCGGATCGGCCGCCACCTCGCCGGCTTTGACAAGACGCTGGCGGCCGCTGCCCATCTCCGTCACCAGCACGCAGGCGCGGCGCCCGGCGCGCTCGGCGTTCAAGGCTTCGAGCAGAGCGAGTTCCATCAGGCGACCTTCTCGACATAGACGGCGATCCGCCCGCCGCAGGAAAGTCCGACCTGCCAGGCGGTCTCGTCGGCGACGCCGAATTCGAGCAGACGTGGCTTGCCGTCGGCGATCACCTCGGCGGCTTCCGCGACCACCGCGCCTTCGACGCAGCCGCCGGATACCGAGCCGAGGAAGTCGCCGGCCTCGTCGATGGCGAGATGGCTGCCGACTGGTCGCGGCGCCGAGCCCCAGGTCTCCACCACCGTGGCCAGCGCCACCCCTCGTCCCTCGCGCCGCCAGCGGGCGGCAGCGTCCAACACATCGTCCTCGCGTGCGAACATTCGGTGTCCTCCTGCTGCCGCCCTAGTTTTGTGTCTTATAGCGCGCTCGCAAGTCCGGCGGCTTGCCGAGAATGTCTCAAACGGTCACAAGAGCGCGCATGAAGACGAATTTCGCGACAATCGACGCGCTTCCCCGCACCTTGCGCGGCATCGAGGAGCTCGATGCCGCCGGCCTCGTCGCCGAGCGCGACGGGCTCGATGCGGTGGCGGAGCGCTATGCGGTGGCGCTCACCCCTACCCTCGCCGGGCTGATCGACCGCGATAATCCCGCCGATCCCATCGCTCTCCAGTTCGTGCCGGATGCGCGCGAGCTGGAGACCCGCCCCGAAGAGCGCGCCGATCCGATCGGCGATGATGCGCACAGCCCGGTACCGGGCATCGTGCATCGCTACCCGGACCGCGTGCTGCTGAAGCTCGTCGGGGTCTGCGCCGTCTATTGTCGCTTCTGCTTCCGCCGCGAAATGGTCGGCCCCGGCGCCGAGGCGAGCCTGTCCGACGAGGCGCTGGAACGGGGGCTGAGCTATATCGCCGGCCGCCCGAAGATCTGGGAGGTCGTGCTCACCGGCGGCGACCCCTTCATGGTGGCGCCGCGCCGGCTGGAAGCGCTGATGCGGCGCCTGGCGGCGATCCCGCACGTCAAGATCGTGCGCTTCCATACCCGCGTCCCGGTTGCAGCGCCGGAACGGGTGACCGGCGCACTCGTCGCGGCATTGAAGGCCGATGGCGTCACCACTTTTGTCGCGGTGCACGCCAACCACGCCCGCGAACTTGGTCCCGAGGCCCGCGTCGCCCTCGCCCGATTGGCCGATGCCGGTATTCCGCTGGTCAGCCAGAGCGTGCTGCTGCGTGGTGTCAACGACGACGCCGGAACGCTCACCGCGCTGTTCCGGGCGCTGGTCGAGTGCCGGGTAAAGCCCTACTACCTGCACCATCCCGACCTCGCGCCGGGCACCGCGCATTTCCGCCTGCCGATCGCTGACGGGCAGGCGCTGATGCGGGAGCTGCGCGGCCGGCTCTCCGGCCTTGCACTGCCAACCTATGTGCTCGACATCCCCGGCGGCCACGGCAAGGTGCCGGTCGGCGCCTCCTATCTGGAGGAGACGCCGGACGGCTGGCATGTCACCGACTATTGCGGCGGCGTGCACGCCTATACCAACTCATCCTGAGATGCCGCCTCAGGATGACGTTCCCTTCAAGGGAGGGACCCTTGAGGTTGCTGCCCACGACCTTCCGCTGTCTCCAGAAAGTGCCTTCACCAGCATCTCCATGCTGGCAAGGTTATGCACGGGGCGGAAATCGTCGACATTGGGCAGCATCGCCTTCACCCCGGCGGCGCGCGGCTCGAAGCCCTCATAGCGCAGCAGCGGGTTCAGCCAGATCAGCCGCCGGCAGGAGCGATGCAGCCGATCCATCTCGAACGCGAGATGCGTGCCCGCCTCGCGCTCCAGCCCGTCGGTGATGAGCAGCACGATCGCCCCCTGCCCCAGCACCCGGCGCGACCAGTAGCGGTTGAAGGCGTGCAGCGAGGAGGCGATGCGGGTGCCGCCGGACCAGTCCTTCGCCGTGTCGCCGGCGAGCGCCAGCGCCTCGTCGGGATCGCGATGCGACAGCGCGCGCGAGACATTGGTGAGCCGCGTCCCAAACAGGAAGGTCGAGACACCTCGCCGCTGCGCCATGAGCGCGTGCAGGAAGTGCAGCACGACGCGCGAATAATCCGCCATCGAGCCGGATATATCGAGCAGCGCCACCAGCGGCGGGCGCCGCTCGCCTGGCCCGCGGCGGTGCAGGTCGATCAGTTCGCCGCCGCTGCGCAGGCTCGCTCGCAGCGTGGCACGCAGGTCGAGCCGCTGGCCAGAACGATCGGCGACGAGCCGGCGCGTGGCGACGCGATCGTCCGGCAGCCGCAGCAGTGCGATGCGCCGGCGCGCCTCATTGATCTCCTCCGCGCTCATCTGCGCGAAGTCCTTGGCGCGGAACACCTCTTCGGTGGAGACGGCGAGCCGGGCTTCCACCTCGATGCGCGGCTTCTCCTCGGTGCGGCGCTCGCCGACGCCCGAGAAGAACGCATCCTCCACCCGCTTCAGCGGCGGCGGCCCTTTGCGCTCCGGCCGCGCCGGAGCGTTGGGCGAGAGCATGGCAAGCATCTTCTCCAGCATCTGGCGCTTGCGCCAGAACACCCGGAACGCCTGATCGAAGACGAGGTGATGCTCGCGCCGCGTCACGAAGACCGCGTGCAGCGTCCAGTAGAAATCCTCGCGCCGGCCGATGCCGGCGGTCTCCACCGCACGGATCGCGTCGAGCACCACGCCCGGCCCGACCGGCAGCCCGGCGGCGCGCAAGGCACGGCCGAAATAGGCGATGTTGTCGGGAAGGCGGCCTTCCATCGCCGCCACCTCAAAGAAACGCAGTCGTCCCCGGCCTTGTGCCGGGAATCCACGGCTTCATGCAGCCGTGGATGGCCGGGACAAGCCCGGCCGTGACCGCCGTGAGAAGGTCTACTGTCACCCCATCGCCTTCACCGCCATGCGGGCGTCCTGGATCAGCGCCTCGATCCGGCCGGCATCGGTCTTGGCGATATCGTCCTGGTACTTCAGCAGGACGCCGAGCGTGTCGCCGACCACGGCCGGGTCGAGCGCGGCGGCGTCGAGCTCGACCAGCGCGGAGGCCCAGTCCAGCGTCTCGGCGACGCCCGGCGCCTTGAACAGGTCCTCGCGGCGGATCGCCTGCACGAAGCCGACGACCTCCCGTGACAGGCGCTTCGGCGCGTCCGGCAGCCGCGCCCGCAGGATCGCCAGTTCCCGTGCTGCGTTCGGATAGTCGACCCAGTGATAAAGGCAGCGGCGCTTCAGCGCGTCATGCACCTCGCGGGTGCGGTTCGAGGTGACGACGACGATCGGCGGATGCTCGGCCCGCACCGTGCCCAGCTCGGGCACCGTCACCTGGAAATCCGACAGCACTTCGAGCAGGAAGGCCTCGAACGCCTCGTCGGTGCGGTCGAGCTCGTCGACCAGCAGCACCGGCGCCCCGCCGGGATCGGGCTCCAGCGCCTGCAAGAGCGGACGGCGGATCAGATAGCGCTCGGAGAACACGTCCTCGACCAACCGGTCGCGGTCGACCGAGCCGGCGGCCTCGCTGGCACGGATGGCGATCATCTGCGCCGCATAGTTCCATTCATAGACCGCGGAGGAGAGGTCGAGCCCCTCATAGCATTGCAGCCGGATCAGCCGCCGGCCGAGCGCACCGGCCAGCACCTTGGCGATCTCGGTCTTGCCGACCCCGGCCTCGCCCTCGAGGAAGAGCGGCCGGCCCATCCGCAGCGCGAGGAACACCACGGTCGCCAGCGCCCGGTCGGCGACATAGCCGCCGGATTGGAGCAGTGCCAGCGTGGCGTCGATGGATGCGGGAAGACCGGGATCACGTTGGCCGGGCATGGGTTACTCCTCGGCCTGCGGTTTTCCCATGCTTGGGTGGGAACGGGCAAGAAGGGCGTTCTGCTTCAGCATCCTTCGAGGCCGCCTGCGGCGGCACCTCAGGATGAGGTTGCTCTAAAAGAACCACATCATTCCGAGAGTCGGACTCGTAGTGCGCCCAATGACCCGTCATCCCCGGGCTTGTCCCGGGGATCCACGTCCGTGACAAAGATCAACCGTGGATGGCCGGGACGAGCCCGGCCATGACGGCGGAAATGGCCCGTTTCATCTGGCACCACCGAATTACGGGTCAGGCTCTGAGGTGCACGCAAAGCGGCCTCGACGGATGTTCAAGCCGTGCTCCAGCTCCATTTTATTCCGCCGCCTTGTCCACTGCGCGCTTCGCCATGACGCCGACGAGATGCGAGCGATAGGCGCCGCTGCCATGGATGTCGGCGATCATGTCCTCGGCCGGCGGGGTCGGCACGCCGTCCAGCGACTTGGCGGCGAAGCGCTTCTTCAGCGCCTCCTCGGCCGCGTGCCAGCGGAACACGCCACTCTGCGAAGCCCCGGTCACCGCAACGCGGATATCCGCGGTGCGCCGCGCCACGAACACGCCGACCAAGGCATAGCGCGAGGCCGGATTCGGGAACTTCTCGTAAGCCGCCTTGCGCACCGCCGGGAAGGCGAAGCGGGTGATGATCTCCCCGGGCTCCAGCGCCGTCTCGAACAGGCCGAGGAAGAAATCATCGGCCTCGATGCGCCGCTGATTGGTGATGATGGTGGCACCCAGCCCGAGGCAGGCGGCGGGATAGTCGGCGGACGGGTCGTTATTGGCGACCGAGCCCCCGATCGTGCCGCGATTGCGCACCGCGGGATCGCCGATCAGCGAAGCGAGATAGGCGAGCGCCGGCACCGCCTCCTTGACGACGGGCGAGGCCGCGACCTCGGCATGGCGGGTCATGGCGCCGATGGACAGCGTGCGCCCCGACAGGGTGATGCCAGAGAGCTCCGGCAGTCCCCCGAGATCGATGAGATCGCCCGGGCTGGCGAGGCGCAGCTTCAGAGTCGGAATCAGCGTATGGCCACCGGCGAGCAGCTTGCCGTCCTCGACGGAAGCGAGCAGCGAAGCGGCTTTGCGCAAGGATGACGGGCGGTGATAATTGAAGGCGAACATGGGAAGTCCCCTTGTTAGCTACCTCCCTCATGCCCCGGCTTGACGCGGGCACCCAGACCACGACCACCGTGTGAGCGGCTCGGCTGGATCCCCGGGTCACGCCCGGGGATGAGGGTGTAAAGGTTGATCTTGCTCACTCCGCAGCCTGCTTTGCGGGACCCGTCTTCTGCACCGCCTGCCACACCGCGGACGGCGTCGCCGGCATCGGCACCGCTTCGGTGCCCAGCGCGTCGGTGATGGCGTTGATCACCGCCGCCGGCGCCGCGATGGCACCCGCCTCGCCGCAGCCCTTGATGCCGAGCGGATTGGACGGACACCGCGTCTCGGTGAAGGCCATCTTGAAGCTCGGCAGGTCGTCGGCTCGCGGCATGGTGTAGTCCATGTACGAGCCGGTCATGAGCTGGCCGTCCTTGTCATAGGTCGCGACTTCGAGCAGCGCCTGGCCGACGCCCTGCGCGATGCCGCCATGGACTTGGCCCTCGACGATCATCGGATTGATGACCACGCCGAAATCATCCACCGCCGTCCAGTTGGCGATGGTGGTCTTGCCGGTGTCGGGATCGATCTCGACCTCGCAGATGTGGGTGCCGGCCGGGAAGGTGAAGTTGGTCGGGTCGTAGAACGCCCCTTCCTTCAGCCCCGGCTCGATCTCCGAAGTGGGGAATTTGTGCGCGACGTAGGCGTTGAGCGCCACGGAGGCGAAGTCGATCGAGCGATCTGTGCCCGCCACGGTGAACTTGCCGTCGGCAAATTCGACGTCGCCTTCCGCCGCCTCGAGAATGTGTGCGGCGATCTTCTTGGCCTTGGCCTCGACCTTGTCGAGCGCCTTGACGATCGCGGACATGCCGACCGCGCCGGAGCGCGAGCCATAGGTGCCCATGCCGAACTGCACCTTGTCGGTGTCACCATGGACCACCACGACATTCTCGATTGGAATCCCCAGGCGCGAGGAGACGAGTTGGGCGAATGTCGTCTCGTGGCCTTGGCCGTGGCTGTGCGAGCCGGTGAGCACCTCGACATTGCCGGTCGGGTTGACCCGCACCTCGGCGCTTTCCCACAGCCCGACGCCGGCGCCGAGCGAGCCGACCGCTTGCGAGGGGGCGATGCCGCAGGCCTCGATGTAGCAGCTATAGCCGAGCCCGCGCAGCTTGCCGCGCCGTGCCGCCTCGCGCCGGCGCTTGCCGAAGCCCTTCACGTCGGCGATCTCCATCGCCTTGTCGAGCGAGGCGCGATAGTTGCCGGCGTCATAGGTCATGATGACCGGCGTGGTGTGCGGGAACTTCTTGACGAAGTTGCGCTTGCGGAAGTCCGCCGGATCGATGCTCATCTCGCGCGCCGCGACCTCGGCGAGGCGCTCGACCACGAAGGTCGCCTCCGGACGACCGGCGCCGCGATAGGCATCGACCGGCGTCGTCGTAGTGTAGACCGCATCGACCTCGCAATAGATCGCCGGAATGTCGTACTGCCCGGAGAGCAGCGTCGCATAGAGATAGGTCGGGACCGAGGAGGCGAAGGTCGACAGATACGCGCCCATATTGGCCTTGGTCGCGACCTTGAGGCCGAGGATCTTGCCCTTCTCGTCGAGCGCCATCTCGGCGCGGGTGACGTGGTCGCGGCCATGCGCGTCGGAGAGGAACGCTTCCGAGCGGTCGGAGGTCCATTTCACCGGCCTGCCGACCCGTTTCGAGGCCCAGGCGCACACCGTCTCCTCGGCATAGATGAAGATCTTCGAGCCGAAGCCGCCGCCGACGTCCGGCGCGATCACCCTCAGCTTGTGCTCGGGCGCGATGCCGACAAAGGCCGAGAGCACGAGGCGGGCGACGTGGGGGTTCTGGCTGGTGGTCCACAGCGTGAAGGCGTCATTGCCGGAATCATAGTCGCCGATCGCCGCCCGGGGCTCCATCGCATTCGGCACCAGGCGCTGATTGACGATGTTGAGCTTCGTCACGTGGTGGGCGCGCGAGAACGCCGTCTCGGTGGCCGCCTTGTCGCCGAGATGCCAGGCGAAGGCGGTGTTGCCTGGTATCTCGTCATGCACCAGCCCCGTCTTGGGATATTGCGCGGTGGCGAGATCGGCTACGGCGGGCAGCACCTCGTAATCGACCTCGATGGCGCTCGCGGCGTCCTTCGCCTGGTCGAGCGTCTCGGCGATCACGACGGCGACATGGTCGCCGACATAGCGCACCTTCTCCTTCGCCAAGGCCGGGTGCGAGCCCATCTTCATCGGGCTGCCGTCCTTGGAATGGATCATCCAGCCGCAGATCAGGTCGCCGATCTTGTCCTCGGCAAGGTCCTTGCCGGTGAGGATGGCCACAACGCCGGGCATCGCCGACGCGTCGCCCGTGTCGATCTTCCGGATGCGGGCATGGGCATGTGGCGAGCGCAGGAAATAGGCATGCGCCTGTCCGGGGCGGCTGATGTCGTCGGTGTACTGGCCCTTGCCGGTGATGAAGCGGTGATCTTCCTTGCGGCGCACCGCCTCGCCGATCCTGGTGACGGTCATTGGCGTTTCTCCCGGGCTCTAGGCCGCGCTTGTTCTTTGAACTTCCCTCATCCCCGGACTTGATCCGGGGATTTAGCCTGGCCGCGAGTGCCCGCGTTCGAAGTCTGGGTGGCCGGGTTGATCCCCGGATCAGGTCCGGGGACCGCCACGAGGGCCGCTTGAGTGGCGAGGACTATTCCGCTGCCGCGCGCAGCGGCACCGTCGCCATCGCGCGGGCGCCATCGGTGATCGCGGCGACGATGTTGTGGTAGCCGGTGCAGCGGCAGATATTGCCCTCGAGTTCGTCGCGGATCACATGCTCGTCGAGGACGTTGCCGTTGCGCTGCACGATGTCGACCGCGGCCATGATCATGCCGGGCGTGCAGAAGCCGCATTGCAGGCCGTGATTCTGGCGGAACGCCTCCTGCATCGGATGCAGTGCGCCGCCCGCGGCGAGCCCTTCGATGGTCGTCACCTGGCAACCCTCGGCCTGCAGCGCAAGCACGGTGCAGGACTTCACCGCATGGCCGTCGAGATGCACGGTGCAGGCGCCGCACTGGCTGGTGTCGCAGCCGACATGGGTGCCGGTCAGCAGCAGGTTTTCGCGGATGAACTGAACGAGCAGAGTGCGCGGATCGACATCCGCACTCACCGCCCGACCATTGACGGTCATGGAGACGACAGGCATCGGTTTCCTCCTGGCGGGAGCCTTATGGCCCTCCTTCGGCCGTCGGGACGCGAGATTCGCGCCGTCGGGCCGCTCGTTCCGGGGCTTTTCGCCCGCTTTTTCATTGTTCCAGTGTGAAACCTGTTCGGAACGCCGGTCAAGCGCTCCGATCGCAACGGAAGGGATAAATTTTTCCGAGTGGCGCCGGACTTCAGCCCTTTTTCTTGCGATTCCCGGCCATTGGCGACGATGCAGCGCAGTAAATGCTTCGGCACCGCAGCAGATACTGTGGGATACTTTGTGCCAGCGCATCAGGCCGCGGCGACCGAGCCCTCTTCCCCTGCCGCCTTGGCGAAGTTCGCGAAGAACTCGTCGGCGAGCTTCTTCGCCGTTCCGGCGACGAGGCGCTGGCCGATCTGCGCCAGCTTGCCGCCGATCTGCGCCTCCGCCTCATAATACAGGCTGGTGCCGCCGGCCTCCGTCGGCTCGAGGCGCACCACCGCGCCGCCCTTGGCGAAGCCGGCAATGCCGCCATCTCCTTGCCCGGAAATGCGGTATCCCTCCGGCGGACTGAGATCGGAAAGCGTCACATTGCCCTTGAAACGCGCCTTCACCGGACCGACCTTGGCGACCGCCACCGCGCGGAATTCGGTGTCGGAGAGCTTCTCAAGCTCCTCGCAGCCGGGAATGCAGCGCTTCAGCATCTCGGGATCGTTCAGCGCCGCCCACACCCGCTCGCGCGGGACCGGCAGTTCGTAGGTGCCGTTCATCTCCAAGGCCATGTGGTTCCCTCCAGCTCTGTTTCCGGCGGCGAGCCGCCTCAACGCGCTCTCGGGCCAGCTTCCGCTCATCATAGACGCGGGAGCCCGGGCTTCGTCCAGCCCGGCCGGCGAAATGCGGGATCAGAGCACACGGAAGCCGCGCCCGACATAGATCAGGCCTGGCCCCTCATGACCGAGCGCGATCGCCTCAACCCGCCCGACCAGCACGTCGTGCGTGGCGATCGTGCGCATTTCGACGAGGCGGCATTCGAAGCTTGCCAGCGCTCCGGCAAGGCACGGCACGCCGAGCCGGCCCTCATGCCAGTCGCCGACCCCGAAACGCTCCTCGCCGCTGAGGGCGAGCCGTCCGCCGAAGGCCTGCGCCACCGGCTCGTGTTCGCCGCGCAGCGTATTGACCGCGAACACCCCGCTTGCCCGGAACGCCGCGGCCGAGCGGATGCGCCGGTTGAGGCAGACGAGCAGCGTCGGCGGTGCGTCGGACACCGAGACCACCGCGGTGGCGGTGAAGCCGGCGCGGCCGTCGCCGCCCTGCGTCGTCACCACATGGACGGCGCTGGCGAGACGGCTCATCGCCTCGCGATAGAGCCCGGCCTCGGGCTTGGCATCGGTCACGCTGTCCACTTGAATCTATCCACCTGGCTCCGATCGAGAGCAGCCAGGCTTGCATAGCGCGTGCCGTCGTCCCGCAAAACCACGCAAGTAGGAACGATCTTTCGGCGCATGGTATTATAATGACGACATATCACCGCTATCGATCCTTTGCATTTCGTCTTTCGATCGAATTGTATCCGTACGCAGGCCACGCTAAGACTCGCAGGCAACGCCTATGTCTCGGTCACGAACACAATATGGGCATCAGCCCGGCGTGACGGAACGGCTTTGCAACCGGCCGAGGGGAGCCGATAACAAAAATGGAAGTCTTTGTTCAGCAGCTCATCAATGGGCTGACTCTCGGGTCTATCTACGGCCTCATCGCCATCGGCTACACCATGGTGTTCGGTATCATCGGCATGGTGAACTTCGCCCATGGCGACGTCTTCATGGTGGCGACCTTCATCTCGCTGATCTGCTTCCTGCTGCTGACCACGGTGCTCGGCATCACCTCCATCTTCCTGGCGCTGGCGATCGTCCTGGTGGTGGCGATGTTCTTCACCTCGCTCACCAGTTGGGCCATCGAGCGCGTCGCCTATCGACCGCTGCGCGGTTCGTTCCGCCTGGCGCCGATGATCTCGGCGATCGGCATGTCGATCTTCCTGGCGAACTTCGTGCAGGTGGCGCAGGGCCCGCGCAACAAGCCGGTGCCGCCCATGGTCACCGACGTGATCGTGCTGATGGACAGCGGCAGCTACCAGGTCACGCTGGCGTGGAAGCAGGTCATCATCATGGTGATAACCACGCTCCTGCTGGCCGGCTTCTGGTATCTCGTGCAGAAGACCTCGCTCGGCCGGGCCCAGCGCGCCTGCGAGCAGGACCGCAAGATGGCGGCGCTGCTCGGCATCAATGTCGACCACACCATCTCGCTCACCTTCGTCATCGGCGCCGCGCTCGCGGCCGTCGCCGGGGTGATGTACCTGATGTATTATGGCGTCGCGAACTTCGCCGACGGTTTCGTGCCGGGCGTGAAGGCCTTCACGGCGGCGGTGCTGGGCGGCATCGGCTCGCTGCCGGGCGCGGTGCTCGGCGGGCTGCTCATCGGCCTCATCGAGACCTTTTGGTCGGCCTATTTCTCTATCGAGTACAAGGACGTGGCCGCCTTCTCCATCCTCGCCATCACCCTCATCTTCCTGCCGCAGGGCCTGCTCGGCCGGCCGGAAGTCGAGAAGGTGTGAGGTAGGCTCCCATGGCGCTTCAGACCGTCGATGTCGCGCCTGCCACCGCGCAGGCTTCAACCGCCTCTCATTCCCTCCTCGGGCACGCCCTGAAGGACGCCTTCATCACCGGCCTGATCGCGCTCGGCCTGCTCGGCCCGCTGATCGGCTTCCTCACCGTGGTGCACGACAGCGGCACCGGCAGCGCGCTCGGCCTCGCCTACCGGCCGCTCGAACTCGCCGTTATGGTCGGCATCATCTTCGTCGGCCGGCTGCTGCTGAACCTCACCGTCTGGTCGCCCAATCGCGTCTCCAAGCCGAAGTCCGGACCCGGTGCGCTCGGCCGCGCCGCCCTTGCCGCCGGGCCGGCGCTGAAGCCGGCGCTGCTCGCCTTCGCCATCGCCTTCCCGGTGATCGCCGCCTACATGAGCGGCAGTCTCAACCAGGCGCGCTATCTGATCGACCTCGGCATCCTGATCCTCACTTATGTGATGCTCGGCTGGGGCCTGAACATCGTGGTCGGCCTCGCCGGCCTGCTCGACCTCGGCTATGTCGCCTTCTACGCCGTCGGCGCCTACACCTACGCGCTGCTCGCCACCTCGGCCCCGATCAACGACTTCTTCGCCGGCGTCTTCGGCGAAACCTTCTGGGCCAATTGGGCGTTCTGGATCTGCCTGCCGATGGCCGGCCTGTTCGCCGGGCTGTGGGGGGTGATCCTCGGCTTCCCGGTGCTGCGGCTGCGCGGCGACTATCTCGCCATCGTCACGCTGGCCTTCGGCGAGATCATCCG
>JAQSWY010000198.1 GCA_029266425.1 Xanthobacteraceae bacterium
CGGAAAGTGCGAGCCGGGAACGCACGGCTTGGGCCGCCGCCCGGACGAGGTGCGTTATCCCCGCCAGACGGCCACCGCCCCCCGTCCCGCGCGAGCCGGCCGCTCCGGTTGCGCCCCCTTGGCGAAGACGAGGTGGGGCAAGGAGGGCAGAAGGAAGGGATAATGTCTAGGATTATACTCCTAAATAGCCCTAGAGCCGTCATCCCTTCCGCCTATGCCGTCATGCCCGGGCTTGGCCCAGGCATCCACGACTTGGATGCCGCCGAAGGAAGGCGTGGATCCCCGGGCCAAGCCCGGGGATGACGTGGCTCCTGTTTCTGCATTGTCATCCCGGATGGCCGTCAGGCCGATCCGGGATCGCGCAGACATCGGAGAGCTATCCCCGCTCTCCGCCCTGCGGGCTAAGGCCGGGATGTCGAAAGTCACCTCGGGAACGGCCACGCCGGCGGCGTGCCAACCTGGCCGCGATGGCGCAGCAGGTGGTCGGCGAGCACGCAGGCGACCATGGCCTCGCCCACCGGAACGGCGCGGATGCCGACGCAGGGGTCGTGCCGGCCCTTGGTGACGATCTCCGCGTCCTCGCCGTGCCGCGTCACCGTGCGGCGCGGGGTGAGGATGGAGAAGACCGGGCGGCCGTCATTGCCCATGCGCATCTCGTCGGCATTGACCTCGCCGGTGAGCGCGGCGCTCGCAAAGCCCTCGCCGATCTCGACGCCCTTCACGGCGTTGATGCTCATCAGCGCGCTCGCGAGGTCGGCGTCGAGCTTGCCGTAGATCGGCGCACCGAGGCCGGGCGGCACGCCCTCGGCCACCACCTCGATGACCGCGCCGACCGAGGAACCGGACTTGCGGATGCCGTCGAGATAATCAGCCATGCGCTCGGCCGCCTTCGCATCCGGGCAGAAGAACGGGTTGCGGCCGATCTCGGCGTCGTCCCAGTTCGCCCGGTCGATGCCGATCTCGCCCATCTGCACCAGCGCGCCGGTGATGATGACGCCCGGGAGCACCTTGGCGGCGATGGCGCCGGCGGCGACGCGCACCGCGGTCTCGCGCGCCGAGGAGCGTCCGCCGCCGCGATGGTCGCGCAGGCCGTATTTCACGTCATAGGCGTAGTCGGCATGGCCCGGCCGGTAGCTCTCGGATATCGTCGCATAGTCCTTGGAGCGCTGGTCGACGTTCTCGATCAGGAAGGCGATGGGCGTGCCGGTGCTCACCAGCACTCCATCTGCCTCCTCCAGCGTGCCGGAGAGGATGCGCACCTCGTCCGGCTCGCGCCGCTGGGTGGTGAAGCGCGACTGTCCAGGCCGGCGCCTGTCCAGCGCGCCTTGGACGTCTTCCAGCTTGAAGCGGATGCCGGGAGGGCAGCCGTCGATCACCCCGCCTATGGCCGGCCCGTGGCTCTCGCCGAAGGTGGTGACCCGGAAAAGCTGGCCGAAACTGTTGAAGGACATCGCTGATCGCCGGCGGCAGGAGGGACGGCAGAAGGGTTTGCGGCGCTTCTAGGCGCCTGTGCGGCGGGCGTCAAACATCCGCTCTCCCGCGACGTTTCGGCCCTGCCCATGGAGAAAGCCGGCATTCGTGCTACATAATGCCGACACGAGGCTTCCTCCATTACCCCATGCCACTGTTTGAAATCGCTGTCGTTGTTCTGCTCGTCCTGTTCAACGGCGTTCTCGCCATGGCCGAGCTTTCCGTCGTCTCCGCCCGCCCGGCGCGCTTGCGCGCCATGGCCGACAACGGCGTCCGCGGCGCCCGCATAGCGCTGGCGCTGGCCGCCGATCCCGGCCGTTTCCTCTCCACCGTGCAGATCGGCATCACGCTGATCGGCATCATCGCCGGCGCCTTCTCCGGCGCCACGCTGGGCGACATGCTGGGCGACTGGCTGCAGGCGCAGGGGCTTTCCCCCGCCCTCGCCCAGGGCCTCGGCTACACGCTGGTGGTGGCGGCGATCACCTATATCTCGCTGATCATCGGCGAGCTCATCCCCAAGCGCCTCGCGCTGCAGAGCCCGGAGAAGCTGGCGAGCTTCATCGCGCCGAGCATGATGCTGCTCTCGCGCATCGCCGCGCCGGCGGTGTGGCTGCTCGACATCTCCTCGCGCGCGGTGCTGCGCCTGCTCGGTGAGCACGGCAAGGGCGACGACAGCAACGTCACCGACGAGGAGATCCGCGCCATCGTCGCCGAGGCCGAGACCGCCGGCGTCATCGATCCCGACGAGCGGCGCATGATCGCCGGCGTGATGCGGCTCGCCGACCGGCCGGTGCGGGCGGTGATGACGCCGCGCACCGATGTCGACTGGATCGACCTGACCGATGATCCCGACCTGGTTCGCCAGACCATCCGCGAGACCCGCCACACCCGCATGCCGGCCTGCGAGGGCACGCCGGAGGAGAGCGTCGGCGTCATCGACATACGCGACCTGCTCGAGGCCTATCTCAACGGCGAGACGCCCGACCCGCGCCAGTTCGTCAAGCCGGCCGCCGTTCTGGTGGAGACCGCCGGCGCGCTCGACGCGATGAAGGTGCTGCGCCACGCGGAATCGCCGCTGGCTCTGGTGGTGGATGAGTATGGCTCGATGGTCGGCATCCTCACCCCGGCCGACCTGCTCGACGCCATCGCCGGCTCGGTGGTGCTGGACGAGGCCGGGCAGGCCAAGCCCGACATGGTGGAGCGCGCCGACGGCTCCTATCTCGTCGCCGGCTCGACGCCGATCGACGAATTGTCGGACGGGCTGGGCATCCGCATCCCGCACGATGCCGGCTTCCACACCGCGGCGGGCTTCGTGCTGCATGAGCTGAAGGCGCTGCCGCAGGAGGGCGCGGCCTTCGAGGCGATGGGCTGGCGCTTCGAGGTGGTCGACATGGACGGGCGCCGCGTCGACAAGCTGCTGGTCA
>JAQSWY010000199.1 GCA_029266425.1 Xanthobacteraceae bacterium
TCATCGAGATGAACGAGCCGGAGGCGTTCTTCTCCCACCCGCAGCACGAGCGCACCAAGCTCTTCCTCAGCCAGATACTCGGACACTGACGAGAGCCGGACACCCCTCCTCACGGCCGGGCAGCGCCCACGTACCCGCCAAGGCCGGACCATCGCTCGACATCGCCCATGGCGAACTCGACGCCGACGACAAGGAAAACGCGCATGCCCCTCACGATCCCGGCCAAGGCCGAGCACACGACCTTCCTCTATTCCGAACCCTGCGCCGATCTCGATGCGCTCAGCGCGGACATCGCCTATCTCGGCATCCCCTACGGCGAATCCTACACCTTCGGCGAGATCGCCAGCGACCAGAGCCGCGGCGCACTGGCCATGCGCCGGGCGACCGACCGGATCCTGCGCTCCATCGAGCGCTATGACTTCGACATTGGCGGCCCGCTCTACGACAACAGGGCGATCCGCGCCGTCGACTGCGGCGATGTCTACGCCGATCCGCGCGAACTGAAGGATCACCTCAAGCGCGCCGAGGATGTCGTGCGCAAGATCGTGGCCTCCGGCGCGATGCCGATCGTTCTGGGCGGCGACCACTCGATCCCGATCCCCGTGATCAAGGCCCTCGACGACCAGGGGCCGGTCACCCTCATCCAGATCGACCAGCACCTCGACTGGCGCGAGGAGATCAACGGCGTCACGCACGGGCTGTCCAGCCCGATCCGCCGTGCGTCCGAAATGGACCATATCGGCGAGATCTTCCAGATCGGCCTTCACGCCAGCGGCAGCGGGCGCCAGGAAGAGTATGACGCCGCGAAGGCCTATGGCGCGCATCTCGTCTCCGCCTACGATGTCCACGAGCGCGGCATCCAGCACGTGCTCGACATGATCCCGGATGGCGGCCGCTACTACCTCACGGTCGATCTCGATGCCTTCGAGCCCGGCATCGCGCCGGGCGTGGCGGCGCCCTGCGCGGGCGGCATGACCTTCATGCAGGCCCGCAGTCTGATCCATGGGCTCGTGAAGAAGGGTCGCGTCCTCGGCATGGACGTGGTGGAGATCACCCCCGCCACCGACGTCAACCAGATCACCTGCATCACGGCAGGCCGCCTGATCGTCAATCTCGTCGGCGCGGCGGTGCGGGCCAACTATTTCGAGCCCAAGTAGACGAGCCCAAGCAGAACCGCCGGGCATCCGGCCGACGAACATGACCGGACGCTGCGCGGAGCACTCCCGCGCGGCGTCCGGGCTGCGGGGCCGATAGCCCGCGGCCCTCCAATCCGATGCGGAGCCTCCCGGAATGAACGTCGTCCAGATCCTCGAACGCCTGGTGAGCTTTCCCTCGGTGGTCGGCACTCCGAATGGCGACGTCGTCGACTGGATCGTGCGCTATCTGGAAAGCCATTCCGTCAGGGTCCACGTCCTGCCCGGCCCGGAAGGCGACCGCGCCAACCTCTTCGCGACGCTGGGGCCGGAAGACCGGCCCGGCTACATCGTCTCCGGGCATATGGACGTCGTTCCGGCGCAGGAAGCGGAATGGCGCTCGGACCCCTTCACGCTCCGCGCGGAGGGTGAGAATCTCTACGGGCGCGGCACGAGCGACATGAAGGGCTTCCTCGCGGCCGTGCTGGCGAGCGTGCCCGCGCTCCGGGCCCGGCGGCTCGACCACCCCATCCACATCGCCTTCTCCTATGACGAGGAAGCCGGCTGCCGCGGCGTGCCCCATCTGATTTCCCGGCTGCCGGAGCTGTGCGCGCCTCCCCTCGGCGCGATCATCGGCGAGCCGAGCAACATGCGCGGCGTACGCGCCCACAAGGGTAAGGCCGCCGCGCGCATCAGCATCGAAGGCCGTGCCGGTCATTCGTCGCGGCCCGATCAGGGAATCAACGCGATCCACCTCATGGCGGATGTGCTCTCCAAGGCCGTGGAAACGGCCGGGGCGCTGACCGAAGGCCCACACGATCCGACCTTCGAGCCGTCCTATTCCTCGATGCAGGTCGGCACGCTGAAGGGCGGGCAGGCGCTCAACATCATCCCCGATCTGTGCGTCGCGGAACTCGAGGCGCGCGCCATTCCGGGCATCGCGCCGACCGCGCTGCTCGAGCCGGTGCACGCCGTCGTCCGCTCGCTCGCCGCGCACGGCATCAACGCGACATGGGAGCCGCTGAGCGACTACCCGGCGCTCTCCCTTCCCCCCGACGCGCCGTTGTCGGCGCTGGTGGAACGGCTCACCGGAGCGCCCTCGCTGGCGGCCGTGAGCTATGGAACGGAAGCCGGGCTCTACCAGAATGCGGGCATCCCCTCGATCATATGCGGACCCGGCGACATCGCCCGCGCGCACAAGCCGAACGAGTTCATCCGCGCTGATGAGCTGACGTCATGCCAAGCGTTCATCGAGGCGCTGGGCGGCCCAGCTGCGCCCACCGGAGAGGCGTTCGAGCTGGCGCGCCTGGTCGTCGAGCCGGCGGATGGCGGCGAGCTCCTCGGTCTGGCCCAGCTTCGCCTTGCGCACCGCCGACTTCATGAGGTCGATGGTCTGGTCGTAGACCTTCACCGGCACCGGGAAGGGGTGCCGGTCCTTGCCGCCATGCGCGTAGGAGAAGCGCGCCGGATCGGAGAAGCGGCAAGGCGCGCCGTGCACCACCTCGGCCACCATGGCGAGCGCTTCGACGGTGCGGGCGCCCACACCGGGCACCAGCAGCAGCTCGGCGAAATCCTCCGGCCCGCGGTCGGCCGCCGCGGCCAGCGCCGCGTGCAGGCGCGGCAGCACGACGTCCTTTGCGCGCACGTCGTGATGCGCCGGCATGACGAGATGCGGCAGCTCCAGTTGGTCCGGCTTGCGCTCCTTCTTCGCCGGTGCGCCATCGAGCGCGGCGAATTCACGGGCGATGCGCTCGGGGCCGAGTGCGCCCAGCAGGTCGAGCTGGCCGGTGCGGGAGCGTTCGGCGCGGGCATCGGCAAGGTTGACGATCTCGCCCTGGTGCGGCCCGTCCACCGCGGCGTGCGGGTCGTCGAGGAAGCTCGTCAGCCCCTCCGACAGCCAGTGATAGCGCCGCGCCTGCCGGCG
>JAQSWY010000200.1 GCA_029266425.1 Xanthobacteraceae bacterium
GGAGCGCGTGCTGGCGCGCCTCTTCGCGGTGGAGGAGCCGCTGCCGAAGGCGCGGGCGAAGCTGCGGACGCTGGCGCTCACCCTTCTGCCCGATGCCCGTCACGGCGACTTTGCACAGGCGATGATGGACCTTGGCGCCACCATCTGCACGCCGCGCAAGCCCGCCTGCGCGCTCTGTCCGTGGCGGCCGGACTGCGCCGGCTACGCGACCGGCGAGCCGGAACGCTATCCGCTCAAGGCGGCCAAGGCAGCGCGCCCGACCCGCCGCGGCGTCGCCTTCCTTGTGGTGCGCGCCGACGGGGCGGTGCTGGTGCGCTCGCGCCCGGCCAGCGGGCTATTGGGCGGCATGAGCGAGGTGCCCTCGACGCCGTGGGATGAGAGCGATCCGGCAAATCCCGGCCTTCATGCGCCGCTGACGGCGCAATGGCGTGCGCTCAATACGCCGGTCACCCATGTCTTCAGCCATTTCGCGCTGGAGCTCGACGTCTGGCGCGCCGACGTTCCGGCGGCGACCAGGGCGCCGGCCGGCCATCGCTGGGTCAGCCCGGCCGGATTCGACGCCGAGGCGTTTCCGAGCGTGATGCGCAAGGTGCTGGCGAAGCTGTAGCGAAGGTCATCGTCGTCCCGGACGGCCAAAGGCCAAGCCGGGTCCGCGTGAAGTAGGGGAGCGGGAAGCGATCCCGGCTCTCCGCCATTCGGGCTGCGGCCGGGATGACGGGTAAAGTGCCTCAGTCCAGCAGTCCGACATGGCCGGGCAGCGCCGCCACCCGGTCAAGCCAGCGGCGGATGCCGGGGAAGGGCGCGAGGTCGTAGCCGCCCTGGTCTGCCGTGTGGGTGTAGGCATAGAGCGCGATGTCGGCGATGCTGAAGGCGTCTCCGGCCAGCCAGTCGGCCTTGGCGAGACGCGCTTCCATCACGCCGAGCGCCTGTACTGCTCGAAGAACAGCCATTCATAGGCCTTGGCGCGGTCATAGGCATCCGCCGGGATCAGGGACGTGCCCTCGGCGAGATGCAGCATGATGGCGTTGGATTCGGCGAGGAAGCGCCCGTCCTCGAGCTCCACCGTCGGCACCTTGCCGATGGGGTTGCGGGCGAGGAATTCCGGCGTGCGGGTCGAGCCGTCGCGCGAGGAGACGCTCACCCGCTTGATCTGCCGGCCGGTATGGGCGGCCACCAGCCGGACCTTGTAGCAATTGCCGGAATCGGGCTGCTCGTAGAGCGTGATCATGGCGCGGCGTCCTGTTGGAGCATCCTTCGAGGCTCCCCCGGATCAAGTCCGGGGTCGCACCTCAGGATGAGGTTCTTCTGAAAGGACTACCTCATCCTGAGGTGCTCGGGCATCGCCCGAGCCTCGAAGGATGCTGAAGCAGAGGCAAGTACTACTCCGCCGCCATCGCCATCTCCGAGCGCATGACGGCGCGGAGCGTGTCGATCGGCTTGAGCCCCTCGCGGGTCTCGACATGCCAATAGGTCCAGCCATTGCAGGCTTCCAGCCCCTGCGCGATGGCGCCGGCGCGATGGATCGAGCCGATCTGGCCGAGGCCCGGCGCCGTCTCCAGCGACAGCGTGCCGTCGGCGCGCACCAGCGCCCGCGCCCGCGCCTTGGCGTCGGTCAGCAGCGTGCCGGGGGCGAGCAGCCCGCGCTCGATCAGCGCGTTGAAGGCCACGCGGGGGGCTTCACGGGCCGTCGGCGCCAAAGCGAGGGCGAGATCGGGCAACGGCTCCACCGCGTCGATGCGCGCCTGGGCGGCGTCGGCATAGGCCGCGTCGCGCTCGATGCCGACGAAATGCCGGCCGAGGCGCTTCGCCACCGCCGCCGTGGTGCCGGAGCCGAGGAAGGGATCGAGCACCACGTCGCCCGGCTTCGACGCCGAGAGGATGGCACGGGCCAGTAGCGCCTCCGGCTTCTGCGTCGGGTGCAGCTTGCGCCCGTCCTCGTCCTTCAGCCGCTCGCCGCCCGAGCAGATCGGGAACAGCCAGTCGGAGCGCATCTGCACGTCCTCGTTGGCCGCCTTCAGCGCCTCGTAATTGAAGGTGTAGCCCTTGGCGCCGGGCTCGCGCGCGGCCCAGATCATCGTCTCATGCGCATTGGTGAAGCGCCGGCCGCGGAAGTTCGGCATCGGGTTGGTCTTGCGCCAGACGATGTCGTTGAGGATCCAGAAATCGAGGTCCTGCAGCAGCGCGCCGACGCGGAAGATGTTGTGATAGGAGCCGATCACCCAGAGCGTGCCGGTCGGCTTGAGCACCCGGCGCACGGCCAGCAGCCAGGCGCGGGTGAAGGCGTCATAGGCCTGGAAGCTCTCGAACTTGTCCCAGGCGTCGTCGACCGCGTCGACCCGGCTGTCGTCGGGACGCTTCAATTCGCCCTGGAGCTGGAGGTTATAGGGCGGGTCGGCGAACACCATGTCGACCGAGCGGGCCGGCAGCTTCGACAGCTCGGCGACGCAGTCGCCACGCAGGATGGTGTCGAGCGGAAGATCGGAAGGCAGGCCCGACGGCCGAATGACGCCGGTGCGGGACGCCCGGCGGGCCTCCCCGTTAAGAACCACCTTCATGGACGGCTACCCTACTCAGGACGCAACACAACACTGTCCACAATCTCCGCCGGGCACGGTAAAGACCGGGTAAAGCGGTATAGCGAGGAGCAGTGCGTGGCCGAGACTTCCCGCGAACCGCCTGTGCCGGAAGAAAAAACCGCGCAGGCACGCTGGCATGGCGACGGGCTTCTGGCCCGCTCGATCCGCTTCGCGCTGACGGTGATGGCGCCCATCGGCGCCGGCCTCGCGATCGGGGTCGACTTCTGGATGATCTACGCCATGGTCACCTGCATCCTGTCCTTCACGCTGGACACGGGTGGACCGGCGCTGCACCGGCTCGGCTGGATGGGCGCGGCGGGGCTGGTGGTGCTCGCCGGGACCGGGATCGGCACGCTGGTGGCCGGCGACATGCCGCTCATCGTCGCCGCCTTCGCCCTGGTCGGCGTGCTCTATGCGCTGGTGGAGAGCATCCATCCGAGCGCCGCCGCGGCGGCGCGCTTCATGTGCCTGACCCTGGCGGTGGGCGCGCTCTATGCGCCGCTGAAGGGCGTGGATGTCGCGGTGGTCGCCGCCTTCG
>JAQSWY010000004.1 GCA_029266425.1 Xanthobacteraceae bacterium
CGCTGCGCAGCCCGCTCCGGATCGACCTTGTTCAGCGCCTCGAAGATGCGGTCGGAACCCGACGGATGGTCGGCGCGTGTCATCACCGCCTCGAAGCCGGCCTTCACCACCGCCTCGCGCACGCTCTCGGTGTCGGTGGCGACCACGACCCGGCCGATATTTGCCGCGGCGGAACGCCGCGCCACTTCGACGATCATCGGCCGCCCACCGACGTCGGCCAGCGGCTTTCCCGGCAAGCGGGTCGATGCCATGCGCGCGGGAACAAGTATCAGCGTGTCGGATGAGGGCATCTGCCCGCCTCGGGGAAGTAGATTCAGGGGTGGTGCCACGCTCCCGCCCGGTGGCGAAACGTAGCAACTGCGGGCGGCTTATACGGGTTGCACGGCCACCGTCAAAATGATTAGTTCCCGCCCGCCGTTGGCGCCCGTGAAGGGCGGCTGTTACCATTGAACGGCGCGGGGTGCGGACCTGCCGGAGGTGCCCGTTCCCCGTTCTTCGAGGGAGCCGAATTTCGATGGACAGCTTCGAGCTGAACAAGATCGCCGGTGCCATACTTGGCACGCTGACCTTCACGCTCGGATTGAGCATCGTTTCCGACATCATCTTCTCCCACCATCCGCCAGAGAAGCCCGGCTTCGAGATCGTGGTGAAGGAAGCCTCCAGCGGCGAGGCGCAGGCCGCGGCCCCGGCCGACGTGCCGATCGCCAACCTGCTGGGCGCAGCAAACGTCGAGCGCGGCGCGGCACAGGCCAAGAAGTGCGGCGCCTGCCACAATTTCGTCGAGGGCGCCGGTGCCAAGGTCGGCCCGGACCTTTACGGCATTGTGGGCCGCCAGGTCGCCAGCGCGCCCGGGTTCGCCTATTCCGCGGCTATGAAGGCGCATGGCGGCACCTGGACCTTCCAGGAGCTGTCGGACTTCATCAAGAACCCGAAGGCCGACATTCCGGGCACCGCGATGGGCTTCGCCGGCCTCGCCAAGGAGACCGATCGCGCCGACCTCCTGGCCTACCTGAACACGCTGTCGCACAGCCCGCAGCCGCTACCGAAGCCCGAGCCGGCCGCCGCACCGGCCGGGGCCGCACCCGCGGCGGGCGAGAAGCCGGCCGACGCCAAGCCGGCCGATGCCAAGCCCGCGGAACCCGCCGCCGCTCCGGCTGCTCCTGCCCCCGCCGCTCCCGCGACCGCCGAGCCGAAGCCGGCCGAGCCCGCGACCTCGGCTCCGGCACACCCTTCGCCGGCGCCCGGCGATGCCGGCGCAGGCAGCGCTGCACCTCCCCAGCCGCAGCCCGCTCCGGAAGCCCCGGCCGCTCCGGCGACGCCGCCGCCCCAGTGAGGTCGCGGCACCAGCGCGACGCCGTGCGCTAAACATTGCGCGGCGTTCATGTTTTTCACGATCACGTCAGGCCGGCGGCGCTTCGCGCCCCGGCCTTATTCTTTTCCGAACGTAACTCGCCATAATGGACGGATGGCCGGCGCGATCGCCGGGCCTGTCCTGCCAACAGCAAAGGGATGCCACGGATGAGGAGCCGCAACAGGACGACCGTGCTCGCCTGCGCCGCGCTGATGCTCGCGTTCAGTGGACTAGCTGCGCCGAGCCTCGCGCAGACCGCACCCGCCGCGCCCGATGCCCCTGCCCAAAGCGGCGCTCCCCCCGCCGCTGCCGATCCCAAGGCACCGCCGTCGGAAATGCCGTCGCCGGCCGTCGTGCCGCCCGACCTCGCCCCCAGCGAGGCGCCGCAATGGCGGCACGCCGTCGCGCTGCTCGGTACGCCGAAATACCCGCCGGATTTCAAGCATTTCGACTATGTGAACCCGAATGCGCCAAAAGGCGGCCTGGTGCGGCTCTCCGACAACGGCACCTTCGACACGCTCAACGACATTATCCCGCGCGGCAATCCGGCCATCGGGCTCAACCTGATCTACGACACGCTGATGGCGCCCTCGTCCGACGAAGTGGCGACCGAATACGGCTTGCTGGCCGACGCGGTGCGCTATCCCACGGACTTCTCCTCCGTCACCTACCGGCTGCGCCCCGAGGCGAAGTGGCATGACGGCAAGCCGGTGACGCCGGACGACGTGGTGTGGTCGTTCGAAGCGCTGACCAAGAACAATCCGCAGCAGGCCTTCTATTACAGCCACGTCAAGAAGGCCGAGGTGACCGGCGAGCGCGAGGTGACCTTCAGCTTCGACCAGACTGGAAATCGCGAATTGCCGCAGATCGTCGGCCAGCTCCGGGTGATGCCGAAGCACTGGTGGACCGCGAACGACGCCTCCGGCAAGCCGCGCGACATCTCGCAGGGCACGCTGGAGGTTCCGCTCGGTGGCGGTGCCTACAGGATCAAGCAGATGGTGCCCGGCCGCACGATTTCCTATGAGCGAGTGCCGGACTATTGGGCCGCCCAGCTGCCGGTGAATGTCGGCACCAATAATTTCGACGAGCAGCGCTACGACTATTTCCGCGACGAGACAGTGGAGCTGGAGGCCTTCAAGGGCGACCAGTACGATTTCCGTGTCGAAAGCTCCGCCAAGGACTGGGCCACCGCCTATGATTTCCCGGCGGTGAAAGCCGGCAAGGTGATCCTTGAGGAGTTTCCCAATCGCGCCTCTGGCTCCATGCAGGCCTTCATCCCGAACCTGCGTCGCGAGAAGTTCCAGAACCAGAAGGTGCGGCGGGCGCTCAACTATGCGCTCGATTTCGACGGCATGAACCGCACGCTGTTCTTCGGCGCCTATAAGCGGACCTCGAGCTACTTCCAGAACACCGAGCTCGCCTCCTCCGGCCTGCCGCAGGGCAAGGAGCTGGCGATCCTGGAAGGCGTGAAGGATCTGGTGCCAGCCAGCGTCTTCACCACGCCTTACGAGAACCCGCCTTCGGGCGGTGAAGATGTTCGGCGCGGCAACTTGCGCGAGGCCGCAAGGCTGTTCAAGGAAGCCGGCTATGAGGTGAAGGGCGGCAAGCTGGTCAACGCCAAGGGCGAGCCCTTCACAATCGAGCTGCTGATCGCCAATCCGGCGTTCGAGCGTGTCGCGCTGTTCTACAAGCCGACGCTGGAGCGGCTCGGCGTCACCGTCAATGTGCGCCAGGTCGACACCTCGCAATACATCAACCGCATCCGGGCGCGCGATTTCGACATGATCGTCAGCGTCTGGGGCCAATCGCTCTCGCCCGGCAATGAGCAGCGCGAGTACTGGGGCTCGGCTTCGGCCGACCGCGAGGGCTCGGCGAACTATGCCGGCATCAAGGATCCCGGCATCGACGCGCTGATCGAGAAGGTGATCTACGCCAAGGACCGCGAAGAGCTGGTCGCCGCCACCCACGCGCTCGACCGCGTGCTGCTGGCCCACGACTATGTGGTCCCGGGCTGGAATTACGGCTTCCTGCGGACCGCGCGCTGGAACCGGTTCTCGCGGCCGGAGAAGCTACCGGAATATGGTCTCGGCTCCTTTCCCACCATCTGGTGGTGGGATGAGGCCAAGGCCAAGGCGACCGGAGGCGCGAAGTGAGCCGGGGCTTCCTCGCCCCCACTTCGCCATACCGGCCGGAGCGCGCATCGGGCGGGCAAAGCCGGGATGACGGCAATGTCACGCGCCGCCATGTGCTCACGCTTGCAGCCGGCGCCCTTGCCGCACCGCTGCTGGTGCGACGCAGCCTGGCGCAGGACGCGCCGGCACCCGCGACGACCGCCGAGCGCCACGGCCTCTCCGCCTTCGGCGACCTGAAATACCCGGCCGATTTCGCCCATTTCGACTATGTCGACCCCAAGGCGCCGAAAGGCGGCAGCTTCTCGCAGGTCGGCCCGACCGCCGCCTATAATCAGGCGTTCCAGACCTTCAATTCGCTCAACGGCTATATCCTCAAGGGCGACGGGGCACAGGGCATCGACCTGACCTTCGATACGCTGATGGCGCGAGCCTTCGACGAGCCGGACGCCGCCTATGGCCTCGTTGCGAAGTCCGTCGCCATTTCGGAGGACGGCACGCTCTACCGCTTCCGGCTGCGCCCCGAGGCGCGCTTCCATGACGGCAGCCTGATCACCGCCGAGGACGTCGCCTTCTCGCTGAACATCCTCAAGGAGAAGGGCCACCCCATCATCGCGCAGAGCCTGAGCGAGATGACGGGCGCCGAGGCCGAGGGGACCGAGATTGCCGTGGTGCGCTTCACTCCCAGGCGGGCGCGCGACGTGCCGCTGATCGTGGCGACGCTGCCGATCTTCTCCAAGGCGTACTACGCGACAAAGCCGTTCGACGAGAGCACGCTGGAGCCGCCGCTCGGCTCCGGGCCCTACAAGGTCGGCAAGTTCGAGGTGGGGCGTTTCATCGCCTATGAGCGCGTGCCGGACTATTGGGGCAAGGACCTGCCGGTGAACCGCGGCGTCAATAATTTCGATGTGGTGCGCTTCGAGTATTTCCGCGACCGCGATGTCGGCTTCGAGGCCTTCAAGGGCAAGGCTTACCTCTTCCGCGAGGAGTTCACCGCGCGCTCCTGGGCCACCGGCTATGATTTTCCGGCGCTCAAGGACGGCCGGGTGAAGAAGACCGAGATCCCCGACGAGACGCCTTCCGGCGCGCAGGGCTGGTTCCTCAATCTGCGCCGCCCCCAATTCGCCGATCGACGGGTGCGCGAGGCGCTGTCCTACGCGTTCGATTTCGAGTGGACCAACAAGAACCTGATGTTCGGCCTCTATAAGAGGACGCACTCGTTCTTCGAGAATTCCGACCTCAAGGCGGAGGGTCCTGCCGGCCCGGACGAGATCGCCTTGATCGAGCGCATTCGCGACAAGCTCAGCGCGCAGGCGCTGGAGGAGCTCAAGGGCGACCCCTGGTCGCCGCCCATCTCCGACGGCTCCGGCCAGGATCGCACGCTGTTGCGTAAGGCGACGCAATTGCTCCGCGAGGCCGGCTGGAGCATCAAGGACGGCCGCCTGGTCAACGCCAAGGGCGAGGCCATGACGATCGAGTTCCTCGACGATGAGGGCTCGCTGGAGCGCCATACCGCGCCCTTCATCAAGAACCTCAAGGTGCTCGGCATCTCCGCCTCGTTCCGCCTGGTGGACCCGCCGCAATACCAGCGACGGCTCAACGATTTCGACTTCGATGCCACGGTGCGGCGCTTCTCGGTCTCGACCGTGCCGGGGGAATCGCTGCGCGCCTTCATGGGCTCGCAGGCGGCGAAGACGCCGGGCTCGAACAATCTCTCCGGCATCGCCAATCCCGCGATCGACACGCTGGTCGACACGGTGATCGTTGCCAATACCCGCGAGGACCTGCGCACCGCCTGCAAGGTGCTGGATCGGCTGCTGCGTGCCGGTCGCTATTGGGTGCCGCAATGGTATTCGGGCGCGCACCGCATCGCCTATTGGGATACCTTCGAGCATCCAAGCGTGCCGCCTCCGAAATATGACCGGGCGATCCCGCTGACCTGGTGGGCGAAGCCGGAGTGAGACAGCTTTTTCAACGACCTCATCCTGAGGTCGCCGGGAAAGACGACATTGCACCTAAACAACCCTTAAGTTGACGCCGCCGCCCCCACCCGCCACGCTGCCATCTCCTCGGGAGGACGCCCGAACCGATGCTCGCCTACATCATCCGACGCCTCGCACTCATGGTGCCGACCATCATCGGGATCATGCTGATCTCCTTCGTGGTCGTGCAGTTCGCGCCCGGCGGTCCGGTCGAGCGCGTCATCGCCCAGCTCACCGGCGAGGGCTCCTCCGCCACCCAGCGCATCTCGGGCGGCGGCGGCGATTTCGGCAGCATGCAGCAGGGCGGGCGGCCCGGCGACCCGACCTCCTCGAAATATCGCGGCGCCCAAGGGCTCGACCCCGCCTTCATCAAACAGCTGGAGAAGCAGTTCGGGTTCGACAAGCCGGCCTATGAGCGCTTCGGCCTGATGCTGTGGAACTATGCCCGCTTCGATTTCGGGCACTCCTATTTCCGCGACATCTCGGTGCTGGACCTCATCAAGGAGAAGATGCCGGTCTCGATCTCGCTCGGCCTCTGGATGATGCTCATCAGCTATGGCATCTCGATCCCCCTCGGCATCGCCAAGGCGGTGCGCGACGGCTCGCGCTTCGATGTGTGGACCTCGGCGGTCATCATCATCGGCTATGCGATACCGGGCTTCCTGTTCGCCATCCTGCTCATCATCCTGTTCGCCGGCGGCTCCTTCTTCTCCTGGTTCCCGTTGCGCGGCCTCACCTCGGACAATTGGGACCAGCTCTCGCTGGCAGGGAAGGCGCTGGATTATTTCTGGCACCTGATCCTGCCCATCATCTCCATGGTGCTGGGCGCCTTCGCCACCACCGCCCTGCTCACCAAGAACTCGTTCCTCGACGAGATCCGAAAGCAGTATGTCGTCACTGCGCGCATGAAAGGGCTTTCCGAGCGACGCGTGCTCTATGGCCACGTGTTCCGCAACGCCATGCTCATCGTGATCGCCGGCTTCCCGGGTGCCTTCGTCGGCGCGTTCTTCACCGGCGCGCTGCTGATCGAGACCATCTTCTCGCTGGACGGCCTTGGCCTGCTCGGCTTCGAGAGCGTGCTCAACCGCGATTATCCGGTCGTCTTCGCCAATCTCTACATCTTCTCGCTGGTCGGCCTCGCGGTGAACCTCATCTCCGATCTCACCTACACCTGGGTCGATCCGCGCATCGACTTCGAGACGCGGGAGGTCTGAGTGGACGCCGGCGTGCTCCCCATCGAGGCCGCCCCCGTGAAGGCGGACCGGCTGTCGCCGCTCAACCGGCGGCGGCTCGCCAATTTCCGTCGCAACCGCCGCGGCTGGTGGAGCTTCTGGATCTTCACCGTTCTGTTCGTGCTGAGCCTGGGCGCCGAGTTCATCGCCAACGACAAGCCGTTCCTGGTCGAATATGACGGCGGCTATTATTTCCCCGGGTTCAAGGCGTACCCTGAGACCACCTTCGGCGGCGATTTCGAGACCGAGGCCGATTATCGCGACCCCTATCTGCAGAAGCTGGTCGCGGAAAAGGGCGGCTGGATGATCTGGCCGCCGATCCGCTACAGCTACGACACCCACAATCTCGATCTGCCCACCCCGGCGCCCTCGCCGCCTACCTGGATGCTCACCGATGCGCAGTGCGAGCCGATCGCCACGAAGCTCGGCGGCAAGGGCTGCGGGGCGCTGGAATGGAACTGGCTCGGCACCGACGACCAGGGCCGCGACGTGGTCGCCCGGCTGATCTACGGCTTCCGCATCTCGGTGCTGTTCGGGTTGATCCTCACCGTGATCTCCTCGATCATCGGCGTCGCCGCGGGCGCGGTGCAGGGATATTTCGGCGGCTGGACCGACCTCATCTTCCAGCGCTTCATCGAGATCTGGACCGCGATCCCCGCGCTCTATCTGCTGCTCATCATCTCCTCGGTGCTGGTGCCGGGCTTCTGGGTGCTGCTCGGCATATTGCTGCTGTTCTCCTGGGTGGCGCTGGTCGGGCTGGTGCGCGCCGAATTCCTCAGGGCACGCAATTTCGAGTATGTGCAGGCCGCCCGCGCGCTCGGCGTTTCCAACGGCGTCATCATGTGGCGGCACATGCTGCCCAACGCCATGGTGGCGACGCTGACCATGATGCCCTTCATCGTCTCCTCCTCCGTCATGACGCTGACCGCGCTCGACTTCCTCGGCTTCGGCCTGCCGCCCGGCTCGCCCTCGCTCGGCGAATTGCTGGCGCAGGGCAAGGCGAACGTGCAGGCCCCGTGGCTGGGCCTGACCGGCTTCTTCACCGTCGCCATCATGCTGAGCCTCCTGATCTTCATCGGCGAGGCGGTGCGCGACGCGTTCGACCCGAGAAAGACGTTCCGCTGATGAATGACGACACCCCCCTGCTCTCGGTCCGCGGGCTCTCGGTCGCCTTCGCCTCGGAAGAGCGCACCCTGCTCGCCGTCGACCGGGTCTCGTTCGATGTGCGGCGCGGCGAGACGGTGGCCCTCGTCGGGGAATCGGGTTCCGGCAAGTCGGTCACCGCGCTCTCGGTGCTGAAGCTGCTGCCGCCCTCCGCCACCCATCCCTCGGGCGAGGTGCGGTTCAATGGCGAGAACCTCATCGCCATGAACGAGAGCCAGATCCGCAAGGTGCGCGGCAATGACGTGACCATGGTGTTCCAGGAGCCGATGACCTCGCTCAACCCGCTGCACACGGTGGAGCGGCAGATCACGGAAATCCTGTCGATCCATCGCGGCCTTTCCGGCAATGCGGCGCGCAAGCGGGTGATCGAGCTGTTGACCGAAGTCGGTATCCCCGAGCCCGAGACCCGGCTCGGCTCCTATCCGCACCAGCTCTCCGGCGGGCAGCGCCAGCGGGTGATGATCGCCGTGGCGCTCGCCAATGAGCCGAAGCTGCTGATCGCCGACGAGCCGACCACCGCGCTGGACGTCACCGTGCAGGCGCAGATCCTGAAGCTGTTGAAGGAATTGCAGAGCCGGCTCGGCATGGCGATGCTGTTCATCACTCACGACCTCGGTATCGTCCGCAAGATCGCCGATCGGGTCTGCGTGATGAACAATGGCAAGATCGTCGAGACCGGCCCGGTCGCCGACGTGTTCCGCGCCCCGCAGCATCCCTACACGCGCGAGCTGATCGCGGCCCAGCCCAAAGGCGACCCGGCGCCGACCCACCCCAATGAGCCGGTGGTGATGGAGACCACCGACCTCAAGGTGTGGTTCCCGATCAAGCGCGGCGTGCTGCGCAAGACGGTCGGCCATATCAAGGCGGTGGACGGCGTCTCGGTCGCGATCCGCAAGGGCGAGACGCTCGGCGTGGTCGGCGAGAGCGGCTCCGGCAAGACCACGCTCGGCCTTGCCTTGATCCGGCTGATCTCGAGCAAGGGGCCGATCGTCTTCATGGGCAAGCCGGTCGATACGCTCGGCTTCAGCGAAATGCGCCCGCAGCGCAGCGAGATGCAGATCGTGTTCCAGGATCCGTTCGGCTCACTCAGCCCGCGCATGTCGATCGCCGACATTGTCGGCGAGGGCCTGCGGGTGCACCAGCCGGAACTGTCCGTCGCCGCCCGCGAGGACAAGGTGATCGCCGCGCTCAAGGATGTCGGGCTCGATCCGGCAAGCCGCCATCGCTACCCGCATGAATTCTCCGGCGGCCAGCGCCAGCGCGTCGCCATTGCCCGCGCCGCGGTGCTGGAACCGTCCTTCATCGTGCTCGATGAGCCGACCAGCGCGCTCGACATGATCGTGCAGGCGCAGATCGTCGACCTGCTGCGCGATCTCCAGCAGCGCCGCGGCCTCACCTACATGTTCATCAGCCACGATCTGCGGGTCGTCGCCGCGCTCGCCTCGCGAATCTTGGTGATGCGTCACGGCAAGGTGGTGGAGCAGGGCGCGGCCGTCGACATCTTCAAGAACCCGCAGAGCGACTACACGCGCGCGCTGTTCGCCGCCGCCTTCAATCTCGAGACGGCGCCGGGCGCCGCGGTGGCGCAATGAACGCTCCGGTCATGGCTCCGGCGAGCGATGGCGCGATCGAGGATCGCGTCGCCGATGTCATCGTCGGTCCGCCGCAGCCGCTCGGCGATGGGTTCCGGCCTTATGAGCGCTTCGAGGTGCGCGAGGACGGCGCGCATTTCACCCGCGACATATTGCGGGTCGGCGAGGTGGTGTCGGTGCTGCCCTACGATCCGGTGCGCCAGCGTTTCGTGCTGATCCGCCAGTTCCGGCTCGCCGCTCATCTCTCAACCGGCAAGGGCGACATCGTCGAACTCGTCGCCGGCCGGGTCGATGAAGGCGAGAGCGCGGAAGCGGCGGCCCGGCGTGAGTGCCTGGAGGAGATCGGGGTCGCGCCGCGGGCGCTGATGCGCGTCTTTTCCTTCCTGCCGACGCCGGGAGTGACCGACGAGCACGCCACGCTGTTCCTCGCCGCGGTCGATTCCAGCGAAGTGCCAGCGCGGGCCGGTCTCGCCGAGGAGGCCGAGACGACGCACCCGTTCACCGTTCCGGTCACGGAGGCCCTGGCGGCGATCGAGGCGGGGACCGTGGGCAATCTCTTCCTCATCGGCGCGCTGCAATGGTACGCGCTCAACCCAGCCCGCATCGCCGCATTCCTCGAAGGCGGGAGTTGAGCCTCACCGCCAGCAATGCCATGGCATTGGCGCTGCAATGGTGAAGCCGGGCTCAAGCATTGCTTGAGCGGAGCTGTGCCCTTGCTAAGCAGCAGTCAGCCGCTTCACGGTCCGCACCGGGGCGGTCGCGGACTCGATGCGCAGCAGGGCGTCGGCGAGCGGCTCGCGGACCACGGCCATGAAGAAGGCAGTGGCGTGCAGCAGTGTCGCCTCGTCCTCGACGATGCCGACATGGCCGGGCCAGAAGACGAGATCGCCCCGCCTCAAGACGCCGACGTCGCCGCCGAACGGCACGGTCGCACCCAGCGCCGTCTCCTGCATGTCGCTGTCGCGCGGACAGGCGATGCCGCAGGCATTGAGCGCCATCTGGACCAGGCCCGAGCAATCCATGCCGGCGCCGGAGCGGCCGCCCCAGAGATAGGGTAGGCCGAGGAAGCGCGCGGCGATCGCGACGAAATCGCCCTCCGTCGCCTCAAGCGGCGACAGGTG
The DNA here is from genome assembly GCA_029266425.1 of Xanthobacteraceae bacterium. Lineage (GTDB taxonomy): Bacteria > Pseudomonadota > Alphaproteobacteria > Rhizobiales > Xanthobacteraceae > Ancylobacter. The sequence continues at coordinate 10,572 of JAQSWY010000004.1, forward strand.
CCCGGCGAAGACGAAGCCGCCATCCGTCACCGCAAAGCGCTCGCGGGTGCCGGTGACCATGAGCCGGCTGCCGAACGAGAGCAGCGCGGTCGGCGGCAGCTTGATGCTCGGCCCGGGAAACATCGGGGTGCTGAGCGCCGTGACCTTGTGGGTCGGCGCATCCCCACACGGTCCCAGTGCCTCGGCGGAGAGCCAGCCAACATAATTGTCGGCATCGAGCTGACCCCAGGCCCAGCCTTCCTCGGTGATCTCGAACACCGTGACCGTCTCGCCGAACAGGGCCTCCGTCACCAACGGGGCGTCCGGTGAGGGCTGCGCCTTCATCGGCGCGCTCGGCCGGGCGATGCGGTGCCGCGTGCCCTCGACGAAGCGCGCGGCCTCCACAAGGCCGGCGAGGCCGGCGCTCGCAAGGTCCGGACGGGCAGGTGTCAGGCGGGGATCGAGGACGTTCATGGCGAGCATTATCTCACAGATTCATCTCGGAAGCGCCGTCATCGGGAGCGCCATCATCGGGGAAGGGCCTTGGCGATGGCGACGACGAGGTCGCCGATCCGCTCCAGATAGAGCGCCCCCTCGACGGTGCGCTGGATCACCACATTGCGCCGGTCGGTCTCGTCGCGGCGGCGGGAGACGAGCCCCATCTCGCCCATGCTGTCGAGGGCCCGGGTGATGACCGGCTTGGTCACGCCGAGCTTGGCGGCGAGCCCGCGCACGGTGTGCGGCGGGGCCTCCAGATAGACGGTCAGCAGCACCGCGAGCTGGCGCTGGCTTAGATCCGGCGAGTTGTCGCGCACCTGCGACAGCGCCAGCTCATGCAGCAGGCGAAGCGCCTGGGACGGGCGCATCTCGACGGCCATGGTCGCTCCGGCGGCGATCGTTACGGGTGCGTATTGTTTCGCACTATGGCGTCGAGGCGGCAATAAATGTTTAAGGGCGCTGGGGAAACCGCGTGTTGCGCCGTTTCAGCATCCTTCGAGGCCCAGCTACGCTGGGCACCCCGCGGTTGGCCAATGGCCAACCGCTAGGGATGAGGTTGCATTTAAAGACGACCTCATCCTGAGGTGCCGGCCACAGGCCGGCCTCGAAGGATGCTGCAGCCGATCAACCCCTGCCGAACCGCTCCGCCAGAAGCGCGTCCAGCGCGCGGATGGTCTGCGCCTCGCCGCCTTCGGGCCGGGCCGGGCGGGAGGACGGGTTCCAGGCATAGATGTCGAGATGCAGCCAGGAGGCGGCGCGCTCGACGAAGCGCTTCAGGAACAGCGCCGCGGTGATGGAGCCGGCAAAGCCCCCGCCGGGGGCGTTGTTGATGTCGGCGATTGGGCTGTCGAGCATCGACATGTAAGGCTGCCAGAGCGGCAGCCGCCACGACGGGTCGGCCTCCTGCGCGCCATGGCGGGCGAGGTCGGCGGCGAGCGTCTCGTTGTCCGTATAGGCGGGCGGCAGCTGCGGGCCGAGCGCGACGCGGGCGGCGCCGGTGAGGGTGGCGAAGTCGATGATCAGCTCGGGAGCTTCCTCGTCCGCGAGCGCCAGTGCGTCGGCCAGGATCAGCCGGCCCTCGGCGTCGGTGTTGCCGATCTCGACCGAGAGGCCCTTGCGCGAGGCGAGAATATCGCCGGGGCGGAAGGCCGAACCGTCGATGGCGTTCTCCACCGAAGGGATGAGCAGCCGCAGCCGCACCTTGAGGTCGCGGGCCATCACCATGAGCGCGAGGCCGAGGGCATTGGCGGCGCCGCCCATGTCCTTCTTCATCAGCAGCATGCCGCTCGACGGCTTGATGTCGAGACCGCCGGTGTCGAACACCACGCCCTTGCCGACCAGCGTCACCTTGGGATGCGCCGGGTCGCCCCAGACGAGGTCGATCAGGCGCGGCGCGCGCACACTGGCGCGGCCGACCGCATGGATCATGGGGAAGTTCGCGGCGAGGAGCTCGTCGCCGGTGGTCACGGTGACGACAGCGCCGAACCGGGCCCCGACCGCGCGCACCTCCGCTTCGATCTCCGCCGGGCCGAGATCATTGGCCGGGGTATTGACGAGATCGCGGGTCAGCGTCACCGCCTCGACGGTGCGGCGGATCTCCGCGATGTCGACGCCATCCGGCACCATGAGGCGCGGCTTTGCGCCGTTGCGCGTGCGGTAGCGCTCGAAGCGATAGCAGGCCAGTGCGAAACCGAGCACCGCGAGGCGCGCATCGGTCGGCGCCCGGGCGATGGCATAGTCGCCATCCGGCAGCGCGCCGGCCAGCCGGCCGAAGGCGAGCGGGTCGTCGTCCTTCTCGCCATTGTCCTTGCCCTGGCCGAACAGCACGCCGGCGATCCCGCCCTGTTCGTCCGGCAGCACCAGCACGGCGCCGCGCTCGCCGCGAAAACCGGAGCTTTCGGCAAAGGAGGCGGCGATCCCCGGCAGGCCGGCCAGCGCGTCGCGCCAATCCTGGGCACCGACCGCAAAGATCGGGCGCGGGTGCTGGGCCTCGCTAGCCGGGATGAGACGTTCGGTCATGGCGGAAGCTCCAGAATAGCACCGGGAAGATCGCGTCTTCCGGGCCTATCACGCTGCTCGGCGGGGCGGAAGATGGCGGATTTTAACCCGCCATTAGGGTTAATGCTCCATGAAGAATGCAAGGGAGCCTGGCGCCGCGCTTCGTCCGCAGCCATCAAAGCGGCGAGCGAGCGGCGCCCACCGGAGATCGTCATGCGTTCCATTGCGTCCGGCCGTACGGCCGGGACCGCGCGTTTTGCTGTCGTCGTATTCGCCTGCGTCGCACTCGGCGCCTGCTCGGCGCAGCGCCCGATCGGCGGCGATGTCACCGGCTCCATCCCGCAAGGCGCGAGCGCCAGTCGCGCCCGGCTCGCCGATCTGCAGAAGCGCTACGAGCAGAACCCGGGCGACGCCCAGAGCGCGATCGCCTATGGCGCGGCGCTGCGCGCTAGCGGCCAGCGGGCCCAGAGCGTCGCGGTGCTGCAGCAGGCCGCCATCCGCAACCCGAAGGACACCACCGTGCTCGGCGCCTATGGCCGCGCGCTCGCCGACACCGGTCAGCTCCAGCAGGCGCTCGACGTGCTGTCCCGCGCCCACACGCCGGACCGGCCGGACTGGCGCATCCTCAATGTGCAGGGCGCCGTGCTCGACCAGATGGGCCGCAACGCCGAGGCGCAGGGCTATTACCAGACCGCGTTGCGGATCGCTCCGGGCGAGCCCTCGGCGCTGTCCAATCTCGGCCTGTCCTACGCCCTCGCCAAGGACCTGCCGCGGGCCGAGGCGACACTGCGCCAGGCCGCCGCCAGCCCGAAGGCGGACGCGCGGGTGCGGCAGAACCTTGCTCTCGTGCTGAGCCTTCAGGGCCGCATCGGCGAGGCCGAGACCCTCGCCCGCGCCGACCTGCCGCCGGGCGAGGCACAGGCCAGCATCGAGGATCTGCGCCGGCTGGCATCGAGCGCGAAGACGGCCCCGCCGTCGGCGGCCGCGCTAGCCCCGGCGCCCGGTGCCAAGGTCGCGGCGCTGCCGGCGGAGTGAGGGATAGACGACCCCCCATGAACGTCATGGCCGGCCTTGTGCCGGCCATCTCGATTCCGGACCGTGCGCCCTGAATCGAGATCCCCGGCACGAGGCCGGGGATGACGTCGCTCGCCGAACCGCTACACCAGCGCCATTTCGAAGGCGCCGTCCTCGACCAGATAGACCGCGCCCTGACGGACGGGCAGCTCGGTGGCCTGGGTCTCGGGCATGCCGGCCAGTGCGTGCAGCAGCACCCGCACCACCCCGCCATGGGTGACGACGACGCTGTCCTGCGCGATGTCGGCGATCGCCGAGAGCACCCGCGCCGTCAGCATGGCGTAGCTCTCGCCGCCCGGCGGCACATAATTCCAGGGATCGGCGTTGCGGGCAGCGACACTCACCGGATCGCGCCGGCGCAGCTCGGTCCAGGTGGAGCCTTCCCAGCGGCCGAACGAGACCTCCTTCAGCCGGTCGTCGCGGCGGAAGTCGTCCGGTGGCAGGCCTAGACCGGCGCGCAGGATCGCCATGGTCTGGGAAGCGCGACCGAGCGGGCTCGCCACATAGCCGAGCGGATGCGGATCGCCGCTGAGCCGCTCGATCACGCGCGCGGTCTGCGCCGCCTGTTCGCGGCCGAGGTCGTTCAGCGGAATGTCATGGCCGCCGCCCTGCAGGCGGCCGGCGAGGTTCCAGTCGGTCTCGCCGTGCCGGACCAGGAAGATGCGGCGCTTGCTCATCGGGCGGGGATGGACACCACATGGGTGTAGCTGCGCCCCTGGTGGGGATAGGCGACCCGCAGCGTCGCGGTGGTGCCGCCGCGCGGAGGCCGTCCCCGATAGGTCACGCGCCAGCCTTCGACCTGACGGCCGAGGCAATAATGCGAGCCGCCATCCGGCCGCCTCGCGGTGAAGGTGCCGAGCTCGAAGTTCAGCCTTCCTCCCGCGGGGGGATCGAGCACGGTGATCTCGGGCGCCTGCTCCATCTGGCACAGGCGGTCGACGGTGGCGGCTGCGAACACCAGCCGCCCCTCTCCGCCACCGGTGAGGTAGGCGAGCCGCGGAGCATGCTTGGTGCCGTTGTCGGGGCTGACATAGTCCGGATAGATGGCGCCGCCGAAGCCGAAGATGCGCTCCCACAGCGGATAGGTCTGGAAGTCCGGCGGCGGACCGCGGTCGATCTTCGGCCTCGGATAGACCGTCACCGAGGACTGGGCGAGGGCGAGATCGACCGACACCGCCAGCATGGCAAGCGCCGCACCGGCGATTGCGAGACGGGAGGCTAGGGAAACCGGGGCCGACGACATCCGTGTCACTCCAGTTTGGATGGAAAGCTCAGTCGCGCTCGAGCGTGAGGTCAGGCGCCTCGGGATTCTTCATGCCAACAATATGATACCCGGCATCGACATGATGTACCTCGCCGGTCACAGCGCGGCCGAGATCGGACAAGAGGTACATGCCGGCATCGCCCACCTCGTCCACCGTGACGGTGCGGCGCAGCGGGGCGTTCAGCTCGTTCCACTTCAGAATATAGCGGAAATCGCCGATGCCCGAGGCCGCGAGCGTCTTGATCGGACCGGCGGAAATAGCATTGACCCGGATGTTCTTCGGGCCGAGGTCGGCGGCGAGATAGCGCACGCTGGCCTCAAGCGCGGCCTTGGCGACGCCCATGACATTGTAATGCGGCATCCATTTCTCGGCGCCGTAATAGGTCAGGGTCAGCATCGAGCCGCCATTCGTCATCAGCTTCTCGGCGCGCTGGGCGACCGCGGTGAAGCTGTAGCAGGAGATCAGCATGGTGCGGCTGAAATTCTCCGCCGAGGTGTCGATGTAGCGCCCATCCAGCTCGTTCTTGTCGGAGAAGGCGATGGCGTGGACCAGGAAGTCCAGCCCACCGAGCGCGCGCTCGGTCTCGTTGAACACCGCGTCGATGGTCGAAGGGTCGGTGACGTCGCAATGGCCGACCACCGTGGCGTCGAGTTCGCCCGCCAGCGGCTCGACCCGCTTGCGCAAGGGCTCGCCCTGATAGGTGAAGGCGAGCCTGGCGCCTTGCGCGTGCGCCGCCTTGGCGATGCCCCAGGCTATGGAACGGTTGTTGGCGACACCCATCACCAGGCCGCGCTTGCCGCTCATGATGCCGCCCGATGCCATGCCCTGAGTCACGCGCTGCCGCTCCGTCCGAACTTCACTACCCACATGTAGGAAAGTTCCTATCGCACAGCGGCAAGGTGCGCTCAAGCGAGGCGAAGGGTGGGACGGACCAGGTCCGGAGCCTCGTCAGACTTCGGTATCCTTCGAGGCTCGCTTGCGTGAACGCCTCGGGGACCCGACCGAAAACTCCAAGAACGACCGTCATCCCCGGCCTTGTGCCGGGGATCTCGATTCCCGACAGCGCGTCAGAGGCGAGATGGCCGGGACAAGCCCGGCCATGACGGTGGAAATGGAGTACTTTTCCTACCACTACGGCATTTGAGTCGGCTCTCAGTATGACGTGGCTTTACTCCGAAATTTTAATCCACGTCGCGGCGGCGGCGCATCAGGGCTTCGAGCTCGGGATCCGGCGTCTCCGGCAGTGCGACGCGCACGGTGACGAGCAGGTCGCCATTCTCCTCGCTCGCCTCCTTCGGCAGGCCCTTGCCGCGCAGCCGGAAGGTGCGGCCCGAATTGGTCCAGGCCGGGATCGACAATTCGACCGTGCCAGCCAGCGTCGGCACCCGCATTTTGGCGCCGAGCACGGCGTCGGCCAGCGGCACCGGCAGATCGGTGCGCAGGTCCGTGCCTTCCACCCGGAACTGGCGATGCGGGGCATAGGCGACGACGACATAGGCGTCGCCGGGCGCGCCGCCGAATGGGCTCGGCTCGCCCTGCCCCTTCAGGCGCAGGCGATAGCCCTCGGAGACGCGGGCCGGCACCTTCACCTCGACGGCACGACCGTTCGGCAGATGCACCTTGACCGGGCCGCCCTCGACCACCCGCTCCAGCGGCACCGGCACGCTGATCTCGATATCGCCGCCGCGCGTGGCGTGAGCGTCGCCGCCCGCATGGCCGCTGCCCTGGGCTCGGCCGCGGCCGAAGCCGCCGAGGATCTCGGAGATGACGTCGTCGAAGCCGCCGCCGCCACCACCGCCCTGCGCCCCGCCACGGCGCACGCCCTCGGGGCCGAAGGAGAAGCTCTCGAAGATCGTCTCGCCCTGCGGACCCTGGCGGAAGCCGCCGCCGGCCCGGCCGCCACCCTGGCCACGGCGGAAGCCGCCAAAGCCACCTGGACCGTCAGCGCCGAAGCCCTCGAAGCCGCGCGGCTTGCCATCACCGTCGATCTCGCCGCGGTCATACTGCCCGCGCTTGTCCGGCTCGCCCAATATCTCATAGGCGGTGTTCAGCTCGGCGAACTTCTCCTGCGCCTTCGGGTCCGGATTCGAATCCGGGTGCAGCTTCTTCGCCAGCTTGCGAAAAGCACGCTTGATCTCGTTCTGGTCGGCGCTCTTGGCGACGCCGAGCACGTCATAAGGGTTGCGCATGGATGTCCGTCTCGGCCGGCGGTTCCGGTCTGTCGTCGCTCATGTAGGCATGGTGTTGCAGCGGCGCAACGGTCAGGTCCGCTGAAGCAGCCGCGCCTGATCGACCTTCCAGGCGCCGCTGCGCCCCCTGCGGCAGGCTTCACCCTGCAGCCAGTTCTCCGCGCTGTCACGCACGAAGCTGATGAGAAATTCCTGACAGCTGGCGCCTTCACGTTCGGTCACCTCGCCGATCGGCGTCACGGTGCCGCGGGTGGCGCTCGCGAAATTCTCCCACGGCACGCTCGGCGTGTCGGTCCTGGCGCCGAGGGCCTCGCCCAAGGCAAGGCGGGCAATGGCCCAATCGCCGGGGGCAACCCCCTGCGGCACCGGCTCGCTCTGAAGGGAGGCGGGCTTTGCCGTCACCGAACCGGTGACGATGTCGTCGGGGACCGCCCCGAACCCGGCGCAGCCCGCGACCAGCGCACCGACGATCGCGACGAGGGCGAGGTTCGGGACTGGGCGGACAAGCCGCAGATATTTATATGGGGTGCGATGATTGCGTCGCGCCCGAGACTTGGTCACTGCTGTCTTCGCCGTCACCGCCACCGTTCGCCGCCCGCAAACCGGCGCCGGGATATGACCCGGCGCGCAACCAATCGACGCCATGATGGAAACCCGAGAAGAGTTAATTTCCGGTGATTTCACCGGCGCTACGGAACCGTTTCTGTTGTTCGAGGAATGGTTTGCGGAAGCGAAGGGGACGGAGCCGAACGATCCCAACGCCATGGCGCTGGCGACCGTCGATGCCGACGGGCTGCCGGATGTGCGCATGGTGCTCCTGAACGCGCGCGACGAACGCGGCTTCGTGTTCTTCACCAATTCGGAGAGCGCCAAGGGCGTGGAGCTCGGCGGCCAGCCCAAGGCGGCGGTGGTGTTCCACTGGAAATCGCTGCGCCGGCAAGTCCGGGTGCGCGGGCCGGTGGAGCAGGTGAGCGCGGAGGAGGCCGACGCCTATTTCGTTACGCGTCCCCGCCTGTCGCAGATCGGCTCCTGGGCCAGCCAGCAGTCGCGCCCGCTGGAGGGACGCTTCGCGCTGGAGACGGCGGTGGCGAAGGTGACGGCGCAGTATGCGCTCGGGAGCGTGCCGCGCCCGCCGCACTGGAACGGCTACCGCATCCGTCCCATCCAGATGGAGTTCTGGGCCGACCGGCCGTTCCGCCTGCATGATCGCGTCGTGTTCCGCCGCGACAGTGCGGACGGAGCGTGGAGCAAGACACGGCTCTATCCTTGAGATAGATGAGACAGACAGGCCTCGAGGACAGAGACCGATGGCACTCCCCACATCCGCTTCCAACCAGCCGCGCCGCACGCTGCTGCTCACCGGCGCGTCGCGCGGCATCGGCCACGCGACGGTGAAGCGCTTCTCGGCGGCGGGCTGGCGGGTCATCACCTGCTCGCGGCACGCCTTCCCGGAGAATTGCCCGTGGGAGATGGGGCCGGAGGACCATATCCAGGTCGACCTGTCCGACCCCGACGACACGCTCCGGGCGGTGGAGGAGATCAAGCAGCGGCTCACCTCCGGCGAGCTGCACGCTCTCGTCAACAATGCCGGCATCTCGCCGAAGGGCGCGGGCGGCGCGCGGCTCGGCACGCTGAACACGCCGGAGGAGGACTGGCGCCGCGTCTTCCAGGTGAATTTCTTCGCGCCGATCCTGCTCGCCCGCGGCCTGCTGGAAGAGCTGAAGCGCACCCATGGCGCGGTGGTGAATGTCACCTCGATCGCCGGCTCGCGGGTGCACCCCTTTGCCGGGGCCGCCTACGCCACCTCGAAGGCGGCGCTGGCCGGGCTGACGCGCGAGATGGCGGGGGATTTCGGTCCGCTCGGCGTGCGGGTGAACGCCATCGCGCCGGGCGAGATCGACACCTCGATCCTCTCCCCCGGCACCGAGAAGATCGTCGAGCAGATACCGATGCAGCGGCTCGGCACCCCCGACGAGGTGGCGAAGATCATCTATGTGCTGTGCACCGAGACCTCGTCGTATCTCAACGGCGCCGAGATCCACATCAATGGCGGCCAGCACGTCTGAGCACTGCCTGGCGTGAGCATCCCTCGAGGCCCGGCTTTGCCGGACACCTCAGGATGAGGTTGTTCTCTAGAGTGCCCTCATCTTGAGAGGCTGACCGACGATTCCCAATCAGCCGTCATCCCCGGCCTTGTGCCGGGGATCTCGATTCCCGACAGTGCATCAGAGGCCGAGATGGCCGGCACAAGGCCGGCCATGACGCGGGAATGGGCTGCTTAAGCGCGACACGTCGGGCTCTGAGGTGCCGCCAAAAGGCGCCTCGAAGAATGCTCAAGCCAAGCACCCGCTGCTCACAGCCAGCGTTTCCACTTGAAGAACCAGTAGGGCACGATCGCCGCGATCAGCATGGCGAGCAGCGCCAGCGGGTAGCCCCAGCGCTCGGCGAGCTCCGGCATGTGCTCGAAGTTCATGCCATAGATCGAGGCGATCAGCGTCGGCGGCATCAGCACCACCGAGAGCACCGCGAAGATCTTGATGATATTGTTCTGCTCAATGCTGACGAGGCCAAGCGTGGCGTCGAGCAGGAAGGTGATCTTGCTCCCCAGATAGCTGACATGGTCGGTCAGCGAGGAGACGTCGCGCTGCATGCTCTTCAGCTCGGCCTTCTGGTCCTTGTTGAGGCCGACCTCGCCGTTCTCGCCCGACAGGAAGGTGACCAGGCGGGCGATGGAGACCAAGCTTTCGCGCACCTTGGAGGCGAGGTCACCTTTTTTCGCGATGATGCGCAGCAGCGCACGGTAGCGCGTGTTCTGATCGGTGCGCCCGCCATTGCGCTCGAAGATGCGCTGCGAGGTGCCGTCGATCTCGGTTCCGAGATGTTCGATGATGTCGGCGGCGCGATCGATGATGGCGTCGAGCAGTTCAAGCAGCAGCGCGGTGCCGGTGAGCTGCTGCGGGCAGGCGCGGCCGAGCTTGGCGATCAGCAGGCGGAAGGGCTTGGGCTCGTCATAGCGCACCGTCACCAGCTTGCCGCGGGCCAGGATGAAGCTCACCGCGGTGATGGTGGGGCGCTCGCTCTCGGCGGCGCAGAGCACGCTTCCGGTCATGAAGAGCGCGCCGTCTTCGACATAGAGCCGGCTCGACGGCTCGATCTCGACCATCTCCTCGCGGGTCGGCACGGAGATGTTGAGCGCACGTTCGACCAGCAGGTCCTCGTCCGGGAGCGGAGCGAAGAGGTCGAGCCAGATTGCATCCGCCGGCACCGGGCCGTCACCGGTCACGAGAATGTCTTCCAGCACGCCGCCGCGCAGGCAATAGGCTTTGAGCATGTTTCCTCCGACGCGGACGGCCGTGGCCTTCATACACGCCGAATCAGTCGGTACGCGGACAGACTTCTCCGCCCGCGCGATTCATGCGTGGCTACGGCGTTCGCGTCGATAGGGGGCAGGGAGCATCGGGCGATGCCGGCACGGCCAGTTGGGGGCAACCCGTCAGGGCGCCTGGCCGGCGGGAATTACGCCGCGAAATACTCGATGTCGCGAATCGTTACGACTTTCGCGTCATCGGCCTTCGCGTCGCCCTTTGCGGGGACGTCTACGGCCGGCTTGTCATAGGAATAGAGCGCCGCGGCAGCAACCGCGGAAATGCCGATTTCGCGCCAGTGAGCGCTTTGCTGCGAACGCTCCCAGCGCTCGCGACCGGGATCATTTTCCCGGGACTCCTCAACAGACATGACTTCCTCCATGCGCTGCCGTCCCTGCATCCAGGCGGTTCCTGCATCCAAGTCCCGGCTGATAATCAGATGGGCAGCGACTGCGTCGAAAATATGCAACTTCGTGGACATGGATAAGGCCCGATGACGTATCTGGAACCACTCCAGCCCGTTGCTCCAGAACTGAGGCATATTAGCAACAGTTTGGCGACAGACGCATCGCGCTGCATCGTGGCCTCTTCAAGGCACACACGACTTAAGCTATCCGATGGGTACTGACACACGGCAGCCGTGGACCGGCAGAAACACGGCGTTTTGGAGAGGCGAACGATGACGTTGCGTAGGGTGGGTGCGGTGCTGATCGCGCTGTGCTTGGGCGCCTGCAGCATGGCGACCAAGGAACCGGCCCCCGAAGCCTCGATGAAGCCTCGGGACAAGAAGCTTCTTGCCAGCGCGCCTTACAAGAAGATCCTGCCGCCGGACATGTACCAGCGCAGCATCGTCGACTACACCGGACGGGAGCGGCCGGGCACCATCGTCGTCGATACCGACAGGAAGTTCCTCTATTATGTCGAGGACGGCGGCAAGGCGATTCGCTACGGCGTGACCGTCGGCGAAGAGGGCCTCGCCTTCAAGGGCGAAGCCAAGGTCGGGCGCAAGGCCGAATGGCCGACTTGGACGCCGACCCCCGAGATCAAGCAGCGCCTCACCGGCATTCCGAACTTCGTCGGTCCCGGTCCGCACAACCCGATGGGCGCCCGCGCGCTCTATCTCTATCAGGGCAACAAGGACACGTTGTTCCGCATCCACGGCACCAACCAGCCGGAATATATCGGCCAGGCCATTTCGTCGGGCTGCATCCGCATGCTGAACGAGGACGTGATCGACCTTTATAACCGCGTGCCGCAGGGCACCGAGGTCGTCGTTCTCTAATAAGAAGAATTGGGGCCACGGGGGCCTGAGAAGCGCGGTCCTTTCCGGACTGCGCTTCTTTTGTTTTGGGATCGGTGATCGCCACCAGCTTGAACGAGGCGGCGGCGAGAGGCCGCTCGGCTTTACGAGATCCCAGTCGCCGGTGCGCCAAGCTGCACCGTCACGATCTCCGGCGGCACACCGATCCGCACCGGCAGGCCGGAGCAGCCGAGCCCGCCCGAGACGATGAGGTGGCGGTCGTCCTCGACCACATGGCCATAGGCGAAGCGGTTCCCGAACTCGGACGGCACCACCGGCGACCAGCCGGCGATTCGCACCTGCCCGCCATGGGTGTGGCCGGACAAGGTGAGCGCGAATCGGTCCGGCATGCGGACGAAGGCGTCGGGCTCATGCACCAGCATGACGGCCGGCGCATTATCCGTGATCTGGGCCAGCGTGCCCGGCAGATCGTCGAGACCGGCGAAGTTGCCGTGCCCGGGCAGCACATAGGCGATCGTGTCGCCGAGCCCGGCCAGCCAGAAAGCGCGCCCGTCTTTGCTGAGCCGCAGCGCCTTGTTGTGCAGCACCGGAATGCCGGCCGCCTCCAAAGCGCGGCGTACCGGAGGCCAGCCCCGGCGATCGCGCTGGACCGTCGGGTCGTCCCACCAGTCATGATTGCCGAGGACGCTCCAGACCCCGAGCGGCGCCTTCAGCCCGGCGAGCGTACGCGCGGCTTCCGGCAACGGCACGTAGCGGGTGATGAGCCGCATGCTCGGCGTGTAGTCGCCGAGCAGTACGATGAGGTCGGGCTTCAATGCATTGGTCCGCGCGACGATCTCCTCGAGGCGCCCGACACTCATCACCGGCTCGCCGACATGAAGATCGGTCAGGACGGCGATGGTGAGCGGGAGGTCGGCCGGCCAGTTCGCCGGCCGGGGCCGATAGCTGGTCACCACGAGGCGCATCGACGGCTCGACATAGCCGGCATAGCCGGCGGTCGCCGCGCCCGAGCCGAGCACGGTGACGGTGCCGGCCAGCAGGGCCCGGCGAGAAATGAGACGCGGCATTGGACGGATTGCCTCGGCTGAAGGTCGATATTCCTGGAAAGCTATGCGCCGAGCGTTGTGACTTTCTGAAGGCACGCCTCCCGATGAGGCATCACGCGGCCAGTAGCTTCTTGCAAAGATTGTGCGCCCAATTCCACCAGCACGGTCTCCGGCGGCACGCCGATCCGCACCGGCATGCCGGAACAGCCCAGCCCGCCGGAGAAGATGAGATGGCGGCCGTCCTCGACGACATGGCCATAGGCGAAGCGGTTGCCGAACCTGGAGGACACCACCGGCGACCAGCCGGCGAGCCGCACCTGTCCGCATGGGTATGGCCGGACAGCGTCAGCGCGAACCGATCGGGCACACGGACGAAGACGTCCGTGCGCGCCACGATCTCCTCGATGCGATCAAGCCCCATCAAAGGCTCGCCGACATGGAAATCTGCCAGCGCCGCGATGGTGAGCGGGAAATCGGCCGGCCAGCGCGCCTCAGGGCGATAGGTGGTGACCGCCAGGCGCATCGACGGCTCGACATGGCGCGCATAGCCGGCGGTCGCCGCACCGGTGCTGATCATGGCGAAGGAGCCGGCCAGCAAGGTGCGACGAGTGGGGAAACGCGGCATCGAACGAATCGCCCGGGGCTGGACCTGGGCACGGCGGGAGAACCCCGCCGTGCCCAGGTACCGATGCGCTATGCGCCCAACGTCGTGACTTTCCCGCGATGAGGTATCACGCCGCCAGCAGATTCTCGCGGTTCGCCCAGTCCAGCGTCTTGTCGAGCGCCCGGGTCAGGCGGTCAAACAGTTCGTCGATCTCGGCCGGGGTGATGACCAGCGGCGGGCATATGGTGACGGCATCGCCGAACACGTTGCGCACGATCAGCCCCTCTTCCTGGGCGAAGGCGACACACTTCGCCGACACGCCGAGCTTCGGATCGAACTGCGCCTTGGTGGTCTTGTTGGCAACGATTTCGACGCCGGCCACCAGCCCCATGCCCCGCGCCTCGCCGACGAGCGGGTGGTCCTCCAGCGCCGCGCGGCGGGCGGAGAAGTGCGGGATCTTGGCCCGCACCCGCTCGAACACGTTCTCGCGCTCATAGATCTCCAGTGTCTTCAAAGCGACCGCCGCCGCCACCGGATGGGCGGAATAGGTGTAGCCGTGGCCGAAGGAGCCGAGCTTGCGGCTCTCTTCCAGCATGGCCTGGTACATCTCCTCCGGGATCATCACGCCGCCGATCGGCTGATAGGCGGAGGACAGCGCCTTGGCGATGGAGATCGAGTTCGGCTTCATGTCGAGCGCCGTGCAGCCGAAGGCGGTGCCGAGCCGGCCGAAACCGGTGATGACCTCGTCGGCGATAAAGAAGACGTCGTACTTCTCCAGCACGGCCTGGATCTTCGGATAATAGGTCCTGGGCGGCACGATGACGCCGCCCGCGCCCAGCACCGGCTCGGCGATGAAGGCGGCCACCGTCTCCGGTCCCTCCGCCAGAATCAGCCCCTCGAGATCGGCGGCAAGGCGGGTGGCGAAGTCTTCCTCGCTCTCGCCCGGCTCGGCCAGCCGATAGTGATGCGGGCAGGTGGTGTGGCGGACGCCGGCGATCGGCAGGTCGAAATCGGTGTGGTTGCCCGGCAGGCCGGTGAGCGAGGCCGAGGCGATGGTCACGCCGTGATAGGCGCGCATGCGCGAGATGATCTTCTTCTTGTTCGGCCGGCCGAGCGCATTGTTCATGTACCAGACGAGCTTCATCTGGGTGTCGTTGGCCTCCGAGCCCGAGCAGGTGAAGAACACCTTGGAGATCGGCACCGGGGCCATGTCCTTCAGCTTCTCGGCGAGTTCGATCGCCGGATCGTGGCTCTTGCCGCCGAAGATGTGGGTGTAGGGCAGCTTGCGCATCTGCGTCGCCGCGGCCTCCACCAGTTCCTCATTGCCGTAGCCGAGCGCGGTGCACCACAGGCCGGCCATGCCCTCGAGATATGGCTTGCCGTCGGCATCGTACACCCAGACCCCCTGGCCGCGTTCGAGGACCAGCGGACCGACCTCGCGAATGGCGACGAGGTTCGTATAGGGATGCACGAGGGTCTCGACATCGCGAGCCTGAAGGTTTGTCAGCATGGCGGAACTCCGGAAGGACCAGCGAGTGCCTACCCTAGAGCCCCGCGACGCCGCCCGGAAGCCGGCTGTTCGTCGGAGATGCGCGATTGCGGCCTATTGCGCTGCCGCCGGCGCCGGTTTGGGCTTTGCTGGAATAGGCTTCGCTGGGGCGGGTTTGGCGGCTGCGGGCTTGCTCGAACGCGGCTTGGTCGACGCCGTCTTGGGTTTTGCCGGCCTGGTCGGAGGGTCGGCCGCGGCGGGCTTGCCTTGAGCGGGGCCGTCTTGAGCGGAATCCTGACCGGCGGCCGGCTTTGCGTCCGCAGGCTTCCCGTCCGCAGGCTTCTCTTGCGTGGACGTCGATTCGCCAGGCTTCTCTTCCGCGGGTTTGGCCGGCGCGTTCATGTCGCGAACCGCCCATTGGCAGAGAGCGGTGTTGCTGCGCCGCGGCTGCAGGTCGACGTGCAGATGCTCTTCGTGATAGCCGTCCGAGCCCGGCCCGAGAATTGTCTTGAAGCGCCCGCAGGCGCTGGCCTTCAGCTGCTCCTGGAACGCCACCGGCATCGCCTGCTTGCCGGTGCCGCCGATCTCGACGGTCCGGCCGTCCTCGAGCCTGTAGCCGCGCGTGTCCATGGCATTGCCGCGGCCGTGCTCGCTCATCTTGCCACCGGAGACGCGGTTGCGCGCACGGCAATCATAGGTACCGGCGACCATCACCTTGTCCAGCGGCGAGCCGAGGGTGGCGATGGTCGGTGCCACCTCCTCGCGGATCCAGCGCGCGACCGCGAGCGCCATGTCACAGCGCAGCAAGGCCGGCGGCTGCAGCGGCACCAGTTGGCCGCTCGTCAGGCGCACCGCGGTGAGCCGCACCGGCCGCTCGATGCCGCAGGCGCCCAGAGCGGGAGGCGGCTCGGCGACCGCGAAGGTGGCGATGCCTCCCTCGGTGAGTTCGGGGCAGCCGGCGGCGATTCCTGCCGCGGGTTCCCCCGGCTCCTGCGGAGCAGCGCCCGGTGAGGCCTCGGGCTCGGCGGGCGCGGACGGCGCCGGCAAGGCGGCGGGGCTCGTGAGTGAAGGGCGCGGCGGCGGCAGCGGCACGAGCGCGAGTGCCGTGCGCTGGGCCTCGGGCTGCACGTCAGGCGCCGGCTGTGGCGCCGGCGTCGGTGCGGCAGCCGGCTTCGGCGCCTCGGGAGGACGGGGCACCGGCGCAACAGCGGGAGCCGGGATCGCCTCGTTCGAAACCACGGGGGGGGCCGGGCGCGGGGCGCGTGCCTCAGCCGGGGCCGGCTGCGGCGACGGTGTCGCGGGGCGCGGAGCCGGCGGCTCGGGCGGCACCGGCACATTGGCGGCCGCCTCCGGTGCGGCGGCAGCCGGTGCTGCGGATTTGCCGGGGTCCGGTTTGGTAGCGTCCGGCTTTGTCGGGTCGGGTCTGCCGGCAGTATCCAGCCGGCTTTTCGGCGCAGCCTCCGTCGTCTTCGGTTTGGCGTCGGGCTTTGCTGTGGATTTTGACGCCGGCTTGGCCGCCGACTTGCGTCTGGCCGACCTTGCCGGCGTCACGCCCAGCATCTCGCCGAGAGCGCGATTTGCCGCCTTGCCAGCGCGATCGAGAGCGCGCGGCAGCGATTCCTGTGCCCCAGCGCGGTGCGACGCGGCAAGCACCGCGGCAAGCCCGACACACGCGACCAAAACAGCCGTTACACCCCGGTTCAAGCCCCGCCCACCCTGTCCGGGCGCCAATCGAATTTCAGCCTCGACTTCAGCCTTCTTGGGAGCGCCGCATTTTTCATGATATCAGCCACTCTCCGCCTCGCCTATTCCGGGACCATATGACGTGAACGCCCTGCGCGCTTTGTTGTTCGACAAGGACGGCACGCTCGTCGATTTCGACCGCACCTGGGGACCGGCGGCGGGCGAGGTGATCCGTCGCATCGCCCACGGCAATGCCGAGCATATCGCGCAACTCCATGAAGTGAGCCACTATATCGCCGGGGAGGACCGCTTCCTCGTCAGCTCGCCGCTGCTCGCCGGCTCGTCCGCGGAATTCGGCCCGCTCTGGGCGGAAGTGCTCGGCGCCACGCCGGACCGCGCTTTCTTCGCCGAGATCGATCGGCTCTTCAAGGAAGAAGGCAAGCGCTTCATCACGCCCATAGGCAGTCCGCGCAAGGCGCTGGCGCGGCTGAAGGACGCCGGCTTCACGCTCGGCATCGCCAGCAACGACGCCGAGGCGAACACAAGGCTGCAGGCCGACCTGCTCGGCCTCACCGATCTCGTCGCGGGCGTCTATGGCTATGATTCCGGCCATGGCGCCAAGCCCGGTCCGGGCATGATCGAGGCGTTCTGCCGCCATGCTGGGCTCGCCCCCCACGAGGTCGCGCTGATCGGCGATACGCGTCACGACCTCGATGCGGCGAAGGCCGCTGGCGCCAACGCCATATTGGTGCGCAGCGGACCGGCGGCGGTCGACCCGTTTGCCGGCGAGGCCGATCTCATCATCGACGATGTCGACGCTCTGGCTGACTTCCTGACCGACGCGCAGGAGCCGGTCGCATCATGATCCGCCGGCGGCTCTATATCGAGGATCGGATGTCGCGGCTCGCGGTGTGGAGCCTGCGCACCGCCGTGTTCGCGATTCCCGTCACCCTGCTCGGCTTCGTGCTCTACTGGACCGAGACGCTCGATTTCGAGACCTCGCTGCGCACCATGCTGGCCGGGCTCGGCCTTGCCGCCTTGGCGCTGCTGCTCGCCATCGCCGCCTTCATCGTCATTTGGAATGACGGGCTGAAGGGGCTGGGGCGGGTCGTCGGCGCCGCCGCCCTCGCTCTGGCGCTGCTGGTGCCGCCGGCCGCGGTCGCCGCCTACACCTCGCGCCTGCCGGCGATCCACGACATATCGACCGACACCGAGGATCCGCCGGTATTCCGTGCGCTGGGTTTCGCCCGCTCGCGCACCGCCAATCCGCTTGATTATGGCGGCGAGGACCTCGCCAAGCAGCAGGCCGACGCCTATCCGCAGATCAAGACGATCGAATTCGATGCAACGCCGGACGAGATCTATAATTCGCTCCTGGCGCTGGCGAACCGGCGCAAATGGCAGATCGTCGACGCCACCCCGCCCCGCGGCGGCCTACGCGACGGGCGCATCGAGGCAGTGACCAGCAATCTGGTGCTCGCCATGCGCTGGGACATTGTGATCCGGGTGCGGCCGACGCCGAACGGCGCCAAGGTCGATATGCGCTCGGTCTCGCGCCATGGCGATCACGATCTCGGGCTGAACGCCGGGCGCATCGACGACGTGTTCGCCGAGATCTCCGAGGAGCGCGGCCGGCGCCGGCGATAAATCCCAAATTAAGTCGTCATCCCGGACGGCCGAAAGCCGAGCCGGGATCGCGCAAACACTCTTCACCTTCTTGCGATCCCGGCGCTTCGGCTACGCCTCCGGCCGGGATGACGTCTGTTTTATTTAGCCCGATAGATGCCGCCGATCGCCGGCGCGCCGTCTGTCGTCACCCGGCCCCGCGCCACCAGTTCTTCCAGGTGCGCCAGCACGGACAGCCCCGCCGCCGGCTTGAGCCGCGGGTCGAGCCCGACATAGACGCGCTCGACGATCTCAGGGATTGCCAGCGGCCCGACTTTCAACGCCTCCACTATCGCGCGCTCGCGCGCCTCGCGGTGGCCGATGAGGGCGCGCACCAGCGCAGGGCCATCCGACACGACATCGCCATGGCCGGGCAGATAGAGCCGCTCCGGCCGCGCCAGCAGCTTGTCGAGCGAGGCCATGTAGTCGCTCATGGCGCCATCCGGCGGGGCGACGATCGTGGTCGACCAGCCCATCACATGATCGCCGGAGAAGAGGAACCCGCTGCCGGCGAGCGCAAAGGCCATGTGGTTCGCCGCATGGCCTGGCGTCGCGATGCCGACAAGCTCCCAGCCGCGGCCTTTGACGCGCCCGCCATCGGGCACGATGACGTCCGGCTGGAAAGCATGGTCGGAGCTGGCATCGAGCGGGTTCGCCTCGCCAAGATGGAGCGGACGCGCCGGGCGATGCGGTCCTTGCGCATAGGTCGGCGCGCCGGTCGCCGCCTGGAGCGCCGCGAGCGCGCCGACATGGTCGCGATGCGCATGGGTCAGGATGATGTGCGTCACCCGTTCCCCGCGCACCGCATCCAGCAACGCGGCGACGTGCCGCGCGTCGTCCGGGCCGGGGTCGATGACCGCCACGTCGCCTGCGCCGACGATGTAGCTGCAGGTCCCGGTGAAGGTGAACGGCCCGGGATTCGGCGCCAGCACCCGCCTCACCCGCTCCGCCACAGGCTCCGCAAGGCCAGGGATGGCGTCGAAGCGACGATTGAAGGCAATCTCGTCCGTCATCGTGACCCTCCCGCAGGCATGGCGGGATTAGCGCAGGCGCAGGCGCCCGTCGAGGTGACGCTTGGAAGGGTATTGCCGCGGCGCGGCGCGGGCGCGATTGTGCGCGCCGTCATGCACCTGTCGTTTTGGGTCGGGGAGAGTTGATGGACGAGCTTCTGGATGGCTATCGCCGCTTCCGGGCCACCTCATGGCCCGAACGCAAGGCCCTGTTCGAGAAGCTCGCGGCGCGCGGGCAGCGACCGCAGACACTGGTCATCGCCTGTTCCGACAGCCGGGTCGACCCGTCCATGATCTTCGATGCGGGTCCGGGCGAGCTCTTTGTGGTGCGCAACGTCGCGAACCTCGTGCCGCCCTACCAGACGCCGGACCACGCCCATCACGGCACCAGCGCAGCGCTGGAATTCGGCGTCAAGGTGCTGGAGGTGGCGAACATCGTGGTGCTCGGCCACGCGCTGTGCGGCGGCGTGCGGGCGGCGCTGGAGGGCGGGCCGGAGGCGGCGCAGGACTTCCTCCCCGACTGGATCAAGATCGCCGATCCGGCGCGGGTGGTGGCGGAGAACCTGACCAAGGACCCGGAGGAACGCCGGCGGGTCGCCGAACATGCGTGCGTGAAGCTCTCGCTGCACAATCTCCTGACCTTCCCGTGGATCAGCGAGCGGGTCGCCGACGGCCGGTTGACGCTGCACGGCGCCTATTTCGCGGTGGCGACCGGGGTGCTGGAGCGGCTGCGCGAGGACGGCACCTTCGGGCCGGCATAAGGAGGCGGGACGATGCAAGATCACGAACATCCGCACGATCATCCGCATGACGAGGCGCGCTGGAAGCATGACGGCGTGCGCGTCATTCCCGGCGACAAGCTCGATCCCAACACCGCACAGACGCCCGGCATGTACCGGCAGGCGGCGATCAATCTCGCCCGCGTCGGCGCCCAGAAGATCTGGGCCGGAACGGTCACGATCGAGCCCAATGCCAAGACCGGCGCGCACCATCACGGCGCGCTGGAGAGCGTGATCTATGTGCTGCGCGGGCGTGCCCGCATGCGCTGGGGCGAGAAGCTCGAATATGTCGCCGAGGCCGGCCCGGGCGATTTCATCTTCGTGCCGCCCTACGTCCCGCACCAGGAGATCAATGCCGATCCCGGCGAGCCGCTGGAATGCGTGCTGGTGCGCTCCGACAACGAGGCGGTGGTGGTGAATCTGCCGGACATCGAGCCGGTGGAAGCG
Source organism: Xanthobacteraceae bacterium (assembly GCA_029266425.1). Classification (GTDB taxonomy): domain Bacteria; phylum Pseudomonadota; class Alphaproteobacteria; order Rhizobiales; family Xanthobacteraceae; genus Ancylobacter. The sequence goes on from JAQSWY010000004.1 coordinate 30,924, forward strand.
CCGGAAGAGGTGCCGTGGGTCGACCCGATCCACAAGGCGCCGGCCTGAGCCTGGGTGCTCGTAAGCGCCTGTGTCTGTCAGGGGTCTTTGGTTGGGTCGGGAACCCTTGGAATAGCTGGTCGGAGTGGCAGGATTTGAACCTGCGACCCCCTCGTCCCGAACGAGGTGCGCTACCGGGCTGCGCTACACTCCGCCGCGGCGCGAGCCTCTAGCACGGCGATGAGCCGTGCCGCAAGAGTGATGCGCCGGCATTCTGACGCGGGCAATGTCGCGCCTGTGGGCAACACGCGAGTTGAAAGCGCCGCGAGACTGTCCTATGTCCGCGCCCGCACGTGCTCTCAACGAGCGCGCGGCCGTTGGGGCGTCGCCAAGTGGTAAGGCAGCGGATTTTGATTCCGCCATACGGAGGTTCGAATCCTCCCGCCCCAGCCAGACCTCATAGTTCGTTATATATCAATGACTTATGCCACGTGTCACGGCATGATCTAGTACAGGAAAATAGTACAGAGCGACGCGTCGTTTTGGCTCTTTCTGAGGCAATGCGCCACAGTCCAGCGCCAGCCCAACGCCTCTCGCAACCCATTGATTTCACGGAGGTATAGTAACCTCCTCATATGAGTTCGCTAAACCCCGGCTGTTGCTCAGGTCGACTCCCGTGTGCTCTGTCTTTGATCCTCGCGCGCCAACTGAGGATCAACGACATGCCTTCCGCCTCCTCTCCTACTGCCGCCTTCGTCGCCGCCACGGTCGACAGCCTACGCCCCGAGTTCCCCGGCTGGCGGCTGGAGGTGAACATTGCCGAGGACGGGACGCCCTCCGTCTGTGCCTACCTGTTTTGGCAGGCACAAGGAGCCGAGAGCTACACGCTCGCCTTCGTGCCCGACGAGAACGGCGCGTGGGTCGCCCTCAATAGTCAGGGCGAAATGATCGAGGATTTGGACGCCGGTCTCGCCAGCTCCGTTCGCGCCATGCTCGGTCGCTTAGGTATGAAACAGGTTTCATAAGGGGGTGCCTGAGGAAGCGCCAGAGGCACTCGCTGGCGGGCATTGTGTTCCGAGGGTGGTACACAGCCGGGAGCACGAAATGCCCGCACATGAGTCCCTCTGCTGCCCTGACCAGTCGTCCGGGGCTTCGGCCTCTCCCGCTACTGCGGGGGCAGGGCCTCTTGCCAGACCTTCGGATTGATCAGCGGCCGATCCGGTATCGTTGTCTCCCGGTGCGATACCTGCCACGCCCCCTCTCGCTCCTCCAGACTTATGCCTTCTTGCCCCCCGAAGTTGGGCCGATAGGCGAGCATCCAGCCGAACTTGTCGACGCCGATGGGCACGCGAAGGAAGCCGAAGCCCTCTGGCAGCAATCCGCCCATCTGCTTGCTCAACTCGGCTTCATCCGAACTGAACGTGACGGTGCGGTCGGGCTTGGCAGGCGCCTGAGCCATAGGCACGCCTTGGGCGTCATAGCGCACGCCGTAGTCGGCAAGCGGCGTCCGACCTGAGATGGTGAATTTGTCGTTGTCCTCGAAGACGATGGGTGTGCCACGCTGGTAGACTGCGAACGATCCCCTGGAGGCCGCAGCGGGTGTCTCGGCCAGGGCAATGTCGTCAGCATCGCCGTTGTGGAGGAGATGTGGGACGCGCTCCTGGAGTTGCTGGAGCTGGTCCCGGTAGACGCCCAACGTGTTCACCGTCTCGCCGGTCTTCGGGTTGAACTCGTTGAAACCCAGGCGCGTTCGGACGACAGGCTTGCCGTCTTCGCCCACGTAGTATGGGTTCCGCTTGTCGTCAAAGGTCAAGACGTATCGGCCGTTTCGGGGCAGCACCTCCCCCCGTCCTGCGGTTCGCCGCACCGCCTCGGCGATGGCCTTGTCGGGATCGACACCCTGAGTGCCGCGCTCCAGAACCACGCTCCTCGCGTAGCTCTCGATCTGGTCGCGAACGTCCGGAGGGATCACCAGCTTATTGCGCCAGAAGCCGGTCCCGAGCACGCCCTGGTCCGCAAACACCTCGGTGACGTTGCGCGTGATCTCATCGCGGACATGGGCGCTGGCGTCGCTCGCCATCTTGTCGGGATAGACGTCGGTCCAGCTGTCAAAGGGCTTGGCGGTGTTCCGGATGCCGTTCACCCGCAAGAGCGTGGCGTCCAGGCTCTCATTGGTCAGCTGCTGCTCATCGGAGATGAAGTTGTACAGCCGCTCAGCAGGCGCATCGAGCCACTTGGTGGCGTAGTTCCTGCCCCTCACCTTCTCCAGAGCCTGAAGCACCTGGACGGCCCGTGCCTGGGCAGTGGGGTTCTCGGGCGACACCAGCGCAGCGGACAGCTGGGCCTTGTGGTCGTCAACGGCGACACCGCCTGAGCGCGCGAAGACCTTGGCGACATCGTCGGGGCTGGCCTGCAGGATGTTGGCGATGCCTAGCTCTTTCTTCATGTAGTCGGGCAGTGTCTTCCGCAAGATGCTGACGTCCAGGTCATAGGCGCCAGTGATCATCCCCTGGAAGGCCGCATGCTCATTGGCTCGACGGTCCACCTCTTTCGCCCATACCTCCTGGAGGCCAGCGATGTCTTTCCCGGCGCCGTAGCGCTGACGGGTGGTGAGAAGGTCACTGTGGAAGTTCACCAGATCGTCGGTGCTCGCATCAGCCAATCGTGCCGCGCGGTCCTTCAGACCTTCCACCGCCTCCATTTCCTCGAATGTATTGGTCTGCTGGAAGCTCGTCACCGCGCTCTGCTGGAGCTTGGCGTAGGCCTCTGGGAAGCTGTTCTGAAAGCTCTTCCCGTTGATCCCGGTTCCAGGCTTCGACAGGGTCGCCAGAACCGCCTCGGAGCGATTGGGGTGGTTCTGGATGGCGACACCCAGTTGGGCAGCCACACGGGGCGCGGCCTCGGCGGCATTGAGCGGATCCAGCTTTCGCATCGTGTCGATGTGCCCGGTCAGCCGCTCGGACGTCAGCTGACCCGTCTCCACGTCATTGTCGATGACGGCCTGGACGTTTTCTGAGCCCTTCGCGAAGAGCGCCTTGGTGCGCGCCTCACGGTGCTGCTCGATCATCTCCTCGGTCGACTTGTAGAAGGTGCCGAGCGACATGCCCTGGAACTCGGGATCATCTGAGCCGCCCAGGTGCTGCTCTGCCCACTTCTGGCGGGCATCGGACAGGTCGCCATCCGGGCTGTTCACCAGGAAGTCGGAGCGGTACCAGTCCATGAACTCGCGGGACGCCTCCACGCCGGTCTTCTCAGCGAGGACCGCTCGGTAGGTGTCGTAATAGTCGTAGTCCTCAGCACCCTCGGCGCTCATTGGACGCCCAGCCAAGGCATCGCCAACGGCGGTCGCCTTCTCGGCTTCGTTCTCGCGCTTGATGCGCTGAGCCTCAGCGAACGCGATGGCGTCACCGACGTTGTCGGCCACGCGGCTGGCCTGTCCGAAGAAGTTGGCGAAGGCCTGATTGAGGCCCTCCAGCCCCACCATGCTCGACTTGAACTCGGGCACTTGACGGGGGACCAGCTTGGACTGGTGCGACGGCGCGCGGGTGATTTCACCCGTCGGCACCGAAGTGCGGCGGGCTCGAATGTCTTTGGTCACGGATACTCGATGGATGATTTCAGGGATGGGCAGGGAGAGCTGCGGACGGCCGTTCATACCGGTCTGGTAGATCGAGGATGGACACGCGCTGCTGGCAGTCCTGCGCGACCCATGCCGGATGCAAAGGGCCATGCCCGGGGTCGATGTAGCGCCTGATCCGCAAGCCCCCCGCGTCGCTCTCTTCCACCCGCCATTGCGAGGCATGCCCCACCGTCGAACGCATCGACGCAATAGAGGAGCCTTCGTGGCGCATGGTGATCGGCGTCTCGGGATAGACACCTCGCTTCAGGAGGGCACGAGCGGAGGCGTAGAAGGGCTGTCGGCTGGTGACGATCACCTCGCCCTCGACAAGCGCGGCGTAGCGGCCGTTGCCCTTGGGCTGCACGATGATCTCCACCACGTCGCGCGACGGGACCTCCGCGATGGTCATTGGAGGGGTTCCGCCTGGGATAACCTGCGGGACCAGTCGGCCAACAGGAAGCGAAGCACGTCGGTGAATGGGATGATGCCGCGATGGCCGAGGTGACGGCCGATCTCGGTGACGGTGTTCATGTCCTTGTCGCTGAGGCGAGCGGACACGCGATGGGGATAGGGATTGCTGTAGGGCATGGATGGAAGGTGGTCGCGGCAGCAGAGCCATGTGGCGGCCGCTGTCGGACGAAAAAATCGGGAGGATGCTCGGGAGGTTGGTCTGACTGAAAGACAGGGGCGTCGGGATGGACGCGTGGCTCAACGACGGTACTTGCCGTAGAATTTGGCGTCGGTGATTTCGCCCCCTTTCAGGCGGCGCAGATGATCGCGGATGAGGAAGCGCACTGCATCCGAGATGCATGGATCGCCCCAGGTGTGGCGCAGGTCTGCAATAAACTGGAGTACTTCGGCGTCTTCCGAAGTGAGCAGGATCGTCAGGCGATGAGGATATTGCTTCGAGGCGTCGTGTCGTCGGTTCATGGGTTCGAGATTGTTGGGTGTCGGACGAAAAAATTGGTAGCCATGGTGCCAGCCCGAGAGACCCGAGCGCGTGCGTCTCACTGCTCAAGGGCCGCTCCGGGCTGGTCTTACAGCGATCCTCTTGGGGCCATGGGCCGGGGTGATCGTGCCCATAAGTATCGTGGACACGAGATGACCCTGGACGGCCTCACGCCCCTCGCATGGACTTCGCCGTGGGAGGGCTTTCAACTTCAAGTCCCGGTGCATTGAGGAGTTCAATCGACCAGCGATGGCCAGGAGCAAACTGACGTTGCCGCTTGGCTACGACATCGATGGATGGTTCTGCCGAGGAAGCCAATCTTTAAGACCGTCTCATGCACTCTTCGAGAGTGATCATTATGATCATCTCAAAGAGGATATATCATCTGGTTAGGCCCCCCTTACCCCCCAGAGCACTTCCCGAGACTGCCTCGGAACATGCGGAGGTAAGGGAGGTTACGCCATCTCCCACAGCCAATCTGTGAGTTATGACGAGCCTGGAGTGTCGTTACATCATCCGGCTGAGGCCCCGAGAAGGTGTGTCTTCTCAGATGGAGCCAAATAATACGACCTGGGAAGCTTCTCAGCTGCGGCCAGAAATTCAAGCCTAGCAATTTCAATGATTTACAGGATAATCGAGGCCACCCGGAACGGCCCCCTTCAGCGCGGCAGGACAGCCAACGCCCCGACCAGCGGAAAGCCTGGCTGGAAGCAGAGCCCGACGACGCCCCAGGTGTCCTCGGAACGCCAGCCTCGGAAGTGGCGAGCGGTGAAGCGAGCATGGTTGTTGGTCATCGGCGCCTCCAGCGTTACGAGGGTTGCCGTCGCCGGATCGAACTGGATCGCCCTGTAGACGCACCCTCTGCCGATCCCTCGTGGAGCGCGCCAAGCGGTCGATCTTGGTCACGACTAGAGTGTCGCCCTCGCGGACTAGCGCCGATAACATCATCCGACGCTGTTAGGCGGCGAGCGCGCTCCAAAGCTCAGATTTTTGAAGCCACTCCACCCAAAGACCAAGAAAACATCGAAAATTACCTTCGGAAATACGCAGAATTTTCAATGAAACCGGTGACTTACGAAAGTCACCGTCCGGGTATTTCGCACTAACGAATGCAAGCATTTCCGTTTTTTGGCCGAACGACTGACGACCTTCGCCATCCAAATAAATGATGCCACCGTGAGACAGAGAATTACGCAGGCAGCTTGCCCATTCCGAAGCGGGCATTTTAGCGGCCACATTGAGCGCAGTGTCTTCCGATAGCCTCTCGCTCATATACATGGGAAATTCTCGCGCGAGATTTTCTCTATTGTAAGGGAAGCGCGCAAATCGCCAGTGCTCCTCAGCAAAGAAAGGCGACTGGCTCAACGGCGCTCCACCAAGCGCCTGGCTGACTGCTTCTGTAAGCGATGGACGGAGAGGGCTTTCGTCCATATACGCCTCAACGTTCCGGCCTTGATGGCGCTCGATCCGTTCGATGGGCAGTACAATCATCGGCGTCGCCATCGCTAAAAGAAACGTGGTTGTCAGCGGGCCTAAGTTTTCTTGCCCGGGCGCTCGAACCTGCTGTACAGCGGGCCACAACTCTTTGATCAGGTGAAGGCTCCGTTTAGGGAGCTCTTGGCTATAGTACTGAGGTATTCCCAATTTCCGTTCCTATCCGCTGAAAGACGAAGCCCTGCGCGCTCTAACGAGAGGATGAAGCTCTTCACGCGGTGGTCCCGCCAACCCTTTGCACAGCAGAGACGCCGACCCCGAGGGTCTTCGCCACCTTGAGGATACCCATCCCCTCCGCTCTCAGAGCGCGAATGCGAGCCTCCACGTCATTGCCTATGGTCGGTCTACCCAGACGCTTGCCTTCTGCCTTGGCCCGCGCAAGGCCCGCCTTGACACGCTCTTGGATCATGGCCCGCTCAAACTCCGCGAAGACGCCCATCATCTGGAACATTGCACGTCCGGCCGGTGTCGACGTGTCGAGGGCCTGCTGGTGCAGGTAGAGGTCAGCACCGCTGGCGTGCACTTCGGTTAGGAACGATACGAGATCGGGCATGGAGCGACCAATACGATCAACCGACCACGCCGCCACCATGTCCACCTCGTGGCGTGTGACTGCCTTCAATAGGCTATCGAAGCCGGGTCGCTTCTCTCTGCCTTTGGCTCCCGAGATGCCCGCGTCCTCGTATACGGCGACGACGTTCCAGCCCGCTCTATTTGCGACGGCTTCAAGCTCGCGCCGCTGGTTGGCAGTGGTCTGCTCGTCGGTGGAGACGCGCAGATAGAAGGCAACTCGCTTAACAGACATGTGCGTTTCCTCCGGCCCATCCTATACCGATTACAGATGATTTCAGTATGTAGTCAAGCTGGTGCGTGAGGCCCTGTAAATGCTGGGGCGTGGATGACGATTTCCACGAGGGATTTCGGTATGGCAGCGCAGAGGAGCTGACCTCACCCAATCAGATGTCGACGGACCAGACCTGAACGCCGCCACTCTCGAACTGGGGATGCCTCATCGTGCCTGGGAACAGAGGGCACGTAGGTCCAGGTCTGGTTGACCTGCTCGATCAGGTTCAACGCGCGCCCTTCAACCGGGCGGAACCCTATCGCGTCGAACTTGTTGCTCCTGAGCAGATCGAGCGGTCGACCGTTGTGAGCCATCACCCAAGAGACCGTACGCGCCGCCGTGACCACCCGCTCCATGAGGAGGTCAGCGTCGTCGACAGAGCGGACCAGGAGTTCGCCCGAAGTGGCTACTGTCCATGTGTTCTGGTCATTGGCCTGCATGATCATACCGTCGGCAGAATACTGCGGCGCCCGGCAGCAGGGGAAGGCCTCTCCCGCCTGGCAGGTCGTTACGGGGCCACGGGGGACATCTCCGTTTGCGCGCGGGAGATGTGTGGCCGTGAATCAGAGGCCACTTTTTAGTCTGGAATCGCCTATTTTCTTCCGAAGATCGCTATTGACGCCCAGCTCTTCTCGGTCCAAATTATGCTAGTAATACAGCACACGGAGCTGGTCATGCCTGACGGCGTTATCTTTATACCTCTTTCACAAACCTTATATCGGGACATCATTCGCTTCTCTGACGGACGCATCCGACCCGAACATGTTGTTGATGACCTCGTTCGCGACTGGATCGCCAACAGTATCGAGTTCGGCGACGGCAGCCAGTGGGGCGAGCGGATCGATGAGGTTGCCGAGCACTACGCCCCGCATGTCCACGCGAGATGGCAGGAAGAGGATCGCAAGGCGGTCTTGGGGGCGTCCTTAGGAAGCCGTCCGTTGGTTTGGAAGGAGATCAGCGTTCCTGCTGGCTCCGATGTGCGCATGGCGTACGGCCAAACTCACCACTATGCGAAGGTGAAGGGCGGCAAGATCGTCGATGCCGATGGGGAGTTCTCGCCCTCAGAATGGGCATCCAAGATCGCTGGCGGCACATCCCGGAACGCATGGCGCGATCTGTGGTTCAAGGAGCCACACTCTCCCCAATGGAAGCCCGCCCAACTGCTGCGGGACCAGAACGGGGCGGCCAATGAACAGGTTTGAGATCAGCCGCCACGCCGACAAGCGCAGCGTGCGTGAGAGCGATGTCCACTTCGTCCTTCAACATGGGACCGAGACGGCCCAGGGCGTGCTTCTGACGATGCACGACGTAGCCGCCATCGAAGCGAACGCCCCGTAGGCAGATCGAGATGGCTCACCGCCTCGCTGGGCTGCTGGTCGGCGCGGCGGAGGGGGTGTCAAGACGACGTTCTTCACCACGAGCGCCAGCAGCGGAAGTTGCTGTAGGAGCAGTCGGCGAAGACACACCCTTCGCGACCGGGCTCCTCTCCATAAGCTGCTCGCGGGCACCTCAAAGCGGATGGCAAAGGGCCTTCGGCTGCGGTTGACCTTGCCCGGCACGCGCCGCCCATTGACGTTCTACGGGTACGCGGGTTGAGAGTGCCCTCATACCGTGCAATTCTCGCGCTCGGGGGCAACGTGGATGTGACCGATGGGCTGCGTTCGGAGCAGTCGCAAGCGGCGCTTTAAGGTCAACGGCATGATCCGCCCGGTTGTGCCGCGAGTTGTTGGGGAGTCTGGCTGGAACGAGCTGGAATTCTCTGAGTGCATGATCCGGCGCTTCGCACGCCAAAACTCACTGCGACCGACTCCCGCAGAAAGACACCTGCATCGCATCTTGAGCCAGCTAAATGGAGGGGCGATGAAGGACCGATTTAGGGTGCAGCATCCAATTAGCGGCCGGCGGATCGTCGACTTTTTCTTTCCCGAGGTAAGACTGGCTATCGAAGTTGACGGGTCTGTACACCTTACAGACCATCAACTATTGCGGGACAGACGTAAGGACCTAGATTGCCAGAGATTTGATATAACGGTCGTTCGCTTAAAGAATAAAGATGTATTTGGAGACAGAGACAAGCTTGTTGAGCTGCTAAGAGCGGGATGGCGGGGAGCGCTGAAGCGGGAGAACCAGATTATCGGGAGGCCCCTCGGGAGCCGCGAGGGAACTCGCACGCAACCATCAGACACCGACGTCGCCCACCTCACTCAGAGGTGCGCACCAATGCCACGTCCCGAGGACGATAAGCAACCGAGTGGTTTCCGCCACCTATCCGCACAATGTGGAGCTTGTCGATCTCAGCGCAGTTTGACGCTGAGCGACGATGAACTTTTCCGCTTAGAGAATGGCGCGAAGCTGCGTTGCGACTGTGGTGGGCGAGCAATCCAGTGCAGCTCATGCAATTACCCCGTCCAACCAAAGCGCTTGGCTACTTTTCCGAGCACTAGATTTTGTGGAAAGTGCGCCAACGAAAGAGTGCAGAAGCGCAACCGTGGTGGGAAGAAGCGCCGCATTTGAGGCGCTTTGGAGAGTCAGCCGCCCCACAAGACCGATACGCGCAGCGGTACCCCCGATCCGCATTTACTCTCCTCGCCGCCACGCGCGGTCTTCCACTTCTGCTTGCGAGTTCATAGGCTCTGTGAAGCGGCTAGGCGGGGCGGCGCCGGAGTGACTGCCGAGTAAGGCTCGATAGGGTAGCCCACCAGGAACCCTCAGCGGCGCGAGCGTCCGACATCACAGTTGGCCATGATGGCTGATCGGCACAACGTGAAGCAGCCGAATGAGACCCGGGAAAACCCGGGCCTCGTCGAATGACAATTCCTCAATGCGGAAGACCTCTGGCAGCCATTTCGAGCTTCCGTTCGCGAACGTTCTGTATTGCCGCACGATTTTCTTTGATCTGCTCAGCAGACATTTCGTCGAGGAGGCGCAACTTCATCTCATGAAGGTCGTCTCGCTTGAGATAGTTCGCAACGCGGAGAAGCCCTGCCATGGTCAATTCCACATGCGTACCGTCATGCTCAAAGTCTATCTGGGCACCATCATCATAGGCCGAGATCTCGCTTATCGTTACCAGAAGTTCTTCGTGGGTCAGACCGAATGAACGCGCGACGTATCGGCTCGAAATATGAACCGTGAAATCGATGGAAGAGATATTCTGAGTTTCGCAGTTTGTGTTGGTCATGGATCATGTTCCTTCGGATGTTTGGAGAGATCTACGATTTTGCGCGAGGACGCCCGAGGCGCTCCTGACAGGATCCGCCATGCGCCGTGGAGGCGGTCTGGGCAGCTGCGTCCAAAAAAAATGATGCACCTCACAACGGGGGCGCTTCCTCGTCATATGGAGCCAATAAATGGCGCCCCCCGCAGCACCACAGCTTTAGGCAGCGGCGTCCAGAAAATGATGCACCTCGCAATGGGGCATCCTGGGCAGATGGAGGCAATAAATGGCAGGCCGCTCGTCGGCATTCGCGGGGACGGTGGCCTGAATCGCCCTGTAGACACTTCCTCTGCCAATCCCAAGAGCCTTGGCGATCTCCGTGGGGGTTTTCCCCTCGGCAAGCAGTCGCCGTGCCAAGTCGGCCTCGAGCCGCGCCGTAGGCTTCCTGCCGAGGTAGCGCCGCTCGGCCTTCGCCTTCGCGATCCCTTCCTTTTGTCGCTCCAGCATCATCTCCCGCTCAAACTGGGCAAATATCCAGCGAAGGTGTTGAGGATAAGCCGATCGGTGGCGATGCGCGTGTCGACCGTCTCGCCCCCAAGCTGAGGACACGCAGGTTTACCCCCTTGTCGTTGAGGTCGCGGACGATCTCCCACAGGTGGATTGTGGAGCGCGCCAGACGGTCGATCTTCGTCACCACCAGCGTGTCGCCCTCGCGGACATATTCCAGGGCACGAGCCAAAACAGGCCTGTCCCCGACAGACGACGCCCTCTCGGTGAAGACCTTCTGGCAACCCGCGGCTTCCAGATCGCGGCGCTGGGCTTCAAGGCCGGCTTCCTGTTCGACGGTGGAGGTGCGCCCGTAACCGATGAGATGTCCGGTGGAGGTGGTGGTCGCGGTCATGTCCAAGCCCTGGAGTATCCAATAGGTTCGGACATGAGAGTCTTAGACGTCCAGAATCCCAACGCCCAACCTAATGGGCGCGAATAGGCACGAGAACGAACACGTCCACATGAGCAGGGTCTATTGGACGGATGGCGTGACGGCGTGTGAGCTGATCAGTCGCTCGCGCATGCCAATACGAAGCACCTTTTGGGGGAGCGCTTTCCTTGGGGTGGGAGGGTCATGGGGGAACCGCAAAACTCATGCGACGGAAAATGTACTCGTGGATTGCCAGCCAAAATTCAGGCGACCGCAGGAGCGTTATCTTTCTCACAGGAGGAATGCCCGCCTTTGACCCTTCAGGGATGTTGTGAAGGTCCGCTTTCTGACACCAATAGTTGAAAACACTCTTGCCGAAGCAGTGCGCTGCCCCCTCTAATACGCGGAGGCAGGGTTAGGGGACAGCGAGCGGATACGCCGTTCCCTCAGGCACGGGGGACGACGTGGAGGAATCCGCCGTCGAAGAATGGGATGATGACGAAGATCTAATCGAGCCGTCTGACGTCGTCGTCGCCGAGATCGGCCAAGTCGATCCGGCGGTCGACCTCGTCAGGCCTGAGGTCGTCGCTCGCGTCTTCAAATCCCTGGCCGCGGACGCCGAACGGGGAGATGGTCAGCTCAAGCGAAGCGACGTCAACCGGACCTATCTCCGTAAACAGCTGTCGATTGCTGAGTGCGTTGAGCTTGAGGGCCTTCTGGTTGGTGCCGGTTATGTGCTCGTCGAAGACGATGACGATGTGCCTCTCGACGAGGGAGCGACCAAGGAGACCGGCTTTAGGCGGAGGGTCCCTTACTTAACACACGCCCAAGAACGCGAGCTTGGCCGTCGTATCAGGCTCGCCGCCCGGCTACCGGTCGACGTGTCCCATCTGGATGGCGACTATGTCCGGAGGGTCAGACGTGACGCAGAGATGGCGCGGTCGACTTTCGTGGAGTCCAACCTCCGCTACGTCGACATGCTCGTCCGACGCCGCGGTGAGCGCAGGTACATCGCGAACGAGGACCTCAAGCAGGAGGGGGTGATAGGCCTCCTCCGCGCCATCGAGCTTTTCGACCCGGAGCGGGGCTTTCGGTTCAAGACCTACGCTACTTGGTGGATCGAGCAGCGCATGGACCGGGCCATCGCGGACGAGGACCGCATCGTCCGTTTGCCGGTGCACCTCCGCGAGAAGCTGGTCAAGATCCGCAGGGCGCGGTCGAAGCTCACTTTCGCGAATGGCCGCCCTCCAACAGATGATGAGCTCGCTGAAGCGCTAGGAACAGATCCCGGGCGACTGATGAAGCTCCTCTGGAGGATTCAGGCGACTGACGTGGCCGAGGGAGACTCCTTGATTGGCGAAGATGTCACTTTGTTGTCTGCAGTGCCAGACCGGAGTTCATCGCAGTTCGACATTGTTTCGCAACGGGAGCTGAAGGAAAGATGCGCGGAACTTCTTTCCACGCTCACCCCGAGGGAAGAGCGCATCCTCAGGATGCGGTTCGGCTTCGGCATGGACCGCGACTACACCCTCGAGAGCATAGGCCAGGAATACAGCGTGACCCGCGAGCGGATTCGGCAGATTGAGGAGAAGGCGCTGGGCAAACTGAAGCATCCGACGAAGAGTCGACACATGCGGAGCTTCTTGGAAACCTGAGATGGCCCGTTACATCGGACTTGGAGAGGATGAACCATCTGAAGACTCGGAACGTCGCGTGGCAGTGGCGCTCCAGGCATTACCAGACGAATGGGTGGTGCTCCATCATGTCAGCTGGCAGTCGAAACGGGGCGGTCGACAGGGTGACGGCGAGGCCGACTTTGTGGTGCTCCATCCGAAGCGGGGCTTGCTTGTCCTTGAGGTCAAAGGCGGAGGCATCGAAATCCACGATGGCCGTTGGTCGACGATTGATCGACGCGGCAATCGACATGACATCAAGAACCCTTATGAGCAGGCGACGGCCTCGAAACATGCTCTGCTCGGCTGGTTAAAGGAGCAAGGCTTAGGGGGGCGCATACGCATCGGCCACGCAGTGGCGTTCCCTCACATGACGGTGCTGCCAAACGTGGGGCCCGCCGGGCCCGCGGCGATCAGCTTCGTCAAGACCCAGCTCGAATCTATCATCGCCAGCATCGATGGATGCTTCGAGCATTGGGGCCTGGAGGCCAAGCTCTCTAACAAGGATGTCTTGAAGCTGATCGGCCTTTTGGCGCCAACAGTCTCCATCACCCCGAACCTCGCAGGACGGACCGCTGAAGCCGAGCAGGACCTTCTCCTCTTCACCGCCGAACAGGTGGAAGCGTTCGCGGGCCTCAGGGCGAGCCGTGGCGGCCTCATCCTTGGAGGCGCTGGCACGGGCAAGACGATACTCGCGATCGCCCGCGCGCAGCAGCTCGCGCAAGACGGGTTCCGGACCCTCCTCGTCTGCTACAACGAACTGCTCGGGGATCATTTGGCCCGGCGTACCGCAGCGCCACCAACGCTGACCGCTGGCACATTCCATGCCCTCTGCCTGACTCAGGCGGCCAAGGCGCGTCTCCCTGTCCCGGCGCAAAAAGATGTCACCTGGTGGGAGCGGCAGGCCCCCGAACTCCTGATCGAGGCCTGCGCAGCCAATGCGACGTTGTTCGATGCCATCGTCGTGGATGAGGCGCAGGACTTTTCCCCACTATGGCTGGATGCCCTTCGTTGTCTGATCGCAACGGACAGGGACGCCCCCTTCTTCGAATTCGCGGACCTACGGCAGGACATCTGGTCTCGAGATTGGTCGTCCGACCCTAGGCACCCTTTTGTCTACGAGCTCACTCGCAACATGAGGAATACGCGCCCGATCGCCGAGCGTGTTGCTGCAGCCGTCGCTACGACGTGTAGGGATAGGGGCGTCGCGGGGCCGTTGCCGATCTGGCGGAACACGGATGGCTTACCACGAGAATCCGACGTGATCGCTTCGGTCGAAGGCCTGCTCGATGAGGGCCTCACCCCAGCAGATCTAGTCGTTCTGTGCGAGGACGCGGGATTGGCCGCTCGGCTCCGAGAGCGGTCGATCGGGGCTTATTCTTTCGGCCGCTGGGGTAGCCGCGGCATACCTGTCGAGAGCGTATCCCGATTCAAGGGTCTGGATGCCGCCGCGGTGGTGCTTGCGTTGACGGAAGACCGCGGCTCGGCGCACCATGCACAAGCCTACGTTGGCTTGAGCCGGGCCCGGTCATTGCTTGTTGTCATTGGCTCCGAAGAGACGAGGAAGGCCGTCAACTGGCCGCTGCCGTGACGTCGAAGTAGCCCGTGCCCCCTGCAAGCGCCTTCCGGGACAGGGACGTGTTGAACATCCGGCAAGATGGCTCCCCAAGGTGGAGGCACACCGCGCATGCCGCCCCGGTGTCCTCGCACCCGGGGTCGAGCGCGCACCTGTGCTCGTCATCGACCAGCCCGTCCAGCAGGTGATGGAGTTCAGATTCGAACAGAGCCTGAAGTCCACCCAGCACGAAGTCGCCGCGGGCCGCGGCGTAGACGAAGAACGACAAGGCCGTCGGCAGGACGAGCTCAGAGAGCGCGCTGCGTTCGATCCCGGCGAAGACGGCCGCGCGCTTGATGAAAGCGTGGGAATAGGAGTGCACCAACTCCGTCACTCGGACGGTCATCTCTGTAGCCGCATCTGATGGACCCATGGCCGAGATGATGGCCGTCGCCGCAGCCCGGCCGTCTGCAGCAGGGGTGACCAGCAGTCCGCGCATCATCAGCCAGGCGTGCACTTTCAAAGGGTCGAGGCGCAGTAGGAGCGCTTCAGTCTGGGCGAGCTCACCGTAGACCGTGTAGTCGCCATTGGGGTCACGGTAGGTCCGCAGCCTGCCTTCGCCCGCTGCTGAAGGGCCCCGCGTGTAACCGAACTGCGCGGTGAGGACGGGGAACCTATCGATGAGTTCCACCCGCTCTAACCCTGCCCGAGTCAACGCGCCGGGGAAGGTCGTCTCATATAGCGGCCGGACCGACGCGGTCTCGGCCCGCGCCAACAAGTCCGGGATGGTGATGCGGCTTTCGAACGTGGCCAATGCCAGTTGCCGCGCTTCGCGTTCGGCCTCGCCGCGGATCGCTGGGGGCAGGATCGGCCCAGTCGCCTGGCCGGCAGGACTGGCCGGCATCGCCGCGATCATCGCCTCGATCGTTGCGGCGTCGAACCCGCGGTCCTCCAGGAGGCGTCGGATGGACGTGGGACTCTGCGCCGGCGCAGAGTCGGTCAGCCGGCGCCCGCCCATGCCGGATAGCACCCATTCCAGGGCCCGCTCCCCGCCGCCAGCTTGCTCGATCTGGGTCAGGATTTCCCGCTTCGGCGGATTGATCATGCTGATGCCGCGCGGTTTGAAGACCGTGCCGGACCGATGAACTGTGAACGATAACGCGCCGCCCTGATCGCAGTCGCAAGCCGCGCCGAAGCCACGGTGGATAAGGTCGTTGCACACCGGGCAATAAAAGATCAATTCCGCCGCGGATGCGGTCCCAGGGAACCGTACCGCCCTCTGGCCGTGCCTCGGACATTTGCGGACATACGGTGTCTTTATGGAGCCGCAGGAGTCGTGATAGCCGACGAATGGGAGCTGGCCCCGCCGGCGCCTTGAGCCGCATTCGCATCGGCCAACAGGGTCATCGTGGAGGCGCTTACAGCTTTGGCATAGATAAAGGCGTGGGAATGGTTCGCACCAGATTCCCTCATCCTTGTTGAGCGAGCGCACCCGGACCGCACGCTGGTGGTAGAGATCATCGACGAACCCGCCGTCCTGAGCATTGTCGCGCCATGGCGAAGCAGCCCGGATAAGCTCCTCGCGTAAAGCGCCCGTGTCGATCGTCGACTCAACCTTGGTGTCATTCCACCGCTTAACCTTCCAGATGCCTCCATCGGCGTCCACCGTCTGCTCGGGCAGGTGGCCGAAGAGAATCTGCGATCCGCTGCGGTATTCTCTCATCGCGTACTGTCCCCCTTGACCGGCGCCTGCTCCTCGACGTCCCGCAACGAGGTCATGGGACTGCCGGTGGGGGACAAGTCCGAGAGGAACCTGGAGTCAGCCGGGGGCTCCCGCATGTTGCGGTTGAACATTCCGAACCATCGATGCAGTTGGTCTCGGATGAACTCGTCCTCCTCGGTGAGGCCAAGCTGGGCCGCGATGGCAGCCTCGTCATCCTGGAGGAGGTTCGGCTTCTGCCGGACCACATTGTTGAGCGCCTTGATGGTCGTGATCCGGTCACCCGTCGCCGGCTCATGCACCAGCGTGATGCGGGCTAGCTCCAGCCCTGCGATCGTGCGTTCGAGGACGCGTCGGCTTTTCCGAGTAATGGGTATCGGTTCGACGAACCGGTCCCCGTGCGAGACGAATTCCGGGAAGGCGCGATAGACGCTGGCGTCCCGCTCGCGCGTCATCTTGGGCACGACGACTACCAGGGCCGGCCATTTACGGCCGACGCGGGCGGTCGCTTGAATGAACTCGGCCACACCCAATGGGAAGGCCAGCATGATCATCACATTGAGGCGGTCAATATCGACCCCATGCGACATCATCGATGAGGCTGCGATTAGGTGGAGACGCTGGTCGAACTCCGCTTCAGGGTGTTCAAGTCGATCGAGCGTCTTCCTTACATCCTCGAAGTCGGTCCGGCCGGTCAGCGTCTCGACGTTTGGAGGCGGTGTCAGCTCGGCGTACTGCGTCTCCGATGAACGCACGACCGCGTCGATATCCTGCAAGGTGTTCCCGTAGACGACATTGGTGCCGTACAGGTCAACCAGGAAGCCGGCATGACTCGGGTCGACGCCGAGTTCAGCGCACAGCTCAGCCGGCTCGTGGAGCAGTCGCCTGATTGCCGACTGCAGCGTCACGATAAGACGGTCGACGACGAACTCGACCGTCAGCCTACGGGGCGCAAGCGCCACATAGCGGCGCATGAGTCTGTCGGAATCAGCGGCCCAGAATCCCGCGCCGTCTAACGGCGGCGGCTGGGGGAAGACCCGCGCCTCCCGGCGATAGAGCACGTCGACCTGCTTCAGATAGCCGGACAACGTGGCAGAGGACGCCAGAATCTTAGGCTTGCTTCCCGATAATTCCTGCTGGATGCCGTCCATCGCACACTCATAGTGCGCATCCACGGCGCCGAGGCTGTCCCGCAAAAGATGCAGTTCGTCCTGCAGACGGAAGCTTGCCGGGAAAAGCTCAGCGGCTATCGGCAGCGCCGACGACGACGCCCTACAGTCCGGGACCAGACACCCCGTGGGGAAGTCGGTCCGTTTGGCATAGGTGTAGCCGTGCCCTCGCCGTGAGCACTTCCCCATGGGGGCGCCCAGGAGGCCACGCATTCCGGTTTGGCGGGAGATGTTGGCGGCCTTGTCGAGTGTTCCGATGACGATGGTCGGCAGGAATCGCCAAATCTCATCGTCGACCACATAGATCGGAAGCGACTCGCCAGCAGTAGGGCAACTGGCATTCCCACAGCGGTGATCCAGCTTCCATAGCGTGCGGTCGAAGCTGGTGGTGACACCCCGCTCCCGACAGAACGGACAGGCGTCCAGGAGCTTGAAGGGGTTCTCCATCTCCTCGATCTTGTCCGCGTCCTCGTTCGGCCGCTCGCTCTCCTTCTTGATGCGGTTCGGGGTGGCACTGCCGCCGACAAGGAAGCCGAGGGAGAATGGATCACCTTCCATCGCGACGTCGCGGCGGACCAGCTCGGCCGCGGCCAGCGCGTTCGCGAAGCGCTGGGTCTGTTGCAGGGACAGCATCCGGAGCGGGAATCGGGACCAGGCCGTCACCCCGGAGAGTTTGCCGCGCATACGGTCCAGGAAAGCTGCGGTGAGAAGCAGCCCCAGATAGGTTTCTGTCTTACCGCCGCCGGTCGCAAACCACACAATATCCACGATGCCGCTCTCAGCGGCCGGATCGACAAGGCAACGGAGATTCGCCAGCAGGAAGGCAAACTGGAACGGCCGCCACTTCGTGTACCGCCCCCGCGCGGAGATCGCCATAGCCCGGTTCATCAGTCGGAAGGCCGTCTGCAGCTGCTCGTCTTCGGCCAGCAGCGCGGAGCCCCGGCGAATACGCTCCACCTCAGCCTCGAATTCAGCCCTAGCCTTTGTGGCCTCGTTGCGCATCCCGTCGGACCATCCTTCGGCATCTGCGCGCTCGGCCAAGGCCGCCTCGCTCCACACTCGGTCTCCCCACGCATTGAAGATCCGGAGCAGCTCCTGGGCGGTGGTCACCGGATCAACGGCGAGCGCCTCGAAATCCATGGTCGGTTCTGGTTCGCCCGATGGCCAGAATTCTGGGCGCGCGCGGTTCTTGGCAGGCCCGTCGCAGGTCCTGATAGCGCCGTCGGCGACGACGAAGCCACAGTTGATGCCGTAGGCCTCGACGTTGCGGTTGAACCGGAAGCTATCCGGGAGAGTCTCAAGCTCGAACGGAACGCGGGCCAGGCCTTCGACGGAAAGCTCCGCCTCAAAAAAGCGCCCGTCGGCCAGGTCCTCGTCCTCGGGGCTTGTGTTGACGAACGTAACCTCCAATGACGGCGATCCGCCGCGATGCGAAATTCTCGTCCTGACCTCGGCGCTCAGTGATGGGGCGCCAGCCGCCGCGAAAGCCGCGGCGAAGGCTTCCGCGCCGTGCACCTGGTCCCCGAGCGCGTCCGGCGTGTCGAGGTCGAGCAAAACGGTGACCCGGTCCGACTTGTCCCAAGCCCAGCGGAAGCCGCTTCCCTCATCGGCTCGACGGCGGCGCCAGAGCGCGAAGCCCACATGCACTCTAAATCGCCAAGGCCCAGCGTGCGCGGGTCGTAACCGCAGGCCGATCGCGCAAGGCTCAAGCCGGTCCTGCCGTTCGTCGGCCAGGGTGACGAAATCCTTGGGGCCCAGACGTCCAAGCCAGAAGCGGCCCGTGGGGTCCACCGGAGAGGACGAGAGGTTGTCCCCACGCGCTTCCACCTGGACACGGTCCTCCAGCCAACGGACGAACCGCTCCGCGACCCGATAGCGAGCGGCATCATCATCAGTTGCGTCGATGAACTCGTGCACAAGGTCCCCCTGCGAATATCGACCGCCATTGATATCAACTACCCGACCGAGACGGTCCAAGAAAATCGACAAGTCGCGCGCGGAGAACCTCGATATCCTTCAGCTCACATTCCCAGATTACGAGGCTCTCCCATCCGGCTACGGCGGCGGCCTCCTCAAGTCGGCGGTCACGTTCTCTGTTCCGAGCGAACTTCGATGACCAGAACTCCGACCGCGTGGTCGGAATCCGACCCCAGGGACATCCCTCGTGAGCATGCCAGAAACATCCGTGCACTTGGATAAGCTTGCGTCGGCGCGTAAATGCCAAGTCCGGCCGTCCTGGCACACCCTTCAGCTGCACCCTGAAGCGGTATCCTAGCCCATGAAGCATGCGTCGGATGACCAGTTCCGGCTTAGTATCCGCTCGGCGGATTCGGCCCATGAGCTCGCTACGCTGCGCCTTAGTAATCCGGTCGACCATGTTGAGAACCTATCACGCGCTGAGACGTATGGAACGTCAGCACGATAGGGTCTTGGCGGATCGGCCCGCCGCGCCTGCCTGGCAGGCTTGAAGCATTGTGTTCGCGCTCGAGCCGATAAACAGGCCGGCCGCAATGATTGGTGCATTCCGTCCGAGCTTCGCCAAGCCGACCACCGGCCGTTCGTCGCCGAACCTGACAGCGATCGCCGCATCGATGACCGCCCCCGCGATCTCAGGCTCGGACTGTAGCAATTCGACCATACGCTGACCGGTCCGATCCAATTCGTCGAGGAGCATGAAAGGGCGTGTCCCACCTACTCCTTTGTGAGTCCACACCCGCTGCATGTTCTCGATGTCAGCCTCCCCTATGTAAGTCGACACCTGCGCCAAGAGGGCGTCGACGCGTCGGCGCAGGCTGGACGGAAGCACCTTGCTCAGGTGGATGCGTAAGTCTTCATCCATCTGGAGCGCGATGATGTTCTTCGGCGTACCGAAATAGAAATTCACTGACCAATTGGTCCAGCCGCCCACGCTGCGGTTGCGTAGCTCGAATCTGACCCCACTCTTGAGCTGCAGGCTCTGGATCGCAAATCGGAAACTTCGATTCGGGGGATACTGCGAACCGGGTCGATCCGGCGGCGTGAGGACCGGGGGAGGATCAGGCGCGTGGAGTTGTTCAGCATGCCTGGACAGAGGAGGCAGCGCAGCGGCTCCCGTGCCCCGGAACACGTGGCCCATCAGATATGTGAAGGCCGGCGGGATGGCGTTGCCAATCATCTTGAGTTTCTGGGAGTACGTGGCGCCGTAGAATTGGAATGTGATTGGGAATCCCTGGAGACTGGCGCGTTCGCGGATCGTCAGTCGGCGCGTGCTCTGAGGCGCCTCGAGTGGGGCGATCACGATGCTTTCCCTGGACACTCTGGTGCAGGTTGCAGTGATGGTACGGACCGCGCGTTCCATTCGGTCCGGGAATGGCATGGCATTGTAGACGGGGTGGGCCGTCTTGCTGGCACGATTGATCCTGAGCTCTTCGGGGTTCAGAGCCACCTCGGGAACATGATCGACCAACTGCGCTTTCGGGATGCTGAGGCCATAGAGCGGATCGCACACCGTGTCCTGACTTAAGGCTGTGACCACCTCCCCGAGTGTTGAGCAGCCAAGACGAGAGCCATAGTCCCGGAGAAGGTCAATATCGAAGTTGCCTGCCACGCACCGCCGTCGGCGCTGTGGCAACCCGAACTCTTCCATGTTCAGTATGTGCGTGTGGACGCCGAGGTGGGAGAAACGATGTAGACGTCCGCCGTTCTGCAGCTCCTTTGTGATAATCGGGGCCACGCGAGGGACGTTCTCCATCGCCCAGACCTTCGGTTTCAGATGGTCCACAACTCTGAGGAACGTAATGATGTCCTCTAAACCCTCTTCAAGGTCGCCGTTGCCGCCTCGATTAGATAACGAGAACTGCGTGCAAGGCGGGCTGCCCACCACGATGTCGATCCCGTCAGGCAGGTCAGCGAACGACAGGCGGCGAATATCCACGGTCTGAGCTAGGTGGTGGTTGTTCTTGAAGTTGGTCTCGTTGGCTGGGCCCCACCGCTCGTACGACGCCACGACCTCGATGCCGGCCAATCTGAGACCGAGCGACCAGCCGCCTATGCCGGAATAGAGGTCAATCGCCCTCAGCGCACGCGCTGCTGTCATCAGTGTTCTCCAAGCCCATCAGCAGATGAACCGTATTTGCCGTGGATTGCAAGATCCGATGGGCAGCGGCGACGGAGCTCGGCCATTGAGCCGCCATGTCTTCATTAGGCTGGACAGCTCTATGCCGTGCCACGAGACGTGCGGCGCGTTAAATTCGAGCGATTCACCGTGTAACGACGCCGTGTATCAACGCTTGACTTCCTTCCCGAAAACCTCTCCTGGGCACCGCGCCGGATCAGGTCATCCTGGCAGCGTCAGCAACTCGACCAGCTCCCTCTTCTGTTTGATCGTCAGCCCGTCTGGCGAGTACACCCGATAGGTGATCCCCTTCTTGCCGTGCCCGACGATCTGAGCCACCTCGGTCTGTGGGACGCGGTTCCGCTCGAACGTCTGAACAACGTTCTTCCTGAAGCCGTGAAACGTCGACCGCCCCTCGATGCCGCGCGTTCTGCGACCGAAGTCGCGACCGATGTACCAACTGCGCTTCTTGTCGGGACCACCCGGCTTGAGGTGAGGGAACAGGAAGCCCGACTTCGGGCACAGCTCTAAGAACGTGCTCAGGCCGGTGTGGATTGGCACGATGCGGACGCTGCTCTCCGTTTTGCCTTCGGGGATGTCGAAGTACGTCACGCCGTCGGCAGGCTTGATGTCCGATGCGTCCAGGGAGCAGATTTCGTTGAGCCGCATGCCTGAGAGCAGCGCGATGCGCGGGAGCCAGTACAGCGGATTGGGCTCGCCCTGGGTACCGGGGAAACTGTCAAGCGCAAGAATCGCCTTCAACGCTTTCTCGCTCCAAGGTGCATTGGCGTCCTTGCGTGTCTTCGCTTTCACCCACTGGCCATCGAAGGGGCTCTCGCCCAGGGCATCGTCGCGGTTCCTTGCCCATTCCCACAGGCCGTGCAGTGCGGACACGTAGCGGTTCATGGTCCTGTTGGTCACCTTCGGACCACCGGCCGTGCCATAGGCTGTCAGCAACTGGTCGAGGGTCCGCCCCTTGGTCCGGGGCGAGCGTCCCCAGTTGGGGGCAAGCCGCTTCACCTTGTCGAGAAACCCGGTCACGATCTTGCGGTCGACCGTCACCAGCGCCGCGTCGTCAATGTGGTCGCGGAAAAGGCGATATACGGCTTCCATCTGCGACACCGTTTGCAGCGTCAGACTGCTGTCCTTGTCGCGCTGGCGGTCGTGGATGAAATCCTCTGCGACCTTGGAGAAGGGCGTGCCATATTCCTTGGGCATATCCTGACGTCCCGATCCGGCGCGTCGGATCGCTTCGAAGGCGGCTATCACCTCGGGCGCTAGATCGTTCTCATCAGCTTCCGACAGGTGGTCCACGCCAAGGCGTCGGGCTTCCGGCTGGGCAAATTCGTCCCACAGCAGGTCAAGTTGGACGTCTAACTCCTCCTCGTCCTTGAAGCGGCTCTTCAGCCACGCAACGCGCTGCTGCACCTCAAGGAAGATGTTGCGAGGGGTCTCGTTACCTCGGAGGACACCCCGGTGCAGGTCGAAGGTCCGCTTCCACGACGCGGCCTTCTCCAGCGCAAGGTGTTCCGCCAGCTTGCGATCCGACGTCCGCAGACTTTCCTGAATCACCGCCTTGCCGACGATGGACTGGACCGGCTTGGGCACGACGATCTGGAACCACCAGACGGTGCCCCGCTGCTTCAGCCACTTGCCCCGCTTCGCCATCCTGACCTCTCCCGACAGGGGATATAGTACAGGAAAATAGTACAGTGAGCAGCCACAACGCTAGAAAAGTGTTGATATCTCCTAGGTGCAAGGCGGCAAGCCTTGGGCTCCTCCCGCCCCAGCCAGTCTTTCCAGATGCGCCCCGATGGTGGACGATCCCGGAGCGGGCAAGGCCGTCCGGGATCGCGCGATCAGTCAACGCAGGCTTTCATTCGGCAGGCCTTCATTCATGGGCACACTTGTACCCACTGTCCGCCCCAGCCGCGGCGCCAGTAGCAGCGCGGGCCCGGCGGGGGCCCCCAGGCGCGGGCGTAGGGCGGCGTGACCCAAATGGCCGGATAGTTCGGGCGCCACCAGCAATGGAAGGGGCCGCAGACCCAGCGGACGTTCTCGGTGACCCCGCCGATATCGGCGGGCACGGCGGCGCCGGTGGCTGGGGTGGCGACGGCGGCCTCGGCACTGCCGGCGGCGAAGCCGAGCGTCAAGGCAAAGGCGACAGCAATGGAGGCCCTGCGAAGGAACGCACTCATGAATGCTCTCCCGAGCTTGGATGTTACGCCGGTGAGTGTGCCACGTTTTGCTTGCAGCGGAAGGGTTGCTCTTGAGACCGACACAGCCCGGTGCAGGCTGGAAGAGATGAATTTCTCCGATAGTTAAAAATTGCGGACCGTCGACAAGAGAAACCGAGAGACTAGCGCCCTAGCTCAACAGCAGAGCGGTGTGACCGGGGAGACGCCATATGCACACAGGATCGCCGGCGCGGCACGCCGATATGTCGGAAGCGCGCGCGCAGGCACGATGGGTCACGCGATGGTGGGTGCCATGTTCGCCCTGGCTCTATGCACACGGCCGCTGGCGGCCGAGGAGCGGCCGGACTACGCCGGGTTCGGCAACGGCACGTTCCTGCGCTATCTGAACGCGGAGGCCGGCGGCATCCGCGCCGTGCCGCGCATCGGCCTGTCCTTCGGCGACGCGCCGATCCGGGCGGTGATCGATTCGGGCTCGACCGGCATCGTCGTGGCCGCGCGCTACATACCCAACATCGACCGGTTGCCGGTGCAGGGCGACGGACAGCTCACCTATACGAGTTCCGGACGGATCATGATCGGGCAATGGGTCATGACCCCGGTCGCGCTCGTCGGGCAGGACGGTGCCAGCGTCTCGACCGAGCCGATGCCGGTGCTGGCGGTGACGCACGTGCGCTGCCTGGAGAATGCCCGCAACTGCACGCCGCGCGACGATCCATCCGGCATCGCCATGGTCGGCGTCGGCTTCGCCCGCCAGGGCGACCGGAAAGGCCAGTCGACGCCGGACAAGAACCCGCTGCTGCGCGTCACCGGCGGCGAGGGGCCCCGCCGGCGCGGCTACATCCTCTCGCCGGAGGGCGTGCACGTCGGCCTGACCCGCGAGAACACGCGCGGCGACTTCCGCTTCATCAAGCTCAAGCGCCAGCCCGACCGGCCCGACTGGGCAGCGACGCCGGCCTGCATCGCGCTGAACGGCGCGAGCCCGCCGGCCTGCGGCTCGATGCTGGTCGACACCGGCGTCGGCGCGATGTTCATGACGGTGCCGCCGGAGCAGGCGCAGGGCGCGCAAGGCACGCTGCCGGCGGGCACGCAGGTCTCGGTCCGCGCCGGGACGTTCGATCTCTACGGCTTCACGGTCGGCGACGGCTCGCCGCTGGCGCCGGAGGCCATACATCTGCGCGTCTCGAGCGCCTCCAAGCCCTTCGTCAATACCAGCTTCCACCTGCTCAACGGGTTCGACGTGCTCTACGACGCCGATGCCGGCTATGTCGGCTTCCGGCGGCGCTGAACGCCGGACGTCACTTCAGCCCGGCAAGCATTCCGACCACGCCGCCGCCGAGCACCAGGATCGCCGGATTCACGCGCTTGGCGAGCCACATGCCGGCGAACACGGCTACCGCGATGGCGACCGTCTGCCAGCCGTCTATCGCCGTGCGGCCGATGGAGACCGTGCCCGCGGCCATCAGGCCCACCACCAGCGGAGCGAGGCCACGCTGCAGCGAGGCCCGCCACGGCGAGCCCTCGAAATGATCCCAGAGCCGCGAGGTGCCGAGCGAGATCAGGCTCGCCGGCAGGAAGAACCCGATAAACGCCAGGAGAGCGCCGAATAGGCCGGTGACATGATAACCGATCACGATCACCATCAACATGTTCGGCCCCGGCACCACCTGGCCCAGGCCGTAGATGTCGCGGAACTGATCGTCGGTCAGCCAGTGATGGGTGTCGATGACCAGCGCCTTGGTTTCGGGGATCACGGCCGCGCCGCCGCCGACCGCGAGGATCGAGAGCAGCGAGAACACGCCGAGCACGGAAAGATTGGCGCCGCCGGTATCACTCATGGAGCTGAGTCCGGCATGGCAGAATCCGTTCGCTTGGGCCGGTAGAGGAAGACGCAGATCGGCCCCATCGTCAGCAGCACCCATACCAGCGAGACGTGCAGCACGCTGACGAGTATCAGGGTCACCGCGACGATGCCGATATCGATGAGGCTGGCGAGCTGCTTGCGCCCGATCTGCAGCGTCACCGCCGCCAGCATGCCGACTGCAGCCGCGCCGACGCCGATCAGGAACGCGTTCACCGTCGGATTCTGGGCGTTGGAGGCGTAGAAGATGCCGAGCACCAGCACCAGAAGCCCGCCCGGCAGCGTCATGCCGAGGAAGGCGGCGCACGCACCGATCGGCCCGCGCAGCCGGTCGCCGACGATGACGCTCATATTGGTGGCGTTGAGCCCGGGCAGTGCCTGCGCGATCTCGAGCGCCGAGAGGAAACGCTCCTCGTCAAGCCAGCCTTTGCTCAGTACCAGAGTGTTGCGCAAATAGGCGACCACACCGCCGCCGAACGAGGTCGCACCAATGACGAGAAAGGCAAGGAATATCTCGCTGAGCGGCACCGGCGCGGCCGGCACGACCTTGGGCGGCACGTCGGTGACCGGCGCGCTCATTCCTGGCTTGCCACGAGCTGCTTGCCGAAATTATAGACCACCGCCGTCTTGGTGGCGCCGAGCTGTACCCATTCCGGAGAACGGGTCTGCAACGCCTTGAAGAACTGCTCCGTGCGGACCTTCGCCTTGGCGTGGAGGTCGTTATAGCGCTCGAACTTGAGCTGGAAGGCGAACTCGCCGATCAGCGGGGTCTCCGTCGACCGGTCGCGCCAGAGCGCAATGGTGGCCTTCGCGGAGAGGTCCTTGCCGAAGTCGAGTGTGCCGGCATTCACCAGCACCTCCTCGACCGGCATGTTGTTCACGAGGCTCACGTCGGCATCATCATGCCTGCAGAAGCGACGGATCGAGGGGAATACCGTGGAGATGCGGGCGAGGCCGGCGTCGAGAGTGAGCCCCGGCGTCAGGAGCACGCAATTGTGCGAATAGAGGCTGCGCATGCCGCCGACCTGATCCTTCAGCGGCAGCAATTCTTCCTTGAACTTGATGGCGGCCTTGCCCTGGAGATGGGGGGTGACGTCGACATCGGCCGCAATGGCAAGATTGGTGTGGCGGAACTTCAGCACCAGCTCATGCTCGGGCTCCGGCCAGCCATCGGTGTAGTAGGTCCGCTTCCTGAGGATAAAGGCGTTGCGGTAGAGCTCATAGTCCGGAGTGTCATAGAACAGCACCTCGCGGACATGGCGCTTGAAGCCTTCCTTGCCATTCTCGATGCCGACCTTGAATTCAGGCGCCACCGCACAAACCTTTTTCCAGTATTCGGCGAACTGGTGCGGATCGAAGAAACGCTCGGGCCGGAGGAGGATCTTGTATTCGCGGTAGTGGATGTCATCCATGGACGGCTCCAGGGGGGAGGCAGGCGCGAATGAGGGTCCGCCTGCATAGTCACAATGTCATTGCCTTAGTGTAAATAATTGGCGGCGCAACGGCCTTGCCGGCCCGCGACCGCTTGAAGCGGACCGTCGATGTGTGGTCCAACCTTCCGCAGCAATCGCCCCGGCCGACGACGCCGGGACCATAAGACAGAGAGCGCGACGATGACCTCCAAGCTCGACCAGCTCCGCAACATGACCGTGGTGGTCTCCGACACCGGCGACATCGAGGCCGTGCGGCGCCTGAAGCCGCAGGACTGCACCACCAATCCGACGCTGCTGCTGAAGGCCTCGGAACAGCCGGCCTATGCGCACCTCGTGGACGAGGCCATCGTGTGGGGCCAGAAGCAGGGCGGCAGCCTCGACGGCATCACCAAGGCGGTGTGCGACCGCCTAGCGCTGAATTTTGGCGCCGAGCTGACCACCATCGTCCCCGGCCGCGTCTCCACCGAGGTCGATGCGGACCTTTCCTTCGACACCGCGGCGACGCTTGAGAAGGCGAGGGCCTTCATCAAGTCCTATGAGGAACGCGGCGTGGGGCGCGAGCGCATCCTGATCAAGATCGCTTCCACCTGGGAAGGCATACGCGCCGCGGAAGTGCTGCAGAAGGAAGGCATCGACGTCAACCTGACCCTGCTGTTCTCGCTGGTGCAGGCCGCGGCCGGCGCCGACGCCGGCGCCTTCCTGATCTCGCCCTTCGTCGGGCGCATCCTCGACTGGCACGTCAAGGCCGGCGAAGGTCCCTTCACCGCCGAGACCGATCCGGGCGTCGTCTCGGTGCGGCGCATCTATGCCTATTACAAGAAGCACGGCATCAAGACCGTGGTGATGGGCGCCTCGTTCCGCAACACCGGCGAAATCGAGGCCCTGGCGGGCTGCGACCGGCTCACTATCGGCCCCTCGCTGCTCGACCAGCTGGCGGCGGACGAAGGCACGCTTACCCGCAAGCTCGATCCGGCGAATACCGAGGGAGCGCCGGCCAAGCTCGACTATGACGAGAAGAGCTTCCGCTTCGCCATGAACGAAGACCCCATGGCGACCGAGAAGCTCTCCGAGGGCATCCGCAATTTCGTCCACGACCTGAACACGCTGCGCGCCGTGGTGTCGAAGCGTCTGGAAGGCGCGAAGGCGGCGTGAGCCGCGGCGGGGATTAGAGCCGCGACGACCTGGTGCGCTTTAGGTGATCAGCGAGTTGGAGCCGGCGTTCATCGCCGCCGCGGTGCTGGCGGCGGTCGCCGTCGGCACCGGCAAAGGCGGCGTGCCGATGATCGGCATGCTGTCGGTGCCGATCATGTCGCTGGTGATGTCGCCGATCGCCGCAGCCGGCATGCTGCTGCCTGTCTATATCGTCAGCGACATGTTCGGGGTCTATGCGTACCGGCGCGAATTCTCCCGGCGCAACCTCGCCATATTGCTGCCGGCGTCGGCGCTCGGCGTCGGCATCGGCTGGGCCACCGCGTCCATCGTCTCAGAGCCGCTGGTGATGCTGCTGGTCGGCATTGTGGGCCTGTCCTTCTGCCTCTATCGCTGGTTCTGGAGCGGCGGCAAGACCCCGAAGCCGGCGGACGTGCCGCGCGGCATCTTCTGGGGCGCGCTCAGTGGCTTCACCAGCTTCGTCAGCCATGCCGGCGCCCCGCCCTACCAGATGTACGTGGTGCCGCAGCGCCTGCCTAAGATGGTCTATGCCGGCACCTCGACCCTGTTGTTCGCCGCCATCAATGTGATGAAGCTGCCGCCCTATTGGGCGCTCGGCCAGCTCGGCTCCGGCAACCTCCAGGTCGCAGCCGCGCTGCTGCCGGTCGCCATTGCCGGCACCTTCCTCGGCGTCTGGCTGACGCGGCGGATTCCGGAGCTCATCTTCTACCGCGTCGTCGTCGCCGCGCTGTTTCTGCTGTCGCTGAAACTGGTGTTCGATGGGGTGACCGGGCTGGGCCTGGTCTGACTGCCGATCCGGCAAAGCTGGATTGCATCAGCGCAATCGTTATCTCGGAAGCGATGCCCTATCTTTGCGCCAGGAGGACTGAACCATGCAACTCACTGGCATCCACCATCTCACCGCGGTGACGGCCGAAGCCGCCCGCAACCACGCCTTCTACACCCGCACGCTCGGCATGCGGCTGGTCAAGAAGACCGTGAACCAGGACGATGTCTCGGCCTATCATCTGTTCTATGCCGACGCCGAGGCCTCGCCCGGCTCGGACCTGACCTTCTTCGATTGGCGGGTGACGCCCGAGCGCCGCGGCACCAATGCGATCATCCGCACCGCGCTGCGGGTTTCCGGCGCCGACACGCTCGCGTGGTGGGCCGATCGCCTCACCACCGAGGGCGTGAAGCATGAGGGCATCGTCGCCCGCGACGGTCGGCTGACACTCGATTTCGAGGATTTCGAGGGCCAGCGCCTCAGCCTGATCGACGATGGCGGCATGGGCGACGCGCACCCCTGGGATCGCAGCCCGGTTCCGGCCGAGCGGCAGATCCGTGGCCTCGGTCCGATCGTGATGAGCGTGCCGGCCCTGGAGCCCACCGATGTCGTGCTCACCCATGTAATGGGCATGCGCGCGGTGCGCAGCTACGAGCTCGCCGGCTCGACCGTCCATGTCTATGAGATGGGCGAGGGCGGGCCGGCGGCGGAACTGCATGTCGCGGTCGAGCCGCATCTGCCGCGCGCGCGGCAAGGCGCGGGCAGCGTGCACCACGTCGCCTTCCGCACCCCGGACGAGGAGCAGTACCGGGCCTGGGCGGCGCGGCTCAACGAGTTGCGGGTGCCGTCGAGCGGTCCGGTCGACCGCTTCTATTTCCGCAGCCTCTATTTCCGCGAGCCGAACGGCATCCTGTTCGAGATCGCGACCGACGGCCCCGGCTTCGCCCAGGACGAGCCGGCGGAGGCGCTCGGCGAGAAGCTGGCGCTGCCGCCCTTCCTCGAGCCGCGCCGTGCGCAGATCGAGGCAGGCTTGGTGCCGCTGGAGACGGTGAGCGTTTAGGAGCGGACCATTTCCCTCGTCATGGCCGGGCTTGTCCCGTCCATCCACGGCTGCTCTCGTGACGAACGTGGATCCCCGGGATAAGCCCGGGGATGACGTGTCAACTGGTCGACCAGCCACGGGCCACTCAGAACTTCACGACGAGGCTGCCCTTCACCGAGTTGTCGGTCGCCTCGTCGGCGAGCTGGCCGGAATAGGCGATGCCGAGCACGGTGTTCGGCAGGATCGCGTAATCGAACCCGGCCTCCACCACCACGGCGTCCTCGGCGATCGGAACGCCGGTGACGACGAACGGCAGGCTGCCGCTGGCGAAGCTGAATTCGCGCTCCGGCGTGGTGTCGCCGAAGGCGTGCTGCCAGCCGAGTGCGGCCTTCAGCGAGGCGGAGGGCGCAAGCTGGGCTTCCGCGCGCACGCCGAGGATGGAATAGGTCACACCCTCGCTGGAGCTCCGGGCCGTCAGGGCGGCGGGGCCGCCCCTCTCGGTGAAGCCGTCGGTATTGAGATTGACATAAGCGAGGCTGGCGAACGGCTCGAAGCTCGCGAGTTCGGCGGAGAGCTTGTAGCCGGCCTCGCCGAACACCTGGGCGGTGCCGGCCGAATAGTCGCCCGAGAGCGAATTGACGCCATCGGCGAGGACGACGCTGCGGTCCATCGAGACGTCGTTCCAGCTATAGGCGCCGCCGAAGCGCAGCCCGAAGGCATCCCAATTGCCGGCGCCATAGCCGGCGAGGTGATAGGACTTGGCGTTGCCGGACGAGCTGCGGTCGGAGACGTGGAAGTCCGCCTCCGAATAGCCGGCGGCGACGCCGAAGCGCCAGATCTCGCCGATCACGCGATCATAGCCGACGAAGATTCCCCCGATATCACGGTCGAGGCTGGCCGCATTGCCGTTGCCGTCCCAATCGCCCCAGGAGCCGAAGCCCTTGGCCCAGACTGCGTTGGGCTGGTCGATGACGGCCAGCGGCGCGCCCTTGACCGGCATGGCAGGCACGGGCGCGAGCCGCTCGATCGGCGCGCGCGCCCGCTCCAGCGTGGCCTCGCGGATGAAGCGGCTGTCATTGATGAGCATGGTCGAGGTCGAGGCGTAGGCCTCGCCAGAGAGCATGTCGAAGGTGTAGTTCGCCTGCTCGCCATTCAGGCCGAGAATGGTGTCGAACACCGGATCACCGAGCCCGAGGGACTGCACGGCATCGGCGACGCCGGCCTGGTTCTTCGTGTCGGTGAGCGCAGACCAGGCGGATGCCAGCGGATTGAGGGTCAGCAGCACGTCCTGGTCGTTGTAGTCGAGATCGGCCTGGAGGAACGGCAGGTCCTGCACCCAATCGACGGTATCGAACACTCCGGTGATCGTGCCGCCGGAGGTGAGGATGGTGTAGTCTTGGCCCACCGTGTAGCCGGCGGTGACGTCGATCTGCAGCGCGCCGTCGACGATCACGTTGCCGGTGGCGGCAGTGAGGTCGCTGGTCAGCGCATTGGTCTCCACCTGGTAGAGCGAGCCGTCGTTCAGGGTCAGGCTCGCGACATCCAGCGTGTCGACGGAGTTGCCGGGCGCGAGGATACCGCCCGCAAGCACGACAACATCGCTGGTCGAACCGTTCCCGGCGAGCGTGCCGCCGGCATTGACGAAGACGTCGGAGACGATGCTGCCGTTAACAGCGAGGATGCCGCCATTGATGTTGGTGTTGCCGGTATAGAGGCTGTCGCCGGTCAGCTCGAAGCGGCCGGTACCGACCTTGGCGAGACCGCCGCTGCCCGAGATGACGCCACCGAAGCGGGTGTTGCTGTTGTCGTTGCCGATTGTGAGCAGCGCGGCGTCGAGTTCGACATTGCCGCCGCCGGCGAGCGAGCCGATGGACTGGTTGTTGCCATCGAGGTCGAGCACGGCGCCGCTTGCGACGGTCACCGCCGTGCCGGTGGACAGCGCATTGACGACCGCGGTGACAAGCGTGCCCTGATTGATGTTCGTCGCGCCGGTGTAGGTGTTCTGGGCGCCGAGGGTGAGGCTATTGGCGCCGGTCTTGGTGAGGCCGCCCTCGCCGGAGATCACACCGATCAACGCGCCAATGCCGAGGCCGGTATCGAAGGTGGCGGTGACATCGTCTGCGACGCTCACGCCATTGCCGAGTGCGAAGGCGCTGCCGAAAGCGAGCGTGCTGTTCGAGACGAAGGAGACGGCGCCGGTGCCGATGGCGCCGGAATTGTTGGCCTGGATGGTGCCGCCGTCGAAGATCGTGCCGCCGGAATAGCTATTACCGGCATTCGACAGGATCAGCGTGCCCGCTCCGGTCTTCTTCAGCGCCCCGTCGCCGGTCACCGCGCCGCTCCAGGTGGCCCCGAAGCCGTTGGTGTCGATGGTGGAGGTGCCGCTTGTCAGTTCTGCATCGACCGAAGTGACGAGAGCGGAGCCGATCACCTTGATGGTGCCGCCGCCGAGATTGAAGTCGTAGCCGCCGCCTATGTTGTTGTAGACGCCCTTGAGGCTCTCGCCGCCGATCTCCAGCGTGCCGCCATTGAGATTGTAGGTGCCCTGCCCGGCGCCGCCGAGATAGAGCTCCGAGCCGGCACCGATCCGGAACGTGCCGCCGGTCTGGTTGACGGTGCCCTTACTCTCGCCATTGCCGCCCTGGTCGCGATCGCCGATGACGATGAAGCCGCGATCATCGTCGCCGTTCGACTTCAGCTCGACCAGCGCGTTGTCGCTGATATTGAGCGTGCCGTTGCCGGCGAGGTTCGCCCCGGTGTTGCGGCCGATGGAGTGGCTTCCGCCTTCCAGGATCAGCTGGCCGGTGCCGCCGATATTGTAGACGCCGGTGCCGCCCTGATTGCCGATGTTCAGCGCCGCGCAATTGGCGATGTTCGGGCAGGCCGCTTTGACCCGCACCGTGCCGCCGGTCTGGTTCACGGTGCCGGTGCCGGTAAAATCGCCCACGCGCAGGCCGACGCCGATGTTTAGCGTGCCGCCGGAGACATCGAGACTGCCGTTCGCGCCCGACCCGCTGCCCACCATCATGGTGTCCCAATTGGCGGTGCCGCTGGTGACGGCGAAGGCGCCCTGGTTCACCGCGCCCTCTCCCTTTTCCATGTCGGAATCGTCGATGACGAGCGTGCCGTCGCCGAGCTTGACGAAGCGGCCATAAGGGTTGGTGTAGCTGTAATTGTCGGACTTGATGGTGCCGGAGAAAGCACTGGTTTGGCCGCTGCCGATGGTCGACACCAGCGTGCCGGTGCCGAGATCGACGATACCGGAGCCTGCGAGCGCGCCGATCTGCGTCGTGAAATTGTTGACGTCGAGCGTGCCCGCGGCGGCAATGCTCAGATCGTTCTGTGCATTGAGCGCCGCGGCATTGCCGAGTTGCAGCGTTCCGGCATTGATGGCGACGTCGCCGGTGAAGCTGTTGCCAGCGCCGAGCAGGAGCGTCCCCATCCCGTTCTTCGCCAGGTTGCCGGCGCCGCTCAGCGTGCCGTTCCAGGTGGCGCCATAGCCGTTGGTGTCGATGGTCGAGGTGGTGCCACCGACAAGTTCGGCATCTACCGAGGTGACGAGTTGCGAACCGATCACCTTGATGGTGCCGCCGCCGAGATTGAAATCGTAACTGCCGCCCACATTGTTGTAGACGCCCTTGAGGCTGTCGCCGCCGATCTCCAGCGTGCCGCCATCGAGGTTGTAAGTGCCCTGTCCATAGCCGGCGAGGTAAAGCTCCGAGCCGGCCATGACCCGGAACGTACCACCGGTCTGGTTGACGGTGCCGGCGCTGTTGGCGACGCCGACATTGCTCTGGCTGCGGTCGCCAATGATGATGAAGCCGCGGTCGTCGGCATCGCCCGCATTGGGCCGCAGTTCCACCAGCGCGTTGCCGCTGATGTTCAGCGTGCCGTTGCCGGCGGCGTTGGCGCCTTGATTGCGACCGATGGAGTGGGCGCCACCCTCGAGGATCAGCTGGCCATCGCCGCCGATATTGTAGGTGCCGGTGCCGCCCTGGTTGCCGATGTTCAGCGCCGCGCAATTGGCGATGCTCGGGCAATCCGCCTTGACCATCACCGTGCCGCCGGTCTGGTTCACCGTGCCGGTGCCGGTGAAGTCGCCGACGCGTAGCGAGACCCCGATATTCAGCGTGCCGCCGGAGACATTGAGGCTGCCGTTCGCACCCGAACCGCTGCCCACCATCATGGTGTCCCAGTTGGCGGTGCCGCTGGTGACGGCGAAGGCGCCCTGGTTCACCGCGCCTTCGCCCCTGTTCATGTCGGAATCGTCGATGACGAGCGTGCCCTCGCCGAGCTTGACGAACCGGCCATAGGGGCTGGCGTAGCTGTAATTGTCGGAGTTGATCGTCCCGGAAAAGGAGCTGGTCTGGCCGGTTTCGACCGTCGCCGTCAGCGCACCGTTGCTGCCGAGATCGACGCTGCCGGATCCTGACAGCACACCGATATAGGCCGTTTGGCCATTGACATCGAGTGTCCCGCTGGGGGCGATGTTCAGGCCGATCGAGCTGCCCTGGCCCGAATTGGTCAAGCCACTGCCGGCCGTGACGGCAGCAGGCCCGGTGAGGGTGATGGTATCCCCACCGCCACCAGCGACGGCCGCGGCGACAGCATTCTCGAACTCTGCCTGGTCGGAGGCCGTGAACTCGGCCGCACGGGCGGACGGCGGCGGCCAGAGCGACAGGCCGAGCACCATGGCGCCGACACCGAGCACGGCGCGCGGAGCAACAAGCGCGGTCGTGCGAACGAGGCGGCGGCGAGAGACGGCCAAATCCGTCCAGCCGGAGCGCGCAGCTCCCGCCTGATGAAAGCGATCCAGCATAAGCCCACCCAGAGACGTCCCGATACTACGGGTTCACTCAATCATGGTTGCTTACGTGACGCTATCTCTCCAATAGGTTGTGCGATGCAGCGCAAAAAAGGGGTCAAGATAGAGGCAAGTTAGGCGCTAATCTCCGCCATCATCAATCTTTCGAACGGACGGCGGCAGGCCGGTACGCCCATGCTGCAGGACAACATTACCATTGGATCAAATCGTACGTCTACGAATCTTCGACCGACCGATGCACATTTGCAACAGTTTGACGGTATTCTGATCGACCGGCCAAAAACAAAGCACCCCGGAGCGGGACCCGCTCCGGGGTGCTTGTCAGTCGGAAGGATTGAAGCGTCAGATCGCGCTCTGAATCCACTGCACGAGCTTGGCCTTCGGCGCCGCGCCGACCTGGCGCGAGGCGAGCTTGCCGTCCTTGAACAGCAGCAGGGTCGGGATCGACATGATGCCGTATTTGGAGGCGGTGGCCGGGTTCTCGTCGACGTTCAGCTTCACGATCTTCAGCTTGCCTTCGAGCTCGCCCGAGACCTCGTCAAGCACGGGCGCGACCATGCGGCAGGGACCGCACCATTCGGCCCAGAAATCGACGAGCACGGGCTCGGAGGCATTTATGACGTCGGAGTCAAACGACTGGTCCGACACTTTAGTGACGCCCATGGCGCGACCTTTCTGTCTTAGACAACGGAAGTTGAACCCAAGGTGGTATCGGCAAGGCGCGCCGTCAAGCTGCGTCACACTGACGTGTGGCGGGCTATCGCTGCTACCATCTCGGCGCGTCCCACAACATGCACCAACGGCCCCGCCGTATAGATCAGGCTGGCTTCGATCACCTTGGCGGGAAACAGCTTTTCGAGCAGCGCCGCATAGAGGGCGAGTTGCACCACATGCCCCTCATGCGGGCGCGCGGGGGCGCGGGCGTCGGTCTTGAAGTCTGCCAGCCGCACATGGCTCGCTTCCACCGCCATGCGATCGATTCGCCCTGACACGGTGACTCCCGGCGCGATCTCGCCGACGATCGGCACCTCGGCGCGGCTGTCAGGGCCGAACAGCGGCGCAATGCCGGGCAGGTCCAGCGTCGCCAGCGCCTCCTTCAATAGCGCCTCGCGCCGCTCCTCGTCCCAATCCGCCGCTTCGATGCCGAGCAGCCGCCGGCCGGCTGCCACCCTCTCCTCGTTAGCGCGCAAGGCCAGCCCGGCGAGCAGGCGGTGCATCAGCGCGCCGCGGCGCATCGCCTCCTGGGCGGCGCCGCCTGGACTGCCCGCTGCCACCGCTCGGGAGGGCGCGAGCGGGCGCACAAGCGGGCCGCCGGCCGCCGGCCGCAGCAGCGTAGCGAGCAGCGCCCGTTCCTCGTCCGGTACGATACGTGGCTGAGGCGGTGGGGCGGGGGGCGCGCCAGCCGTTTCCTCCTGCGGCCCGCGCCAGCGCCGTACCGTGCCGGGAAAGCCCACGGCCGGCACTTCGACCGCCTCGCCGTCGAGCGCGCCGCGCACTAGATCGTACCAGCAGTCCGGTCGCCTCTGCCGCTTGCCGTCGGCGCCGCAGACCACGAGCGCGCTCTCCGCCCGGGTCAGCGCCACATAGAGCAGCCGGCGGTATTCCTCCATGGCCAGCACCTCGGCCCGCTGGCGCAACACCTCGATCACCGGCGTGTCGGTCTTCTTCGAGGGTGCCAGCAGCAAAGCGCGGCGACCGGTCGGGGCTTCCGTGCGGAGCAGCCCGGCCTCGTTGCGCAGCAGCGGCCCGCTGGTGGTGTCGGCGAGGATGACATAGGGCGCTTCGAGCCCCTTGGCGCCGTGCACCGTCATCACCCGTACCTCGTCGCGCCCCGCCTCCATGTCGCGCTTGGTGTCGACGCCGCCGCGGCGCAGGAAGGCGAGGAAGCCGGCGAGCGAGGGTGTCGCCGCGCGCTCATAGGCGCGGGCCAGCGCCAGCATCTCGTCGAGCGCATCCGCCGCCTCCGGGCCGAGCCGCGCCAGCATCCGCGCACGGCCGCGCTCACGGCCCAGCACCCGGGCATAGAAATCGAACGGGCGCAGCGCCAGCGCCTCGGGTCTCAGGCGTGCCAGCATATCGGCGGCGGCGCGCCATTTCGGCGTCTCGTCCGCCCGCGCCCGCAATTCGGCGTCCAGCCGCCGAGGCGCGCGGTTGGCGGCGAGGGCGATGAGGTCGTCATCGTTGAGCCCGAACAGCGGGCTCTTCAGCGCGCAGGCGAGCGCCAGCTCGTCATCCGGCGAGATCAGCGCATCGCCGAGCGCCATCAGGTCCTGCACGGCTACGTGCTCGGCGACCACCAGGCGGTCGGCGCCGGCGACCTCGACACCCTCGCGCTTCAGGGCGCGGATGATGGCCTCGAACAGCGCGCCGCGGCGGCGCACCAGCACCAGGAAATCGCCCGGCCGCGCCGGGCGGGCGCCGTCGCGGGCATGGACAAGGAAGCCGGTGCGGATGCGCGCGCCGATATGGCCGGCAATGTTGCGGGCGAGCCGGCTGGCCGGATTGTCCTCGCGCGGCGCATCGAGCGGCTTCTGCCAGGCGTCGAGTTCTTGCCGCTCCCCGGGCGCCTCCGGCTCCCACACCTCGACAAGGGCGGGCAGCAGCGCGTGGATCGCCTCGTGATGGGTGCCGACGGTGTCCGCGGACAGGCCGGTATAGGCCTCGGTGCGGCCGAACACGGTGTCGACGGCGCCGAGTATGCCCGGAGCCGAACGGAAGGAGTGCTGCATCTCCAGCCGGCGGAACGAGCCTTCCGGCGCCAGGCGCTCGAAGGTGCGGCGCATATCGTCGAAGCGGCGCGGATCTGCGCCCTGGAAGGAGAAGATCGACTGCTTCTCGTCGCCGACCACGAACAGCGTGCGCTCTTCGGCCCGCGCGCCGCCGCCGGCAAAGAATTCGGCGACCAGCGGGCGGATCACCTCCCATTGCTCGGGGCTGGTGTCCTGCGCCTCGTCGACCAGCACATGGTCGATGCCCTGATCGAGCTTGTAGTGCACCCAGGCCGAGGCACCCGAGGAGAGCAGACGGCGCGCCGCCGTGACCAGATCGGCGAAGTCAAGCACGCCGCGGGCGCGCTTCGCCGTCTCGTAGCGGCGCATCGCCTCGCGACCGAGGGTGAGCGCGGCCGAGGTGCGCTCGGCGGCCCGCACCGCTTTCAGCCGCGCCGTCAGCGGGGCGATGCGATCACGCTCTCTCAGCAATTGGGGATAGCGCTCGCGTATCCTCGATGGGCCGAACTGGGTGTCGCTATAGGGATCGCCGTCCTCTTTGAGGAAGACCGCGGCATAGAGTTCCGGCAGTTCCTCGTCCGGCGCCTCCGCGGCTTCGAGGAGCGAGTGCCCGCGCCGCGCGCAATTGCCCCCGGCGGCGATCAGCTCATGCGCGAGGCCGAGCCAGGCGCCGCGGGGAATCTCCGCGTCCTCGACCATGATGCGGGCGAGGCCGGGCTCATCGTCGCCCGGGGTGCGGCCGACCAGACGATCGATCTCGCTCGCGCGCACCTCCAGCGCCTCCGGCTCGGCAATGAGCGTGGCGATCAGTGCATCGATGCCGCCGTCCGGGATCTCGTCGATCAGCAAGGCGAGTGCGCGGCCAAGCGCGCTGTCCGGCTCGCCCGAGGCCTTGAGCACCACCTCGGCGCGGATGCGGGCCAGGAGTTCGAGCCGCGCCGCCTCCTCGAGCTCGCCGAAGCCGGCCGGCACGCCGGCCTCGAACGGGAAGCGATGCAGCAGCGCGCCGCAAAAGGCATGGATCGTCTGGATCTTCAGCCCGCCCGGGGTCTCCAGCGCCAGGGCGAACAGCCGGCGCGCCAGAGCCCGGCGCCTGGCGTTCACCGTGCGGCCGTCGGTGATCTCGATGGCGCGATCGAGCGCGGCGTCGTCGAGGCTGACCCATTTGCGCAGCTCGCCGAGCACGCGGTTGGCCATGTTGGCTGCCGCCGCCTTGGTATAGGTCAGGCACAATATGCGTCCGGGCGGCACGCCGTTCAGCAGCAGGCGGATCACCCGGCGCGCCAGCACATGGGTCTTGCCGGAGCCGGCATTGGCCGAGACCCAGGCGGAGATGGCGGGGTCGGAGGCTTCGGTCTGGAGCCGCATCGCGGCGCGGGCCTGGACCGAGGGAGGCAGCACGTTCATTCGCCCTCTCCCTCGCCACCGAGCGACCATTCGCCGATCCGCGCGAGATGGCCGTAGTCGCCGACATTGCCGCGGAACATCGGCCGGTGCAGGGCGACATAGCCTTGTGCCGGATTCTCGAAGGCGCGCACCAGCGTCTCCAGCCGCTCCATCGTGGAGCTTGCCAGTGCCGCTGCCGTGGTGTCGGTGCCGACCACGCTCTTCTCTTCCAGCGGCGGGTTGCCGGAGCGCAGCCGGACATAGAGCAGGTCCACGGACGGTGCCGACGGCACGCCGTTGAATCCGCCACGCTCGGCGATGCCGGCCTCCAGCGGCAATTGCGGCGAATAGTGCGCGGTGGTTTGCTTGGCGGTCGGCACGGCGCCCGTCTTGTAGTCGAGGATCGCCAGCGCTCCGTCGCGACGGATCTCGATACGATCGGCATAGCCGGCGAGCGTGAACGGCCCGCGGGTGCCGGGAAGCGCGATGCGCCCGCCGGTCTCGGCGACGATGCGCGCAACCTCGCTGCGCCGCGCCCGCTCCCAGGCGAGGAAGGCCGGGATCAGCCGCTCGAAGCGTGCCCACCACAGAGCATGCTCGGCCGGGAATGCCTCCAGCGGAGCGAAGGCATGGCGTCCGAAGGCGCGCAGCGCGGCCTCTGCATCCGCGGGTAGCGCCTCGGGATAGGCCTGCGCGAAAGCGCCGAGTGCTTCATGCACCGCGCTGCCGCGCTCGGCCGCGCCGGGCGCAGCGTCGAGGCCGTCGAGCGGGCGGAGCTTCAGGACGTGGCGTGCATAGATGGAATAGGGATCGCGCAGCCAGGTCTCGATCTCGGTGACGCTGAGCATGGTCGGGCGAAGCTCGACCGGCGGGGCCGGCGCAGGCCGGGCAATGCGCGTGGACGGGGCCTCGGCATCGAGCAGCCGCGCCAGCCGGCGGAAGCGATCGCCACGGGAGAGCGCCTCGCGCCAGCGAGCCTCGCCGCTCACCGCCGCCAGCCGCTGGAGGAAGCGCGAGGGCACGGTCGGCGCACCGCAGACCTTGGCGGCGCGGGCGAGGATGAGTTCCGGCGCGCCGCAGAATTGCGCGAAATCGTGTGCCGCGAGGCCGATGCGCCGCTCCGGCGCGTCCAGCCCCAGCACTGCCCGCATCGGCCGGCTCAGCCAGGGATCGGTGCGCACCGCCGCCGGCCAGCCATCCTCGACCAGCCCCGCAAGCACCATGCGATCGACCGTGACGAGACGGGCTTCCAGCGGACCGAGGATGCGCAGCCGGGCGGAGGGATCGAGCGGCGGCCGCACCGACCAGGCCGAGAGCAGGTCCGGCAGGGCCGACGCGTAGTCGGCTAATGTCATCGCCGGCGCATAGGCCGCGCCCTCGGCGAGCGCGTCGAAGGCATCCACCAGGATTGGCGTAGCGGCATCTGCGGGCATCACCATGTACCCATCACGTACCGCATCGCACGCCGCCTGGTGCGCGGCAACGAGATCGGCGAAGGCGTGAATGCCGCTCCCGAGCTCGAGCAGTGGCGCCATCGCCGTGCCGAGGCGAGCGGCGAGGTCGCCGGCATGCTCACGGTCCGGCTCGGTGATGCGGCGCCGCGGATCGGTGCGGTGGAAATCGGCCGGATCGAAACCCGCCACGGCGGCAATGAGCCCGTCCGAGCCGGCGGCGGGACGGGGGCCGCGCAGCACCATCAGCTCCAGCGCATCGGCGGCACCCGTGAGCGCTTGCGCCTCCAGCCCGAAGCGGGCCTGTGGATGGCGCAGCAGGCCGACCAGCGGCACCGGCGCCAATTCTTCCGCCGCGGCATCGGCGACCAGCCGGGCGAGCCGGCCGGCAACGCTCTCAGACAACGGTTCGCCGGCGGAATCGTCGATCGAAATGCCGAAGCGCAGCAATTCCGCGGCGACGCGGCGGGCGAGGTCGCGATCCGGCGTCACCAGGGCCGCGGTCTTTCCCGGGATGTCCAACGCC
Organism: Xanthobacteraceae bacterium; assembly: GCA_029266425.1. Classification (GTDB taxonomy): domain Bacteria; phylum Pseudomonadota; class Alphaproteobacteria; order Rhizobiales; family Xanthobacteraceae; genus Ancylobacter. Next base: position 71,479 of record JAQSWY010000004.1, read on the forward strand.
TCGCGCAGCGCGATGGCGACGGTGAGCGCCTCCTCGCGGGCATCGTCCGCCTCGATGAGCGCGACATCTTCAAGCGCGGCCTCGACCGTCGCGGGCCAGGTCGCGCCGAGGCTCGCCCAGGCGTCGGTGGCGAGCGCCGGCCGCAGCGCCTCGGACATGATCTGCTCGCGACCATGCGTGGCCGGCCGGCCCAGCAGCTCGACCTCGTCGCGCCGGAGCCCGACCAATGCCAGCAGCCGGGCGAGACCATATTGCGGGTGACTCGGCGCCGGCGCCCTGTCATCGAGCAAACTGCCCCAGGCCGCGTCGTCGAGATGGGTATCGAGACCCGGCAGCACCAGCGCGCCCTGCGGGAGGCGCGCGACGCTCGCCAGGAGGCGCGCGGTCGCCGGCATGGAGCCGGTGGAACCGGCCGCGATCACGGGTCCGGCATCCTCGCCGAGCGCGGCAAGCCGGGCAGCTTCTGTGGCGATCAGCCGGTCGCGCCGCACGCTGCCGTCGATGGCGCCCATCGCCGCGAGCAGCGCCGGCCACGCCTCGCGCGCGATCTTCAGGAAGTCGAGCGCCATGTCCCAATAGCGGTCGTGCTCGCCCGGCACGAGATCGTCGAGCCGCTCCCACGGCACTTGCTGCGCCGCCATCTCGTCGATGAGCTGACCGAGCGCATCGGCAAGGGCAATGCCGGCGCCCGGACCGGCGGCCACCGCTGCCCGCCCGTCATCGTCATGGAGCAGGTCGCGCCAACGACCGACCAGGCTCGCAAGCGCAAGCCGTCGCGTGGCGGCGGGGACGGCAGCGGGCGGCTCGGTGAATTCTTCGGCAAAGGCGAGCGCGTCCTCGTCGACATCGCCGAGCGGAACGATGCGCGGCAGCAGCGTCGCGCCGCCGGTCTCGGCCAGCAATGCCTCACCGAGGAGCCGCCCCGCGCGGCGGGTGGGCAGGAACACCGTGGCGGAGGCGAGCGCGAGCGGATCGCCTCGCGGCGCGAAGCCCGGCACCAGCGCGCCATCGAGCAGCGCCCCGGCCAAAGTCGCCAGGAACGGCGCAGAGGCCGGCACGGTGAAGAGGCGCGGCGCGCGACTCATGTGTCCTCCCGCATCGTCCCGCTTATAGCCGGTTTGCATCCGAGTTTGGTGTCATCCCGGCCGGAGGCGCAGTCGGAGAGCCGGGATCGCTCACCATATCGTCACGCGATCCCAGCTCGGCCTTCGGCCGTCCGGGATGACGACCCTTGGCAAGGCGCCGAGCGACCTCAATCCACCGAATGCAGGATCGCCTCTTCGGCCTCGACGATGGCCTCGGGGGTGCCGACGTGCATCCACACGCCGTCCAGCCGGACGCCGAACAGTCGGCCTTGCTCGGCGGCGCTGCGGAACAGCCGGGTGAGGGAGAACGGACCTTCCGGGCTGCCATCGAACAGGTCCGGCAGCAGCACCCCCGCTCCCGCGTAGACGAAGGGAGCGACGCTGCGCTCGCCGCGGAAGGTCAGCGCGCCCTGGCCGTCCATGACGAAATCGCCGCGCCCGTCATAACCGATCGAGGCCGAGGTGGGGGCGAGCAGCAGCAGCGCGTCCATGCGATCCGGATCGAAACCCTCAATCAGCGTGGGCAGATTGGGGCGGATGCCCTCGATCCAGATGGTGTCGGCATTGATCGAGATGAACGGCGCCGGGCCGAGCAGCGGCAAGGCGCGGCGAAGGCCGCCGCCGGTCTCCAGCAGCGCATCGCGCTCGTCGGAGACGATGATGCGCGGCCGCCCCTTGCGGGCGTGCAGATGGCGCTCCATCAGGTCGGCGTGGTGATGGATATTCACCACCGCCGTCGTGATGTCGGCCTCCACCAGGCGATTCAGCACATGGTCGATCAGTGGCCGGCCGGCCACCTCCACCAAAGGCTTCGGCCGCGTGTCGGTGAGCGGGCGCATGCGCGTGCCGATACCGGCAGCCAGCACCATGGCGGATCGTATCGGGCTCATCAGCTTGCCGAGGTCTCCGGGGTGGATGGTGCGGACGCGGTGTCGCCGGTCGGCCCGTCGGGCAGCGCGCCCGGCTCGGGCGGATCCGGCGGCGACAAGGTGGGCGGCAGACTTGGCGACATGACGGGCGAAGTCAGGCTCGGGGTCGGCAGGCTCGGCGGCGGCACGTGCGCCTCATACCAGTCCTTCAGCCCGGCGAGCTCGGGGAAGGCGAGGCAACGGTCGAGATAGCTCCATATACGCGGCATATGGCGCAGATAATGCGGCTTGCGGTCCCGCCTATCGAGCCGGGCGAAGATGCCGAGGATCTTGGTGGCGCGCTGGGCGCCGAGAATGGCGTAGCTCGCCGCGAAGCCGCGCACGTCGAAGTTCGGATCGGCCTCGCGCCGCGCCTTGGCGTAGCGACCGACCAGCGAGAGCTCCAGCTCCTCCGGCACGTCGACCCGCGCATCCTGAGCCAGCGAGACGAGGTCATAGGCCGGCGGACCCATCAGCGCGTCCTGGAAGTCGAGCAGGCCGACGCGGGCAAGGCCCTCGCGCTCGGGCAGCCACATCAGGTTCGGCGAATGGAAGTCGCGCAGCACCCAGACCGGCTTCATCGCCATCGGCCCGGCGAGCGCCTCGGCCCATAGCGCGCGGTAGATTTCGCGCTGCTCGGGCGTGATCGGCGGCAGGCCCTGGTGCGGCAGATACCAGTCGACCAGCAATTCGGCCTCGATGAGAAAGGCGCCGACGTCATAGGACGGCAGGGTGTGCTCGATGTTCGGCGCCACCGGCAGCGTAGCCGGCAAATCGAGCCGGTGCAGCGCCGCCAGCACATCGGTCGCGGTCTCGTAGCGCTCCGCGACCGGCATCGGAGGATTGCCCTCCACCACGCTGGTCATGCCGAGATCCTCGATCACCAGCAGGCCGGCCTCGAGGTCGGCGGCGCTCACGATCGGCGCGGAGAAGCCGCGGGCCTTGAGCCCGCGCGCCATGGCGACGAACGGGCGGACGTCCTCGGCGAGATGGGCGATGGCGCTGTAGGGCAGGCCGTCGCGCACCGGCGGGCCGTCCGGACGGCGCGGCGCGTTCATCAGCACCGCGGTGCGCCGGGTGCCGATGAGGCGCTCATAGGTGCGGGTGGAAGCGTCACCCTGCAGGTGCCGGCGCCGGGCCGGGCCAAAGCCGGCAAGGTCGATCAGCGCCCGGGTCGCCCGCATCCGCATCAGCGCGCCGGCCAGCCGGCCATGCCCGACCAGGCGCACCCGCCGCACGGTCGGCTCGGCGCCCGGCGGCATGGAGAGCGCTATGTCGAGGCGGTCCGGCGCCAGTGCGGCACCGGCGGCCCGATCCGGCCACTCCACCAGCGTGATGGCGCCGTCGCGCAATTCGTCCCAGCCGATCTCGTCGAGCTCGGAGGGATCGGTGATCCGGTAGAGATCGGCATGGACGAGCCGCGCCCGCGGCAGCTCATAGAGCTGCAGGATGGTGAAGGTCGGGCTCGGCACGTCGAGCCGCTCGTCGGCGGCGATCTCGCGGACCAGCGCGCGGGCGATCGTGGTCTTGCCGGTGCCGAGTTCGCCGGATAGCGCTACCATGTCGCCCGGCATCAGCATGCTGGCGAGGTCCATAGCGAGGCGCGAGGTGGCGCCCTCATCGGGCAGCACCACGTCCCAGCTCGTCACGTTCGAGGTTGCGGCCTCGTTCATCCCGCCCGCCTTCCTATTGCCCGCCGCCGTCGAGCGGGAAGCGGCACGTCACCAGCGTACCGCCGCCCGCTGCCGGCTCGATGGACACGGTGCCGCCGTGCAGTGCCATAAGCGAGCGCACGATGGAAAGCCCCAGCCCGACGCCGCGATGCCCCGAGCCGTTGGTGTGGCTCTCGAAGCGGTCGAACACCCGCGTGCCGAGTTCGGGCGGGACGCCGGGGCCTTGGTCGCGCACACGGAACAGCATGGTGCCGTCCTGACGTTCCGCCGCCAGCGTCACCGTCGAGCCCGTCGGGGCGAAGCCGACCGCGTTGGAGAGCAGGTTATAGAGGATTTGCCGCACCCGCTTGGCATCCGCCCGGAAGGCGCCGTCGCCCTGCGGCGCCGTGATCGCCAGCTTCACCCCGCCTTCGGCGAGGCGATCGCGCACCCCTTCGGCCGCGCCCTCCATGACGGCGCGGGCATCGACCTCGGCGAGGTCGAGCGTCATCGTCCCCGCGTCGATGGTGGCGAGGTCGAGAATGTCGTTGATGATGGCGAGCAGCGCGGCGCTGGATTCGGTGATGTGGCTCACATAGGCGCGCTGCTTCTCGTTCAGCCCGCCAATGCCGGAATCATCGAGCAGCTGGGCGAAGCCTATGATGGTGGTGAGCGGCGAGCGCAGCTCATAGGAGACGTGGCTGACGAAGGTGCTCTTAAGGTGGTCGGCGGCCACCAGCGCCTCGTTGCGCTCGACCAGCGCGCGCTCGACATGGACGGTATCGGTGACATTGCGGAAGGTCACCAGGGTGCCGCCGTCGGGCAGCGGCTGGGTCGAGCCGTCGAGAATGGCGCCGTCGGTGCGCTCCATCCGGAACGTCGCCGGGCGGCGGTCCTCGATCGTCGTCACCGTGGCACGCAGCGTGGTCCAGGGCTGCGGGTCGGCACCGAGCGGCCGGCACAGGGCGACCACCGCATCGATGTGCGGACGCTCCTTGAGCGCCGCGGGCTGCAGCCGCCACAAATCCAGGAAGGCCGAATTGAAGAGATCGAGCCGGCCGTCGCTGTGGAACACCGCCACGGCTTCCGCCAGCGCATCCAGCGTTTCGCTGCGGATCCGGGTCAGCGCATTGTAGCGGCTCTCCAGAGCGAGGCGCTCGGTGACCTCGTCGGCCAGATAGGTGACGCCGCCCTCCGGATTCGGCGCGGTGACGACGCGCAGCGAGCGCCCGCCGGGCAGGTGCCACCAGTGCTCGCGCGGCTCGATGGCGCGATAGGCCTCGTGGAGTTCGTCCCGCCAGGCGCGGAAGTCGGCCTGCTCCGGCAGGCGCCGCGCGGCGCGCAGCCGGTCGAGCACGGCGCCGTCGGTCGGCCGGTCGTCGAGAAAGGCGGGATCGAGCTCGAACAGACTGGCATAGGCGGCATTGTGGAAGGCGAGCCGGCGGTCGCGGTCGAAGATCGCGACGGCCGTGGAGAGATGGTCGAGCGTGCGACGATGCGCGCCGATCACCGCGGCGAGCTCGGCGCGCACCGCTTCGGTCTCGGTGGCGTCGAGCGCGATGCCGGCGGTGCCGGCACCTGCGGCGACCTCGAGCACATCGAGCATGCGCCTTTTGCCGGCGACCACCACCGGAAGGCGCTGGGAGAAGGCGCCCCCGGCCTGATGGGCCCTCGCCGCCAGTTGCCGGGTCGGCGCATCGAGCAGGCTCAGCGAACGCTCGGCGGCGTCCGCCGCATCGCGGGCCTCCACCGCATGGGCATAGGCGGCATTGCTCCAGGCGAGCCGGCCGCCATCGCCGGCGCGCACCCAGGCCGGCGCCGGCAGCGCGTCGAGCAGCGCGCGCAAGGCCGCGGAATCCGCTTCGAGCCGGCGATGCGCCTCATGGAGGCGGGCGAGATCGCCGCGCACCCCGGTCACTTCGCGCAGCCGCAGCACCACGGCGCTGCCGACCGGGCGGCCCTCCGCCTCGACGTGCCGGCCGTCATGGGTGACGAGTGCGAGCGAGAGCGCCGCGCCCCGCCGGCGCAGCCGGTCCACCGCCTCCTCGGCCTCACGCGCCGAGGACGGCGCCAGCCAGGCGCCGAAGGCGAGCAGGCGGGAGGGCGCGACGACGCCGGTGAAAGCGGCGGTGTTGCCGATGATCTCCGGATCGGAGCTGGGATCGCGCCACACCACGATGATCTGCGGCTCGGCCTGCAGCAGCGCGCGGCCTTCCTCGATCTGCGCCTCGAGCCGGGCGATCTCGCCTAAGGTCGCCGCCTCGCGACGCGCCGCAGCCATGCGGTAGCGGACATGGACGATCGCGGTGGTAGTGGCGAAGGCAATGACGCCGACGAACAGCGCGAAGGCGATCAGCGCGCCGCGGTCGAGCGCTCCCAGCGACACCGCCGCGCCGGAGACCATGTCCTGGATGGAGGGTTGCGCGGATGCCGGGGCGATGCCGGCCGCCAGCATCGGCAGCGCCATGACGACCGGACGCGAGGCGCGATGCATCGCAGCCGGATGGCGGCCCGCCGGCCGACCCGCTCGTGCGGCGTCCCGCGCACCCCTCATCCCGGCCGGTCGCGCCATATCGCCCCGGTTCCCCCTCGCCCCTGCCCGAGCCCTTTCCGTTCGGATGGAATCATCCGAACGACAAGTAAGTGCTCCAAATTCGATACTCGCGCGGGAGGGGCCGGGAAAGCTCCCGCCAGCGCGAATCAGTCTCGACTTTACCGAAGGGGGTCCGGGGCTAGAAGGGGCGATCAGAGCCCTTCGAACAGTGCGGTCGACAGATAGCGCTCGGCGAAGGACGGGATGATGACGACAATGGTCTTGCCGGCCATTTCCGGGCGGGCGCCGACCTCGAAGGCGGCGGCGAGCGCCGCGCCGGAAGAAATGCCGACGGGGATGCCTTCCAGCCGCGCCACCGCGCGGGCGGTCTCGAACGCGGTCTGGTTGCCGACGGTGACGACTTCGTCGATCACCGAGCGGTCCAGCACGTCCGGCACGAAGCCGGCACCGATGCCCTGGATCTTGTGCGGGCCGGGCTGACCGCCGGACAGCACCGGGCTGTCCTCAGGCTCCACCGCGACCATGCGAAGGCCCGGCTTGCGCGCCTTCAGCACCTGGCCGACGCCGGTGATGGTGCCGCCGGTGCCGACGCCGGACACCACGACGTCGACTGCGCCGTCGGTGTCGTTCCAGATCTCCTCCGCCGTGGTGCGGCGGTGGATGTCGGGGTTCGCCGGATTGCGGAACTGCTGCGGGATGATGGCGTCGGGCAGTTCCTTCACCAGTTCCTCGGCCTTGGCCACCGCGCCGCGCATGCCCTGCGCCGCCGGGGTCAGCACCAGCTCGGCACCGAGCAGCGCCAGCATCTTGCGGCGTTCCACCGACATCGATTCCGGCATGACCAGGATGAGGCGATAGCCGCGCGAGGCGGCGACGAAGGCGAGTGCGATGCCGGTATTGCCCGAGGTCGGCTCGACGAGGACGGTGGTCGGCTTCAATACGCCGGCCTCTTCCATCGCCTCGATCATGGAGACGCCGATGCGGTCCTTCACGCTGCCGATGGGATTGAAGAATTCGAGCTTGGCGAGAATGCGCGCCTCGACCCCGCGCTGCTTGGGCAGGCGGTTGAGCTGTACCAGCGGGGTATCGCCAATGGTCTCGGTGATGGAGTTGTAGACGCGCCCCCGCCCCGCGGTCGCGGCGGGAACGGCGGGCTTCAGAGCGGGCTCGGCCATGAGTGTCTCCAACGTGACCGGTGGTTCCGGCACAATTTTTGGGTCGGCTGCGTGCCTACCATATTTACGTCAAGCCGTCGAGAAACGAAATTATCAACAAGGTTAGATGGTGAAATCAATACCCTCGGGCAAGCCGCGTTTGGCGCCGTCCTGTGCCGCGGTGCGACAGAGCTCTTCGATGGTGACGCCATCGAGGGCGAGTTCGAAGCCGCGCTCAGCCTCGGCCACCGCCGGCTGCACGATGTCGCGGACAATGGGCGGGAAATTGCCGAGCGCATCCTCGGCATCCTGTTCCACCACCCGCACCACCTCGGCAACGGTAATCCGCCGCCGTTCGCGGGCGAGCTCATAGCCGCCGCGCGGACCACGCACGCCCTTCAGCACGCCGGCATGGACCAGCGCCTGCAGGACGGGTTCGAGATGACGCGGCGGCAATTCATGCCGGGCGGCGAGCGCCTTGGCAGCGACGGGCGTGCCGCGCGCATGGAGCGCGACGTCGACGACGGCCGCAATGGCGAGCAGGCTCTTGTCGGACAGACGGGGCATACGTCTTCGCTACCGCGATCCGGCGCCGCCGTCGAGACCCGTCGAGCCGAATCCACCGCTCCCGCGTGTTGTTTTTTGCAAATCACCGGATTCGATGAGCGAAACCCGGGTCACGGGAGCGACGACGAGTTGGGCGATGCGCTGGCCGCGCGCCAGCGTCACCGGCTCGGAGCCGAGATTGACGAGGATGACCTTGATTTCGCCGCGATAATCGGCGTCGACCGTGCCCGGCGCGTTGAGCACGGTGAGGCCGTTCTTCAGGGCGAGGCCGGAGCGGGGGCGCACCTGCGCCTCGAAGCCGTTTGGCAAGGCGATGGCGAGCCCGGTCGGCACCGCGGCGCGGCCGAGCGGCGGCAGCACCAGCGGCTCGGCCTCCGGCAAGGCGGCGATCAGGTCGAGCCCGGCGGCGCCTGCGGTGGCGTAGTCCGGCAGCGGGAGATCGGCGCCATGCGCGAGACGGACGACAGCGACATTCAGGCTCAAGGCATTTGGGCTCAATTGGCGGCTCCCAGGGCGTCGGCGATGCGGGCTATGAGGCGACGCGCCACCTCGGCCTTCGAGGTGGTCGGCCAATCCTCGACGCCATCGGCGGTGATGAGATGCACCGCGTTCTCGTCCGCGCCCATCACCCCGCCGGCGATGCCGCTGCCTTTGGAGACATCGTTGGCGACGACCCAGTCGCAGCCCTTCCGAGCGCGCTTGGCCTGCGCATAGGCGACGACGTTCTCGGTTTCGGCGGCGAAGCCGATGACGAGGCGCGGCCGGCGATTGCCGAGCTTCGCCACGGTGGCGAGGATGTCCGGATTCTCGACCAGGGCGAGCGCGGGGAGCCCGCTGCCGTCCTTCTTCATCTTCTGCTCCGCCTCGCCCGCCGTCCGCCAGTCCGCCACCGCGGCGGCGAACACTGCGGCATCGACCGGGAGCGCGGCCTCGACCGCCGCCAGCATCTGCCGCGCGGTCTCGACGCGCCGGACCTCGACGCCGGCGGGATCGGGCAGGTTCACCGGCCCGCTGACCAGCGTGACCTGCGCCCCGGCTTCTGCCGCCGCTACCGCAATGGCATGGCCCTGCTTGCCGGAGGAACGGTTGGCGATGTACCGCACCGGATCGATCGGCTCATGGGTCGGGCCGGACGCGACCAGCAGCCGTCGGCCGGCCAGCGGACGCTCGCCGCCACCGAGAAACCGCTCCGCGGCGTCGGCGATCTCGGTCGGCTCGGCCATGCGGCCCGGCCCGTCCTCGCCGCGCTCGGCCATAGCGCCGGCATTTGGGCCGACGAAGCCGATGCCGTCGGCCTTGAGCCGGTCGACATTGCGCTTCGTCGCCGGATGGCTCCACATCGCCGGGTTCATGGCGGGTGCCACCAGCACGCGTCCGTCGGTGGCGAGCAGCACGGCGCTGGCGAGATCGTCGGCGAGCCCATTCGCCATCTTCGCCATCAGATCGGCGGTGGCCGGGGCGACGATGATCAGATCGGCCTCCCGCGAGAGGCGGATATGGCCGACATCCTGCTCGGCCTCGCGGTCGAACAATTCGGTGAAGACCCGGGTGTGCGCGAGCGCGCCGGCGGCGAGCGGGGTGACGAAGTGCTGCGCCGCGCTCGTCATCACCACGCGGACCGTCGCGCCGCGCTCTTTCAGCCGGCGGATCAGGTCGAGGCTCTTATAAGCGGCGATGCCGCCGCCGATCACGAGCAGGATGCGCTTGCCGGCCAGCATGGATGATCCTCACGGCTCCCACGGGTCGATGATCTCGACGCCGCAATGTTCGAAGTCGCTGACGTTCCGCGTCATCACTGCCATGCCATTGGCACCGGCGATAGCGGCGATCTGCAAGTCGAGCGGCGCCGGTGCCCGGCCGGCGCGTCGCCGCTGCGCAAGCAGTACGGCATAGAGACGCGCCGAAGCCGAATCGAATGGCAATATCCCCTCTTCGGCGAATACGGAGAGCACGCGCTCGGCGATCTCGCGCGTCTCGTCACGCCGCCTCCCCGGCTGCATCACCTCGATGCCCGCCAGGAACTCGGCGACGCAAACGGCCGCGGTGAATGAGGCGTCCGACGGAAAAGCGTGCATTCGTGCGAATACGCGGGGCGTCCGTCGTTCGGGCGGCTTCATCAGCTCGGACAGGACATTAGTGTCGAGCAGGATCATGGCTCAGGATTGTGGCTTGGGCTTGGGATCCGGAAGTTCGATGCTTTCATCCATGAACCAGTCGAGGCTGGGGTCGGGCCGGCAAGGTTCGCGCGGCGGGATATCCAGCTCCACGCCGCCGAACGGATCGGTAATCGCCGCGATGGCGTCGGCGATGTTGCCGGGTACCGGTCCGCTGGGCCGCACGGCGTTGCGCAATATGCGCCGCGCTTCCTCCTCCATGGAGTGGCCGTGCTGGGCGGCGCGCAGGCGCAGGCGGCGCTTCAGGTCGTCGTCGAGATTGCGGATGGTGAGGCTGGCCATAAGCGCCTCCTCATGAGTGATTGCGTTGATGGCAATGTAGTCACTCTATCGATTTCCGTCATCCCGGACGGCGCTGATCCGGGATCGTGAGGTAAGGTGCCGAGCGGGGTTTCACGCGATCCGGCTCAGGTGAATACCCACCAGGCCAGCAGCGCCGCGATCACCCAGAGCGCGATGGTGCCCCAGCGGTTGCCGCGGCCCTCGGCCCGGCCGATGGCTTCCACCGTCTCCGGTGCCAGGGCGAGCCCGTCGCGGGTCGCGGCATCGAGCTGGGTGGCGATGCGCTGGCCCTGCGCGATCAGTTCGGGAAGCGCATTCACGCTGCGCGCCACCGAAGCGAGGCCGTGCGCGGCGTCCTCGATGCGCCCGGCCGGGCCCAGATTACGCTCGATCCAGGTCCGCACCACCGGCTCGGCGGTCTTCCACATGTCGAGATGCGGATCGAGCGTGCGGGCAACACCCTCCACTACCACCATGGTCTTCTGCAGCAGCAGCAGTTCCGGCCGCGTCTTCATGTCGAACAGCGCGGTGACCTCGAACAGCAGGGTGAGCAGCTTCGCCATGGAGATCTGGTCGGCGCGCCGCGAATGGATCGGCTCGCCGATGGCGCGGATCGCCTGCGCGAAATCGTCGATGGAATGGTGCGGCGGCACATAGCCGGCCTCGAAATGCACTTCCGCGGTGCGACGCCAGTCGCGGGAAATGAAGCCGAAGAGGATCTCGGCGAGAAAGCGCCGCTCCTTGTGCCCGAGCCGGCCCATGATGCCGCAATCGACGGCTACCAGCCGGCCCTCGGCATCGACGAACAGGTTTCCCGGGTGCATGTCGGCATGGAAGAAGCCGTCGCGCAGCGCGTGGCGCAGGAAGGACTGCATGACGATCCGCCCGAGCGCGGGCAGATCATGGCCGGCAGCGCGCAGCCCGTCGAAATCGTTCAGCTTGATGCCGTCGATCCACTCGGTGGTGAGCACCTCGCGCCCGGTGCGGTCCCAATCGACCGTCGGCACGCGGAAATCGGCCTCGCCCGTCGTGTTCTGGGCGAGTTCGGAGAGCGCGGCCGCCTCGAGGCGCAGGTCCATCTCCATCGCCACCGAACGGGCGAGCGTGTCGACGATGGCGACGAGGCGCAGCCGGCGGCCTTCCGGGGAGGCCTTCTCGCCAACTCGGGCGGCACGATAGAAGGCTGTGAGATCGGTGTGGAAGCGGCGCTGCACGTCCGGCCGCAGCACCTTCACGGCGACGACGCGCCGAACGCCCTCGTCGACCGTCTCGCCCTTGTGCACCTGCGCGATGGAAGCGGCGGCGATCGCCGGGCCGAGGCTGGCATAGACCTCTGTGGCCGGCCGGTCGAAATTGCGGGCAATGGTCTCTTCCGCCACGCCTTGCGCGAAGGCCGGCATGCGGTCCTGGAGCGTCTCCAGATCCTTGGCGAGCTGCGGGCCGACGACGTCCGGCCGCGTCGCCAGGAACTGGCCGAGCTTCACATAGGACGGGCCGAGCCGGGTCAGCGCCGCCGAGACCCGCGCCGCGCCGGTCCCGGCGTGGCGCCGCTCGAGCAGCCGCGCGAACTTGAAGGCCGGCGCCGCGCCGGGCGGCAGACCAGCGGGATCGAGCCGTGCCAGCACGCCCTCGCGGGCGAACACGTATCCGGCGCGGGCGAGCCGCAGCGCATCTCCAAGCGGGGTGCCCAAGCTATGCCCTCAGATCCGGACGCCGGAATGCAGGGCGACGATGCCGCCGGTCATCGGCGTAAAGCCGACCCGTTCGAACCCGGCCTTGCGCATGAGGTCGGCGAAGGCCTCCGGCGGCGGGAAGTTGCGGATCGATTCGACCAGGTAGCGGTAGGATTCGGCATCTCCCGTGACCAGCCGGCCAAGGCCGGGAATGATGCGGAAGGAATAGGCGTCGTACATCACATCGAGGCCGGGCACGTCGACGCGGGAGAATTCCAGGACGAGGCACCGCCCGCCGGGCTTCAGCACGCGGCGCATGCCGGCCAGCGCCAGTTCCATGCGCGGCACGTTGCGGATGCCGAAGGCGACGGTGGCGGCGTCAAACGCCCTGTCGGGAAAGGGCAGTTCCTCGGCATTGGCCTCGACGAACTCGACCCGGTCCACCAGCCCGCGCTTCTCGGCGCGCTCGCGGCCCACAGTCAGCATTTCGGCATTGATGTCGGCAACGACGGCGCTAACGTTCGGCCCGCCGGCCTCCACCGTGCGGAACGAGACGTCCCCGGTGCCGCCGGCGATGTCGAGCAAACGAAACGGCCGATCACCCTTGGGCGGGCGGAGTTTCGAGACCAGCGCATCCTTCCACACTCGGTGCAGCCCGGCCGACATCAGGTCGTTCATCAGGTCGTAGCGGCGGGCGACGGAGTGGAAGACCTCATCGACCAGGCGCTGCTTGTCGCCGAGCGGCACGCTGCGGAAGCCGAAATGGGTGTCGGCTGCAGTCGCTGTCGGGTCGGCTTCGGCCATGGTCTCTCTCGGGCTTTCGCAAGTGATATGCGCAAGTGACGCGTGATGTTGGCGGATGGACCGCTTCACGCTATTCGGCGCCATGCTTTGACGGCGCGGACCATAGCGGAGAGCCGCGCGGCACGCCAACCCTGATGATCGGGTCCCGTCAGCAGGACTGACCTTACGAAAATTTCATAACGCTGCGCTCTTACCCTGCCATGTTCGGCTCGTCATATCGCCCTCACGACAACATGGAGCGAAAGCCATGAATGCCGAGGAACGCGCACTGATAGACGGCCTGTTCGACCGCATGCGCAGCGTCGAGGACGCCCCGCGGGATCCGGAGGCCGAAGCCCTCATCGCCCAGAGACTGCGCGAGGTGCCTCACGCCACCTACGTGCTGGCGCAAACCGTGCTGGTGCAGGACCACGCGCTGCAGGCGGCAAACGCACGCATCGAGGAGCTGGAGGCGCAGGTGCGCCAGCCGGCGCCGCAGCAGGAGGAACGCGGCTCCTTCCTCGGCGGCCTCCTCGGCGGCACGCGCGGCACCTCGGTGCCGAGCGCCGGCCAGCGCCCGGCGGGCTATGACAATCCCGGCCAGCAGCAGGGATTCCCCCAGGGTCAGCCGGGATACGGCCAGCAAGGGACCGGCCAGCAGCCGCCAATGGGCCGCTTCGGCGGCGGCATGGGCGGTGGCGGTGGCTTCCTGTCCTCCGCGCTGACCACGGCGGCGGGCGTCGCCGGCGGTGCGCTGCTGTTCGACGGCATCAAGTCGATGATGGGCGGCTCGGGCAGCCCGTTCGGTGAGGCCAAGGCATCCGAGACGGCCGCGGCGGCAACGCCGGCCGCGACGCCGGCTGCGGATGCCGCCGGCAATGCGGACGCGGCCAAGGATGACGGCGGCGGCTTCTGGAACAATCCGTGGGGCGACAGCGCCAAGGACGACAAGAGCACGGCCGAGGACAAGACCGCGGCCGCCGATACCGGCACGGGCAGCGACCAGCCGGACCCGTTCCCCTACGAGGACAATCTCGCGGCGGACGATTCCGACGACTACGACAGCGACTTCGACGGCGGGTCGGACGACGACAGCTGGGCGTAAGCCTTATTTGAAGCCGTCATCCGGACGGCCGAAGGCCGATCCGGGATCGTGTGCCGAAAGTGCGCCAGGAATATAACGCGATCCCGGCTCTACGCTTCGCTTCGGCCGGGATGACGTTCGTGGTTGGTATCAGATCACCCGCACGCTCGTTCCCACCGGCACGCGCTCATAAAGATCGATGACGTCTTCGTTGCGCATGCGGATGCAGCCGGAGGAGACGGCGCGGCCGATGGTGTCCGGCTCGTTCGAGCCGTGGATGCGGTACAGCGTGTCGCCGAGATACAGGGCGCGAGCGCCGAGCGGATTGTCCGGCCCGCCGGGCATGTGGCGCGGCAGGTCCGGGCGGCGTGCCAGCATCTCTTCCGGCGGGCGCCAGTCCGGCCATTCGCGCTTGCGGCTGATCTTCTCGGTGCCGCTCCACTCGAAGCCCTCCTTCCCAACGCCGACGCCGTAGCGCAGCGCCTTGCCACCTTCCATCACCAGATAGAGGTAGCGCTCGCCGGTATCGATGACGATCGAGCCGGGCGATGCGTCGGTCATATAGCTTACCACCTCGCGCCTCTGATGGCCGTCGACGGCCTCGGGCTCGGTCGCGTAGGTCTCGCCGCGCGGCGCATAGGCCGCGGCCTCATAGCCATTGCGCGGCACCGCGACGATACGGCGCCCGGTGCCGGCCGCGGGCGGATAGGCATAGGCCGAGCCCGGCCGCCAGCCGTTCACCGCGCGGCTCTGCTCGCGCCATTCGCGCTGATAGGCCGATCGCGGCATTCCATACGCGTTGGGATCGACTGGATTGCGATAGACGGTGTTGGGATTGACTCGCCGCCGCGGCTCGTGGCCGGTCACCATATATTCGATGAAGCCGCCGCCGAGATCGGCGCGCGGCGCGGGCGCTGCCGGCGGGGCATAGCCATAGCCCGGGCGGGCGAAGTCCGGATAGCCGCCGTTCGGGTAGATCTGGGCGCTCGCCGGGGTGGCGAGCACGGCAAAAAGGACGATGGCGCAGCGGCGGGGCAGAAGCATTGGCAGGCTCCCACAAGGGTTCCCGCAATCTGCGCATGGCCCGCTGAGAAGCCGGTAAACGCCGGCGCGCCTCCGCGCGCCGTGGTTAATTTCCCCTCAACGCCGCGCGATCATGCCGTGCAGCGCACATAGACCATGGTGCCGTAGCGGCCGGCGACTTCCTTGTCGACCCATCTCAGCACCATCACCTGGCCATCGAAGCGCAGCACCTCGCGATCGCTCTGCGCCCCCGGCGGCTCGTCCGGCACGCCGATGAAGGTCGGGCCCGGCGGGACCTGCTTCGAGACCACTTCGGTGGGCTGCGACTGGTCGGCGAGGTACATCATGAAGCCGCCGTTCTGGCCGCGATTGATGACATAAGGCTGGCGGCAGCCCTGGCGGGCCTGCGCCTCGGTGCGGCCGGCGTCATCGGGACGGTGATAGGCGGCGAGGCCCCATTTTCCGACCACCTGGTCCCCCGTGATCGGCGAGGAATATTGCGGTCCGGCCGGCGTGACCGGCGTCGGCTGCTGACCGGCGCACCCGGCGAGAAGGCCGGCAAGCGTGCCGGCGGCGAGGATGCGCCCATAGTGGGAAGGTGGGGTCATCGGGAACTCCGGACAGACGGAACGCGGGCGGACGATGAAAGAGGCGGAGCGAGCCTTTATCAACCCTAGAGCCCTTTGCGTTCTCATGGAACCATGCGCGGGGCAAGAAAGTGGTCGGATTCAACAGGCTGCGACATGTCTGCGACATCCGCGTCACGCTGCAGGCGCGAGGCCCGCACCCGCCAGGCACCTGCGAAGCCCGAAACGCGGGCGGGTTGGAATGCCTAGAGCCCTTTCCGTTCGGATGGAAACATCCGAACGACAAGAAAGTGCTCTGGAGTCAACAAGCTGGGCAATTCCCCTTCGATCAGATGATTCCATCTGATCGGGAAATGCTCTGGCGCGATTTAGCGGCTTTACGCCCGGTTCGCGTGCGAACATATTCCGCCACACCGTGACGCCCACCAATCCCGCCTCTGGCATGCCCGCCGCCGGTGCGGACGGAGTTTCCCGTGACCGATATAAGGATCCGCCCCGCCACCGATGCCGACGGTGACGGGCTCGCCGCGCTCATTGCCGGCTGCTTCGCGGAATATGACGGCTGCCTGTTCGACCGTGCCGCCGAATTTCCCGAACTAGACGCCATCGCCACGCATTTCCGGGACCGCAACGGCATCATGTGGGTGGCGGAGCACGAGGGGCGTATCGTCGGCTCCGTCGCCTGCGCCCCCACCGAGGAGGCCGGCACCGTCGAGCTGTTCAAGCTCTATGTGGCGCGGGAGATGCGCGGGCGCGGCCTCGCCGGAACGCTCCTTCGGCATGTGCTCGGCTTCGCCCGCGAGCGCGGCGCAACCGCGGTTCGGCTCTTCACCGACACCCGCTTTCTCGACGCCCACCGCTTCTATGAGCGCAACGGCTTCGAGCGGCTGGGGGAGGCGCGGCCGCTCCACGACATCTCGAACAGCTACGAATACCCCTACCGCCTCAGCCTCGCGGGAGAGCGTTGAGCCATGCTCCCCTCGCGTTTCGGGCCTGCCGCCAGCGCGGTGGCGGGCATCGGCCTATTATCGGTGATGGACGGGCTGGTGAAGTTCGTCGGCGCCAATCACTCCACCTTCCAGGTGTCGGCGCTGCGCTACGCGTTCGGCGCGGCGGTCGCCTTCGCCATCTTCCGTGCGGCCGGCACGCCGTGGCCGAACCTTGCGACCTTCAAACCGCACGCCTGGCGCTCCATCGTGGTCGCGGTGACGAGCGTCACCTTCTTCTATTCGATCATGACGCTGCCGCTGGCGGTGGCGCTCAGCCTCTCCTTCACCTCGCCGATCTTCATCGCGCTGTTCGCGGCGCTGCTGCTGCACGAGCGCCCGGGCGGCCAGATCGTCATCGCCCTGGGGCTCGGCTTCATCGGCGTCCTGGTGGTGCTCTGGGCTCAGCTCGACAGCGCGGGCGATGCCTCGCTGCTCGGCATCGCCGCGGCCCTGGTCTCGTCCTTCTCCTATGCCCTTTCCATGGTGGCGCTGAAGAGCCGTGCGGCGCGTGATCCGATCACCACCATCGTGCTGCTGCAGAATGCGCTCGCCGGACTCTGGCTGGCGCCGGTGGCGGTGGCGCAGTTCACCATGCCGAGCGGCATCGAGCTCCTCGTCTTCCTCATGATCGGCGTGCTCGGCTCCTGCGGCCATTTGTGCATGGCCTGGGCCTATGGCCGGGCCGATGCCAGCCGGCTCGGCGTGTTCGAGTACACCGCCTTCGTCTGGGCGGTGGCCATCGGTTTCCTGGTATTCGCCGAGATCCCGACGCTCGGCACGCTCACCGGGGCTGCGCTCATCGTCACCGGCGCCATGCTGGTCTCCGGCGGGACCAAGGCCAAGTCGGTGCACGAGCCCGAGGTCGAGGTCGGGCCCTGACGTCCAGTTGTCATCATCCCGGCCGAAGCGAAGCGCAGAGCCGGGATCGCTTCCCGGATTGTCACACAATCCCGGATACCGCCCATGGCGGTTCCGGGATGACGACTGAATTTGCCTCGCACGAAATCGGTGGACGCCTTGCGCCGAGGCGATAGTTTCCTCTGCGATCCCTGTCCGGCTCGATGACGAGGTGCCGCGATGCCGTCCTTTCCCGCCATGCGCCTTGCAGCCGTGCTGGCCTTTGCCATGCTCGCCCTGCCGGCGGGAGCCACTGAACCGATCCGCATCGGCGAGCTGAACAGCTACAAGGCGCAACCCGCCTTCCTCGATCCTTATCGCAAGGGCATGGAACTGGCGGTCGAGGAGATCAATGCGGGCGGCGGGGTCGGTGGGCGGCCGCTGGAGCTGATCTCGCGCGACGACGGCGGCAACCCCGGCGATGCCGTCCGCGTCGCCGAGGATCTGGTGACGCGCGACAAGGTCGACCTCATCGCCGGCACCTTCCTCTCCCATATCGGGCTCGCCGTCTCCGGCTATGCGGCGAAGCGCAAGGTGTTCTTCCTCGCCGCCGAGCCGCTGACCGACAAGATCACCTGGGAGAACGGCAATCGCTACACCTTCCGGCTGCGCGCCTCGACCTACATGCAGGTGGCGATGCTGCTGCCCGAGGCGATCGCCGCCAACAAGAAGCGCTGGGCCATCGTCTATCCGAACTATGAATACGGCCAGTCGGCGGTCGAGACCTTCAAGGCCAAACTGAAGGCGGCGCAGCCCGATGTCGAATTCGTCGCCGAGCAGGCGACCCCGCTCGGCAAGCTCGATGCCGGGCCGGTGGTGCAGGCCATCGCCGACGCCAGGCCCGATGCGCTCTTCAATGTCGAGTTCGGGCCGGACCTCGCCAAGCTGGTGCGCGAGGCGACGACCCGCGGCGCGTTCAAGGACGTCTTCGTCGTCAGCCTGCTGTCGGGCGAGCCGGAATATCTCGACCCGCTGAAGGAGGAGGCGCCGGAGGGCTGGGTCGTCACCGGCTATCCGTGGCAGTCGATCGCAACGAGCGAGCACCAGGCTTTCCTCGACGCCTATCGCAGCAAGTATGACGACTATCCGCGGCTCGGCTCGGTGGTCGGCTACACCACGATCAAGTCGATCGCGGCCGGGATCGCCAAGGCAGGGGGCACCGAGACCGAGAAGCTGGTCGACGCCTTCAAGGGCCTGACGCTCACCGGGCCGTTCGGCCCGTTCCAGTATCGCGCCAGCGACCATCAGGCGACCATGGGCGCCTTCGTCGGCAAGCTCGGCGTGAAGGACGGCGCGGGCATCATGCTCGAACCCAAATATGTCGACGGCGCGAGTGTCTTGCCCTCCGACGCCGAGGTGTCGAAGCTGCGGCCGGCGGACTGATCGCTGCGGGGCGGCGATTCGGGGGCGGGCAAGCGGGGCGGGGCGGACGATGTCGATCGAGGCGCTGGTCTTTCAGGCGGTGGGCGGCCTTGCCTCCGCCTCCGGCCTGTTCCTGGTGGCGGCCGGCCTGTCCATCATCTTCGGCGTGACGCGGATCGTGAACCTCGCGCACGGCTCCTTCTACATGATCGGGCTCTATTTCGCCGGCTGGGTGGCGGGAGGCCTCGGCTACTGGCCGGGCGTGATCGTC
Source organism: Xanthobacteraceae bacterium (assembly GCA_029266425.1). Taxonomy (GTDB): domain Bacteria; phylum Pseudomonadota; class Alphaproteobacteria; order Rhizobiales; family Xanthobacteraceae; genus Ancylobacter. The sequence continues at coordinate 90,524 of JAQSWY010000004.1, forward strand.
GCCGCCCTGCTGGTCGCCGCGCTCGGCGTCGTGGTGGAGCTCGCCTTGCTGCGCCGGGTCTATCGCGCGCCGGAACTCTATCAGCTGCTCGCCACCTTCGCGCTGCTGCTGGTGCTGAACGATGCGGTGCTGTTCCTGTTCGGCCCGGAGGACATTCTCGGTCCGCGCGCGCCGGGCCTGACGGGCTCCGTCGAGCTGCTCGGCCGGCACCTGCCGAGCTACGACATCTTCCTCGCCGTGATCGGCCCGGTCGTCCTCATTGCGCTGCACCTCTTGCTGATGCGCACCCGCTTCGGGCGGCTGGTGCGGGCGGCGACCCAGGATCGCGAGATGGTGGCGGCGCTCGGGGTGAACGAGGCGCTGCTGTTCACCGCCGTGTTCGCGCTCGGCGCCGGGCTCGCCGGTCTCGGCGGCGCGCTCCAGCTCGCCCGCGAACCGGCGAGCCTCGGTCTCGACCTCGCGGTGCTGGGCGACGCCTTCGTCGTCGTCGTGGTCGGCGGCATGGGGTCGATCCCCGGCGCCTATGTCGCCGCGCTGCTGGTCGCCGAGGTGAAGGCGCTGTGCATCGCGCTGGGCACCATCGAGATCGCCGGCTTCAGCTTCAACATGTCGAAGCTGACCCTGGTCGCCGAATTCCTGGTGATGGCTATCGTGCTGATCGTGCGCCCGCACGGCCTGTTCGGCCGTCCGCAGGGTATCGTGCGCCTGCGCGTCTCCGCCATCGAGCCGCCGCTCAAGCCGATGTCGACGCTCGCCCGCAATTCGCTCGCGATCCTGGTCGGCGTGCTCATCGTGCTGCCGCTCACCGGCCTCGTCTGGAGCTACCTCCCGATCCTGGCGACCGATGCGCTGATCGCCGTGCTGTTCGCCGCCTCGCTGCATTTCGTCATGGGCCCCGGCGGCATGCACTCCTTCGGCCATGCCGCCTATTTCGGGCTGGGGGCCTATGGCGCCGCCTATGCGGCGGGCACGCTCGGCTTCGCCACGCTGCCAGCCATCGCGCTCGGGGTGGCGATCGCGGGCGCCGGCGCGCTGCTGTTCGGCTGGTTCTGCGTGCGGCTCTCCGGCGTCTATCTCGCCATGCTGACACTTGCCTTCGCCCAGATCGTGTGGGCACTGGTCTATCAGTGGGAAGCGGTCACCGGCGGCTCCAATGGCCTGTTCGGCATCTGGCCGGGCCGGCCGCTCGACAGCCGGGCCGGCTTCTATCTCTTCACACTCGGCCTGGTGGTTGCCGGGCTCATCGTGCTGCGCCGCGTGCTGTTCTCGCCCTTCGGGCTCGCCTTGCGCGCCGCGCGGGACTCGAGCCTGCGTGCCGAGACGGTCGGCATCGCCACCAGCCGCGTGCAATGGTCCGCCTTCGGCTTCGCCGGCGCGGTGTGCGGCATTGCCGGCGCGCTGTTCGCCTTCGCCAAGGGCTCGATCTCGCCGGAGGCGATCTCCGTCGGGCGCTCGATCGATGGTCTCGTCATGGTGCTGCTCGGCGGCGTGCACAGCCCGACGGGGCCGATCGTCGGCGCCACCGCCTTCACCCTGCTGCAGGACACGGTGATGCGTGAGACCGATTACTGGCGGGCCCTGCTCGGCGGGCTCATCCTGCTGATGGTGCTGCTGTTCCCTGGCGGCCTGATGGGCGGCCTCACCCGGCGGGGAGTGCCGTGAGCATCCTCTCCGTCCGCTCCCTGACGAAGTCCTATGGCGGCGTGCAGGCGCTGCACGATGTCAGTTTCGAGGTCGCCGCCGGCGAGTTCCTCGCCTTGATCGGGCCGAACGGCGCGGGCAAATCCACCTGCTTCAACATCATAAATGGCCAGCTCCGCCCGGATTCCGGAACCGTGTCGATCAATGGCCGCGACATCACCGGCCGCTCGCCGCGGCGCATCGCCCGGCTCGGCGTCGGGCGCACCTTCCAGATTGCGGCGGTGTTCGGCTCGATGACGGTGCTGGAGAACGTGCAGATGGCGATGATCGGCGCGGCAAGGCAGGTCTTCGCCGTCCACCGGCTGGCACGCGAGCTCCACCGCGAGCGCGCGCTCGCCTGCCTCGCCCAGGTCGGCATGGAGTCCCATGCCGAGCGTCCCGCCGCCGCGCTCGCCTATGGCGACGTGAAGCGGCTGGAACTCGCCATCGCGCTCGCCGGCGGGCCCTCGCTGCTGCTGATGGACGAGCCGACCGCCGGCATGGGAACGGGTGAGCGCGGCGCCATGATCGCGCTGGTGAAGGCGCTGACCGTCGAGCACAAGCTCGCCGTGCTGTTCACCGAGCACTCGATGGATGTCGTTTTCGCGCACGCCGACCGCATCGTCGTGCTGGCGCGTGGGCGGGTCATCGCCAATGGCACGGTCGAGGAGGTGCGCGCCGATCCGCAGGTGCGCACCGCCTATCTCGGCACCGCGGCGGAGGGGATGCGGTGACGGTCCCGTTCAAGCCGACGCTGCCGAGCACGGCGCCGCTCCTGGAGATCGACGCGCTCGATGCCTGGTACGGCGCGGCGCAGGTGCTGTTCGGCCTGTCGCTGAGCATCGGCCAGGGCGAGGCGGTGGCCCTGCTCGGACGCAACGGCGCCGGCAAGTCGACGGCGTTGAAGGCGATCATGGGCCTCGTCGCCCGCCGCGCCCGGCGGCTCAATTTCGCTGGCGCATCGATCGCACGGGCGCCGACCTACGCCATCGCCCGTCGCGGCCTCGGCTATGTGCCGGAGGACCGGCGCATCTTCACCGACCTCACGGTGGCCGAGAACCTCGATATCGGCCGGCAGAGGTCGCGGGTGCTGCCCGATGGGCTGCCGGCGCCGGCCTGGACCCGGGAAGGCCTCCTGGAGCTTTTCCCCAACCTCGCCGGCATGCTCGACCGGCGGGGCGACCACATGTCGGGCGGCGAGCAGCAGATGCTCACGGTGGCGCGCACGCTGATGGGCAATCCGCTCCTCATATTGCTGGACGAGCCATCCGAAGGGGTGGCGCCGGTTCTGATCGAGCAGCTGGCACTTGCAATCGCTGCTTTGAAGAAGAAAGGCTTGTCGATTCTATTGTGCGAACAGAATTTCCAATTCTGCGAAATGATTTGCGAGCGTGCATTTGTGATAGAACATGGCGAAATGCGCTGGAGCGGCGCAATGAGTGCGCTGCGCAATTCGCCTGATGCAATGCGTGATTACCTGTCAGTCTAGTAGCTTATTATGGCGGGCGTCGAAAACTGTTGCCTTCCGTTTCATGTGTAATGGTATAGTCCATTAGACAGCCGGGGGTATATTCATGGCGACTGACGACTCGACCGAGCTAATCGAGCCAAAGGGGCCGGAGCGTCCGCCCTATGTGCTCGACGAGCAGATCGGGTTCCTGATGCGCATCGCCAATCAGCGCCACACCGCGATCTTCACCACGCGCATGATCGAAGGGCTCACCCCGCCGCAGTTCGCGACGCTGGCGAAGTTGCGCGAGGTCGGCCCCTGTTCGCAGAACAAGCTCGGCCGGCTGGTCTATCTCGATGCGGCGACCATCAAGGGCATTGTCGATCGGCTGAGCGCACGCGGCTTCGTGCTCGCCACCGACGATCCCTATGACCGTCGCCGGCGCGCGGTGGCACTCACCGACCAGGGCCGCGAGGTGACGAACACCGCCGTCGAGATCGCCGCCGACATCACCGAGGCGACGCTGGCGCCGCTCAATGTCGAGGAGCGCCGCCAGATCGTCAGCCTGCTGAAGAAGATCGGCTAGGCGGTATCCTTCGGCGCGAAATCGGCCAGCAATCCGGTATAGACCTTGGGTCGCGGCGGCGCATAGGCGCCGCGCTTGGAGGTGGCGAGGCCGGTGCCGACGAGCGCCTCGGCCAGCGCCACCGCACTCGCGACCCCGTCGATCACCGGCACGCCGTGCTCCGCGGTTAGGGCACGGGCGAGATCCGCCATGCCGGCGCAGCCGAGCACCACCGCCTCGGCACCGTCCTTCGCGACGGTGCGCGCGATCTCCGCCGCGATGCGGCCGCGCGCGCCGGAGGCGGGATCCTCGAGCTCCAGCACCGCGACTTCGGAGGCGCGCACCGCGCAGCAGCGCCGGTCGAGGCCGTAGCGCATCAGGTTCGCCTCGATGACCGGAATGGAGCGCGACAGCGTCGTCACCACCGCGAAGCGATGGGCGATCAGGCTGGCGAGATGGAAGCCGGCCTCGCCGATCCCGATCACCGGCGCGCGGGCGAGCGTGCGCGCCGCCTCCAGCCCGGTATCGTCGAAACAGGCGATGACGTGGGCATCAGTGGGCTGGTCGCCTGCGCGCTCGGCCTCGGCAATGGCGGCGAGCAGGCCGGGCAAGGCCAGCGCGTCGTCGTAATGGCCCTCGATGGAGGCCGGTCCCATGGTCGAGGTGCGGGCCACTATCTCGGTGCCGGGCCGCGCCGCCGCGCGCGCCGCCGCCGCGATCTTGTCGGTCATCGAGACGGTGGTGTTGGGATTGACGAGATGGATCCGCACGAGGGCTTCCGCAGCATGGAGGGGACACCCCTCTCCTATCACAGGCGGATCATGCGTGCGTCTATTCGGCGGCGCTGATCGTCTTGATCATCTGCAGCGGCGGCGGCGCGAGGAAAGTCTCATGGCGCCAGCCGGCGACATCGGCGAATTCGCCCGGCGGGCGCGGACGCGAGAACAGGAAGCCCTGCAGTTCGTCGCAGCCGAGGCTGCGCAGGAAGGCGACCTGCTCGGGCGTCTCCACCCCTTCGACCGTGACCTTGAGATCGAGATGGCGGGCAAGCCCGACAATGCCGCGGACGATGGCGACCGAGCGCCGGTGACCCGGCAGGTCGGAAGTGAAGATGCGGTCGATCTTGATCCGGTCGAAATTGAGCTGGCGCAGATTGGCGATTGAGGTGTAGCCGGCGCCGAAATCGTCCATCGCCACCGTGACGCCGAGCGCGCGCAGCCGCGCGAACATGCTCGACGCCTGATCGAAATCCTTGATCAGGACGTCCTCGGTCACCTCCAGCTCCAGCCGGCGCGGATCGAAGCCGCTGGCCTGGATCAGGGTACGGACCTGGTCGACCAGCTCGCTGTTGATCTGGCTCGGCGAGACATTGACGGCGACGCGCACATGCTCCGGCCAATTGGCCGCCGCCTTGATGGAGTTGCGGATCACGAGGTCGGTCAGGGCCGGGATGGAGCCGGTCTCCTCGGCGATGCGGATGAACTCCAGCGGGCCGACCATGCCGTATTCCGGGTGCGGCCAGCGCGCCAGCGCCTCGAAGGCGCTGATCGAGCCGCTTTTCGCATCGATGACCGGCTGGAACCAGGTCTCGATCTGGCCGTCGGCGATGGCACCGTCGATCTGCTGGGCAAGATTGGAGCGCCGCGCGATCTCCTCGCCGAGCGCGGAGGAGAAGTGGCGGCTGCGCCCGCGCCCTTCCGCCTTTGCGCGGTAGAGGGCGAGGTCGGCATTGTGCAGCAGTTCCTCGGCGCCGGCGGCATCGCGCGGATAGACCGCGACGCCGATCGAGGCGCCGACCGGCACCAGTTGCTCTTCGAACAGGAAGGGCCGATTGAGCCGGCGCCGCAATTGCTGGGCAATCAGCTTCACCTCGGTGGCGTCGAGGATGTTCTCGCACAGCACGACGAATTCGTCGCCGCCGACCCGCGCCACCAGGTTGCCCGGAGGAACCTCGAAGCGCAGCTTCTCGGCGACATAGCACAGCAGGCGGTCGCCCACCGTGTGGCCCTTGAGGTCGTTCACCTCCTTGAAGTGATCGAGGTCGATCCATAGCACCGCGCACAGCGTGCCGGACGCATCGCAGCGGGCGATGGCGGCATCGAGCCGCTCGCGCAGCACCTCGCGGTTCGGCAGGCGGGTCAGCGCATCATGATGGGCCAGGAAGCTGATGCGGTGGTCGGCGTCCTCACGGTCGTGGATGTCGTCGACCACCAGCAGACGGCCGGCGCCGCCGCCGACATCGAAGGGGCGGGCGAGGATGGAGACACGGCACACGACCCCGTCGGGGCGCACCAGATCGGTCTCGAGCGTCACCTCTTCGCCGCCGAACAGGCGGTCGATGACGGTTCGGTCGCTGAGCAACTCAGTGATGAGGAGATCCTCGCCGGCCTCTCGCCCGAGGCCGGCGAGGATCGAGAAGGCGCGGTTGAACTCGACGATCTGGAGGCCGCGGCACAGCACGATGCCATGGGGCAGCGCGGCAATGGCGAGACGGGCGTTCCCGGCATCCGCCGTCGCCGCGGCGGCGCGCGCCCGGGCACGGAGATAGGCGGCCCCAAGCGCGAGAACGCCGAGCACGGCAAACGTCACGACGAGGCCAGTCACGACCAGCGCTCCGCAGGGCCCCTGCGATGAGACGCGACGGCCGTGGAGCGTCGTGAGAGCGCCGGGACGCCGTGCGAGAGGTAGCCGGACTGTCTCATCATTTCATCATTTTGTGCCATGCGGGTTAATAAATCTCAAACCATCCCGTGCGGAACGAAGCACGGGTATCGAGCTCTTCATGCTCCGTTACGTAGTTGCGACTACATCGTCGCCTCAAAGAAGAATGGAGGCTGATGTCATGAGGCGTTGGATTTGCATACTTTCGGTTGCGCTGGCGACCATACCGGCGCTGCATTCGGCACGGGCGGATGAACTCCCGGTTGTAGGCACCGGAGACGGCATCGAGCTGCTGCGCGCGGTCGGCGCCGCCTTCACCGCCGATCATCCCGAGACCGTCATCATCGTGCCGCCGAGCATCGGCTCCGGCGGCGGGCTGGCGGCGATCGGCAGCGACAAGGAGGTGCTCGCGCGCATCGCACGCCCGCTGAACGATACCGAGAAATCGCTCGGCATCGTCGCCGAGCCTATCGTGCTGCTGCCCTCGGCCTTCTACGTCCATCCCTCCGTCAACGTCGCCGGTCTCACCAGCGAGCAGCTCGCCGCCATCTATCGCGGCGACATCACCAACTGGAAAGAGGTGGGCGGCTCCGATCTGCGCGTGAAAGTGGTCCGCCGCGAGGACCACGACAGCACCCTGCAGGTGCTGCGCCAGAGCATGCCGGGGTGGAAGAACCTGATGCTGACCGAGAAATCCAAGACCGCGACCACGACGCAGGACAGCATCGACACGGTGCGGGCGGTCGAGGGCGCGATCGGCTTCGGCCCCTTCACCAGCACGCTCGGCGACGGCCTCACCGTGCTGCGCATCGACGGCCGGGCGCCGACGGAGGCCGGCTATCCCTCCGCCGTAGTGCTCGCCCTCGCCTACAAGAAATCGACGGTCACGCCCGCGGCGCAGAGTTTCGTCAGCTTTGCGAAGAGCGCCAAGGCGCGTAGCTTGCTGAGTTCCATGGGCGGCGTGCCGGCGGCAGAGTGAGCGTCATATCCGTGCTTCGTCTCGCTTCGCTCAGCGCCCGTCTGATCCTCGCCGTTCTGGCGACGGCGACGATCGCCTTCGCCGGCTTCGTCGCCCTTGCGGTGTGGCGGCTCGATCTCGGCCTGGAGCGTCAGGCGGAGGAACTCACCCGGCTGTCGGAAACGCGGATCATCCAGAAGCTGGACGGCGAGGCCCGCCTTGCCCGCGCCCGCGTCGAGATGATGTTCAATACGATGGGCCGGCTGGTGGAAAGCCTCGCCCAGCGCGCCGACATCGCGGGAGCGGTCTCCAGCAACAATATTGTCGCCATGAGCGAGACGCTCGGCCGCAGCGTCAGTGCGCTCGACATTGACGGCGTGATCGTCATCGATCCCAAGCTGCGCGTGCTCGGGGCGCACAGCGGCGACGTCGATCTGCTCGCGGCGAACGCCGCGCTGAACCTGTTGCCGATTGCCGGCGACATCCTGCCGCTGCTGCAGAACAACGACCGCAAGGCTCCCCGCAACCTGCGCCGCGTCGTGACCTTCGACGAGCGTACCGCACCCGCGTTCGGTTCGAGGCAGCGCGCCGCCATGGTGTTCGTCACGGTCGATCCGCTGTTCGATGATTTCGGCGACGTCTCTGCCGCCCTGGTCACCCATCGGGTGCTGCGTCCGCTTGAGGCGACGCTCGCCGAGTTCTCGCGGCTCGAAGGCGCGGGCCTTGCCGTGCAGTATCAGGGACGCACCATCTCGATCGCCGGGACGGACAACGCCAACACCACGATCGAGGCCGTCGCCGGCACCGACCTGCTTCGCACCGGCGACGGGCGCTTCTGGTCGCGCTGCGTTCCGATGTTCGATGATTATCGCATCTGCGCGCTGGCGCCGGTCGGCGAACTGCACGCCTTGCGCGACGAGATGGTGCGGGTCGGACAGCGGGAGGGCAAATCGCTGACCTCCTGGCTCCTGCTGGCGGCGGCGGCCTCGCTCGCGCTGTTCGCGCTCATCATGCTGATCGCCTCGCGCCGCATCACCCGGCCGCTGGAGATCATCACCGAGGCGGTCCGAGCGGTCTCGCGCGGCGACTGGAAGGCACATGTCGACGGGCTGGAACGGCAGGACGAGATCGGCGGCATCGCCCGCGCGGTGGTGATGCTCCAGCACTCGCTGGAGGAACGCGACCGGCTGCGCGCCGACGTCGCCGATGCCAATGTGGTGCGCCAGCGCCGCGAGGAGCTGGAATCCGCGATCAACCGCTTCGACCGGGTGATGCGTTCGGTGCTGCTCACCGTTGGCGACTGCGCCGAGAGCATGGACGAGACCGCGCGCGAGCTGGCGCGGGTCTCGGCAGTGGCCGAAGGCGAGGCGGCGGAGGCGACCTTCGTCTCGGAGAGCACGCTGCAGGGCGTCGCCACGGTGCAGCAGGCGACCGAGCGGCTGAACGCCTCGCTCGCCGAGACGGTGGAGCACCTGCGCAGCGCCGCGCTCGCCGCCGACGCCAATGTCACCGAGGCCGCCGGCTCCTCGCTGCGCCGCCTTGCCGGCTTAACCGAGGGGGTGGCGGAGATCTCCGGCTCGTTCGAGGATGCCGCGCGGCGCATCAATGTCGTCGCGCTCAATGCCACCATGCAGGCGAGCCGCGCCGGTACCCAGGGCGCCGGTTTCGCGCCGATGGTCGCCGACCTCAACGCGCTGGCGGCGCGCATGGACAGCGTGGTGCTCGACATCGGCTCCTACGCGGTCGGCATACGCGATTCGGCGGACGAGACCTCGAACGCGATCTACGGGGTCTCGCAGACCTTCGGCACACTGCTGGAAGAGGCGCGCGCCATTGCGAGCGCGGTGGAGCGCCAGGACCGCGCCACCCGCGACATCGCCGAGGGCATCACCGCCGCCGCCGGCGGCAGCGTGAACGTCGCCGCCAGCCTGCGCCGGCTGAAGGCGACCATCGAGGAAGCCCGCAGCAACGCCCAGAAGGTGGTCGACCAGGCGACCGACATGGCGGACGAGGCCCGCCGGCTCGACGTCACCGTGAAGTCATTCCTGCGCGAGGTGACGACGAAGGAGGCGCTGGAGGGCGTGATCCCGGCCGGGGGCACTACCGGCGAGCCGGCCTCGCGCGAAGTCCGGGTCTGACCCGCCAAGGCCGCCAGGGTTCAACAAGCCGAGCAATTCCTCTTCGATCAAACGGATCCGTCTGAGCGGGAACGCTCTATGATCCACCCTCGCCGGCACGCCTGCCGATCGACGCCGGACGCCGTTCGGCGGGCTCCTGCGCCGGCTCGAAGCGCCGCCCACCGGGAAGCGGCCCGGCTTCCGCGCTCACCCCCTGCGGACGCGGCGACAGGATGCTCTCCGCCGACGCGCCTGAGCGCAGCGACTGCATCAGCCGCCCCACCATGGAAAGCGTCTCGCGGCTGGCGACGAACGGGTCGGCATGGACGCGCGCGCCGGCGGCCACCGCCTTGCGGCGCACCGCCTCGACAAGGCCCGCACTGCCGGCGACGATGACCGTGTCATCGACTCCGAGCGAGGGCAGATAATGCGTCGGCCGGCCGGGGCGGAAGCGGTTGCCGGGATCCTCCTCCACCGTCGCGAAGGCCTCCAGCGCGCCATGATCGATAAGCCAGTCGAGCGCACTCTCCATATAGACCTCCTCACGCCGGCGCATGCCGGTGACGAGGAACAGGTCGCGCCCGGGCTGGCTGAGCCGCGCCGCCCGCGCCACCGACCACACCGGCGCGAAGCCGGTGCCGCCGCTGACGAGGATCAGTGGGCCGGAGCCGGGGCGCAGGAAGGCGGCGCCGAGCGGGCCACGGATCTGCGCCTTGTGGCCGGGGCGGATGGCGCGGCCGATCGCGCCGGAGACAATGCCGCCGGGCAGCAAGCGCACATGCAGCCGCGCCTCGCCCGGATCATATCCACCCTCGAGATCGGGCGCCGGGCTGTAGTCGCGGCCGGGAAAGCCGGCGAAGCGGACATTGAGATATTGCCCCGGCAGGATCTCCAGCGGCGCGTTCAGCGCCACCACCACCTCGGCGATGTCCGGGGCCAGCGAGCGCATGTCCGTCACCGTGCCGCCGACACGCAGCACCGGTGGCACTTCGTCAAAGAAGATCGTCGCATCGCCGATCAGCGTTGCCTGGCAGGCGAGCACGGTGTCGGCTATGCGGGTGCCGCGATCATCGACGCTGCCGGAGACGAGCCGCACCCGGCAGGTCTCGCACTGGCCCGTGAGGCAATCGTGCGGCACCAGGATGCGGCCCGACAGCCCGGCATCGACCAAAGTGGTGCCGGGCGCGGCCTCGATGGTGCGGCCATTGATGGTCAGTCGGCACTTCGACCCGCTCTTGGCCCCGCTCATGGCGGCCTCGCTCAATCGAGCTCGACGACCACCGGGCGGACGTGCCGCGTATGGCGGGTCTGATTATGGTCGAAGACCGAGACCCACATATAGAGCGGGCGCCCGGGCACGAAGTCCTGGTCGAACTGCGAGCCGGTGGCTAGCGCGCGCGTCACCTCCAGCGTCCAGTGGCCGTCCGCCCATTTCGGCGTGCCGTGCACCTGGGCGCGGTCGCCCTCGTAATTGCCCATGATGAGCACGCCGGGCAGCACGGTGCCGACCGGGATGGCGGCGTCGAGTTCCTTGGAATAGGGCGCGGTCTCGGCCTCGGTCATCCACCATTGGGCGCCCTCGGGATCGACGGCCTCAGGCGACAGGTCGACCCTGCCGAGCTTGGCCTCGGTCGCCTTCCAGTCGGTCGGCAGGCGCTGCACCTCGATGGTGCCGCGATAGCCGCCGGGCGGCTGGCCCTTGTAGTTGTAGACATAGAAGGCGCGGCCCGGATCGTTCCAATAGCCGGCCTGGTGACGGGCGGTGCCGGCGTTCTCGGCTTCCGTCGCCGCGCGCGGCGGGCCGAAATACTGGTCGTCGATCATGCCGAGATGGCCGCCGCGGGCCGCCTTCCATTGCCAGAGGTCGGCAAGGTCGCCCTCGGTGTAGTGGTAGCCGCGCTGGTGCAGCGGCGCCGGCTTATCGGCCAGCGGCTTCGGGCCCATATGGGTCGAGCCGCCACCGCCGAAGGCGTCCGAGGTCGAGAACAGGATGGCGAGCTTGTCCTCGTAATTGAGCATCACGTCGGCGATGTCGGCATTGTCGTGGACGAGGTGCCAGCCGTCCTGCTGCTTGATGATCGGCAGCCGGCGCAGCGAGCGGGTCGGGTCTTCCCAGCGGAAGGCGAAATAGACGTTCTTGTCGTCGTGCACCGCGCGGATCTCGACCGTGGATTCGCCCGAGCCGCCGAGATTCTCGCCCTGCTGGGTACGCACCGAGACGACCTTCGCGTTCGCCCAGGCCGGGTCGTCGAGCACGCCGTCGAGCTTCGGCGGCTGGGCGACCTTGCCGATGGCGAGATGGTCGCGAGTGGAGAGGTCGAGCGTCACCAATCCGATGGCGACAGCGACGCCGGCCAGCGTGCCGATCAGGATGGGCCAGCGCCTCGTCGCCGCGGTGCGGGCGAGCCGCGAGGGGCGGAACACGCGCAACCATTGCGGCAGGCCGCCATAGCCGAAATGGCCGACGAGGTGCGCGAGCAGATAGAGAATCGTGCCGAAGGCGGCGACGTTGTGGATGACGACAATCCAGCCGCCATAGCCGAGATAGAGCGTCACGCCGGTCACGGTAAGCACCGCGACGAGGGCGTAGAACAGCCAGTTCATCGAGACGTTGAAGGCATTCCAGCGCAGCTTCGATGCATTCGTCAGCATGAAGACCTGCACGCGCTTCGGTGAGATGCGGTTGGCGAGGCCGCTGCGCGTCATGTAGAGCGCATAGGCGGTGGCGCAGAAGAACAGCGCCAACCCGGCGACGAAGTGCACGGTCCAGATCTCGCCCTGCGGCAGGATCGGCTCGAACCATTTCGAGATGACGGCGCGCGGGTTGTCGGCGGCGATGCGGAGCCCGGTGACGAGGCTCGCCACCATGCCGATGGCGGTCACCCAGTGCAGCACGATGGTCATGGTGTCGGTGCGCGGGGGCGCGCCCTTCGCGGTCTGGAACTGCGCCGAGCCGTCGATCCCTTCCCGACGCTGGACGCCTTGCGCGTGCTTTGCCGTCGTCCCGCTCTGGTCTGCCATCGCCATTCCCCCTGGCGCGCCTTTCCCCGAAGGCGCGGCTCCCGAATCAGTCGATTTGCCCGAGGCCAGATTGTTAAAATTTTCGGCAAATTTTAACAATTATTAAATTTTAGTTAAATGCCTGAACTATCAACTCGACTTGGCTGAATAGCCGGAGAAATGCCGGCAACAGGTCGCGGCGTTTCCACTTGCGGTGGATGTGCACGGCGACGGGCACCGGCGCGGTCCTCGGAAGGACACAAGCGCGCGGCCTCACGCCCCGGAAGGGCACGGCCATTGGTGCAATTTTGGAGAGCGTATGAGGCGCGAGCGGGGCGCGGTCGCGGCCGGGATCGCGGCGGCCGTTCCGGCCGGCTGCTCGACGGGGCGTGGGAGCGTCTATTCCGGGAAGAGGCGTGTCATCCCGAGAGGATGATCCGCAGGCCCATTATGTCCGCGCAAATGAACCGCTTCCGCGTCATGGCCGGGCTTGTCCCGGCCATCCACGGTTGTTCTATCGTTAAAGACGTGGATGCCCCGGGACAAGCCCGGGCATGACGCATCGATCTGGTTGGCTACGAGCAGGCGTCGTCGGAACCTCAGATCAGTTAGAGCCGATCAGCGGGTCGACTTCCTTGGCGAGGTCCTCGGGGCTGAGGGCGCCGCTGAGCTTCTTGCCGTTGATGAAGAAGGTCGGCGTGGAATCGACGCCCAGCTCCGCGCCGCGCTTGGCCTGCTGGTCGATCTGGCCGCCGAGCTTGGTGTCGGACAGGCAGGCGTTGAACTGCTCTTCGGTCATGCCGCCCTGCTTGGCGACGGTGAGCAGGGCCTGCGCCGGATTGTTGCCGAACGCCCAGGTCTTCTGGGTCTCGAACAGGGTCGCGACCATCGGGTAATATTTCGCATCGCCGGAGCAGCGCGCGACCATGAAGGCCGCCTTGGCCACGATGTCGAGCGGGAATTCGCGCAGGATCATCTTCACCTTGCCGGTGTCGATGTACTTCTCCTTGAGCACCGGGAAGGTGGTCTCATGGAAATGCGCGCAGTGCCCGCAGGTCATGGAGGCGTATTCGACGATGGTGACCGGCGCGTCCGCCTTGCCGAGCACGATATCCGGCAGCGGGCCGGTCGCCATCAGCTTGTCGGCGCTCACCGTCTGCGCTTCGGCCTGGCCGATGAAGGCGATGGGCGAGGTGCCGAGCCCACCCGGGCTCGCCAACGCGAGAAGGGCGGCCGCAGTGAGGGCGGCGGTTCCGACCCCTTCGAGGAAACGGCGGCGGTCGAGCATGAACGGTCTCCGGGCAGGGCGCGGCGCGCGCCGTGATTGACGTAGCGCGTACAGCCAGCGCGCGAACATGGCAACGGTGCGGCGGCTAGCCGCTTCGTCACCGCTGCGTGATGCAGCAGCCACTACTCCTGACGCTTGCGCGCGCTTGTGTCGCGCCGCACCAGCGCGCCGAGGCGGGCGAGCGAGGCCGCCAGCGCCTCGTCCTCGAATGGGCCGAGCCGCGCCGCCACCGCCGCCAGCGCCGCGGCATCCGGCTCCAGGCGCACCGTGCGGCGCGGACGGGCGCTCGCCACCGGCCCCTGGCGCAGCGCCAGCCGGGCGACGCAGCGCCAGCCGAAATAACGGTTGATGCGCTCGATCACGATCGGCGCGTCATGCTGCAATTCGATGGCATAGGCGCCCTCGACCCGAACATGGAGCACGCCCGGCTCGTCGGAATCCTGGCGCGAGGGCCAGGCGAGCCGGCTCGGCAGGGCACGCGCTGCCAGAGCGTCGCCGACAATGTCCGCCCAATGGGTGACGATCTCCACCGATGCGAGACCGCGGCGCGCGCAGCTCTCGGCAATGGTGGTGCCGATCAGGTCGGCAAGCGGCAGTGCGGCCTTCGGCTTGCGCATCGACTTCCTGTGCCCGCCGAGTTCCTGTGCGCAGCCCTCGGCGCTGCCTTGCGGGCGGAGCGGGAGGCCGCCACCTTGGCGCCGGGAGAGCGCGGTTTGGCACGACAATCGACATCGAGGCTAGCAGCCGGCGGCGGCGCCGGAAAGGCGGCGGCTGTGGAGAAGGCGGAACCGGAGGCGATGCGCCGACCTGAGCCTGCGCGTCTCCTCGCCTGGTACGACCGCCACCGCCGCCGCCTGCCCTGGCGGGCGCTGCCGGGCGAGCGGCAGGACCCCTACAAGGTGTTCCTCTCCGAAATCATGCTGCAGCAGACCACGGTCGCGGCGGCGGCACCCTATTTCGCCAGCTTCCTCGCCCGCTGGCCGAATATCGAAGCGCTCGCCGTCGCCCCGCTCGGCGAGGTGCTCTCAGCCTGGGCCGGGCTCGGCTACTACGCCCGCGCCCGCAACCTCCATGCCGGCGCCAAGGCGGTGGCGGAGCGGTATAGTGGCCGCTTCCCAATGAGCGTCTCCGAGTTGATCACGCTGCCCGGCATCGGCCCCTATACGGCCGCGGCGATCGCCTCCATCGCCTTCGAGCAGCGGGCGGTGCCGGTCGACGGCAATTGGGAGCGCGTGGTCTCCCGGCTGTTCGCCCATAGTGAGCCGTTGCCCAAGGCGAGGGCGCGTCTCAGGACGCTCGCCGAGACACTGCTGCCGGATGCCCGTTATGGCGATTTCGCGCAGGCAATGATGGACCTCGGCGCCACCATCTGCACGCCGCGCAGGCCGGCCTGCGCGCTCTGCCCGTGGAACGATGCCTGCGCCGCGCGGGCGGATGGCGAGCCGGAGCGCTATCCTTTGAGGCTCGCGAAGATGGCGCGGCCGACCCGGCGCGGTGTCGCCTTCCTCGCGGTCAGGGCGGACGGCGCGGTGCTGGCGCGCTCGCGGCCGATGGAGGGGCTGCTCGGCGGCATGACCGAGGTGCCCTCGACCCCGTGGGAGGGAGCCTTGCCAACGGACCCCGTGCAGCATGCGCCGGTCAAGGCGGCCTGGACCCCGCTGAACGCGCCCGTCACCCATGTTTTCAGCCATTTCGCGCTGGAACTGACGGTGTGGCGGGCGGAGGTGCCCGCCGGCACTGTGGCGCCCGCCGGGCATCGCTGGGTGCCGGTCCGCGGGATCGACGACGAGGCGTTCCCGAGCGTGATGCGCAAGGTGCTGGCGCGACTCTAGGCTTCATCACGGAAGGCCTTTTGTCTTCTTCGCTCATCCCCGGTCTTGACTCGGGACCTAGCCTATCCGCATGCACCCGGCTCCAAGCCTGGGGTGGCCGGGTCAAGCCCGGCCATGAGGGCGGAAAAGGTGCACCTGCCGGCCGAGTTGAACAGTCATGCCTCCAGCGGCACATGCCCCGGCACTTTGGCGACGCGGGCGAGCCAGGCCTGCACCGCCGGGAAGCTCGACAGATCGTAGCCGCCTTCTTCCGCCGTGTGCGTATAGGCGTAGAGCGCGATGTCGGCGATGGAGAAGGCATTGCCGGCCAGCCAGTGCGCAGCGGCGAGCCGGCCTTCCATCACGCTGAGCGCCTTGTTGCCGCCCTCCATCAACTGCGCGAGGCGCTCGGGCGTGGCGAGGTGCCGGCGTTCCTCATACAGGAACAGCGCCCGGCGCACCGCGATCATCGGCTCGTGGCTGTACTGCTCGAAGAACAGCCACTCATAGACCTTGGCGCGATCATAGGCATCGGCCGGCAGCAACGCCGTGCCTTCGGCGAAATGCAGCATGATGGCGTTGGATTCACCGAGCGGGCGGCCATCGTCGAACTCGACCGTGGGCACCTTGCCGATCGGGTTGCGGGCGAGGAACTCCTGCGTGCGGGTCGAGCCGTCGCGCGCCGAGACCTCGACACGGCGGAACGCCCGGCCGGTATGGGTCAGCACCAGACGCACCTTGTAGCAATTGCCGGAGGTGGCCTGTTCATAGAGAGTGATCATGGCTGCGACTCTGCGTTGAAGAAATGTCGTCATCCGGGAATTGCCGCCAGGCGATATCCGGGATCGTAAAACGCTCTCTGGCTTCACGCGATCCCGGCTCTGCGCTGCGCTTGGCCGGGATGACGACTGTGGGGAACCCTACTCCGCCGCCATCGCCATTTCAGAGCGCACCACCGCCCGGAGCTGGTCGATCGGCATCAGGCCGCTGCCGGTCTCGATATGCCAATAGGTCCAGCCATTGCACGCCTCCAGCCCCTGGGCGATGGCGCCGGCGCGATGGATGGACGCCACTTGCCCCAGCCCCGGCGCAGTCTCCAGCGACAGCGTGCCGTCGGCCCGTACCATGGCGCGGTTGCGGTTCTTGGCGTCGGTGAGGAACGTGCCGGCCGAGACCAGGCCGCGCTCCACCAGCGAGGAGAAGGCGACGCGCGGGGCTTCGCGGGCAGACGGCGCCAGCAGCAGCGCCGCCTCCGGCAGCGGCTCGACTGTCGCGATCCGCGCCTTCGCCGCCTCGAAATAATCGCCGTCGCGCTCGATGCCGATGAAGTGCCGGCGCAGCCGCTTGGCCACCGCACCGGTGGTGCCGGAGCCGAAGAAGGGGTCGAGCACCACGTCGCCGGGCCTGGAGGAGGCGAGCAGGATGCGGGCGAGCAGGGCCTCTGGCTTCTGCGTCGGATGCGCCTTGCGCCCTTCGCCATCCTTCAGCCGCTCGCCGCCCGAGCAGATCGGGAACAGCCAGTCGGAGCGCATCTGCACATCGTCATTGCCGGCCTTCAGGCCTTCATAATTGAAGGTGTACCCCTTGCCGCCCGGCTCGCGCGCCGCCCAGATCAGCGTCTCGTGGGCATTGGTGAAACGGCGGCCGCGGAAGTTCGGCATCGGATTGGTCTTGCGCCAGACGATGTCGTTGAGGATCCAGAAATTCAGGTCCTGCAGCATCGAGCCGACGCGGAAGATGTTGTGGTAGGAGCCGATCACCCACAGCGTGCCGGTCGGCTTCAGCACCCGGCGCACCGCCAGCAGCCAGGCCCGGGTGAACGCGTCATAGGCCTCGAAGCTCTCGAACTTGTCCCAGGCGTCGTCCACCGCATCGACCCGGCTGTCGTCGGGGCGGCGCAATTCGCCCTGGAGCTGGAGATTGTAGGGCGGGTCGGCGAAGACGAGGTCGACCGACTGCGCCGGCAGCTTCGACAATTCGGCCACGCAGTCGCCGCGCAGCACGGCGTCGAGCGGCAAAGCGGGACCGGTGGAGGAAGAGCCGCGGGGCGCGCGCGGAACCCGCAAGGGCTCCACGTTACGAATGAGTTTCATGGGACCGGACCCGACGCTTGTACGCAACTGAGGGAACGCAACGGAATTCATCCACAATGTCCGTCGCTCACGGTAAAGACGGGGTAAAATTACCGCGTCTCCCTCGCTCGGGCGACCAACCAGTCGGGAGCCCCATCTTGGACGACAAGCCGGCCCCCGCGATGCGCTTGCCCCGGGACGCGCTCCACGGCGACCAGATCATCGCCCGCTCGGTGCGCTTCATGTTCACCGTTATGGGGCCGATCGTCGCTGGGCTCGTGGTCGGCATCGGGCCATGGCTGATCTTTGCGCTCGTGACCGCGATCCTCGGCTTTGCCCTCGATCCGGGCGGGCGGCCCGGCCCGCGCCTCGCCTGGTTTGCCGGCGCGGGGCTGGTGATCGTCCTCGGCACCGGGCTCGGCACGCTGCTCATCGGCCAGGCCGTGCTCATCATGCTGAGCTTCGCCGTGGCCGGGGCGATGTATGCGCTGGTCGAGAGCCTGTCCGATCGCGCCGCCATGGCCGCGCGATTCCTCTGCTTCACCCTGGCGATCGGCGGTCTCTATATGCCGCTTGGTGGCCTGGAAGCGGCCGTCGTCGCGCTCACCGCGCTCTATGCCTGGAGCGTCTCGCTGGCGTGGGACCTGGCGATCGGCGTCATGCGGCCCTACACCGCCCCGAACCTCGGCGAGATCGTGCGCAAGCTGCGCGCCACCATGCGCGAGCGCTGGATCTTCGCCGGGGCCGTCGCCATCGCGGTGCCGCTCGCGTACCTCACCAGCATCGGCGCCGGACTGCCCCGTCCTTACTGGACCATGATCATCATCGTCATCGTGCTGCGCGCCGACGCGCTGTCGAGCGGCCGGCTGATCCTCGAGATGATGGCGGGCACGGCGCTCGGTGTCGCCTGCGCGCTCGGCTACGGGCTGATCGTGGCGCAGACGTCGCTTGGCCACTGGGGGCTGCTCGCCGGCATGCTCGTCGCCGCGCTGCTGCGCTGGCCGGCGCAGGAGCTGCACGGCGCGCTCGGCATGGCGGTGCTCACTGCCTTCATCATCCTGCTGCTGGAACTGATCGCCGGCTCGGTCGGGCGGGCGGAGGCGGACATGCAGGCCCGCCTCATCGATGTCGCGGTCGGCTGCGGCTTCGCCATGGTGGCGCTGGGGCTGGACCGGATCGGGCGGCGCATCTTCTAGCGGCCGCAACATCTCGTGGATCGCGGGCCGCTCCCCACTTGAACTTGTGGTTAAGGAACGTCACCCTTCGTCCCATGAAGTTCACCCGTCTGCGCCTCACCGGCTTCAAGACCTTCGTCGAGCCGACTGAAATGCTCATCGAGCCCGGCCTCACCGGCATTGTGGGCCCGAACGGCTGCGGCAAGTCGAACCTCGTCGAGGCGATGCGCTGGGTGATGGGCGAGAATTCGCACAAGGCGATGCGCGCCGAGGGCATGGACGACGTCATCTTCGGCGGCTCGACCACGCGTCCGGCACGCAACCACGCCGAAGTGGTGCTCACGGTCGACAATGGCGACCGCACCGCGCCCACCGTGTTCAACGATGCCGACCTCCTCGAAATCTCGCGGCGCATCGAGCGCGAATCCGGCTCGGCCTATCGCATCAATGGCCGCGAGGTGCGCGCCCGCGACGTGCAGATATTGTTTGCCGATGCCTCCTCCGGCTCGCGCTCGCCGGCCATGGTGCGCCAGGGCCAGATCGGCGAACTGATCGGCGCCAAGCCCTCCGCCCGCCGGCGCATCCTGGAGGAAGCCGCCGGCGTCGCCGGCCTGCACGCCCGCCGCAACGAGGCGGAGATGCGGCTGCGCGCCGCCGAGACCAATCTCTCCCGGCTCGAGGACGTGATCGGCCAGATCGGCACCCAGCTCGACGCGCTGCGCCGCCAGTCGCGCCAGGCGGCGCGCTACCGGGTGCTCTCCGGCGATATCCGCAAGGCCGAGGCGACGCTGCTCTGGCTGCGCTGGGTGGAGGCCGCCGGCGCGCTGTCGGAGGCGGAGAAGGCGCTCGACCTTGCGGTTCGGGAGGTGGCCGAGCGCACCCGCGCCCAGGCCGAGACGACGCGGCTCGCCGCGCTCGCTGCGCACGAATTGCCCGGCCTGCGCGAGCAGGACGCAGCGGCGGCGGCGGCGCTGCAGCGGCTCAATCTCGCGCGAGGCGAGCTCGACCGCGACGAGGCCCGCGCCAGCGCGCGGCGCGAGGAGCTGGACCGGCGGCTTTCGCAGCTCGGCAGCGACATGGAGCGCGAGCGGGCGCTCGCCGCCGATGCCTCCTCGGTGCTCGCCCGGCTCGATGCGGAGGTCGAGGAGCTCGAGCTGGCGCAAGCGGACGCCGGGATCGCCGAAGAGGATGCGAGCGCCCGCCGCGAGGAGCTGAACGAAGCCCTGGCGGCGTCCGAGCGCGCCTTCACCGACGCCGCCTCGACCGGCGCGGAACGCATCGCCCGGCGCGGCGCGCTGGAGCGGACGCTGCGCGAGGAGACCGGGCGCGTCACCCGCTTCCAGCGCGAGCTGGCGGCGATCGCCGAACAGCAGCGCGCGCTGGAGGCCGGCGGCAACACCGCCGAACTGGCGCGCCGCCGCGAAGCGGCCGAGATCGCGCAGGAGCGCCTGGAAGCCGCCGAGGCCGCCACCATGGAGGCCGAGGCTGCCCATGGCGAGGCCCGCGCCGGGCTCGACCGGTCGCGCCGCCCGCTCGCCGAGGCCGAGAAGGCGGTGCAGCGTTTCGAGGCCGAGGCGCGCACGCTCGCCAAGCTGCTCGATGTCGGCACCAAGAAATGGCCGCCGGTGATCGATGCGATCCGCGTCGCCCGCGGCTATGAGGCAGCGCTTGGCGCGGCCTTGGGGGATGATCTCGACGCGCCGGCCGACGCAGCGGCCCCGGTGCATTGGGGGGCGGGGACGCCGCAGCCCGATGATCCCGCGCTGCCCGAGGGCGCCGAACCGCTCGCCGCCTCGGTGGAGGCGCCGGCGGCCCTCGCCCGCCGCCTCGCTCAGATCGGCGTGGTCGCCCGCAGCGACGGCTCCCGCCTGGCAAGCCTGCTCAGGCCCGGCCAGCGCCTGGTCTCCCACGAGGGCGACCTCTGGCGCTGGGACGGCTTCCACGCCGCGGCCGATGCACCGACCGCCGCCGCCCGCCGGCTCGCCGAGCGCAACCGGCTGGCCGATGTCGAGGCCGAGCTCGCCAATGCCCGCACCGGTGTGGTGAATGCCCGCAAGGGCGTGGAGGCCGCCGAGGCCGCGCTGCGCGCCTCCGGCTCGCGCGAGAATGCTGCCCGCGAGGCGCGCCGTACCGCCGCCCGCGCCTCCGAGCAGGCTCGCAACGAGCTGTCCCACATCGAACGCGCCGCCGCCGAGGAGGTGGCCCGGCTCGCCGCCCTCGCCGAGACCCGCACGCGGATGGAGGAGGAGCTGGAGATCGCGGCGGCCCGGCAGCTGGAGGCCGAGGCCGCGCTGGAGGCGCTGCCGCCGGCGGCGGATGAGGAGAGCGTGCTCGCCAAAATCCGCACCCGGGTGGCGCAGGACCGGGCGGCGCTCGCCGAGGCCCGTGCCGCGGCCGACGGGCTGATGCGCGAGCGCGAGCAGCGGGTGCGCCGGCTGCAGGCCATCGCTGGCGAGCGCGCCTCCTGGCAGGCGCGTGCCAGCGGCACCGGCGAGCGGCTCGCCGCCATCGAGGCGCGGCGCGAGGAGGCGGCGATCGAGCGGGAAGAGCTCGAAGAGGCGCCGGACGCCTTCGCCGCCCGCCGCCGCAATCTGCTCAACGAGACCGCCAAGGCCGAGGAGGCGCGGCGCACCGCAGCCGACCGGCTGGCGAGCGCAGAGACCGCACAGGCCAATGCCGACAGAAGCGCGCGCGCCGCGCTCGACGGGCTCGCCAGCGCGCGCGAGGAGGCGGCGCGCACCGAGGCGCGGCTCGAGGGCGCGCGCCAGCGCCGCACCGATCTCGTCAGCGCTATCGCCGAGATGCTGGACGGCCCGCCGGACCTCGCCCGCGAGACCGCCGCGCTCGACCCGGCGGCGGCGCTGCCGGATCCCGCCGCGGTCGAGGCCGATCTCGACCGGCTGAAGCGCGAGCGCGAGCGGCTCGGCGCCGTCAATCTGCGCGCCGAGGAGGAACTCGGCGAGGTCGAGGCCCAGCAGGCCGGCCTCACCGGCGAGCGCGACGACCTGACCGAGGCGATCAAGCGGCTGCGCCAGGGCATCACCTCGCTCAATCGCGAGGCGCGCGAGCGGCTGCAGGCGTCCTTCATCGTCGTCGACGGGCATTTCCGCCAGCTGTTCGGCACGCTGTTCGGCGGCGGCGAGGCACAACTGGTGCTGACCGATTCCGAGGATCCGCTGGAAGCCGGCCTCGACATCATCGCCAAGCCGCCCGGCAAGAAGCCGCAATCGCTCTCGCTACTCTCCGGCGGCGAGCAGGCGCTCACCGCCATGGCGCTGATCTTCGCGGTGTTCCTCACCAATCCCTCGCCGATCTGCGTGCTCGACGAGGTCGACGCGCCGCTCGACGACGCCAATGTCGAGCGCTTCTGCAATCTGCTTGACGAGATGCGCCGCCTCACCGAGACGCGCTTCGTGACCATCACCCACAATCCGATCACCATGAGCCGGATGAACCGGCTGTTCGGCGTCACCATGGCCGAGCGCGGCGTCTCCAAGCTGGTCTCGGTCGACCTCGCCACCGCCGAGCGCTTCCTCGAAGCGAGCTGAGGGGATGGCCTGAAGCTCCCTCTCCCCGGTGGGGAGAGGTGACCCGCGAAGCGGGTCGGTGAGGGCGCGCGCGATCGCAGAGCGGTGAAGACCCCTCACCCCAACCCTCTCCCCACCGGGGAGAGGGAGCGCATAAATCTCGATGCGTGTTTGCAATTATGCGGCGAACTCACTGGCCGTTATCCTTTCGCAGCATCGGCGGCACGGAGGATCGGACATGCGCATCGGCTTCATCGGGCTAGGACAGATGGGCTCAGGCATGGCAGGACGGCTCATTGCCGCCGGCCACGAGGTGAGCGTCTATAATCGCTCGCCGGCTCGCGCCGAGCCGCTGGTCGCCCAAGGCGCCCGCCTCGCGCCGACGCCGGCCGACGCCTGCACGGGTGACGCGGTCGTCACCATGGTGGCGGAGGATGCCGCGCTTGAGACCGTGGTCTATGGCGCCGACGGTATCCTCAACGCCCTGCCCAAGGGCGCGATCCACATCTCTTCGAGCACCATCAGCGTCGCGCTCGCCGAACGGCTGACCGCCGATCACGAGAAGTCCGGCCAGCGCTTCGTCTCGGCGCCGGTGTTCGGCCGGCCGCCGGCAGCGGCCACCGGGCAGCTCTTCGTCGTCGCCGCGGGCGAAGCGGGGGCGATCGCGGATGCGGAGCCGATCTTCGCGGCCATCGGGCAGCGCACTTTCCCGCTTTCCGACAAGCCGAGCGCGGCGAACCTCGTCAAGCTGTCGGGCAATTTCCTTCTCGCCTGCGTGATCGAGACGCTCGGCGAAGCGATGGCGCTCACCGCCAAGGACGGCATCGACCCGCACCAGTATCTGGAATTGCTCACCTCCACGCTGTTCGGCGCACCGGCCTACAAGCTCTATGGCACGATGATCGCGGACCGCGCCTTCGAGCCGCCCGGCTTTGCCGCGCCCCTCGGACAGAAGGACATCCGCCTGGTGCTGGCGGCGGCGGAGGCATTGCAGGTGCCGATGCCGGTGGCAAGCCTGCTGCGCGACCGGTTTCTCACGCTGCGCGCCATCTATGGCGACAATATCGACTGGGCCGCGGTCGGCGCGCTCGCCGCCCGCGACGCCGGGATGGAGAAGTGATCATCCGCAGGGCGCCATCCCGGCTCCTTTTAAAGGACGTCATCCCGGCCGTAGCGCAGCGGAGAGCCGGGATCGCGTGACAAGAGAGCGTCACGCGATCGCGGATACGGCCTCGCGGCGGTTCAGGGATGACGTTTCCCGGCAACTTTCAGCCCCGTACCCACGCGAGTTGCGCCGCCAGTTGATAGAGGGCGATGCTGAACCTGACGCTCGTGCAGGGACGGTATGCGGCCCTTCGGCGGCGAGCCGAACCCGGCTGGCATGCCAGAAAGCCTTACCTTGGTGCAAAACGGCCCCGAAAGTGCCTGCGACAGAGCGTCCGCGTCATCGTTTTATCGTGTTATTACAACGGTTTGAGACTACTGATCACATCCTTGACACCCTTTGGACGCATCACTATGGTGCGCCGCGGTTTCGGGGTTTTGGGGACGTTCATCTCCGGTCAGGGCCAAACGCAATCATGGGCGACCGCAATCCGACGGACGGCCAGGACGACGGGCAGCCCCGGCAGGCAACCGATGCCGAACTTGCCAACCGCCTGAAGACTCTCGGTGCCGCCGTCAAGAAGGTGCGCGCCGAGCAGAAGGCGGAAGACGACGCCGCCGCGGCGGGACCGAGCAAGACCTCGGCCACGGCCGGCATGACCCTCGCCTTTCGCCTCGGGAGCGAGTTCGTCGGCGGGGTGCTGGTCGGGGCGGGGCTGGGTTGGGGCATCGACCAGCTCGTCGGCACGACGCCGTGGGCGATGATCGTGTTCCTGCTGCTCGGCTTCGGCGCCGGCATCGTGAACATGATGCGGGCCGCCGGCGAGACCGGGCGCAAAAAGCCGCCGCAAGGCGGAACGTAAGAGTGCGATCCGGCCGTCCGGTCGGCATCGCCAAAAGATTTCGGACGGCGCCGCCGCGCGGGCGGCGCGGATTGACACGGGGAAGGCGCCTGCAACGGGCGTCGTGACAAGGGCAGCGACCGGCGATGGCGACCGAGATCGATCCGATCCATCAGTTCGAGATCATCAAGATCGTGGATCTGGGAGCGCCTGGCGGCGTCCAGCTCGCCTTCACGAATTCCGCCGCCTTCATGCTGGGCATCGTCGCCCTGGTGTTCTTCTTCCTCACCTTCGCCACCCGCGGCCGCACCCTGGTGCCGGGCCGCCTGCAGTCGATGGCGGAGATGAGCTACGAATTCGTGGCCTCGACGATACGAACGACGGCCGGCCATGACGGCATGAAGTTCTTCCCGCTGGTGTTCTCGCTCTTCATCTTCGTGCTGATGGCGAACTTCATCGGCCTTATCCCCTATGCTTTCACCGTCACCAGCCACCTGATCGTCACCGCCTCGCTTGCCGTCCTGGTCATCGGCACCGTCATCGTCTATGGCTTCGTGCGGCATGGCACTCACTTCCTGCATCTGTTCGTGCCGTCGGGCGTGCCGGCCTTCCTGCTGCCCTTCATGGTCGTGATCGAGGTCATCTCCTTTCTCTCGCGTCCGATCAGCCTCTCGCTTCGTCTCTTCGCCAACATGCTGGCCGGCCATATCGCCATGAAGGTGTTTGCCGGCTTCGTGGTGATGATGAGCGCGGCCGGTATAGCCGGCGCCGCGGGTGCCGTGCTGCCGCTCGCCATGGTCGTCGCGCTCACCGCGCTCGAATTCCTGGTCGCCGCCCTGCAGGCCTACGTCTTCGCGGTGCTGACCTGCATCTATCTCAACGACGCGCTGCATCCGGGCCACTGACCGGCGCGCTCGCGGGAAACCATCCAGCCCTTTCAACCAATCCAGCGAATACAACAGGAGAACATCATGGAAGCGGAAGCCGCCAAGTTCCTCGGCGCCGGTCTCGCCTGCCTCGGCATGGGCCTCGCCGGCATCGGCGTCGGTAACATCTTCGGCAACTTCCTCTCCGGCGCGCTGCGCAACCCGTCGGCCGCCGACGGCCAGTTCGCCCGCGCCTTCATCGGCGCGGCGCTCGCGGAAGGTCTCGGCATCTTCTCGCTGGTCGTCGCGCTCGTCCTGCTGTTCGTGGTCTGATATGCAGCGCGGGATCGGCACCGTCCGGTTCCGCGCGCATTTCGCCCCGCAGCGGACCGAACCCGAGGAAGCCTGAACCATGTCCGAGACCAGCGGTCCGGTCGTCTCCTACATCATCGCCCAGGCAGATGTCCCGGCGCCGGGCGCCGGTGTCGGCACCGAGGGCGGCTCGCATGAAACCGGCGGATCGGCCCATGGCGTCCAGATCGGGACGCCTGGCGAGGAAGCGCACGGTTCGAACTTCCCGCCGTTCGATGCCACGACCTACCCCTCGCAGTTCATCTGGCTCGCCATCGCCTTCGGCGCGCTCTACCTCCTGATGAGCCGCATCGCGCTGCCCCGCATCGCCAACATCCTCGAAGAGCGGCACGACCGCATCGCCGACGACCGGGAAGAGGCCGCGCGCCTCACCGCCGAGAGCGAGGCCGCCGCCGTCGCCTACGAGAAGGCGCTGGCCGCCGCCCGCGGCAAGGCACAGGGCATTGCCGGCGAAACCCGCGACAAGCTCTCGGCCGAGGCCGAGACCAAGCGGAAGACGCTGGAAGCCGAGCTTTCCGCCAAGCTGTCGGCCGCGGAAGCCCAGATCGCGACGACCAAGGAATCGGCGATGTCGAATGTCCGCGGCATTGCGATCGACGCGGCGAGCACCATCGTCAATGAACTGATCGGCGAGGCTCCCGCCTCGCACGCGGTCGAGACGGCGGTCGACACCGCGATCAAGAGCTGAGGGCCACGCCATGGGTAGCGCAGAACTCTGGGTCGCCGTCGCCTTCGTCATCTTCATTGGCCTTATCGGGTGGAAGGGCGCCTTCTCCGGCATCGTCCGCTCGCTCGACAGCCGCGGCGAGCGCATCCGCGCCGAGCTGGAAGAGGCGCGGCGCCTGCGCGAGGAAGCGCAGAAGCTGGTTGCCGAATATCAGCGCCGGCAGCGCGAGGCCGAGGAAGAGGCCGAGGCGATCATCACCACCGCCAAGGCCGAGGCCGAGCGCCTCGCCACCGAGGCCAAGGCGAAGCTCGAAGACATGATCGCCCGCCGCACAAGGATGGCCGAGCAGAAGATCGCCCAGGCCGAGGCGCAGGCCGTCGCCGACGTTCGCACTGCCGCCGCCGAAGTGGCAGCGACCGCCGCCGAGGGCCTGCTCAAGGCACAGGTTGTGGGTCAGACCGCCGACCGCCTGCTCGACGCCGCGGTCCGCGACGTGAAGTCGAAGCTGAACTGATCGGCTCGACGATCTTGAGGAACCGAATGCCCGGCGAGAGCCGGGCATTTTTGTTTTGCCGGTATGCTTGGGCTTGACGACACTCTGCTTGAGCATCCTTCGAGGCCGGCGTACGCCGGGCACCTCAGGATGGTTCCTCTTTTATGAAGTGTCATCCCGGACGGTCAATGGCCGATCCTGGATCGAACGAAGGTGCAGTCTGGAATTCACGCGATCCCGGCTCTCCGCCCTACGGGCTCCGGCCGGGATGACGGCATAAGAGACTGGCCTTGCACTCCCTCTCCCCGTCGGGAAGAGGGCGGGGGTGAGGGGCTCTACGGCTCCGCAATCATGCCTCCCCTCACCGGCCCGCTGCGCGGGCCACCTCTCCCCACGGGGAGAGGAAATTACCGGCCAGGCACTGGGGCGCGCCAACGGGTCATGTCATTGCCAAGCCCGAGGACACGCTCTGCGAGCCGCGAAGGATGCTCAAGCAGAGCCGCCCGCATTGCCGGGCGCCCCTCAGCTCTCCCAGCGCCGCGGCCGGTAGAAGGTGTGCTCGCCGATGCGGTCGAGCTTGCGCATCTCGCGCACCCAGCGCGGATGCACCGACCGGGCGTGGTAGTGCGTCGCCTTGCCGACCTTGTCGTCCCAGACCCTGCCGTCGAGCACGTCGGCAGCGATGCGGCTCGCCTGCTTCCACAATTCCGGCTCGGTGACGACGTCGCGGATGTTGTCGCAGGCGAAGGTGAACTGGCAGGCCAGCTTCCGATTGGCGTTCTGATAGACGGCGCGGCACACATCGGCGGGGTAATAGCCGGAGAAGACCCGGTTCATCACCACTTGCGCCACCGCCACCTGGCCGCGCTCCGGCTCGCCGCGGCTCTCGAAATAGACCGCCTCGGCAAGGCATTTCTCAGCCCGCGCCCGCCGCTTGCCCTCGAGGCCGAGGCGCTGCGCCGGGCTCGAGGGGGTCGCGTCGTCTCCCGTCACCTCGCCCTTGGCAGCGACGCTGGTGCCGCCATCGTCCAGATAATGGAAGGGCTGCGGCGGCAGCGCCGTCGGATCGGCGCCGAAAATGAAGGCCGCCTCATGGTAGATCGGCCGCGGCGCAGCGACGGCCGGCGCCGGCGCGGCGGCCTCGATGTCCGCGGCCCCAATGTCCGCCGCGCTGCCGATGTCGACCACGTCGCCCGGCATGGCGACCTCGTCCTCCACAGGTGCGGCGTTCTCACCCTCATCCTGGGCGAAGTCGTCATATTCCGAAGCGTCGCCGGTCGGATCGCCCGCCTCGACGGTCGCAACCTCGGTGTCGCTCGCCTCGGCAGGATCGGTGCCGATGCCGGCGGTGCTGTCGCCGGTGGCGAGCGAGGCCGGGCCGGCGCTGTTGGTGCCCGGCGAGGGATCGACGGGACGGACGGCGAGAGCGAGCGGGAGGCGGTCGGACTTGGTGTCGCGATTGATGCTGACCGCGAGCGGCACCCGCGGCGGCTCGGGAATGGCAGCGCCGAGCGGGCCCTGGGACGGCGTCGGCCAGGCGAAGGTCGCGGTCTTGAGGGAAGAGAGCGAGTTGCCGATGATGAGGATGCGGGCGCGCTCGGTGACATCGGGCCGATGGGCGAGCAGCCCGGCAAAGTCCTGATAGCCGACGCTCGTACTC
Source organism: Xanthobacteraceae bacterium (assembly GCA_029266425.1). Classification (GTDB taxonomy): domain Bacteria; phylum Pseudomonadota; class Alphaproteobacteria; order Rhizobiales; family Xanthobacteraceae; genus Ancylobacter. The sequence goes on from JAQSWY010000004.1 coordinate 118,832, forward strand.
GCGCCGGCGACCAGCAGCACCAGTGAACCGAACAGGACGCCGTGCCGCCGACGCCGACGTGGGAGACGCATGTACGCAACGCCTACGCAACAGGACACACGATCCGATCCGTGGCGCGCCGATCACAGGCAATGCCTCGAATACCGGATATCTTGGTTGTCGCGCATTAACCTTGCGCTCGGGTTAACGAGGCGGCGCGGACATGGCCAAACCATGTCGGTGACGGGGATTCTGCGGGGCGTGCGGAACGAAATTACCGTTCAATTACAATGTCATCCTGGCCGACGCGCAGCGGCGCGCCGGGATCGCATGCCGATCGTGCGAACGATCCCGGCCTGGCCTTGCGCCCGACCGGGATGACAACAATCGGGAGCGGGAATCAGCGCGGTGCGGCGGCGCGTGCGAGCCGGTCGCGGATGGCCTCGCCCAGCCCCTCGGCCGGGATCGGTGCGACGGCGATGCCGGCGGCGCCCGCGGCGTCGAGCGCCCGCAAATAGGCGAACAGGTTCGCCGCCGCCTCGACGAGATCGCCGCTCGGGCTGAGATCGAGCACGGCGACGGCGGTCTCGCTGCCCGCAGGCCGGGCGCCGGCAAAGCCGAGCAGCGCCTCGCCTTCGCGTACCTCGCCGGCATCGAGGCGCACCGGCACCGACGGCGCATAGTGCGAGGCGAGCATGCCGGGCGCGATCGGCGCCTCGCCGGCCGCGCCCTTCGGCGTCGCGCGGCGGGCCAGCGCATGGCCGAGCACTGCCTCGATGGGGGCTCGTGCAAGCCCGCCCGGGCGCAGCAGGACCGGGTGCGGGCCGGTGCAGTCGAGGATAGTGGATTCGATGCCGACCGCGCTCGGCCCGGCATCGAGCACCAGCTCGACCAGCCCGTCGAGATCGGCCATCACATGTCCGGCGCTTGTCGGCGAGACATGACCGGAGCGGTTGGCGCTCGGCGCGGCGATCGGCCGGCCGGCGGCCTCCAGCACGGCACGGGCGATGAGGTGCGCCGGCACGCGGATGGCGAGCGTCGACAGCCCGGCACGGGCAAGGTCGCAGACCGCTCCCTCGCGCGCCGGGACCACCAGCGTCAGCGGCCCCGGCCAGAAGCGCCCGGCGAGCGCCTCCGCCTCGGCACCGAACACGCCGATGCGGCGCGCCGATGCGAGGTCCGGCACGTGGGCGATCAGCGGATTGAAGGACGGCCGTCCCTTGGCGGCATAGAGCCGCGCGACGGCGCGCGGATCGGTGGCGTCGCAGGCGAGGCCATAGACCGTCTCGGTCGGCAGCGCGACGAGGCCGCCGGCACGCAGCAGGCGTGCGGCCTCGACAATGCCGGCGGCATCCGCCGGCATCAGCCGTGTCCCGATCTTCGTCTGCGCCACTGCCGCCATGGGCCTTCCTCGCTGGAGCGCGGCTCGCTGGAGCATGTTCCGCAAAAGTTGGAAGACTTTGCGATCAGAACATGCTCCAGCTTATTGAATTTAGAGCACTATCTTGTCGCTCGGATCGTTGATCCGAGCGGATAGGGCTCTAGGCGCGCCGCGCGGCGGGGTCAAGGTAGCGACCAAAAATCGCCCCCGCTGGCTCCCGAACGTGGCATATCGTGGACCGCGCCCCTATAAAGTCTTCCATCGCCATAAAGCCGACGCGCCGAGGGACCGCCTGATGTCGACCCTGCTGATCGCCCATGACGCCTGCCTCAATCATCTGACGCCGATGGGCCATCCGGAGCGGCCGGATCGCGTGCGTGCGCTGAACCGGGTGTTCGAGCAGGAGCAGTTCGCGACGCTGGCCCGCGAGCAGGCACCGATGGGCGAGCGCGCCGATATCGTCCGCGTCCATCCGGAGGACTATGTGGCCGCACTCGACGAGGCGGTGCCGGAAGATGGCCTGGTGCGCATCGATGGCGATACGGTGATGTCGCCGGGCACCGGGGAGGCGATCTGGCGCGGCGTCGGCGGCTCGGTGCTGGCGGTCGACGAAGTGCTCGCCGGCAAGGCGAATAACGCCTTCGTCGCCATGCGCCCGCCCGGCCACCATGCCGAGACCCGCACGCCGATGGGCTTCTGCCTGTTCAACAATGTCGCCATTGCCGCCCGCCATGCGCAGAAGGTCCATGGTATCGGCCGCGTCGTCATCGTCGATTTCGACGTGCACCACGGCAATGGCAGCCAAGAGATCTTCTGGAACGATCCGACGGTGATGTACGCCTCGACCCACGAGATGCCGCTCTTCCCCGGCACCGGGTCGGCGGGCGAGCGCGGCGCCTCGGACAACATCGTCAATGCCCCGCTGCGCGCCGGCGATGGCGGCGAGCGCTTCAAGCAGGCGTTCGAGGACCGCATATTGCCGCGGATCGAGGCGTTCGGGCCGGAGTTCCTGATCATCTCCGCCGGCTTCGACGCCCATACCCGCGACCCGCTGGCCAACCTCAATCTGCTCGAGGACGACTATAGCTGGGTGACGAAGAAGCTGATGGACGTCGCCGACAAGCATTGCGGCGGGCGGCTCGTCTCGGTACTGGAAGGCGGCTACGACCTCGAAGGCCTCGCCCGCTCGGCCTCGGCGCATGTCGTCGCGCTGATGCGCGGCTGATCCAGAAATAGCGGGAGGACACCATGACCGACGCCCCGGACGTCAAGACGCTGAGCTTCGAGAAGGCGCTGACCGAGCTCGAAACCATCGTCGGCAAGCTGGAAGGCGGCAATGTCCCGCTGGAGGAATCGATCACGCTCTATCAGCGTGGCGAGGCCTTGAAGGCGCGCTGCGACGCGCTGCTGAAGGACGCCGAGGCTCGGGTGGAGAAGATCACCCTCGGCGCCGACGGCAAGCCGACCGGCACCGTGCCGCTCGACGGCGAGTAGATGTTCCGCTCAGCAGCTCAGAACACCCCCGGCACGATGCGCGCGGTGCGCGCGCTGTAGGCGCGGTATTCGTCGCCGAAGGTGTCGAGCATCATCCCCTCCTCGCGACCGACGCGGAAGGCGAACAGGATTCCGAACCCGATGAAGCCGGCCGGCCCGGCGATCCAGTTCGGGATCAGGATCAGCTGCGCCAGCGCCCACAGGAAGAAGGCGGAATACATCGGGTGGCGGACATAGCGGTAGACGCCGCCGGTGATGAGCTTGTGCTTGTCCTTGATCTCCAGCGTCACCGACCAGTTCTTGCCGAGATCCTTGTGGGTGCGGCGGAACAGCCAGAGCGAGAAGCCGAACACCAGCGCACCGAGCACGAGCTGCGCAACGGTGAAGGGATAATCCGCCGACCTCGGAAATCCGGTGAACACCCAAATCCCCGGAATGATGCCGAGCCCCATGGTCGAGCAGAACAGCAGGATGCGCTCGCGCAGGCGGTCGCGGGCATCCACCACCCGCTCGCGCTTCACCCGGCGCTCGAACGGGAAGCGAATGGCGTACCAGCCGATGACACCGATGGCCCAAAAGATCTTGCTGGCGAGGATGAGGTTCATGCGGCATCCAGGGCTGCGGAGGATGGAGGCTTGGGCTCGAAGGGCGTCACGGACAGCAGGCGCCCGTCGGCGGAAAAGCGGTTTACCGCGCCGTCCTTGTCGGTGACCAGCACGGCGAAGGGCACCGGACCCAGCGCGAACATGAAATAGTCGTAGGCAGCACGCTTCTCGTTCGCCAGCATGAACTGGTAGTGGATGCGCATCGGGCTCCAGCGGTGCCGGCGGAAATTCTCGCGCGTCACCATGTTCTTGATGTTGGCATCGCGCAGCAGCGGGCGCGGGCCGGCGAGGCTGTAGCTGCGGTCGAAACCCGTGCGGCGCAGCAGCACCGGATGGAATTTGTGGAAATTGATGGCGTCGTGCCGCGCCTGGTACTCGGCCCAGGCGAGGCCAGGAAGGTTCGCCAGCCGCGCCGCCTCCGCGCGCACCTGCCCGCCGGCCGGATGCAGCGCGAGCTTCGGGATTGTGGCACCGCAGGTGAGCAGGCCGATGCGGGTGCCGCGCTCGCAGAGCTCGGGGTCGCGATCGAGCGCATGGCCGATCACCCGCAGCACCAGCGTCGCCCCCAGGCTATGGCCGACCAGGATGATCTCGTCATAGCGCCGGCTTTCGACGCGCTGGACCAGCAGCTCGGCGAGCCGCTCGAGGCGGGCCTCCACCGTCGGCGTCCGGCCATACATGTAGTTGCGGGCGAGGTCCCAGTCGTCGAGCGCCTGGTGCAGCCGCCAGCGCCGCCCCGGCTGGTGGAACAGCGCGAAGAACACGCCGATGCCGACCAGCCCCCCCACGAGCTCCGGCCATGGTGAAGCAATGCCATAGCCGAGCCCGAGCATTGCCAGCCAGCCGGCCAGCACGGCGAGGCCGGCGAACAGGCCGGTAATCAGATAAGGAAAGAAGAAGAACAGGCCGTAGCGCACGCAGGCCTTCAGATACCGCCACGCCGTGCCGGTGACAAAAAAGTCGCTCAGCGCATAGAAGCCGCGCCCGAGCCGCACCGGATCGGGACGCTCGTCGAGCTCGACGACGATGTCGTCCCAGCGCAGGACCTCGTAGTCGGTCTCGTGCTGCCAGTTCGGTCCGGAGGCGGTCGCGCTCCAGCGCGCGGAGGGGCCGAGCTCGCCGTCGAGCCTGCCGTCGTCGAGGCGTTCCGACACCTTGACGTCGAGCGACCACAATTTGGCGAACTTGGCCGCCTGATAGACGAAACGACCGTGGTGGTAGTCCATGTCGGTAGGGTCATGGCCGGGCATGAACAGCACCAGCCGGCGCGACAGGGCCGCGCCCTCCTTCCCGGTTTCGCTGAAGACTCCACTCTTCATGGCGCGGTTCTAGCGGATGCACGCGATGCGCGCCAATGCCCTGCCGCATTGGCAGGGCGCCTCTCCACACATGTTGCGGGTCTGATCGGGCGAATCGGTATGATATGAGGTGATGCCATGCGCCTGACGCAGGCGCCTTCCGGTACGACGCCCCGGTGCGTTGCACGCCCCTCTGCCATTGTGTATCCAAAATGGCGTGCAGTCTCTTGGCGCTCTCCCGCCGGGCACCGCATCGGAGACGTCCTTGACCCGCCCCTCGACGCCGCTTCTCGACACCGTCCACGCACCGGCCGATCTGCGCCGCCTGCCCGAGGAGCGGCTGGGCGAGTTCGCCGCAGAGCTGCGCGCCGAGACCATCGACGCGGTCTCCGTCACCGGCGGACATCTCGGTGCCGGGCTCGGCGTGGTCGAGCTCACCGTCGCCCTGCACTACGTGTTCGATACCCCGCACGACCGGCTGATCTGGGACGTCGGCCACCAGTGCTATCCGCACAAGATCCTCACGCAGCGGCGCGACGGCATCCGCACGCTGCGCCAGGGCGGCGGGCTCTCCGGTTTCACCAACCGGGCGGAGAGCGAATACGACCCGTTCGGCGCCGGCCATTCCTCGACCTCGATCTCCGCCGGCCTAGGCATGGCGGTGGCGCGCGACCTGGAAGCCGCCAATGGCGGCCCGAAGCGCAACGTGGTCTGCGTGATAGGCGACGGCGCGATGTCGGCGGGCATGGCCTATGAGGCGATGAACAATGCCGGAGCGATGGATTCCCGCCTCATCGTCATTCTCAACGACAACGACATGTCGATCGCTCCGCCGGTCGGCGCCATGTCGGCCTATCTCGCCCGGCTGATCTCCGGGCCGACCTACCGCACGCTGCGCGAGACGGCGAAGCAGCTCGCCGGCAACCTGCCGAAATTCTTCGGGCAGAAGGCGGCGCGGGCCGAGGAATATGCCCGCGGCTTCTGGACCGGCGGCACGCTGTTCGAGGAGCTCGGCTTCTTCTATGTCGGCCCGATCGACGGGCACAATCTCGACCACCTGCTCCCGGTGCTGCGCAATGTGCGCGACATGCAGACCGGGCCGATCCTGGTGCATGTCGTCACAAAGAAGGGCAAGGGCTATCCGCCGGCGGAAGCCTCGGCCGACAAATATCACGGCGTGCAGCGCTTCGATGTCGCCACCGGCGCGCAGAAGAAAGCGGCCTCCAACGCTCCGAGCTATACGCGGGTGTTCGCCGATGCGCTGATCGAGGAAGCGCGGCACGACGACAAGATCGTCGCCATCAATGCTGCGATGCCGGCCGGCACCGGGCTCGATTTGTTCGGCCAGGCGTTCCCGACCCGCACCTTCGATGTCGGCATTGCCGAGCAGCACGCCGTGACCTTCGCCGCCGGCCTTGCTAGCGAAGGCTACAAGCCGTTCTGCGCCATCTATTCCACCTTCCTGCAGCGCGCCTATGACCAGATCGTCCACGACGTGGCGATCCAGAAGCTGCCGGTGCGCTTCGCGCTCGACCGCGCCGGGCTGGTCGGAGCGGACGGCGCCACCCATGTCGGCGCCTTCGACCTGCCGATGCTGACCTGCCTGCCGGGCATGGTGGTGATGGCGCCCGCCGACGAGGCGGAGCTGGTGCACATGGTCGCGACCGCCGCGGCGTACGATGAAGGCCCGATCGCGTTTCGCTATCCGCGCGGCGAAGGCGTCGGCGTCGAGCGTCCCGCGCGCGGCGAGGTGCTGCCGATCGGCAAGGGCCGGGTGGTGCGCGAGGGCGCCGCGGTCGCCCTGCTCTCGCTCGGCACGCGATTGGCGGATTGCCTCACGGCGGCCGATCAGCTCGCCAGCTTCGGGCTTTCCACCACGGTCGCCGATGCGCGCTTCGCCAAGCCGCTCGATCGCGAGCTGATCCTGCGCCTTGCCCGCGAGCATGAGGTGCTGGTCACGGTAGAGGAAGGCGCGACCGGCGGCTTCGGCAGCCAGGTGCTGGCGCTGCTCGCCGAGACCGGCGCGCTGGACCGCGGGCTGAAGGTGCGCACGCTCACGCTGCCCGACCGCTTCCTGGAGCACGATACCCCGGCGGTGCAGATCGCAGCCGCGGGGCTCGACGTGCGCGGCATCGTCGCCGGGGTGCTCGGCTCGCTGGGCCGGGCCGAGGCGGATGTGCAGACCGCGCTGCTAAGGGGCTAAGCTCAATTCTTCGCCGAGGGCAGGATCCTGGCTTTCAGGCAACCCGCCTCGAAGGCCGGCAGCTTCTTCTGCGCCGAGGCGAGCGGCAGCGTCTCGGTGGCGCCCGTCACCGTCACCTTGAGCTGGTCGGCATTCTTGAACACCTCGATCAGCTTCGGCTCCAGCTTCGCCTGGGCCTCGACCGCGCGCCGGCCCTGCGTCACCGAGGGGAAGGTGCTGGCGGCGAACTCGACCACCGTCTTGCCATTGCCGAGGGTGAGGCGTACCGCATCGCCGGCCTGCGCCTTTGGCGGCGAGATTTCGACGACGATCTGGAACAGCCCGGCACCGGGGCGGCAGGTGGCGACGAGAAACGGCGCCGCGGCTTTGGCGACGCCATATTGCAGCACGAAGGCTTCGGCGTCGCGGCCATAGCTCCAAATGCCCGGCGGCGACTTCGGCCTGGTGTCGGCCTTGGCGGCATCCGCCTTGGCCTTGGCATCGGCCTTGGCCTTTGCCTCGGTGCGAGTCTTGGCCCGCTGTTCCTTCTTCGAGGCGGCGTCGGCCGGGGATGCCGCAAGGGCGCCGATGGCGAGCATCAGGGCGACGAAGCGCACGGTATTCGACAAGCGACGCATGGCTTAACGGGGCGCCTCGGCAGGATTAGCTATTGGGTACGGGCACATAGTGCCGCGCAGGTGATGAATGGGTGGTGACCGATTGTGACAGAACGCGGGCGAGACGATGACCGTAGCGCGAAACGGCTCCGTGCCGACCGACTTCTGGTCGAACGCGGGCTGTTCGAGAGCCGTGCGCGGGCGCAGGCGGCCATCGAAGCCGGCCTGGTGCGGGCCGGCGGCCGCGTCGTCGCCCGCGCCTCCGACATGCTGGCGACCGATGCGGCGCTCGAGGCCGAGGAGGCGTTCCGCTGGGTCTCGCGGGGTGGCCTGAAACTCGAGGCGGCGCTCGACGCGGCCGGCATCGACGTCACGGCCAGGGAGGCGCTCGATGTCGGCGCCTCCACCGGCGGCTTCACCGAGGTGCTGCTGGCGCGCGGAGCGAGAAGGGTCCATGCGGTCGATGTCGGGCGCGGCCAGCTCCATGCGCGGCTGCGCGGCCATCCCGCGGTGATCTGCCTTGAGGAAACCGACATCCGCGCCTTGGCGCCAGGCGCCATTCCGGCCGCCGACATCATCACCATCGATGTCAGCTTCATCGGCCTCGCACAGGTGCTTCCCGCCGCGATCGCCCATGCCGCACCGGGCGCGGTGCTGGTGGCGCTGGTCAAGCCGCAATTCGAGGTCGGGCGGAACAAGCTGTCGAAGGGCGGCATTGTGAAGGACGCCGCCGCCCGAGCCGGCGCCATAGCGGCCGTGGCGGGGTGCCTGGCGCAGCTCGGGTGGCGGACGCTCCATACATTGCCGTCTCCGATTGCGGGGGGCGATGGCAATGTGGAAAGCCTCATCGTAGCGGCTCCGGCGACATGACGAGGTCGCCGGAGCACGGCAGTTCAGGCCGGACGACGAGCCTGGTCGGCTTGCCCAAGCAGAGCGCCCGCGACCTTTTCCGACACATAGCCGAGCACGGCGCCGACGATCATCGAGAGAGCGATCGTCACCACCGGATTGGCCAGTGTCGGGGAGGTGAGCATGGCGAGCCCGTCGGCGGTGAGCAGCGCATAGCCCGCCGTGGCGGCATAGCCATAGACCAGCGCCGGTATGGCGGCGAAGGCCGGCATGTTCGCCAGCAGGATCATGACCAGCACGCCGACGCCGACGCAGATGCCGGCCCAGAGCGGCAGGCCGAGGCTGTCGCCCATGCCGCCGCGGCTCACCGCGATGAGCGTGAGCCCCGCCATGACGCAGCCGGCGACATTCGCCATGATGGTTGCCTTGAGTCCGGCCTCCTTGCCCCCACAATGGAAGAAGCAGGCCCAGGCGATGAAAGCGGCCCAGATTTGCAGGCCGCCGGCGAGAGGCCCGAGGAACAGCCAGGTGGCTATCCCTCCCAGTACGCCGATACTGATGGCAAGTGCAGAGATAAGCGACATTCATTCCCCCTTTGCGGGCGCTTCGCGGCTTATTATTATGTGCGCGTGCTAAGTAAACATGGCTGTCCGTTTTAAAAATGGGAATCAGCCGCACGAATACTAGGCTGATTCGAAGCAATTCACATGTCGACGCAACGGGGATGATAAATTGCCGCACATGATTATTTGGCGAATTCATAATACGGCATGGCACATGGCATGAGCTTTCCGCAAAGGAGCTGCCCCCCAGGGGGCACCGTCACTGTCCGCATTGCCCGGCTCGGCCACCGCGGCGACGGCATTGCCGAGACGCCGGACGGCCCGGTCTTCGTGCCCCTCGCCTTGCCCGGCGAGGAGGTCGAGATCGAGCGCGAGGGCGATCGCGGCCGGCTGCTGCGTGTCGTCGTGCCGAGCGCGGAGCGGGTCGAGCCGGAATGCCGGCATGTCGGGGCATGCGGCGGCTGCGCCTTCCAGCACTGGAGCGCGGCGCCCTATCGCGCTTGGAAGCGCGGGCTGGTGGTGGATGCGCTGGCCCGCGCCGGGATCGCGGCGCCGGTCGGCGAACTTGTCCCGGGTCATGGCGAAGGGCGGCGGCGCGTCACCTTCCACGCGCGCGGCACAGGTGGAGCCGCCAAGGCCGGACGCGACCTGCTCACCGTCGGCTTCGCCGGCCGGCGCAGCCACGCGATCGTGCCGATCGACGCCTGCCCGATCTTGGCGCCGGCGCTCAAGGGCGCGCTGCCGGCGGCCTGGGCGGTCGCGGGCGTGCTCGCCCCGCTCGCCAAGCCGCTGGACCTGCAGGTGACGGCGACCGAGACCGGGCTCGACATGGATGTGCGCGGCAGCGGCCCCTTGAGGCCGGACCGCGTCGCCGCGCTGGCGGAGATCGCGGAGCAGCATCGTCTCGCCCGCCTGACGCGCCATGGCGAACTGATCCTGCAGCGCGAGCCGCCGGTGGTGACCATGGGCCGCGCCAAAGTTGTGCTGCCGGCAGGCTCGTTCCTGCAGGCGACGCTCGAGGGCGAGCGCGTGCTGGCGGAACTGGTGATCGCGGCGGTCGGCGCGGCGGGGCGCGTCGCCGACCTGTTCTCAGGCGTCGGCACCTTCGCGCTGCGGCTCGCCGAGCGTGCGCGGGTCACCGCCGTCGAGGGCAATGAGGCGGCGATCGAAGCCCTGGTCCGCGCCACCCGCGGCATGAGCGGACTGAAGCCGGTCACCGGCGAGGCCCGCGACCTGTTCCGACGACCGCTGCTGCCCATGGAGCTGAAGGCGTTCGGCGCCGTGGTGTTCGATCCGCCGCGCCAGGGTGCGGAGGCGCAGGCCCGGCAACTGGCGACGAGCAAGGTGCCGCTGGTGGTGGGCGTGTCATGCGATCCGGTCACCTTCGCCCGTGACGCGGCGTTGCTGATCGAGGGCGGCTACCGGCTCGAAGAGGTGACGCCGGTGGACCAGTTCCTGTACTCGGCGCATGTCGAGATGGTGGGAGTGTTCCGGAGGTGAAGGCGACTTCCCTATCTCGCAAGCGGGGGAGGGAGCCGTCTCAATTCCCCCAGCGGTCCATCCACATGCGCTCGCCGATGGTGCAGGAGATGCGCGGCGGGCTCCCCGCCGGCAGCACCCTGACATGCGGCGGCGGCTTCACGCCGGCGACTTCCAGCACCAGCTTGGTCTTGATGGCGTCGGCGAATTCGTGCTTGGCGCGGATCGGGATGACGAAGGCGCCCGGGCCGCCGATGACGCAATCCTCGTAATAGGTATCGAGCTGCTCGATATCGAGCATCGAGCCGGCCGGCTCCTTCAACAGCAGCGGCAGGCCGTTGATGGTGATGCCGCGGGCAACGAGGCTGTCGCGGGTCGGCTCCACCAGTGGGCCCTGGTTGTTGGTGCCGTCGCCGGAGATGTCGATGACGCGGCGGAGCCCGCGTATGCTGTTATTGTCGAACAGCGCCGAGCCGAAAATCATCGCCCCCGAGATCGAGGTGCGATAGACCCGGCGCAACGGCGCCTCCTGGATGGCGGTGGCGAAACGGGCGGCGCTGGCGGGGCCATCGACGATGGTCCAGTCCACCACCAGCTTCTGCTCGTCCACCCCGGCCCATTCCATATAGGCGAGCGCGACACGGCCATTCGGCCCGAGCTTCAGCGCGTTGAGGAATTCCGGGGAGGTGACCGCCCCGATATAGCCTTCGCGCTGGAGGGCGAGTTCGTCGAGATCCATCGAATAGGAAACGTCGACCGCAAGCACGAGCTCGACATCGACCGGCTCGTCCGCCGCACCGGCGGGGACGATGGAGGCCCAAAGGGCCAGGATGAGAGCCGAGAGCACGGCTTGCAGAAACGTCGTTCCAGCAAGCCGCATGCGCATGCGCACCATCGCGACCTCCGTATCCGACGAGTTCCTGACGTGTCAGGGACGCGCTGGACGAGATGGTGGCATGGCTACCGAGTCGCCAGAAGCCGAAATTGCAGGCAGTGCGTGCCGATCGCGTGATCGTCACTACCCTGATATGGGCCGCTCACACGTCGAGCGGTTCGGTGCCGGTGATCTCGATACCGAAGCCGGCAATGCCGACATAGGTGCGCGCGCGCGACGCGATCAGGCGGATCGAGGAGATGCCGAGATCCTTCAGGATCTGAGCGCCGAGGCCGACCTCCCGCCAGTTCTCGTCGCGCAGCTTGGCCGAATCGGTTTTGTCCCCGAGCGCGGTGACCGGCACGCCGGAGGTGCCGTCGCGCAGATAGACCAGCACGCCGCGACCTTCCTGCTTGATGCGTTCGAGCGAGCACCGGATCGCCTTGCCGCCGGTGAAGACATCGCCGATCGGATCGGCGCGATGCAGGCGCACCAGCACGTCGCGGCCGTCGCCGATGCGGCCGTGCACCAAAGCAAGGTGGTTCACCGGCTCGAACGGCGTGACATAGGAGATGGCATGCATCTCGCCGACCGCAGTCGGGGCGTCGAACTCGGCGGCGCGGGTGACCAGCTTCTCGCGCGCCTGGCGATAAGCGATGAGATCGGCGACCGAAATCCGCTTGAGACCGTGAGTGCCCGCGAAATCGGCAACCTTCGGCCCACGCATCACCGTGCCGTCGTCATTCACCAGTTCGCAGATCACCCCGACCGGCTCGAGACCCGCCAGCCGGCAGAGGTCGACCGCGGCCTCGGTATGGCCGGAGCGCATCAGCACGCCGCCCTCGCGGGCAACCAGCGGAAAGATGTGGCCGGGGCGGACGAAGTCCGCGGCGCCGGCATTCGGATTGGCGAGGCCGCGCACGGTGGCCGTGCGGTCCTCCGCCGAAATGCCGGTGGTGGTGCCGTGGCGGTAGTCCACCGAGACGGTGAAGGCGGTGGAATGCGGTGCGTCATTCTCCGTCACCATCGGCGAGAGCCTGAGGCGGCGCGCATGCTCGGCGGTAAGCGGCGTGCAGACGATGCCGGAGGTGTGGCGCACGATGAAGGCGAGCTTCTCCGGCGTGGCGAACTGCGCGGCGACGATGAGGTCGCCCTCATTCTCGCGGTCGTCATCGTCGGTGACGACCAGCATGTCCCCGTTCGCGAAAGCCTCGATCGCCGCCTCGATGCGGGACTGGATGGTGTCGTTCATGATCTTCGCCTTCTGGATTTCGAGGCCCAAATTCTCGAGCCCCATGTTTTCGAGCCCGAGGAAGTCGTTGGGGGTGACGGCGCCGCCGGTAGCGGTGGCGATGCGCGCCGCCGCCTCGCGCGACACCCAGGCCGGATCGTCCTTGCACAGAGCGGTGATGCTGGCCGGCGACAAGCCCGCGGCGCGGGCAAACGCACTGCGGGTGGTGCCGGTGAAACGGAGCCAGTCGGTAAGCTTCATGGGTGGATTATAGGAGGGCGCCACTTCGGTGACAATGAAGCGACGTGCGGTATTTCAGCGATGCTGAAAGTGAGTGCAGGTTGCGCTGCTCCAGCGTCCTTCGAGGCGCACTGCGCTCGCACCACCCGCAGTTGGCGATCGGCCAACTGCTAGGAATGACGTGGTTCTTTGGCGCGACCTCATCCTTGGCCGATTGCCGCGGGCGGTGCCCGGCCTAGCTGGGCCTCGAAGGATGCTGAAGCGAACGAGTCCTACTTCCGGAAAGGCCACTCGACCGGCTCACCCACTTGCCCGCGCTGGCGCAGCAGATGGTCGGCCAGCACGCAGGCCACCATCGCCTCGCCGACCGGCACGGCGCGGATGCCGACGCAGGGATCGTGGCGGCCCTTGGTGATGATCTCGGCGTCCTCACCATGGCGTGTCACGGTGCGGCGCGGGGTGAGGATGGATGAGGTCGGCTTCACCGCGAAACGCGCCACCACCGGCTGGCCGGTGGAGATGCCGCCGAGAATGCCTCCGGCATGATTGGCGAGGAAGATCGGGCGGCCGTCATTGCCCATGCGCATCTCGTCGGCATTGGCCTCGCCGGTCAATGTGGCGGCCTCGAAGCCTTCGCCGATCTCGACGCCCTTGACCGCATTGATGCTCATCAGCGCAGCCGCGAGCTCGGCATCGAGCTTGCCATAGATCGGCGCCCCCAGGCCCGGCGGCACGCCCTCGGCCACCACCTCAATCACCGCGCCGACCGAGGAGCCGGCCTTGCGGATGCCGTCGAGATAGGCCTCCATTTTCGCGGCCGCGTCCGCATCGGGGCAGAAGAACGGGTTGCGGTCGATCTCGTCCCAGTCCCACTTCGAACGGTCGATGGCGATCTCGCCCATGCGCACCAGCGCGCCGCGCACGGTCACGCCAGGGAGCACCTTGCGGGCGATGGCACCGGCGGCGACGCGGACCGCGGTCTCGCGTGCAGAGGAACGCCCGCCGCCCCGGTAGTCGCGGATGCCGTACTTCACGTCATAGGCATAGTCGGCATGGCCGGGGCGATAGCTTGCCGCGATCTCCGAATAATCCTTGGAGCGCTGGTCGACATTCTCGATCAGCAGCGCGATCGGCGTCCCGGTGGTGACGAGGACCCCATCCTCGCCCGGCAGCACCCCGGACAGGATCTTGACCTCGTCCGGCTCGCGACGCTGGGTGGTGAACCGCGACTGGCCGGGCCGGCGCTTGTCGAGCGCACCCTGCACATCCTCGAGCCGGAAGGCGATGTTCGGCGGGCAACCGTCAATGACGCCGCCGATTGCCTGGCCATGGCTCTCGCCAAAGCTGGTGACGCGGAACAGATGGCCGAACGTGTTGTGGGACATGGCGTTCCAGCGGCAAGCGAGGCGGGATCGCGCGCGTTCTAGGCGGGTTGAAAGATGCCGTCAAACCGCCCGCCATGCACAGGCGGCGATGGCACGCATCGCCAAACCGCGCAGCCGTGCTAAAGGTGGCGGATATTGAGGCTTGTCCGCGACCCTAGATGCCGCTGTTCGAAATCGCCGTCGTCGTCCTGCTCGTTCTCGTGAACGGCGTCCTTGCCATGGCCGAATTGTCGGTCGTCTCCTCGCGCCCGGCGCGGCTGCGTTCGCGCGCCGAGCACGGTTCGAAGGGCGCCCGGGCCGCGCTCGCGCTCGCCGCCGATCCGGGACGGTTCCTCTCCACCGTGCAGATCGGCATCACGCTGATCGGCATTCTGGCCGGCGCCTTTTCCGGCGCCACGCTCGGCGACATGCTGGGCGACTGGCTGGAGACGCAGGGCCTCTCGCCCGGCGTCGCCGACGGCGTCGGCTATGTCGTGGTGGTCGCCGCCATCACCTATTTCTCGCTGATCATCGGCGAACTGATCCCGAAGCGCCTCGCTTTGCAGAGCCCGGAAAAGCTCGCCATCCTGGTCGCCCCGGCGATGGTGGTGCTCTCGCGCATCGCGGCGCCGGCGGTGTGGGCGCTCGACGCCTCGACCCGCCTCGCGCTGCGGCTGCTCGGCGACCCGAACGCCAACCAGGCCAACAATGTCACCGACGAGGAGATCCGCGCCATCGTCGCCGAGGCCGAGACGGCCGGCGTCATCGATCCCGACGAGCGGCGCATGATCGCCGGCGTGATGCGCCTCGCCGACCGCCCGGTGCGCGCGGTGATGACGCCGCGCACCGATGTCGACTGGATCGACCTCACCGACGATCCCGACGAGGTGCGCCGGATCATCCGCGAGACCAAGCACACCCGCATGCCGGCCTGCGAAGGCACGCCGGAGGAAGCCATCGGCGTCATCGACATACGCGACCTGCTCGAGGCCTATCTCGACGGCGCGACGCCCGACCCGCGCCAGTTCGTCAAGCCGGCCGCCGTGCTGGTGGAGACGGCGGGCGCGCTCGACGCCATGAAGCTGCTGCGCAACGCCACCTCCCCGCTTGCCCTGGTGGTCGACGAATATGGCTCCATGGTCGGGGTGCTTACCCCGGCCGACCTGCTCGACGCCATTGCCGGCACCATCATCATGAGCGACGAGGGTCATCCGGGGCCGCATGTGGTGGAACGAGACGACGGCTCCTATCTGGTCGCCGGCTCGACGCCGACCGACGAGCTCGCCGAATTGCTCGCCATCCGCATTCCGAGCGACGCCGGCTTCCACACCGCCGCCGGCTTCGCGCTCAACGAGCTGAAGTCGCTGCCGCAGGAAGGCACCGCGTTCGAGGCCAAGGGCTGGCGCTTCGAGGTGGTGGACATGGACGGCCGGCGCATCGACAAGCTCCTGGTCTCGCGCGCCGTCGCCGCACGGCGCCGCGCGCCGATGGCGGGCTGAGAGCTGGCTCGTAAGTCGGCTGGGCACGAAAAGCAGGCATTTCAAAGCTGTCATGGCCGGGCTTGTCCCGGCCATCCACGGTTCTCCACTCGGCACGGTCGTGGACCCCGGGACAAGCCCGGGGATGACGACTGTTGCAGTGTTCAGCGTATCGCCATCACCTTGATGGCGGCCGGGCCCAGGATGACGATGAACAGCACCGGCAGGAAGAACAGGATCATCGGCACAGTGAGCTGGGGCGGCAGCGCCGCCGCTTTCTTCTCCGCGGCGTTCATCCTGAGATCGCGATTCTCCTGCGCCAGCACGCGCAGCGTCTGGCCGAGCGGCGTGCCGTAGCGCTCGGCCTGGATCAGCGCGGTCGACACCGCCTTGACCCCTTCGAGATCGACGCGCATGGCGAGGTTCTCATAGGCTTGGCGACGATCCGGCAGGAAGGCGAGTTCGGCGGTCGCCAGCGTCAGCTCCTCCGCGAGATCGACCGATTGCGCGCCGATCTCCTGGCTCACCCGCTTGAAGGCGGTCTCGATCGACATCCCGGACTCGACGCAGATCAGCAGCAGGTCGAGCGCATCGGGGAAGGCGCGGCGAATGGAGAATTGCCGGCGCTGAATCTTGTTGGCCAGGAACAGGTCCGGCACCTTCAGCCCGAGATAGGTGGCGAAGAGGACAAGGCCGAACCGCACGATGGCGGGATAGTCCGGCGGCGCCAGCACGAAGAGGTAGAGCGCCGAGAGGAGCAGCAGCCCGAGCGGAACCACCATGCGGAAGAACAGATAGACCACGTATGGGCTCTGGCCGCGATAGCCAGCCCGCATCAAGGTGAGGCGCACATGCTCCTCGCCGAGCCATTTGCGCAGATTGAGCTGTTCCACGGCCTGCTGCATGTAGGCCTTCGGCGCCTTGCGCAGCTCGATCTTCTCCTGCCCCCTCGCGAGGCGCTCGCGCTCCCGGGCACGGATGCGGTCGCGTTCGAGGGCAACCGTGCGCATGCGCTTTTCGAGATCGTCCGACAGATACGGCATGGCGAAGGTGAACACCGTCGCCACCGCCGCGATCATGGTGAACAGCGTCGCCATGAACTGGACGTCGTGCAGCTTGTCGATGATCGCTTCCACCATCTGGTGCTGTCCTAAAAATCGAAATTGATCATCTTGCGCATCACCAGGATGCCGGTGAGCATCCAGAAAGCCGATCCGGCGAGCATCAGCCGGCCGAGCGGCTCCGTCCACAGAAGCGAGATGTAGGACGGCGTCGAGAGATAGACGAGCAGCATCACCGCAATCGGCAGCGAGCCGATGATGGCGGCGGAGGCCTTGGCCTCCATGCTCATGGCCTGGATCTTCCCGTGCATCTTGCGGCGGTCGCGCAGCACCCGGGAGAGGTTGCCGAGCGTCTCCGACAAGTTGCCGCCGGACTTCGCCTGGATCGCCACCACGATGGCGAAGAAGCTGGTCTCGGCGACCGGCACGCGCTCGAACATCCGGGCGCAGGCATCGGACAGCGGAATGCCGAGCGCCTGGGTCTCGACCACGTGGCGGAATTCCCCGCGCACCGGCTCCTGTGCCTCGGAGGCGATGATGCGGATGCAGTCGCCGAGCGGCAGGCCGGACTTCACGCCGCGCACGATGACGTCCACGGCATTGGGGAATTCGCGCAGGAACTTCTGCTCGCGCCGGTTCTTCAGCCAGCCGAGCAGCCAGCGCGGCAGGCCGAGGCCGGCGACGAAAGCAAGGCCGAGGGCGAGATAGACCGGCCAGCGGAAGACGAGGGCAGCGATGAAGGCGAGGATGCCGAGCGCCACGCTGATGAAGATGAAGCGCTGGCGGCTCCAGTCGAGCCCGGCCTGGGCAAGCCGCACCTGGAGCGGCGGCCGGCGCGCATTGCGGCGGCGCGCCTCCAGCTCCTTCAGCGTCTCCTCCACCTGCTGGCGCCGGGTGACGGCGGGATCCGGCCCGCCGCGCTTCGCCCGGCGGACCACCGCATCGGTCATGCCGACATCGCGGATGCGCCGCTCCGCCTCGCGCTCGCCGGAGAGCAGCGGGAAGATGAAGACATAGGCCAGGCCGCCGGCGGCGAGCGTGGCGAGCAATGGAACCAAGATCCCGTCCATGGCGCTCAGCTCCGCATCGGCTCGGCGAGCTCGGCGGCGTCTAGCGCCTTCGCCAGCCGTGCATCCTCGCCATAATATCTGGCACGGTCCCAGAAGCGGGGGCGGCCGATGCCGGTGGAGCGGTGGCGGCCGATGATGCGGCCATTGGCGTCCTCGCCGAGCATCTCGTAGACGAACAGATCCTGGGTGATGATGACCTCGCCTTCCATCCCCAGCACCTCGGTGATGTGGGTGATGCGGCGCGAGCCGTCGCGCAGGCGCGCCGCCTGCACGATGATGTCGATGGAGGAGACGATCATCTCGCGCAGCGTGCGCGAGGGCAGCGCGAAGCCGCCCATGGTGATCATGGATTCGAGACGCGACATCGCCTCGCGCGGCGAATTGGCGTGCAACGTGCCCATCGAGCCGTCATGGCCGGTGTTCATCGCCTGCAACAGGTCGAACGCCTCGGGGCCGCGCACTTCGCCGACGATGATGCGCTCGGGGCGCATGCGAAGGCAGTTGCGCACCAGGTCGCGCATCGTCACCTGGCCCTCGCCCTCGAGGTTCGGCGGGCGGGTCTCGAGGCGCACCACATGCGGCTGCTGGAGCTGCAGCTCGGCGGCGTCCTCGCAGGTGATGATGCGCTCGTCGTCGTCGATGTAGCGGGTGAGGCAGTTGAGCAGCGTGGTCTTGCCGGAACCGGTGCCGCCGGAGATCAGCGTGTTCACCCGGCAGCGGCCGATGATCTTCAGGACCTCGGCGCCCTCCGGCGAGATCGTGCCGAAACGCTCGAGCTGGTCCAGGGTCAGCTTGTCGCGCTTGAACTTGCGGATGGTGAGCGCCGGCCCGTCGATGGAGAGCGGCGGGGCGATGACGTTGACGCGGGAGCCGTCCGGCAGCCGGGCGTCGCAGATCGGGCTCGATTCGTCGACGCGGCGGCCGATCTGGCTGACGATGCGCTGGCAGATATTGAGCAGCTGCTGATTGTCGCGGAAGCGTATGTGGCTGCGCTCGATCTTGCCCTGCACTTCGATGTACACGGTGTGGGCGCCGTTCACCATGATGTCGGCGATATCGTCGCGCGCCAGAAGCGGCTCCAGCGGGCCATAACCCAGCACGTCGTTGCAGATATCCTCGAGCAGTTCCTCCTGCTCGGAGATCGACATCACGATGTTCTTGATCGCGATGATCTCGTTGATGATGTCGCGGATTTCCTCGCGCGCGGACGCGGCGTCGAGCCGGGCGAGCTGGCTGAGGTCGATCGCCTCGATCAGCGCGCCGAAGATCTGGCTCTTGGTCTCGTAGAAGCTGTCCGAACGACGCGGCGGCGGCGCCGGCACGGCCACCGGCGTGTGCGCATAGGCCGAGGTCGCGGCCGGGACAGTCGGTTGCGGCTCGGGAGCGCGTGCGGGGACGACCTGCGGCGTCGCAGCTGGCCTGCTGACCGGTAGGGATCCGCCGCTGGTGCCTCGCTTGCCGAACATCTGAGCCTATGTCCTGCGCATCCGGGCGATCAGCGGCGCGATCATGGAGCGCTTGGCTCCGCGCTGCTCGATCCGGCCGGTCACCGCGCGGGCGATGGCGCGGAACGATTCCACCGACTTATGCCCGGCATTCACCTCGGCGATCATCTGGCCGTTATTGGCCGCGGTGCCGAACAGCGCCGCCTCGAAAGGCAGCACCGCGAGCGGCTCGGAGCCGAGCGCCTTGGCGAAATCGGCGGCGCGGATCTCCGGACGCTTGGCGAGGCCGACCTGGTTCAGCACATAGCGCGCCGGCTTGTCGTTGGGCCGCGAGGTGCGCAGCAGGTCGATCAGGTTCTTGGCGTTGCGCAGATTGGCGAGATCCGGCGCGGCGACGATCAGCACCTCGTCGGCGCCGAGCAGCGCATGGCGCGACCACGCATTCCACACATGCGGCACGTCGAGCACGATCATCGGCGCCGCCGCGCGCAGCACGTCGAGCAGCGGATCGATCGCCTCCGGCGTGAGATCGTAGGTGCGCTCCAGCGTCGCCGGCGCGGCGAGCAGGCTGAGGCGCTCGGCGCATTTCGACAGCAGGCGGTCGACGAAGGCGGCGTCGACGCGCTCCGGCGACAGCACGGCATCGGCGGTGCCCTGCGGCGGATCCTGGTTGAAGTCGAGCCCGGCGGTGCCGAACGGCAGATCGAGATCGGCGATCACCGTCTCCATGTCGAAATGCCGGGCGACGGCGAAGGCGACATTATGGGCGATGGTCGAAGCGCCGACGCCGCCCTTGGCGCCGTAGATGGCAAGCGTGCGCCCGAGCGGCTCGGCGTCCGGCACAGTGTAGAGGCCGGACAGCGCGGCGACGATATCGAGCGGCTCGACCGGCGCGATCAGATAGTCGGAGACGCCGCGGCGTATCAGCTCGCGATAGAGCATGATGTCGTTGAGGCGGCCGACCACGACCACCTTGGTGCCCGGATCGCAATGCTCGGCCAGGCGCTCGAGGCCAGAGAACAGGGCTTCGCGCGTCCCTGGGCTCTCGACCAGGATCACGTTGGGCGTCGAGGCCTGGCGATAGGCTTCCTCGGCAGCAGTGAGCCCGCCCATCTGCAGCTTGAGATTGGCCCGCGCCATGCGACGGTCGCTGCCTGCAGCCTGTATCGCGCCGGCGATCGCCGGGCTTTCGCAGAAGGCTTGGACCGAGACCCGCGGCACCGGCGGCACATGGATATCGAGATCGGTCTCGGCCGCCCGGACGCTGGCGCGCTGCGCCATCTGTTCCGCGGTTGCGGCGGAGGGTGAGGCTGAGAATGAGGGTGTCATGGTCGCCCCCTCACTGCGAACCGACGTTGCTGGAATCGACCTTTGCCTCGCCGTCCTCATACTGCGTGGCGGTTTCCAGCCCCTGGCGGTACTTGTCGAGCACCACCTGGCGGCGCGCCGCCATCGGCGGCGTCTCGGGACGCGGCTGCACGAGGTCCTCGGGATTGGCAACCATGGCCGCGAGGTTCTGCTGGCTGGCGCAGCCGAAATTGTAATAGGGCCGGTTCTCGAAAGTGGTGCGCGCGGCGGTTGGGCCGAGATCGTCTGGCCACAGGCCGCATTGATCGACCCTCGCCTGAACCAGCGCGTAGGACAGGCGGATCGGCGGCAGATCGGCCGAAATGCCGCCGATCCGCGCCACCCGCATCTGGATGGTGCTGGCGGGCACGCCATAGGCGGAGAGCAGGCTGCGGATCTCCCTGGCGGTCGAGCGCGCGGCAAGCTCGTTCGGCGTGCCGGCCGGCATCTCGATGAAGAGCACGCCGGAGCTCTCGCGTCGCCAGGCGCCGGCAAACGCCCCGACCTGCGCGCGCTGCTCCGGCATCAGGCCGCCACGGCCCGAGCCGACGAAGATGTCGATGGAGCGCTCTCCCTCCGTCATGCGGATCGGGTGATTGACCCGGTAGTCGGACGAGATCGAGCCGGTGACTTCGCGATCGGCGAGCTGGGGCGTGCAGGCGCCGGCAAGCAGGGCGACGGTGAGCCCCGCGAACGCTAGGCGGATCGAGCGGTGGAGGGCGGTGGTTGCGGTCATGCTCAGCCTGCGCTCAATCGATGATGAAGCCGTAGTGGCCCTCGAACCGCCGCGGATCGGCCGTGGTGCCCGGCACCCCATAGATACGGTTCAGCCGGCTAAGAAAAATCGTCGACGGGTCGGACGGGTCGGCAAAGCCGTCATCGGGCCTGGCAAGCTGGCTGGTCGCCACGGGCTTGGCCAGGTAGGGCGTGACCACGATGACGAGCTCGGTCTCGCCACGCTGATAGTCGCGGCTCTTGAACAGCGTGCCGAGCACCGGAAGGCTGAGCAGTCCGGGCAACCCGGCCACCGTCTGCCGGGTCTTGTTCTGGATCATGCCGGCCATCGCCATCGACCCGCCGGAGGGCAATTCGATGGTCGAGGTGGCGCGCCGCACCGAGAGCGCGGGCGTGCTGTTGGAAATGGTGGTGCCGCCGACGGTGATGACGCGGGTCGGCGAAATGGTGGGGTCGATCTCGCTGACTTCGGTCGACACCCGCAGGCTGATGCGGCCGGAGGAGAGCACCACGGGGGTGAATTTCAGATTGACGCCGAACGGCTTGAACTCGGTGCTGCAGGTATAGCCGCCGTCGGCCGCCGAGCACACGGTGTAGGGGAATTCGCCGCCGGCGAGGAACTCCGCGGCTTCGCCGGAAATGGCGGTGAGCGTCGGTTCCGCCAAAGTGCGGAAGATGCCGGTCTGCTCCAGCGCCTTCACCGTGGCGCCGATCGAGTCCCTGGCATTGAGCGCCTTGCCGGCCTCGCCGCCATAATCCGGCACGGTGATGTTCTTGACGCGGTCGCCACCGACGACGGCGCCGAGGTCGCCATTCACCGGGAAGGGAAAGCCGGTGGCGGCAGTGAACACCATGCCGCCTATATTCAAGTTCTCCGCGTTCCAGTCGACGCCGAGCTGCTTGATGATGGTGCGGTTCACTTCCGCGACCGAGACCTTGAGCAGCACCTGCTCCTTGTCGCGGATGGTGAGGCCGTTCACCACCTTGTTCGGATCGCCGACCAGCCTGGCGGCAGCGTCGACGATGGTCTGCGCCTCGCCGGCATTGGCCACCTGGCCGGACAGCACCACGCTGTCATTGACGATGTCGACGCTGACCGTGGCATTGGGGAGAATCTTGGCGAGCGCCGCCTTCATGCCGGTGCCGTCGCGCCCGACCTCGACATCATAGCCGACGATCTGCCGGCCTTCGGCATCGAAGAAGACGATGCTGGTTTGGCCCGGGGCGACGCCGATGAGATAGGCGCGGCGAGCCGAGCGCACCACCGCATTGGCGATGGCGGGGTTGGCCACCAGCACATCCTTGGTCTCGCGCGGCAAGTCGATCACCACAGATTTGCCGATGCCGATCGCCAGCACCTTCGAGCGTCCCGGAGAGCCCGCATAGGCGCCGGAGCTCGGATCGGCAGCGTGCGCCGGCGGCACGGCGCCAGCGAGCGCTAGCGCGGCGAAGAGGCCGATGAATGCGGCGCGGCTTTGGGCCGGACGCTGATGGCTGCGGCAGCGCACCATAGGTCCCGTCTTCATCGTGTGGTGGCGACGGAAGGCACGCCGTAGCGCACGATGTTCAGGGAACTCGCATCCCGCTCGGGCGAGCCCGGGCCGTTCGGCGAGGAATCGGCAAGGCTGCGCAGCGCCAGCGACAAGGTGCCGTTCTCGGAAGCAGAAGCGAGGATTTCCGATTGGCGCGGAGAGAGTTCCAGCGTCGCCGTGGCCTTGCCGGCAACCGAGCGCTGGCCTTCCTTGTCCTCGATCACCTGACCGATGGCGAGCACGCGCACATTGGTGAGGATGGTCTCGGTGACGAGGCCGGTGCCGTTCTTCTGCGATTCCGGATCGGTGCGCGTCAGCAGCACGTCGACCCGGTCATTGGGGAGCACGAAGCCGCCGGCCCGCTTGTCCTCCGCCACCTCGGCGGAAACCGCGCGCATGCCTTCGGGCAAGATGGCGGAGAGGAAACCCGATCCGCCGGTGCGGATCAGCTTCTGCTCGCGGATCGGCTCGCCGGCAGTGAAGGTGCCGCGTGCCACCGCGCCGGTGAAGTCCTTGATCGCGTCCGGCTTGTCGGCCTCGCGGATCATGCCATCGCTCGCCGAGGCGACCGGCCATGTCTGCCAGCCGATATCATCCGCATTGAGGCTCTGGCCGACGCCAATGTCGCGCCGGGCGACGAGAACG
Organism: Xanthobacteraceae bacterium; assembly: GCA_029266425.1. Taxonomy (GTDB): domain Bacteria; phylum Pseudomonadota; class Alphaproteobacteria; order Rhizobiales; family Xanthobacteraceae; genus Ancylobacter. The sequence goes on from JAQSWY010000004.1 coordinate 142,301, forward strand.
CCGACCGTCTCGATGGATTTTGCGACGGGAACGGGGGTCGGGGCCGGCGCCGGGCGGCCGCGCGAGAGCACATAGGCGACGCCGCCCGCGCCTATGGCAATCATCAGCACGACGACGCGCGCGACTTTCATGGAATTGACGGCTCCCGCGGCAGACGGCCGTTTTGGCCTTGACGCCATTCGAGCAGGCAAACGTCAATTCATGGTTAACAACAGGTATCCATTTCGAATCTAATGGTAGTCCGGGAGGTGCGCGGTCGCGGAATTTCGAGAAACCGCGACCAACCGCCAATCAGCGCGCGGCGCGCTCGATACTGAGCGGTGCCGGTGCGCCGAGGCCGCCATAGCGGGCGCCGAGACCGGCGACCACGGTGACGATGGCGATGGCGAGCGCCGCGGCGATCAGGCCATATTCCAGGCCGGTTTCCTGGGTGCGACGGGCGACGGCGCTCCGCCGCCGATGAGCCATATGTCTCATCACGAATCCTCTGCTTGCGCTCATCTGTGATTACGTCTGTCTTTGGACAGCTCTATTGTGATTTGACGTTAGGGCCGGACGTATTGACCACAGGTTAAAAGCAACCGTTTCGAGGAGTGGCGCAGGTTCTGTGGTTAATGCTTTGCAGCTTGCCTCACGTGGCGAGACCGGCCAGCGCCTTCATCGCCGCGCTGTGCGGATAGGTCATCAGCGCGGCGGCAGCGAGCGCGATGCCATAGGGCACGCCGGTGGTCGGAGCGTGCAGGCGCTGCGCCCAGCTTTGACCGAGCAGGCAGCCCGGGAGCGCGAAGCGGCGCACGGCCAGCAGCGACACGCTAAGCAGGCCGCCGAAGATACTGGCGACGATGAGGAAGGACGCCAACTGGTCGAAGCCGAGCCACAGCGCGATGGCGGCCACCAGCTTGGCGTCGCCGCCGCCGATCCACCCGGCAGCGAACATCGAGAACGAGATCGCCAATACGACGAACGCAGTCACGCTATGAATGAAGATAGCCGAGCCCGAAAGGCCGAGCAGCAGGGCGACGACATAGAAGCCCGAGATCAATGCGATCGAGAGCTTGTTGGAGATCGTCATGGTGAGGAGGTCGCTTGCAGCGGCGTAGGCCATGGCGGCGGGGAAGAACCCGAGAACCAGGATCTGGGCGAGCATCGATACAACCTCGCAGCGTGGTTATCTTCCAAACAGCAAGGGCCCCGCAACGCGAGGCCCTTGCACGGTCAGCGTCAATACGACGATTACGCGGCCGGGGTGGTCAGCTTGTCGGCGATGAACTCGAAGTTCGCCAGCAGATCCTGGCCGATCAGCTGTACGACAACGATGATGAGGACGGAAATGCCGGCGGCGATCAGGCCGTATTCGATGGCGGTTGCGCCGGACTCGTCCTTCGCGAAGCGGGCGAAAAGCTTCTTCATAAGAGTTCTCCTGGATCCACTGTTTTTGCACTCGACCGTCGTGCGTTCGTTCTGCTTGCGCCCGCTCGGTGATGAAATGAACCTAGAGAGCGGCTCTTTCTTTGAAGTTAAATCCCGCCCAATAAATTCCTAAATGCCCTGGCGCCGGTCGCTGGTTAAGAACCCGTGAAGCAAAAGCCTCCGAACTTCTTCAACGATAGCTGATGCAAGTGCTTGGCGCGGTCGCTACATTCCCGCCCATCGCCCACCCTGCCGCCAAGGCGCAGCCGAATGGTTAACGACGGCCAGGGTGTTAGTGCGATCTTCACCATTTCCATGCCGAAATGAGGTTGAAAGCCATACCGGGGCAGCCGCCGTGTCGAATATCTCCTCCCACGATTCCCGCGTGAGGCGGCGCGCTGCGCTTGCCGCGGCGCTCCTCATTGCCGCCGGCCCGGCGACCGCGCAGGACCTCTCCGTGGCCATGAACCAGGCGCGGCTGCTCAAGCTTCCGGACGGCGTCGCGACCCTCGTCATCGGCAACCCGGCCATCGCCGATGCCACGCTGCAACCGGGCGGCCTACTGGTGCTCACCGGCAAGAGCTTCGGCCGCACCAATCTCATCGCGCTCGACGCCCGCGGCACGGTGCTGATGGAGCATGAGGTCGCCGTAGTGCAGCGGGGCAGCGAGGTCGTCACCGTCTATCGCGGCCCGACCGGCGGGCGCCAGACGCTCGATTGCGCCCCGCTCTGCGAGCCGACCGTCACCGCCGGCGACGCGCCCGAGGTGTTCGATCCCACGGTGAAGCAGATCAACGACCGCAACACGCTGTCCGGACAGAAGTGATCCGCTGCGCTCGCGCGCCTGTGGTTAATCGGTCCTTAACCGACCCGTTCGGCTTTTCGGCATCGCCCGCAACCGATCGTCAAACCGATTGGCATAAGAACAGGCCTGAGCCCGCTCCCGGCTCCGACGCGGATCCCGCGTCCGATCTTCCCTCGACAGGCTGTCACGATGAGATTTCCCTTGCCGGTTCGCTTGTCGCGCCTCATCGCGCGGTTCGGGCGGGCGCGCGAGGGTGTCACCGCGATCGAATTCGCGATGATAGGACCCATCTTCTTCGCGCTCCTGCTTGCGATCTTCGAGACCGCCTTCACCATGCTGACCGGCCAGCTCCTCGAGACCGCCACCATCGATGCGAGCCGGCTCATCCTCACCGGCCAGGCGCAGACCAACGGGATGACCAAGGACACCTTCAAGAACGCGGTGTGCGATGTGTTGCCGCCCTTCATGGACTGTTCCGGCAAGGTCTATGTCGATGTCCAGGTGCTCAATGCCTATGATGCCAGCGTATCGACGCCGATGAAGGACGGGAATCTTGACCCCTCCGGATTCAAATTCCTCGCCGGCGGCCCGAACGACATAGTGATGGTGCGAATCTATTATATATGGTCGGGGCTTGTCGCTGCGACGATGAAGAATTTCGGGCTCGATCTCAGCAACCAGGCCGACGGCTCGACGCTGGAGACGGCGACCATGGTCTTCAAGAACGAGCCCTATCAATGACGGCGTTCAGCCTGCCCAGCCCCCTTCGCCGGCTACGCTCCGACACAAGCGGGGTCGCTGCCATCGAGTTCGCGCTGATCGCGCCGGTGATGATGGTGCTCTATCTCGGCGGGGTCGAGCTGACCCGGGTGATCGGCGCAGATCGCAAGGTGAGCCTCGCCTCGCGCGTCGCTGCCGACCTCGTGGCGCGGGAGAGCGCCGCGGTGAGCGATGCCACCCTCACCACGATCTGCAAGGGCACGCTCGCCATGCTGAACCCGTTCCCGACGGCGACGCTCACCATCACCATTTCGAGCATCGAAACCGACACCAAGGGCAAGTCGACCGTCAAGTGGACCCGCGTCTTCTCGAACGGCAACTGCAGTTCCAGCACCGCCGGCACCGGGACGCTCGCCGTCGGCGCGACTGTGTCGTTGCCGGACGGCATTGCCGTCAATGGCGCGTCGCTGATCTCGGCAAGCACCAGCTATGACTATTCGACTCTGTTCCGCACCGTGTTCGACACCGCCACCATCGATCTCGGCGAGCAGGCCTATATGCGCCCGCGCATGCAGGCCACGGTCTGCTACAAGAGTTGTTAGCGAGAGCAGGAGCCGTTAGCGCTCCAGCAGCAGTGTGCCGCCGCTGACCTCGAAACGGCCGAGACGGCGCAGGAAGCTCATGCCGAGCAGATTGATGCCGAGCGCGCCTGGCTCGGTGACCAGCGCATCGACATCGCTCACCGTGATGGTACCCACCCGCACCCGCGACAGCCGCACCCGCTTCGCGCGGGCCATGCCGTTGGCGGTGGAGACGCGGGCATCGAAATCATCCGACGGGCGAATGAGCCCCATGGCCCGGGCATCCTCGTAGCGCAGCGCCACAGCCGTGGCGCCGGTGTCGACGAGGGCATCGACATTGCGACCCTCGATCAGCGCGTCGACGAGGAAATGACCGCTGGGGTCGGCAGCAATGCGGAAGCGGCGGCCCGAGCCGCTGTCAGCGTTGTCCGGCGCTGCACGCGGCGACGCGCTGGTGGAGGCGCGCGCCGGCTCGTGACCGGCGACGTCGAGATAGTGCGGGGCGACATGGGCGATCGCCATCGCCGCCGCGGCGAGGAGGAGGACAGGGCGAAGCATGCCCCGATCGTAACCACGCGAGGTGAAGGCTTGCTTGCGCCGATTGTGGAAAGTCCACGATGAACGGCGTCATCCTGACGTGGTCTTGAGTTCGGCTCACGTCCCGCGCGGTTTGGCGCGGCGGGTCGGCTCGGCGCTGGCCGGATCCTCCGGCCACGGGTGCTTCGGGTAGCGTCCGCGCATATCGGCGCGCACGTCGCGCCATGAGCCGCGCCAGAAGGCCGGCAGGTCACGGGTCAGCTGGATAGGCCGATGCGCCGGGGAAAGCAGCGCCAGCACCAGCGGCACCCGCCCGCCGGCAATGGAGGGGTGGTCGCGAAGCCCGAACAGCTCCTGCACCCGCACCGCCAGTGTCGGCCCGCGCTCCGCCGCATAGTCGATCGGCAGGCGCGAGCCGGTCGGCACCTCGAAATGGGTCGGCGCCTCGTCCTCGATGCGGCGCGCCAGCTCCCAGGGGAGCAGTGCCTGCAGCGCGTTGCCGAGCACCCCGGCATCGATGGCGGCGAGGCTGGTGAGACCCTCGAGCGCGGGCGCCAGCCAATCCTCGGCGGTCTCGGCAAGGCGCGCCTCGGAGAGGTCCGGCCAGATGTCGGGGGCGCTGGCATGAAGGAAGCGCACCCGGTCGAGCCATTGCGCCTGCGTCGACGAGAAGGGCAGCCGGGCAATGCCGTGCTGCGCCGCGCCGCGCGCGAGGGCCAGCGCTGTCTCCCACCCCGGCGCGACCGGCGCGGTGCGCTCGGCAAGAATGAGGGCGCCGAGCCGGCGCACGTGACGCGCCCGCACTGCGCCCGCGGCTGGATCGAACGCAGTCTCCAGGCCTTCAACGATGCGGTCGCCGAATTCGGCCTCGATCTCGGCGAGCGTCAGCTCGGCGGCGAGCAGGACACGCGCCTCCTCGGCGATGCCGGTGAGCTCGGCGACACTGAGGAAGCGCGCCGGGGCGAGCGAGGAGGACGGCTCGACCGCGGCGCCGCGGCCATTGGCGAGGACGAAGCGCCGGCCGTCGCCGCGCGCCCGGGCGACGCGGTCGGGAAAGGCGGAAGCCAGCAGCAGGGCAGGAGACGACATCTCGCCGGATGAGGGACGCACGGCGCGTTCCGCCTCCTCCGCCCAGCGCGCAGCGAGACGGCGCGCTTCATCGGCACGGCGGGAACGGTCGCGGGCGAAGTCGCTCAGCCGATGCGCGAGATCGACAGCATCGCCGCCGAGCCCACGCTCGGAGACGATCGCCGCGATCTCGGCAGCAACGCGCCCGGCGCCTCGCCGCGCGCCCTCCGCCACCATGCAGGCGAGACGCGGCTCGAGCGGCAGGCGCGCCATCAGCCGCCCCACCTCCGTCGGTCGTCCCTCGGTGTCGAGCGCGCCGAGTGCGCGCAACAAGGCCCTCGCCTCGGTGAGCGCGGGCGCCGGCGGCGGATCGAGGAAGGCGAGGCTCGACGGATCACCGATGCCCCACACGGCGAGGTCGAGCACCAGGCGGGAGAGGTCGGCAGCGAGGATCTCCGGCGCCGCATAGGCCGGCAGGCTCACGGTCTCGGCCTCGCTCCACAGCCGCCAGCACACGCCCGGCTCGGTTCGTCCGGCACGGCCGCGGCGCTGGTCGGCGGAGGCGCGCGAGACCCGCACCGTCTCCAGACGCGTCAGCCCGACGCCCGGCTCGAAGCGCGGCACGCGAGCAAGGCCGCAATCGACCACGAGGCGCACGCCCTCGATGGTGAGGCTGGTCTCGGCAATGGAGGTGGCGAGCACCACCTTGCGCCGGCCCTTGGCAGCGGGGGCGATGGCGCGATCCTGCTCGCGCGCGTCGAGCACACCATAGAGCGGGGCGATCTCGACCGCGGGATCGCGCACGGCCTCGCGCAGCAGCGTCTCGGTGCGGCGGATCTCGCCGGCGCCCGGCAGGAAGGCGAGGATCGACCCGCTTTCCTCATTGAGGGCCCGCAGGATCGCATTCGCCATCTGCCGGCCGATGGGGGCGCGGGGATCGCGGCCGAGATAGCGGGTCTCGACCGGAAAGGCGCGACCACGGCTCTCGACCACCGGCGCTTCACCCATCAGGCGCGCCACGCGGGCGCCGTCGAGGGTGGCCGACATCACCAGCAGCCGCAGGTCCTCGCGCAGCGCCCCCTGCGCATCAAGCGCAAGCGCCAAGCCGAGATCGGCGTCGAGGCCGCGTTCGTGGAACTCGTCGAACAGCACGGCGGCGACGCCGGAGAGTTCCGGATCGTCCAGCACCATGCGGGTGAAGATGCCTTCGGTGATGACTTCGATGCGCGTGGTGCGGCCGACCTTCGATCCAAGCCGGGTGCGGTAGCCGACGGTCTGCCCCGCAGCTTCACCCAGCGTCTTGGCCATGCGCTCGGCGGAGGCGCGGGCGGCAAGCCGGCGCGGCTCCAGCACGAGGATGCGCCTGCCCGCCGCCCAGGGCTCATCGAGCAAAGCGAGCGGCACCCGCGTCGTCTTGCCGGCGCCGGGAGGCGCGACGAGCACCACTGACGAGCGCGCGCGCAAGGTCGCGGTCAGCTCCGGCAGGACATCGTCGATGGGAAGGGGCGGCTGGTCAGGCAGCGACATGCGCGAGGCTTAGCGCACCGCTGAAGGGTCGTCATCCCGGCCGGAGCAAAGCGGAGAGCCGGGATCGCGTGAAGTCCCGCGCGGCACCTTCCCGCGATCCCGATCGGCCTGCGGCCGTCCGGGATGACGAGACGGTTTATCGGTGCCAGCCGTTGCAGGCGTTTCACATCACCGCATCGATGGTGCGGCTGATCTTCTCGGCGATCTCGCCGATCTGGCTCTCGGAGATGATGAGCGGCGGGGTCACGGCGATGGTGTCGCCGGTCACCCGGATCATCATGCCCTCGTCGTGGAAGGCGGTCTCCATCGCCTCATAGCCGCGCTTGCCGACGGCGTCGGGCCGCGAGGCCATGTCGAACGCCGCGACCAGGCCCAGCGTGCGGATGTCGAGCACGCCCGGCTTGCCCTTCAGCGACATCATGGCGTCGGCCCAGACCGGCTCCAGCGCGCGGGCGCGCTCGAACAGGCCCTCGTCGCGATACACGTCGAGCGTCGCCAGCGAGGCAGCGCAGGCCAGAGGGTGCCCCGAATAGGTGTAGCCGTGGAAGAACTCGATGACGTGCTCGGGCCCGTTCATGAAGGCGTCGTGCACGTGCTTGCGGGCGATCACGCCGCCCATCGGCACCGAGCCGGAGGTCACGCCCTTGGCGAAGGTGATCATGTCCGGCACCACGCCGTAGCGCTCGGCGGCAAAGGCGAAGCCGAGGCGGCCGAAGCCGGTGATGACCTCGTCGAAGATCAGCAGGATGCCGTATTTGTCACAGATCTGGCGCAGCCGCTGCAGATAGCCCTTGGGCGGCGGCAGCACGCCGGTGGAACCCGACATCGGCTCGACGATCACCGCGGCGATGGTCTGCGGATCGTGCAGGGCGACGATGCTCTCCAGCGCTTCGGCGCGCTCGGCGCCCCATTCCGGCTCTCCCTTGGAGAAGGCCTGCTTCTCACGGTCATAGGTGTGCGGCAGATGGTCGGTCCCGGGCAGCAGGCCGCCGAAGAAGCGGCGGTTCGGCGAGATGCCGCCGACCGAGATGCCGCCGAAACCGACGCCATGATAGCCGCGCTCGCGGCCGATCAGCCGGGTGCGGGTGCCGTTGCCGCGCACCGCATGGTAGGCAAGGGCCATCTTCAGCGCGGTGTCGCCGGCCTCCGAGCCGGAATTGCAGAAGAACACGTGGTCGAGGTCGCCCGGAGCCAGCTCGGCGATGCGCGAGGCGGCCTTGAACGCGGTCGGGTGGCCATACTGGAAGGTCGGCGCGAAATCGAGCTCGGCAGCCTGCTTCTGGATCGCCTGCACGATGGGGTCGCGGTTATGACCGGCATTGGCGCACCACAGGCCGGCGGCGGCGTCGAGCACCGGGCGGCCTTCCGGGGTGAAATAGTGCATGTCCTTGGCGCGCGAGATCATGCGCGGGCGGCGCTTGAAGGCGCGATTCGCCGTGAACCCCATCCAGAAGGCTTCGAGATCGTTCGGAGAGGCAGCGGCGGTGACGTCGTGATCATAAGCGAGGGACATCGGAATCTCCGGTCGGATGCGGCGTTCTCGCACGCGCTGGTCGGTACGGCCGGCACGCCCCCGAAACTGGGTGGAGCCCGCAGCAGCCGCGTTTTCGGTCATGTACAATAAACCAGCAACATCCTCCTCACGAGAAAATGTGATGATGTGATCACATTCGTTTCTGCCGCGCGCAGCGCACCCAACGTCGGGCTGCCATGACGTCGAGGTGACGCCGATGTGACGTCGCACATGACGTGCGACTTGATGCACGACTTGACGCAGCTGCCCCCTCGCCGCCATCAACTCGTCGCAAGCATGCTACAGTCACCCAACGTCACGTCCCGCTTCCCGCCATCCGGGCGAGGAAGGACGCGAACCAGGATCCGCGAGTGTCGGACAGCGCCGTCATCGAGCCGCCCGGAAGCGGGCCGGCAGACCCCCAGCCCCTGCCCGCGGGCATCTCCGCCGACGCGGTGCGCGAGGCGCTGGCACGGGTGCTGGAGGCCGACGAGCTGCGCCCGTCGCCGCAGCTTTCCAATATATTGCGCTTCGTCGTCCAGGCGACGCTGGACGGCCGGCAGGACGCCATCAAGGGCTACACCATCGCGGTGGAGGCGCTGGGCCGCGACCCCTCCTTCGATCCACAGGCCGACCCGATCGTACGGGTCGAGGCGACCCGGCTGCGCCGCTCGCTGGAGCGCTATTATGCCGGCGCCGGCGCCAATGACGACATCGAGATCATGGTGCCGCGCGGCAGCTATGTGCCGCAGTTCCGGCTGCGCCGCGAGGCTGCCGGCATTGCCCCCGGCCTCACGCCGGGCTCGATGCCGGGCGTGGAGGAGGTTCCGGACGCCACCGGCGATGCCGGTGTGCCCCGCGCGGATCGCTGGCGTCCGCGCTGGCCGCTGATTGCGCTGTTCGCCCTCGTCATTCTCGCCATCGCCGCGGGCGGGGTGATGGAGGCACTCGATCCGCTCGGCTGGCGGGCGCTGATCGCCGGTTCGGCGCCGCATCCGCTGGAGCGCGCCAACCGGCTCGGCATACCCATGGTCGAGGTGCGCAGCTTCGAGGCCACCGGCACGCCGACACCGGCGAATGCGAGCGGGCCGCCGGAGTTCGATCCCCGTGCGCTGGAGGTGCGGGTGCGCGACGCGCTCGCCCGGTTCGACCTCGTCGACGTGCTGGCGACGCCGGACGCCCGCCCGGCACTGGATTGCGGTGCCGCGCCGGCGGCGGCGTCTTCCGCCTTCTCGCTCGGCGGTCTCGTCGAGAACCATGAGGACGGCTCGGTCTCGGTGCTGCTGCGGCTCTCCGATGTGTGCGACGGCACCATCGTCTGGTCGCGCGAATTCGAGAGCCTGAAGCGTGGCGATCCGACCGGGACCGAAGTGGCGCTGGTGCGCGACATCATGTCGGCCATCGCCGAGCCCTACGGCATCATCCAGGCCCGCGCCCGGGCCCGCGCTGCCGCTGCGGGCGGGGTGGCGGCGGCCGGACCCTATGGCTGCGTGCTGCTGGCCTATGGCTATTGGCGCAGCTACGCGCCGGCCGAGCACGCCAGCGCCCGCGAATGCCTGGAGCGCGCGCTCGCCGCCGACGACACCTTCGCGCTCGGACACGCGCTGCTCGCCGAGCTCTATCTCGACGAAGTGCGCACCGGTGCCCCGGCCGGCGCGGCGACGCCGGCGCTGAACCGGGCGCTGACCGAAGCCGAGCAGGCGGTTGAGCTGGCGCCGACCAGCGCCTATGCGCGGCGCGTGCTGATGGATGTCCATTTCTTCCGCGGCGAGCGCGGCCAGGCCATGTCCGCCGGCGAGGCGGCGATCGAGCTCAATCCTTATGATGTCGATGTGATCGCCGATGTCGGCGGCAGACTGATCGCCTTCGGCGAGATCGAGCGCGGCGAGGCGCTGCTGGCGAGCGCCCGCAGCGTCGCCCCCGGCGCGCCGCCCTGGGTGGACTATCACCGGGTGATCGCTGCCTATCTGCGTGGCGACGCTTCCGCCGCCTCGGCTGCCGCCGACCATCTGATGGGCGAGGGCTATGCGCCGGGCCTGCTGGCGCGGGCGCTCGCGGAGAAGCTCGCCGGCGAGACCGATGCGGCACGCGCGGACCTGCACCGTCTCGTCACGCTGGCGCCGGCCTGGGGCACGGAGACGGATGCGATGATTTCGCGATTCTTCCCGGATCCGGCGATCGCCAAGCGGGTACGAAGCGACCTCGCGAGCCTCGGCCTGCCGGCGGAAGCCGCGGCGCGGTAGGCGCATCAGACAAGCATCCTTCGAGGCTCGCCTGCGGCTCAGTCCTTCCCCGCAAACCGATCCGTCGCGCGGATCAGCGCATCGCGGATGCCCGGCTCGGTGAAGGCGTGGCCGGCGCCTTCGATCAGATGGAAGTCGGCCTCGGGCCAGGCCTTGTGCAGCTCCCACGCATAGCGCGCCGGGCACGGCATGTCGTAGCGGCCGTGCACGATGGTGCCGGGAATGCCGCTGAGGCGGTGGGCGTCGCGGAGCAATTGGCCCTCCTCCAGCCAGCAGCCATGGGTGAAATAGTGGTTCTCGACCCGCGCAAAGGCGAGCGCGTAGTGGGCGTCGGCGTGGTGGGCGGACATTTCCTCATTGGGCAGCAGGGTGATGGTCTCGCCTTCCCACAGGCTCCACGCCTTGGCCGCCTCGATCCGGGCGGCCTCGTCCTCGCCGACGAGGCGGCGGCGATAGGCGGCAATGAGGTCGCCGCGCTCGGCTTCCGGGATCGGCGCCAGGAAGCGCTCCCATTTGTCCGGGAACATCTCGGAGACGCCGAACTGATAATACCAGGCGAGCTCGGCCTTGGTGACGGTGTAGATGCCGCGCACCACCAGCTCGCTGACCCGCTCGGGATGGGTCTCGGCATACGCCAGCGCCAGCGTCGAGCCCCAGGAACCGCCGAACACCAGCCATTTCCGGGCGCCGACCAATTCGCGCAGCCGCTCGATATCGGCGACGAGGTGCCAGGTGGTGTTGGCCTCGATCCCGGCATAGGGCACCGAGCGCCCGCAGCCGCGCTGGTCGAACAGCAGCACGTCATAGAGCGCGGGATCGAACTGGCGGCGATGCTCGGGCGAGGCGCCGGCGCCCGGCCCGCCATGCAGGAACACCGCAGGCTTGGCTCCCGGCGTGCCGCAACGCTCATAGTAGATCCGATGACCGTCGCCGACATCGAGCATGCCGGTCTCATAGGGCTCAATGGGCGGATAGAGCGTGCGCAGTTCGGTCATGGGGTCACCTGTGGCGGGAGCCGCGAGAACAGCAGCCCTGACCGTCAAAGGCAATTGGTCGGGTGGCGGATGACCGGCGAACCGGCTATGAGCTTTTGGTAACCCTCCAGCCGGATTCTCACGATGTCGGACAGCTACGATCTCGCCATTGTCGGGGCCGGTGTGGTCGGGCTCGGCCATGCGCTGGCGGCGAGCCGGCGCGGCCTGAAGGTCGTGGTCATCGACCGCGATGCCCAGGCGAACGGCGCCTCGATCCGCAATTTCGGCTTCATCACCGTCACCGGCCAGCAGCGCGGCGAATGCTGGCGCCGCGCCGTGCGCTCGCGGGACATCTGGGCGGAGATCGCACCGCAGGCCGGCATCGAGGTGGTGCATCGGGGCTTGCTCGTGGCGGCGCGTCGGCCGGAGGCGATGGCGGTGCTCCAGGCATTCGTCAAGACCGAGATGGGCGAAGGCTGCGCGCTGCTCGATCCGGACGCGGCGCGCGCCCGGCTGCCGGCGCTGGGGGGCGGGATCGAGGGCGCGCTGTGGAGTCCGCACGACATGCGGGTGGAGTCGCGCGAAGCGATCCCAAGGCTCGCGCGATGGCTCCACGAGGCCAAGGGCATCGAGTTTCGCCGCGAGACCGCGGTGCTCGGTGTCGCGCCCGGCATGGTGCGTACCTCGTCAGGCACCATCCGCGCGGCGCGCATCGTGGTGGCGCCGGGCGATGATTTCCACACGCTGTTCGAGGACCGCATCGCGGCTTACGGCGTGACGCGCTGCAAGCTGCACATGATGCGCGTCGCCGATCCGGCCGTGGGCACGCTCCCCGGCTCGGTGATGACCGATCTCTCGCTCGGCCGCTACCTCGGCTATGCCGAGCTTCCAGAAGCCGCCCCCCTGAAGGCGCGCCTTGCCGCCGAGCAGGGGGAGCATCTGGCGAACGGCGTGCACCTCATCGTGGTGCAATCGGCGGACGGCTCGCTGGTGGTGGGCGACAGCCATCATTATGCGGCGACGCCGGACCCGTTCGCGCCGGAGGCGGTCGACGAGCTCATCCTCGACGAATACGCCAAGACCTTCGACGGCCGCCCGGCGCGGGTGCTGGAACGCTGGACCGGTACCTATGCCTCGGCGCCGGACCGGTCCGCCTTCATCGATCGTCCGGACGACACGATCCGCCTTGTCATGGTGACGAGCGGCACCGGCGCCTCCACCGGCTTCGCCATCGCCGAGGAGGCTGTGGCGGAACTGTTCGATTGATGAGCCTCGGCTCGTAAAGAGCGACCTCATCCTGAGATGCCGGCCAGCGGCCGGCCTCGAAGGATGCCCAGCCAGATGAACATCCTTCGAGGCTCGCTTCGCTCGCACCTCAGGATGAGGTCGCTAAAGGAAGAAACAGAGATGCTGAAAGCGCTCATCCTCGACTGGGCCGGCACCGCGGTGGATTTCGGCTCACGAGCGCCGATGGGGGCTTTCGTCGAGGCGTTCGCGCGCGTCGGTGTGACCATCTCGATAAAAGAAGCGCGCGGGCCGATGGGGCTGCCGAAGCGCGATCATGTGGCAAGCCTTATGCGCACGCCCGCCATCGCCGAGCGCTGGGTCGCCGCCCACGGCGGGGCGCCGACCGAGGCCGATATCGACCATGTGCTCGCCATCTTCGAGCCGCTGAACGTCAAGGTGATCCCGCAGCACGCCGACCTCATTCCGGGCTTGCTCGATGTGGTGGCGGAGGCGCGCAATCGCGGCATGAAGATCGGCTCCACCACCGGCTATACCCGTCCCATCATGGAAAAGCTCATGCCGCTGGCAGCGAGCGCCGGCTATGCGCCGGACAATGTGGTGTGCGCCGGCGACCTCGCCGCGGGGCGCCCCTCGCCGCTGATGATGTATCGCACCTTCGCGGACATCGGCGTGTGGCCGCCGGCGACGTGCGTGAAGCTCGACGACACCGAACCCGGCATCACTGAGGGCCTCGCCGCCGGCACCTGGACTGTGGGCCTCGCGCTCTCCGGCAATGCGGCAGGCTATTCCAAGGCCGAGCTCGATGCGCTTTCGCCGGCTGAACTCATGGAGGTTCGGGCGCGCGCGGCCGACAAGCTGTTCCGCGCCGGCGCGCATTATGTGATCGACACCGTGGCCGACCTCATCCCGGTGCTCGACGCCATTGAGGCGCGGCTGGCGGCGGGCGCGCGACCATAGAGCGCGCGACCGTAGAGTTCATCAGTTGGGGCATGTCCTGATCGCAAAAGTCTTCCAACTTTTGCGGAACATGCCCTGAGAGTTGCCGCGCCCTTCGCCGTCCTCTAAACCCGCGCCAATCATTGCAAGGAACGGCGCCGATGGCGAAGGACAAGACCAGCAAGCTGAAAGCGCGCCTGCCGCGCGGCCTCGCCGATCGCGGCGAGGGCGAGCTCGCGGCGACCCGCGCCATGATGGAGACCATCCGGCAGGTCTATGAGCTCTACGGCTTCGAGGCGCTGGAGACGCCGTTCATCGAATATACCGACGCGCTCGGCAAGTTCCTGCCCGATCAGGACCGGCCGAATGAGGGTGTGTTCTCGTTTCAGGACGATGACGAGCAGTGGCTGTCGCTGCGCTACGACCTCACAGCGCCGCTCGCCCGCCATGTGGCGGAGAATTTCGACCGGCTGGCCAAACCCTTCCGCACCTATCGGGCCGGTTGGGTGTTCCGCAACGAGAAGCCCGGCCCGGGCCGGTTCCGCCAGTTCATGCAGTTCGATGCCGACACGGTCGGCGCGCCCTCGGTCGCGGCCGATGCCGAGATCTGCATGATGGCGGCGGACACGCTGGAGGCGCTCGGCGTCGCCCGCGGCGACTATGTGGTCAAGGTCAACAACCGCAAGGTGCTCGACGGCGTGATGGAGGCCATCGGGCTCGGCGGCGACGAGAATGCCGGCCGCCGGCTCACCGTGCTGCGCGCCATCGACAAGTTCGACAAGTTCGGCTTCGAGGGCGTGCGCCTGCTGCTCGGCCCCGGCCGCAAGGACGAGAGCGGCGACTTCACCAAGGGCGCAGGCCTCGACGAGAAGCAGACGTCGATCGTGCTCGACACGCTGCGCGGCGGCGGGGACGGCGGCGCCCGCATCGAGCTCTCGGGCGGCGATGTCGGCGCGGCGGCGGCGCTGGTCTCCAACGACGCCTTCCTGCAGGGCATGAACGAGCTCGGCGAGATCGCCGCCTATATCGAGGCGGCCGGTTATTCCGACCGTGTGCGCATCGATCCCTCGGTGGTGCGCGGGCTCGAATATTATACCGGCCCGGTGTTCGAGGCCGAGCTGACCTTCGAGGTGACGGACGAGGATGGCCGCCCGGTGCGGTTTGGCTCGGTCGGCGGCGGCGGGCGCTATGACGGCCTCGTCGGCCGTTTCCGCTCCGAGCCGGTGCCGGCGACCGGCTTCTCGATCGGCGTGTCGCGGCTCGCCGCGGCGCTCGCTGCATTGGGCAAGCAGGGCGGCGTCAAGCAGTTCGGCCCGGTGGTGGTGCTGGTCATGGATCGCGACCAGACTGCGCACTACATGGCGATGGCGAAGCGGCTGCGCGATGCCGGCATCCGGGCCGAGATGTATCTCGGCAATCCGAAGAACCTCGGCAACCAGTTCAAATATGCCGACCGCCGCAACAGCCCCTGCGTCGTCATCCAGGGCTCGAACGAGCGCGAGGCCGGTGAAGTGCAGATCAAGGACCTGATCGAGGGCGCCAAGGCCGCCGAGGCGATCACCGAGCGCGCCGAATGGGTCGAAGCGCGCCCCGCCCAGTTCACCGCCAGGGAGAGCGAGCTGGTCGAGAAGGTGCGCGAAGTGCTGGCGCGGCACGGGATCGCGTAGCTTCGATTGGCGTCATCCCGGCCGGAGCCCGCAGGCGCGCAGAGCCGGGATCGCAAGGAGGTTGAGTGCGCGTCCTGGCTGGACCGAAGAAGGTCCGCCCAGTCGTTCGCGATCCCGGCTCTCCGCTGCGCTGCGGCCGGGATGACGATGAATGGGACAAGCCGAAACCATGTCCGCACCGCCGCATGGACCCAGGGCAGGGGCTTTGCTAGAAGCGCGCGGCGATTGAACGGACCGGACCCCGCGTGACCAACCCGCCTGACATGAAGGCTGCGACCCCGCGCCTCGACGAGATGCTCGCGCTCTATGCGCGGGCCGGCTTCACGCATGTCGCGCCGCCGGTGCTGCAGCCGGCCGATCCCTTCCTCGACCTGTCGGGCGAGGAGATGCGGCGGCTAATGTATCTCACCAGCGATGCGGACGGCCGCGAGCTGTGCCTGCGGCCCGACATCACGCTGCCGGTGTGCCGGCTCTATCTGGAGCAGGGCGCCGGAGACCCGCGCGATTTCTGCTATCTCGGCCCGGTATTCCGCTCCAACGAGCCGAGCGGCGAATTCCTGCAGGCAGGGATCGAATCCTTCGGCCGCACGGATCGTGAAGCCGCCGATGCCGAGATCCTCGCCCTCGCCCTTGAGAGCGCAGCGCTCTGGGACGTGACCAGCCCCGTGGTGCGGCTCGGCGATGCCGGGCTGTTCGCCGCGCTGCTCGCAGCGCTCGCTCTGCCGCCGGGCTGGAAGCGGCGTCTCGTCAAGGATTTTGCCCGCTCAGGCAGTCTCGGGGCCGATCTCGCCGCCTTGCGGCAACGCCCGGAACGCGGAGGAGTCGCCGACCATGCCGGCGTGCTGTCGGCGCTCGCCGGATCCGATCCCGAGGCTGCGCATGCGTTGGTGACCGACCTGCTCTCGATCGCCGGCATATCGACGGTCGGCGGGCGCAGCGGCTCCGAGATCGCCGAGCGCTTCCTCGAGCAGGCCGCCTCCGGCGATGCCGAGGGCCTGCCGGCGGAGAAGGTGGACGTGCTGGAGCGCTATCTTGCCGTCGAGGGCGATCCGGACACCGCCACGGCGGTGCTGCGGACGCTCGCCAGCGATGCCGGGCTCGACCTCACCGCCGCGCTCGACGCCTTCGAGCAGCGCACCCATTTCCTTGCCGCGCAGGGCGTCGAGGTGGAAAAGCTGCGCTTCGCCAGCGCCTTCGGCCGCCCGCTCGATTATTACACCGGCATGGTGTTCGAGCTGCATGCGAATGGCGCACCGGCGCCGCTGGTGGCCGGCGGGCGCTATGACGGGCTGCTTGCCCGGCTCGGCGCGCCGGCGCCGATCCCGGCGGTCGGCTTCGCCGTCTGGCCGGCAAGACTCGAGCAGCTGAGGCTGGAGACCGCACGATGAGCGCGCTGATCGTCGCGGTGCCCTCCAAGGGCCGGCTCCAGGAGAACGCTTCCGCCTTCTTCGCCCGCGCCGGCATGGCGCTGACGCAGTCGCGTGGGGCGCGCGAGTATCGCGGCGCGCTGTCCGGCCTGCCGGAGGTCGAGATCGCCTATTTGTCGGCTTCGGAGATTGCGAGCCAGCTCGCTTCGGGCGCGGTGCATCTCGGCGTCACCGGCGAGGATCTGGTGCGCGAGACCATACCCGATGCCGATGCCAAGGTGCTTCTGGTGGAAGGGCTCGGCTTCGGCTTCGCCAATGTCGTGGTGGCGGTGCCGCAGGCCTGGATCGATGTTCGCACCATGCGCGACCTCGACGATGTGGCGACGCATTTCCATGCCAGCCGCGGCCGGCGGATGCGGGTCGCCACTAAATATCTCAATCTCACCCGCGGCTTCTTCCAGCACCACGGCATTGTCGATTACCGTATCGTCGAGAGCCTGGGCGCCACCGAGGGCACCCCGGCGGCCGGGACCGCGGAGCTGATCGTCGACATCACCACCACGGGCACGACGCTCGCCGCCAATGCGCTGAAAGTGGTGGATGACGGGGTGATGCTGCGCTCGGAGGCGAACCTCGTCGCCTCCCTCAGTGCCGATTGGAACGAAGGCGCGCGGGCCGCGGCACGGGCGCTGCTCGACCGGGTCACGGCCGCCAAGCGCGCGGCGACGATGCGCGAGGTGAAGAGTCGCTTTGCCGGCTGCGATGCGGCGATGATCGAGGAGGCAGTGACGCGCTTCCGCTGCACCGCGCCGTTCGGCGCGCCGACCTCGTCCGGCATGGTGACGCTGCACTGCCCGCCGGACACGGTGCACGGGCTCTCGGTGTTCCTGCGCGAGAAGGGCGCGGCCAGCGTCTCGGTCGGCCCGCTCGACTATGTGTTCGCGGCGGAAAACCCGCTCTACGAGAAGCTGGAAGCCCGGTTGGGTTGAACCTCCATATATTCGGCCGCCTCGCCGATGGCGCGGCCGAACAATATGAGACACGGCCCGCTCGCGCCTTCTTCCACCGCCCGCGCCAATGCCTCGGCCAGCGTGCCGACAGTGGCGGCGACGCGGTGCTCTTCGGGGCGTGTCGCCGCGAACACGGCGAGCGCCGGGACTTCGGCAGCAAGCCCGGCCGCCATCGCCTTGGCGGCAAGCTCCGCCCAAGTGCGCTGCGGCATATAGACCACGGTGGTGGCGGCAGGATCGGCCAGCGCGCCCCAGTCGAGATCGCGCGGCAGCTTGCCGTCGCGGGCGTGGGCGGTGATGAATTGCAGCCGGCGCGCATGGTCGCGATGGGTGAGCGAGACGCCGAGCCGGCTCGCCGCGCCCTGCGCCGAGGAGATGCCGGGGACGATCTCGACGGGAATGCCGGCGGCACGGGCGGCGGCGATCTCCTCGCCGGCCCGGCCGAAGATCAGCGGATCGCCGCCCTTCAGCCGCACCACCCGCTTACCCTGCTTCGCCAGGCCGACCATCAGCGCATTGATGTCGTCCTGCTTGCAGGAAGGCCGATAGCCGGTCTTGCCGACCAGCATCTTCTTCGCCTCGCGCCGGGCGACATCGAGCACCAGCGGGGCAACGAGATCGTCATAGAGCACAACGTCGGCGGCCTGCAGCATGCGCACCGCCTTCAGGGTCAGCAATTCGGGATCGCCCGGTCCGGCTCCGACCAGAGCGACGCTTCCGGTCTCCGGCCCCCGCTGCTCCAGCCCGGCCTGGGCGATCAGCGAAGCGCGCAATCCATCCGCCGGCAGCTCATTGGGGGCCTCCAGCGCACGGGCGGTGAAGCGTTCCCAGAAGCGGCGGCGGCCATGATAGGAGAGGCCGAGCACTGCTACCGCCGGCCGCCATTGCCGCGCCGCCTCCGCCCAGGCCTTGAAGCCCTGCGGGATGATGGCCTCGATCTTCGAGCGGATCGCCTGGCCGAACACCGGCGCGGCGCCGTCGGTCGAGATTCCGACTACGAGGGGCGAGCGATTGACGATGGCACCGAAGGCGAAATCGCAGAAGGCCGGCTTGTCGACCACGTTCACCGGCACGCCGCAGGCGCGGGCGGCCGCGGCGAAGCGTGCGCCCTCGGCATCGTCCTCGATGGCGCCGATCGCGATGGCGGCACCCGCGAGATCCTCCGGCGCCCAAGCCCGACGATGGATGGTGAGCCGCCCGCCGGGCGGACTCTCCGCAAGCGCGGCGATCTCCTCCACCGTCTCGACGGCGTAAAGATCCAGCGCGGCGCCGGAGGCGAGCAGCAGTTCGGCCTTCCAGGCGGCGGCCGCGGAGCCGCCGGCGAGCACGGCGCGGCGGCCTTCCAGCGCGAAGAACAGCGGCAGGCGTGCCAGCGGTGCCATACGCCCGCTGTCCTGCCCGCTCTCCTGATCGCTCGGCCGTCTGTCCTGCGCCATGTTCGGTTCCCTCGAAGCGTCTCCTTGAGGAAACGCAAATCGCGTGCCGCATCAAGTGGGCAGCATTAATCACGTCATTTATCCGATAAATGACGAATTGGCCACAGCTATGGCGTGATTACCAAGGTCGATCTGCAGCGCAGCTGCCGGCAATCGGGCACGAATAAATTATCTCAAAGATCGCTAAAATTTTAACGATTGATTTAAGCGGCAACAAACCATTCGCGGTCGATTCTCCCCCGCGGGAATCACCAGGGCGATAGAATCGGGAAGAGATGATTCGTTTGCAGAAACAAGGCTGAAGGGCGCGTCGCGCCGATCGGCGGCGCCCCCGCGCCGCCCAACCAGAACGACAATTAATCCTGCTTCATCGACGGAGGCATTCATGCTGCCTGCGCGACTGGTCGAACGTGTCGCCATCGCCTCGCACCGCTTTGCACAGAGGTGCTTTCCGCTGCTCCAGCCCTGGGAAGCCCTCTCGGCAGAGCGGCGCTCCTACCAGATGGACGTCGCCGCGCACGGCATTGAGGGCCTGAGCCCGATCGATATCGTGATGCTGGTGGAGAAAATGCTGCCGGACTATGCGCTGGTGCCGCGGGTACCGGACCCGCGCCTGCTCGCCGAACTCCAGGAAGCCGCCATCACCGATGCCGGCACCGCCACCGATGCGCGCCTGCGCTACCGGGCGCTGATCGAGGTCGGCACCCACCGCCTGCACCGTCGCCTCGCCACCGGGCGCGAGCGGCGGGGTTAGCAGCCTTCAGTGATCGCCCCTGTCGGCGATCCTGTCGGTCCAGGCGAGGATGATGCCGGACACGACGAAAACGATGTGGATGACCACCATCCAGTACAGCACCTTCTCATCCATGGCGCCCTTGTCGACACTCATGAAGGCCTTGAGCAGGGCAATGGCGGAGATGGCGACGATCGAGGCGAGCAGCTTCTGCTTGAGACCGGAGAAATCGACCTTGGTCATCCATTCCGGCCAGTCCGCATGGCCATCGGCGTCGATCTTGGAAACGAAATTCTCATAGCCGGAGAAGATGACGATGACGACCAGGCTACCGGTGAAGGTGAGGTCGATCAGCGCCAATATGCCGAGGATGACGTCGGTCTCGGTCGAATCATTGGCGTGCGTCACGAAATGGAAGAGCTCGGCGCCGAACTTGAACAGCACCACGGCCAGCGCGAGGACCAGGCCGATATAGAAGGGCGCCATGATCCAGCGGCTGATGAGGATGAAACGTTCGATCAGTTTTTCCATGGCGCGCCCGTATGCCTGCATCCGAGCGATGGGTCGCATGATGCGCTGCGGCAGGCAATAGCTGGCCGGCGGTCCGCTGCGGCAAATCGGGCCGCCAGACAGGTGCGAAAAAGCGGCGCGCCCTTCACATGCCGCTCGGTGGTGGCAGGTGAATCACGCCATCTCACGCGTCACGGCCGGGCTCGTTCCGGCCATCCACGGTTGCTCGTTCGTCAAAGGCGTGGATCCCCGGGACAAGCCCGGGGAGGACGATCGATTGTTGGATTGGCTGTCAGTCTACGGGGAGGTCACGCGTCGACGCCGACCCCGATGGGGCAGGAGACGCCGGTGCCGCCGAGCCCGCAATAGCCGCTTGGATTCTTCGCGAGATATTGCTGGTGGTAGTCCTCGGCGAAATAGAATTCCGGAGCCTGCACGATCTCGGTGGTGATCGGGTCGAAGCCCTTCGCCTTCAACGCGGCGTCATAAGCCGCCTTCGAGCGTTCGGCCGCCTCGCGCTCGGCATCATTCGCAACATAGATGCCGGAGCGGTACTGCGTGCCTATATCGTTGCCCTGGCGCATGCCCTGGGTGGGATCATGGCTCTCCCAGAACACCTTCAGCAGTCCGTCATAGGAGACGACGGCAGGGTCATAGGCCACGAGCACCGCCTCCGTGTGGCCGGTGAGGCCGGAGCACACTTCCTCATAGGTCGGGTTCGGGGTCGGGCCGTTGATGTAGCCGACCGCGGTGGCCCATACCCCCCTGGTCTGCCAGAAGCGGCGCTCCGCGCCCCAGAAGCAGCCGAGCGCGAAGATCGCGCTCTTGAAGCCTTCCGGATACGGACCCTTGAGCGAATTGCCATTGACGAAATGGCGCTCCGCGGTGCGCAGCGGCGTCGAGCGGCCGGGGAGCGCGGTCTCGTTGGTCGGAAGGTCGAGATTTTTCTTGAAGAAGAACATCGGGTGTCCCTCGCTTTGGATGGGCCCAATGTGGGCATTGCAAGCTCTCGCCGCCAGAAGGCACGGACGCAAGCCGGCCACGGCAGCGGCGCAGAGCCGGCCGATCAGGACCGCAAGGACGGCTCGCGCACCTCGCGGGTGCGTCCCAGCAGCAGCAGGATGAAGCCGAGCCCGCCGAGCACTGCGGCAAGCGGCGCCATCAGCAGCGGCACCATGAAACGCTCCCAGATCTCCGGGGAGAGATGGGTCTCGACCAGGGTCTGGAACTGGGCGAGGCTCGCTTCATTGGTGGCGAACCAGGCTTCGCCGAGCGGCGTCATCACGATATCGGACGAGGCGATCGAGCGCGTGCCGTCGACCACGAAGGCGACGAAGCCGCCGGCCAGCAGCCACAGGCCGATAAAGCGCACCAGGAAGCGGATCATGCGTCGTTCGTCCCTCGGCTCTCGGCTCGTCGTCGCTTTAATCACGCTTCGTGTAAGAGCCGCAGCGCCGGCGCGCAAGGTCCCGTGGCGCAGGCTCCGCTCCGGAACGTACCCATTGACAGGCGATTGAATTTATGTGAGTGATCGTTCACTAACATAAGATCCGGGTCGGCACCCGGAGACGAGGAAACAAGACCCGATGTTCACGCGGCTGATGACGACAAGGCGCTTCGCGCCGCTCTTCTGGTGCCAGTTCTTCAGCGCCTTCAACGACAATTTCGTGAAGAATGCGCTCGCCTTGCTCATCCTCTACCAGCTTGGCGAAGATCATGGCGGGGCGCTGGTCACCGCCGCCGGCGGGCTGTTCATCCTGCCCTTCTTCCTGTTCTCGAGCCTCGGGGGCGAGCTCGCCGACCGCTACGACAAGTCGGTGATCGCCAAGCGGCTGAAATTCACCGAAATCTGGGTGGTGCTGCTGGCGAGCCTCGGCTTCAC
>JAQSWY010000201.1 GCA_029266425.1 Xanthobacteraceae bacterium
TGGAGGACATGATCGCCGGCGCCCGCGTCGACGTCGCGCCCTACAAGCAGGACGCGATGGACTTCGTGCTGTGGAAGCCCTCCAAGCCCGGCGAGCCGGGCTGGCCCTCGCCGGCGGGCATCGCCGTGCCGGGCCGTCCGGGCTGGCACATCGAGTGCTCGGCCATGAGCTGGCGCCATCTCGGCGAGACCTTCGACATCCATGGCGGCGGCATCGACCTCGTCTTCCCGCACCATGAGAACGAGGTGGCGCAGTCGCGCTGCGCCTTCCATTCCGGCATCATGGCCAAGGTCTGGATGCATAACGGCTTCCTGCAGGTGGAAGGCGAGAAGATGTCGAAGTCGCTCGGCAACTTCGTCACCATCCGCGACCTGCTGGCCGACTGGCCCGGCGAGGTGCTGCGCCTCAACATGCTCAAGACCCATTACCGCCAGCCCATCGACTGGACGGTGAAGGGGCTGGAGGAGAGCGCGAAGACGCTGGAGCAGTGGTTCGACGCGGCGGCGGACGACGCCTATCCGCGTCCCGCCCCGGCGGTGCTGGAGGCGCTGGCCGACGACCTCAACACGCCCAAGGCCATCGCCGAGATGCACGCGCTGAAGGACCATGCCGGCAAGAAGGCGCTGGCCGGCACGCTGGCCTTCCTCGGCTTCGAGCCGGGCCCCTTGCGCGAATGGACGGCGGCGCGGGCGCCGGAGCTGTCCATCTCCGAAGGCGAGATCGAGGCGCGCATCGCCGAGCGCATCGAGGCGCGGCGCAACCGCGACTGGGCCGCCTCCGACCGCATCCGCGACGAGCTGCTGGCGCTCGGCGTGGCGGTGAAGGACAACAAGGACGGCACCACGACGTGGGAGCCGAAGCGGTGAGCGGTCCTGCCGCCGCGCTGCGCCCGATGCTGCCGGGCGACGTGCCGGTGCTCGCGGCCATCGCGGTGGCGGCGATCACCGAGCTGACTGGCGAGGATTACGACGCGGACCAGCAGGAAGCCTGGGCCGCCGGCTTCGACGACGAGGCGGCGCTGGCCGAGCGTCTCGCCGAGCGCCTGACGCTGGTGGCGACGCGCGGCGGCGACGCGGTCGGCTTCATCGCGCTGGCCGACAATCGCGAGATCGACCTGCTCTACGTGCATCCCGAGGTCGCGGGCGAGGGCATCGGCGCGCTGCTCTGCGACGCCGCCGAGAAGCTGGCCAAGGCGCGGGGGGCGAAGAGCCTCAGCGTGGATGCGAGCGACACCGCGCTCGGCTTCTTCCAGAAGCGCGGCTACGTCCCCCAGCACCGCAACACCGTGCCGCGCGGCGGCGTGTGGGTGGGCAACACGACGATGGAGAAGAGCCTGGAGGAGGGCGGCGGGACGGTACACTGAGGGCGCTGTTCGTCTCAGGGCCAAGCCGTCATCCCGGCCGAAGCGCAGCGCAGTGCCGGGATTGCCCTCCAATCTGCCGCTCCCGGCCATAGGAACGTCATCCTGAGGTGTCCGGCCTTAGGCCGGGCCTCGAAGGATGCTCGTCCGGGGTGCACCAGGAGCCCATCTTCGAGGCTCGCTACGCTCGCACCTCAGGATGACGGCGCACTGTGGGACAGCACTCAGCCGCCGCGCCTCACATCCGGTCCAGCACGCTCTCCGCCGCGGCACCGTGCAGCTCGGCCTCGCCGACATGGGCGACGGCGGTGAGCAGCTTGGGCAGTACGGCGCGGACGTTGTGCGCCACCAGAAGCTTCACCGGCCGCACGACGTTGACGAAGCCGGTCGCCTGCATATGGTCGATCAGCCCCAGCAGCGGATCCCAGAAATTGGCGACGTTGAGCACCATCACCGGCTTGGCGTGGCGGTTGAGCTGCACCCAGGTAAGCTGTTCGACCAGTTCCTCAAGCGTGCCGATGCCGCCGGGCAGGGCGAGGAAGGCGTCCGCACGCTCGAACATCAGCCGCTTGCGCTCATGCATGTCCTTGGTGACGATCAGCTCATGGGCATGGTCGAAAGCCTGCTCCTTGCCGATCAGGAAGTCCGGGATGATGCCGGTGACATTGCCGCCCGCCTCGGCGCAGGCGCGGGCGGTGGCGCCCATCAGCCCCACGCCGCCACCGCCATAGATGAGGCGGATGTTCTCGGCGGCCAGCATGCGGCCGAGCTCGATGGCGGTTTGAAGATAGACGGCGTCGGCTCCCGAAGCCGCGCCACAATAGACACATACACTTTTGATCTTTGTCATGGACAACATGTTGCACCGCAGCACAGGCGGGTTCAAGCCACACTCGATTTCCTCACATGGCATCGCCCGAGATTGGGTGCAAATCGCGGCGGGCCGGAAATGGTTCGATCCGGCCAATTCACGGAAACGCTACGGACATTTGTCTTGTCGTCATCGTCTATCGACGATAAACGATCGACGAACTGCTCGCCTTGCGCCTGCGCGCGCTGGCACATCCGGCGCGGCTCGCGATCCTGCGGGCGCTGGCGGCAGCCGACAGATGCCAGTGCGGGCAGATCGTGCGCGGGCTCACCCTCGCGCAGTCGACCGTCTCGCAGCATCTGAAGGTTCTGAAGGAGGCGGGGCTGATCACCGGCACCATCGAGGGCCCGCGCTCCTGCTACTGCCTCGACCGGCGCAACGCTTATCTAGACGACGACACATATCGGGAACCGGGCGGCAAACGTCCGAGCAAGAAACGAACTGGAAGTCGCATGTCCGCATCCGAGGGCGGGGCCGCGCCTGCGCGTCCCGCCAAAGCCTCCGAGATCAATCCGCGTGGCAGCCTGCTCGTCGCCCTGAAGGGGCTCTGGCCCTATCTCTGGCCGGTCGACCGGGCGGACCTGCGCGCGCGCGTCATGTGGGGCGTGCTGCTGCTGGTGCTGGCCAAGCTCGCCACCATGACGACGCCCTTCTTCTTCAAATGGGCGACCGACGCGGCGGCGGAGGGCGAGGGCGCCCGCATCTCCACCGATGCGATCAGCCTGATCATCGCCGCGCCGCTGGTGCTGACGCTGGCCTATGGCTTCTCGCGCATCGTCATGGCCGGGCTGACGCAGTGGCGCGACGGCCTTTTCGCCAAGGTGGCGATCCATGCGGTGCG
>JAQSWY010000202.1 GCA_029266425.1 Xanthobacteraceae bacterium
TCCACCGAGGCGGTGATCGAGGAGGCGAACCGCCTGCCCTACGGCCTCGCCGCCTATGCCTACACCACCTCCGGCACGCGCGCCGACGAGTTCGCCCGCCGGGTCGAGAGCGGCATGGTGTCGATCAACCATCACGGCCTTGCCCTGCCCGAGGTGCCGTTCGGCGGCATCAAGGATTCCGGCTACGGCTCGGAAGGCGGCACCGAGGCGATGGAAGCCTATGTGAACACCAAGTTCGTCACCCAGCTCGGGGTGTGACGGGCGGCTTGCCCCTGCTTGCAGGCGGCCGCTCGCCTTTCGAACGTCATGCCCGGGCTTGACCCGGGCATCCACGCCTTGATCGGCGCGCGTGCGGAAAGTCGTGGATCCCCGGGTCAAGCCCGGGGATGACGACCGATCCAGCGGTTATCGGCAGGCTCCACTTCGATTGATCCAGCGACGAAAGAGGTGGCGGCGCACCGCGACCTTCTCCGGCTAAGCTTCCAACGAACGCAGCGATTCACGAATCGCCCCCTCAGGCCTGTCCCACACCCATGGAACCCCACGTCTTCATGGCGGTGATTGCCGGCGCCGCCATGCATGCGGGCTGGAACGCCGTCCTCAAGATCAGGCTCGATCCCTTCCTCGCCGTGGTGCTGGTCAACGCCGCCTGCGGCGTCATCGCCCTGCCGATCGCGCTCTATCTCGGCCTGCCGGAGCTGCATGTCTGGCCATGGATCATCGCCGCCCTGCTGCTCCACGTCGTCTATTACCTGACGCTGACCGGCGCCTACCGGCGTGCCGATATGGGGCTCGTCTACCCCATCGCCCGTGGCAGCGCGCCGCTGCTCACCACCATCCTGTCGGTGACGCTGATCGGCGAGGCGATCGACCTGCAGGCCCGGCGCGGCGCCGCCGCCTTCGACCGCACGGCGCTGCGCCTCGCGCTCATCTGCGGCCTCACCATCACCGGCTTCACGCTGGTGGACGGGATGGGCGCCCGCACCGCCGCCAGCCCGCATCTCTATGCCGCCTGGCTGTTCGTGCTGGACGGCGTCACCGTCACCACCCTGGGCCTCGTCTGGAAAGGGCGGCGCGCGATTGCCTCGACGCTCTCCTTCGTCGGTCCGGGCGTCGCCGGCGCGGCGATGTCACTCACCTCCTACTGGATCGCCGTCTGGGCGATGACCAAGGCCCCGATCGGCCTCGTCGCCGCGGTGCGCGAATCCAGCGTGCTGTTCGGCGCGGCGATCGCCGTGATCGTGCTGCACGAGCCGCTGCGCCGCGAACGGATCGTCGCCGCCGTACTGATCGTGATCGGGCTGGTGCTGATCAAGACGCACTGAGTTCGCCCCGCCGCCCCTCCTGTGCTCCATTGCGCCGATGAACGCCAAGCCGAGTCTGCCGATTCGACCCGCCGTGCCCGACGACGCCTTTGCCGGGCCGCTGGCGAAGGTGCGCGAGGGCGCGCCCATCATCATGGTGCTGGGCGGCGCCGGCACGGGGAAGACCACCTTCCTGCACGCGCTTCGGCGCCACGGCGGCGGGCGGCAGGCCTTCCTGGCGCCGACCGGCGTCGCGGCGCTGCAGCTCGGCGGCCAGACCATCCACTCCTTCTTCGGCCTGCCGCCGCGCCTCGTCGATCCCGATCAGGTCAAGCCGCGCTCGCCGAAACGCACGCTGATGAAGAAGCTGGAGCGGCTCGTCATCGACGAGGTGTCGATGGTGCGCGCCGACGTGCTCGACGCGGTCGACCGCAGCCTGCGCATCGTCCGTGACGATCCCGCCCCCTTTGGCGGGGTGCAGGTAGTGCTCGTCGGCGACTTCCTGCAATTGCCGCCGGTGGTGCCGCAAACCGAGCGCGAGATCCTCGGCCATCTCGGCTATGAGGGCCCCTTCGCCTTCGACGCCCGCGTGCTGCGCGAGGTGGACCCCGTCCGCCTGCCCTTCCTGCAGGTGCACCGCCAGACCGACAGCTATTTCGTCTCCCATCTCGCCGCGCTGCGCATGGGCCGCTACGTCGACGAGGCGGTCGCCGCGATCAACGAGGCCTCCTTCGGCGAGCACCGGCCGGGCCGCGTGCCGGTGGTGCTGGCGCCGACCAATATGCGGGTCGACGCCTACAACCAGCGCGGCCTCTCGGCGCTGGCCGACGGCGGGCGGATCTACGAGGGCAAGAGCGAGGGCGAGTTCGACCTCGCCACCGACCGGCTGCCCGTGCCGGAGACGCTGGTGCTGAAGGTCGGCGCCCGCGTCATGGCGGTACGCAACGATCCCGAGAAGCAATGGGTCAACGGCTCGGTCGGCACCATCACCGGGCTGGCGCACGATCGCGCCTATGTGCGGCTGGACGGCGCCGGGCTGGTCGAGATCGAGAAGGTGAGCTGGGAGCGCATCCGCTACGACTGGGACGAGGCGACGGGCAAGGTCGCCGCCAAGGTGGTCGGCACCTATACCCAGCTCCCGCTCGTCCCGGCCTGGGCGGTGACGGTGCACAAGGCGCAGGGCCTGACGCTGGACGACGTGCGCATCGACTTCGACAGCGGCGCCTTCGCGGCGGGGCAGGCCTATGTCGCCCTGTCCCGCGCACGCTCGCTGGAGGGGCTCTCGCTCGCGCGGCCGCTGCGCATCTCCGACATCCGCATCGACCGCCGCGTCGCCGCCTTCACCGCCGCCTTCGAAGCCGCGGCGCTGACGTGAACGGCCTTCCTTTACAAATCCCATATTGTTGATAGATTACCCGCTCCAGTCGGAGCGAGAGATCGATGAGAGAGGCCGGCACCCGCCGCTATCGCGATAAGCTGTTGTTCGCGCTCGCTTATGGCGCGATCATCGGCGCGATCTTCTTCGCCCATCCGTTCGGCAACGAGGCTTCCGCGCCCAAGGTCACCGCCGTCGAGGCGACGCGCTGAGATTCGCCTTCTGGTAAAAGTCCGGCTGATCTACCATCTATGTGGCATGCTGCAGGCGGGAGATTCGCTCCCGCTGCGCGTGCGGGATCAGATGCGGACATG
>JAQSWY010000005.1 GCA_029266425.1 Xanthobacteraceae bacterium
TTCGAGGCCGAGCGGACCGATCGCGCTCACCTGCGTGACATACTCGCCAGATTTCGCCCAATGAAAGTGCCAGGTGTCGCCCGGCAGGACGACGACGCTGCCAGGCGCGTAAGCAGTGACCTTCTCAGCGTCGAAGTCTTCGCCGAGGCCGATGTAGAATACGCCAGACATCACGGTGTAGATTCGGTCCTCCGGATGCTTGTGCGGCATCAGCCTGGTTCCGCCCGGCACCTTTACCCGGATGACATAGGGCCCGGGCTCGGAAGGATGCCCGACAAGGACAGCCAGGCGCGCCTTGGGTGGAAATGCCGGAAACGGTTTCCAATTGATCTCTTCAGGCAGGATCGCCCGAAATTCCGCTTCGTCCGGCTGATGGTCGCGAGCCATTGTGATCTCCTGCGTCGTCGGCCATGCGCACATGGCGTCGAGGGTGATTGTCGCGGGCCGCTTGCTGCCTCGGCTATGTCAAGCGGTCGCCGGGTGACGTACCGTTGCAAGCGCCCTCGACCACGCAACCACCTGATCGAGGGTCGTCCGAAGCGCCGCTAGCTGATGTTCGCCCGGCTTGAACACGGTGAAATTCTCGAAATCGGTGAACAGGGACAGAGCGACCTGGCTGCGGACGTCTGCAAGCTGCAACTCGCCGGCAATGAGCCGCAGATGCTCCGCGGCGCGGACGCCGCCGACGCTGCCATAGCTCACGAAGCCGACCGCCTTGTTATTCCACTCGGCAAAGAGGTAATCGATCGCGTTCTTGAGAACACCGGACGTAGAGTGATTGTATTCCGGAGTCACGAACACATAGCCGTCAAAAGAAGCGATCTTGTTCGCCCAACGCCTCGTGTGCTCGTGCTGATACTGGCCGAGCAAGGGCGGAACGGGCTCATCCAGATGCGGCAGCGCGTAGTCAGCAAGGTCGACCAGTTCGAACTCGGCATCGGTGCGCGACACGGCAGCCTGATATACCCAGTCTGCGACCGCCTTGCCGTTGCGTCCGGGTCGTGTTGAGCCGACGATAATTGCGACCCTTATCATGTTTCGTATCCTTATGATGAAGTGAATGGCAATTCGTCGTCCGTTGTCAGATAGGCATCGGCAGCGACATGCCGGCCGAGGTTGAGCTCCACGTCTGTGCGTTTCTGTAGGCCATCTGTCAGAAGCCGCATCATTCTGGCTTTCGTCGTTGACCGCGCGACTGACACGAAGAACTGTTCGAGTGCCGGAGGAAACGCAGCGTCATCCGGAAGAGAACAGTCATCGATGAACCGTTTAGCCTCTACCATTGCTTCCTTGTCGAAGCTTGCGATCCGGCGCGCGATAAGGTCGACGAAATCGTCCAGTTCAGCGTCCGAAACGGCGCGGTTGACGTAACCGTATCGCTCTGCGAGCACACCGGGGAAGTCGTCGGCGCAAAGCACGACTTCGAGCGCGCGGCCGCGTCCCATCAGGCCGGCCAGTCGAGCCATGGGATTACCGCCGGGTACCGCGCCGACACCCACCTCGAACTGGCCCAAAATGGCTTTTTCGGCGCTCGCAAAACGCATGTCGCAGGCCAGGGCAAACTCGCTCCCGGCGCCGCGCGCGCGACCTCGTATGGAGGCGATGGAGACGACGGGTGCACGGCTGAGCCGTACCAGGAAATCGAGCCACGGGTGCATTCCTGTTGGTCCGCGCCCCATCTCGGCGGTGCGCGCCTTGTCGACCAGTACGTCATAATGTGCGAGGAAGAAGTCGGGATCTCGACTTTCAAACACGATAACCTTGACGTCCGGATCGTTCTCCAGTCGAGAGATCAGATGTGAAAGTTCTGCGATCGTATCCATATCGATCAGATTGATCGGTGGGTTGCAGAATTCCGCTCGCCAATAGCCAGGTGCGGGATAACTGACGTCGATCTGGTTTGTCATCGGGCTAACCTCGCGCCGCGCTTGCCAGGCTGGCAAGCGAGCATGTTGATCCCCCAGGGGAACAGCGCCCCCCAGTGTCGAGCCGTGGAATTGGCTATCGCCTGTCGGCGCCGGCCAGATGGCCGCCGTCCGTCGGCTCGTCAGAGGAAGCCGCGGACGTGGTCGGCGACCTGATCGGCCGCGGTGTCCAAAGCAAAATGCCCCGCTTCCAGTATATGAACCTCGGCGTCCGGAACATCCCGACGATAAGCTTCGGCCTCGGAGACGTCGAAGGACGGGTCGTATTTGCCCCAAAGCACCAGCAGCCGCGGATGATATGTGCGCATCCATTCCTGCCACTTCGGATAGGCGGCGACGTTGTTGCGGTAGTCGTAGAACAGTTCGGTCTGGATATCCGCTTGGCCGGGTTGGTTGAGAAACGCGAACTCGTCGGTCCACAGATCGGGATCATAACGCTCGACGTCGGGATCGCTGCCGACGTGGCGACGGCGGGTCGCTTCGAGCGATAAGAGATTCTTGCGGAGCGCTTCCTCGTGAGCCGCACGGTCCGCCCAGAAGGCGCGGCGGGGCCCCCACAGCGCGCTGAGGCCGCTGTCGTGCGCGACGGCATTCTGAATGATCAGCGACCCCAGCCGTTCCGGATGGGCCATCGCCATTCGAAAGCCGACCGGACCGCCGTAATCCTGCATGAAAAGGCTGTAGCGGGCGAGGCCAAGGATCTCGGTGAAGCGGATCATGACCTCGGCCAGATGATCGAAGGTATAGGAAAATTCGTCCGGTGCGGGCGCCGCGCTATGACCGAACCCCGGATAGTCCGGTGCGATCAGGCGGAAGCTGTCGGAGAGGCGGGCCAGCAGGGGCTCGTACATCCGGGAGGAGGACGGCAATCCATGCAGCAGTAGAAGTACCGGAGCGTCATGCGGCCCCGCCTCTCTATAGAAGATGGGCAAGCCGTCGATACCAATGGTGCGGTAGGTTACGGGGTTTTTCATGGCACGATGCCTCGCGTGTCAGAACTGGGCGACATCGATGATTGCCCTTGCGAATGCCTGGGGCGATTCTTGCGGGAGGTTGTGTCCGATTCCGCCAGGGGCCGTGCGATGCTCGTACTTGCCGGAGAATTTCCGAGCATAAGCTTCGGGAGGTGGATGCGGCGCGCCGTTGGCATCGCCTTCCAGCGTGATGGTGGGCACGGAGATTTCCGGTGCCGCGGCAAGGCGCTTTTCGAACTCGTCATAGCGCGCTTCACCCTCCGCGAGGCCGAGGCGCCAGCGGTAATTGTGGATCACGACATCGACGTGATCGGGGTTGTTGAGGGCGGCCGCGCTCCGAACGAATGTGGCATCGTCGAACATCCATCGCGGCGAAGCCGTCTGCCAGATCAGCTTGGCGAATTCACGGGTATTCTTCCTATAGCCGGCCACGCCGCGCTCAGTTGCAAAGTAATATTGATACCACCAGGCCAGCTCCGCGGAGGGCGGCAGCGGCTGGCGATTGGCTTCCTGGCTGCCGATCAGGTAGCCGCTCACTGAAACCATAGCCTTACAGCGGGATGGCCATAACGCAGCCACGATGTTCGCCGTCCGTGCCCCCCAGTCGCAACCGCCAATGATCGCCTGGCGAATGTCCAATCCATCCATGAGGGCGATCACGTCAACGGCAAGCGCCGACTGCTGCGCGTTGCGCATGGTGTCTGCGGACCGGAAGCACGTGGTGCCATGGCCGCGCAGATAGGGAACGATGACGCGAAAGCCAGCGGACGCGAGTATCGGCGCGACGTCGACGTAGGTATGAATGTCATACGGCCATCCGTGAAGGAGAATGACCGTCTGGCCGCTTGGTGATCCTAGTTCGACATAGCCGATATTCAGCGGTCCAGCGTCGATCTGCTTAGGTGGCTCGAAGGATCTTGGCGGCTCGCTGCTCACGACGGTTTGCGGCAGGTCGGCCACCTGACAGGCAGCCTTTGCAGGAACACTCCTGCCGAGCTCGATGACTCCGATTGCGGTTGCTGCCGTTCCAAGGAAAAGGCGCCGGTGACGATTGACGGCTTCGCACAGATGAACCTCCGGCATGTCGATCTCCCGCTGCGCTGGTGCAAGGCGCTCCATAAGGAATATTCAGTTATTGCGACGTCGAATCACCGGCTCGCCGCCGGCGGTATTCAGGCGCCAAGTGCCCTTGCTCACACCGCGGCCGGGATGCCGTAGCGCGAAGCCGGAACGTTGAGGGAAATCTGCGGGATGAGCTTCCTGCGTGCTGCCTCGTACGCAGCCCAGTCTGCAATGTCGGGAAGCGACGGGATGGTCACGAGTTCCCCTTGATCTAGACCCGACAGAGCCGCGTCGACGACCTCGCTTGGCCTCATCACCATCGTGCTCGGCAGAACGTCCACCGACCCTCCGGCCACATCCCAGAAGTTCGTTGCCGTTGCACCCGGCAGTACAGCCTGGATGCGCACATTGCTGTCGGCGAGCTCCTTGAACAGGGAGAGGCTAAAGGCGAGCACGAACGCTTTCGTCCCTCCATAGACTCCGTTGAGGAATTCCGGGGCGATCGCGACGGCGGACCCGACATTGATGACAGTGCCGTGTCTGCGCGCAACGAATGCCGGGACAGCGGCATAGGTCAGCCGCGTCAGCGCCGTGACATTCAGCTCGATCATCGTTTCCATATCATCGACATTTGCCTGGAGAAGAGGCGCAACAGCTCCGACGCCGGCATTATTGACGAGCACCGTGATCTCTCCGTCGTTTTTGAGGAGTGTTTCGATCCGGCGCACGTCATCGTGTTTTGTCAGATCGGCGGCGATCACCTGGATCGATCGCCCCGTCGCATCGGAGATCTCCCGGGCGATCCCATCGAGCTGAACCTGGCTACGGGCCACCAGAATAAGGTCGTATCCCCGACGAGCCAGACGATCGGCATAGATCGCTCCAATTCCGGAGGAGGCACCCGTCACCAAAGCGGTGCCCTTGGCAGACTTAGCCATGTTCATTCTCCTGACGTGATGTGCCGGTGGCGCGCAGCTTGCCTTTGGACGGCCGGTCCAAAGCGATCGCGCGCTCGCCTGCCGCTCCGCTCGCTTCGGCTCTATGAAAGGCCGCCCAGAATTCAGCCAAACGGGGGTGTTCGCCGGCAGGACATCAGACCGCGACCGTCGTCGCGACCTCAATGTTGCCGTGCGTCGCACGCGAGTAGGGGCACAGGGTATGGGCTTCATCGACCAAGGCCTGCGCGACATCGCGCGGCAGGCCCGGAAGGCTGACATTCAACCTCGCACCAAGGGTGTAGAAGCCATTCACCATGCTGAGGTCCACCTCGGCATCGATTGCGAAGCCCGGCGGAAGCGTCACCTTCTGCTTGCGAGCCGCGATGCCGATCGCGCTTTCGAAGCAGGCGGACCAGCCGGCGGCGAAGAGCTGCTCGGGGTTCGTTCCGGTGCCGTGACCGCCGGGTGGCGAGATCCGGATATCAAGATTGCCGTCCGAGCTCCGAGATGTGCCGCCTTCTCGGCCTCCCGTCGTATGGACCTTGGCCGTGTAAAGTAACTTGCTCTGCTCGTTCATGGCGTCCTCGAGGATGCAACGGGTGTCGGGAATCGGTGGCGCAATCGGCCGGCGCGCGGCCGGCCGCTGCGCGTTGGCGCGCCTACGCCCGCACGTGGCGGAATGCGCTGCGCAACTCGGCCGTGAAAGCAGCCGGCTGCTCCCAGGCCGCGAAGTGACCGCCCTTGGGCAGGCGGTTGAAATGGATCAGCTTCGGGAAGGCCTTCTCGGCCCAGCTCCGAGGTGCGGCATAAATCTCGTCAGGGAAGACGCTGACCGCGACCGGAATGGTGATGTGCTTCGGAGCAAAGAAGGCGAGCTTGTTCTCCCAGTAAAGCCGGGCAGACGAGACCGCGGTGCCGGTCAACCAGTACAGCGTGATGTTGTCGAGGATGTCATCGCGCGTCAGGCCCTCCGTCTCGCCTTTGAAGACCCTTACGATGAGCTCGTAGCTCCGGGCGTCATGGTCGAGCATCCAGGCCGCGAGCCCGATCGGCGAGTCTTCGAGCGCGTACAGGGTCTGCGGCCGGTTCGACATCTCCTGCGCATAGCCCAGCCCGTGCTTGTAGAAGAAATCGAGCTGGTCGTAGGCATTCTTCTCATCCACGGACAAGCCGGCCGGCGCCGGGCCCCCGGCGGCCAAAGCCTTGGCGATATCGTCCGGAACCGTTGCCGGCATGTTGGTGTGAATGGCGAGCAGTTCCGGCGGTGCCTGAACCGCCATCTGCTCGGAGACCGCATCTCCCCAATCGCCACCCTGGGCGACGAACTGTGTGTATCCCAGGCGCCTCATCAACGCGGTCCAGGCGCGGGCGATGCGCTGGGGATCCCAGCCGGTGGCGGTCGGCTTGGCCGAGAACCCGTGGCCCGGCAGAGACGGGATCACCACGTCGAACGCATCCGCTGCCGTTCCGCCATAGGCGGTCGGATCGGTCAGCGGACCGATGATCTTCAGCTGTTCGATTATCGAGCCGGGCCAGCCATGGGTGATGATCACCGGGAGAGCATTGCGATGCTTCGAACGGACATGGATGAAGTGAATATCCAGCCCGTCGATCTCGACCAGGAACATCGGCATGGCGTTCAATCGCGCCTCGACCTTCCTCCAGTCATGCTCGGCCTGCCAATACTGCGCAAGCTTGCGCATGGTGGCGAGTTGCACGCCTTGCGAGGAGTCCGCGACGAGTTCCTGCGTCGGCCATTTCGTGGCGGCGATCCGCCGACGAAGATCAGCGAGGGCCTCGTCCGAAAAGTGGACCTGGAAGGGGCGAATATCGTCGGCAGCGGCATTGAGCGGCGTCGGCATCATGGTAGCTACTCCGGCGGCAGCGGCGGCGATGAGCACGTCGCGCCGCGTGGGGGATGACCTGGGTTCCAGCATGGCGGTTCTCCTCTGCAACCGCCTGAGCGGCTGGGTGAGCGCGTTTCTTCCACGATGGTTGCCGATCAGCTGCGGCAGGGCGATTGCACTATGGTGTCCCCGATACCTTGATATCGGGCGGCGATGCGTTCCCCAGCTCAACGAGCGTCCGGGCGGGGGCTGAAAACATCAGGGCTGATACAATATCGGCTTGGGGTTGCTCTCTGGTATCATTAATATTGCAGCGGGTTGGATGTATTCGATCCAAAACAATACCAAGGTGTCCTCGATACCTTGGTGCCATGGAACATATTCCTGCAGTCTGTCATCCAAAGCCTTGCGGGCCTTTCCCGCGGGTCTTCTCCAGGAGGCAGACGTGACCGACAAAAAGCAGGTTCACCTTGAACGACGTTCGCCGGCGCTCTGGCACGTCACTTTCGACAATCCGCCCTTGAACATCTTTGGGCCCGAGACCCTGCCGCAGCTGAACACGATCGTCACCGCGCTGGAGACCGATCCCGATGTGAAGGTCGTCGTCTTCGACAGTGCGGTCGAGGGCTACTTCATCACCCACTATAATTTCCTCGCAAAGCCGGAAGAGACGCTCGGTCTGCCGCCCGGGCCCACCGGCTTGCCGCAGCTTCCCGACATGCTGGTTCGCATCAGCCGCGCGCCAGTGGTTTCGATCGCCAAGATTCGCGGACGGGCGACCGGTGTCGGCAGCGAACTTGCCCTTGCGAGCGACATGCGCTTCGCCAGCCGGGAAAAGGCGATCCTGTCGCAGTGGGAAGTGGGCGCCGGGCTGGTGCCTGGCGGTGGTCCGATGGCTCGGCTGCCTCGGTTGATCGGTCGCGGCCGTGCACTCGAAGTGCTGCTGGGGGCGGACGACATCAATGGCGAGCTCGCCGCACAGTACGGCTACGTGAACCGCTCATTTCCGGATGCCGAGCTCGATGCCTTTGTCGATGCGCTCGCATCCAGGATTGCGACCTTCGACAGGCAGGCGATCGCCGAGACCAAGCGCCTTGTCAATATTGCGAGCCTGCCGACGGACTCGGATATCGCACCCGAGTGGGACGCCTTCCTCGGTTCCCTCACTCGCCCGGCCGCGCAGGATCGGATCAAGCGGCTCATGGAACGCGGCTTCCACAAGCCCGGCGACGTCGAAGCCAGGCTAGGTCACTACGTCGGCCAGATCGGGATCTGAGGTGCTGCGATGGACAGGAAGGTTGCCGTCATCACGGGAGCTTCGCAGGGAATGGGCGCCGCGTTGGTCGCCGCCTATCGCAACAGTGGCTACAGGGTCGTGGCAACGGCACGGTCGGTGAAGCCGACGGACGATCAGGACATCCTGGCCGTTCCCGGCGACATCGCCGACCGCAAGACGGCCGAACGCGCAATCTCGGAAGGCATGGCACGGTTTGGGCGGATCGACACGCTGGTCAACAATGCCGGAATCTTCATCGCCAAACCCTTCACGGATTACACCGAGGCAGATTACAACGCGATCATCGCTGTCAATACATCCGGCTTCTTCCATATTACCCAGCTCGCGATCGCGGAAATGGAGAAGCGTAGCAGCGGCCATGTGGTCCAGATCACGACGACGCTGGCTGAACTGGCGAACTCGAAAGTGCCTGCGGCCCTGGCGTCATTGACCAAAGGCGGACTCAATTCCGCGACAAGGGCTCTGGCCATCGAATATGCCGGGCGTGGCATCCGCGTGAATGCCGTGGCGCCCGGGATCGTCAAGACGCCGATGCACCCGGTCGAGACCCATGCGGCGCTCGATCGGATGCACCCGCTGGGACACATGGGCGAGATATCGGACGTCGTGCAGGCGGTTCTCTATCTCGAATCGGCTCCGTTCGTGACGGGAGAGATTCTCCATGTTGACGGTGGACAGAGCGCGGGCCGCTGAGCCTATGGGGCGCCGCGATGACGCAAGCCTATGAGATCGTGGAACATTTCTATGACGTGGTGATCGTCGGCGCCGGGGGCGCAGGCCTGCGTGCCGCTTTGGGCATGGCGGCCTCGGGACTGAAGACCGCCTGCGTCACCAAGGTCTTTCCCACCCGCAGCCACACCGTGGCCGCCCAGGGCGGCATGGCGGCCTCACTCGGCAACATGGGCGACGGCGACGACTGGCGCTACCACATGTACGACACGGTTAAGGGCTCGGACTGGCTCGGCGACCAGGACGCCATCGAGTTCATGTGCCGCGAGGCTGTCCCGGCGGTGCTCGAACTCGAACAAT
This sequence comes from Xanthobacteraceae bacterium, assembly GCA_029266425.1. GTDB lineage: Bacteria > Pseudomonadota > Alphaproteobacteria > Rhizobiales > Xanthobacteraceae > Ancylobacter. The sequence continues at coordinate 9,073 of JAQSWY010000005.1, forward strand.
ACGGCGTTCCCTTCTCCCGCACCGATGGTGGCCGCATTTACCAGAGGCCGTTCGGCGGCCAGACCATCGGTTACGGAAAGAGCATGGCGCAGCGTACCTGCGCCGCCGCCGATCGTACGGGGCACGCGATCCTCCACGCGCTCTACCAACAATGCTTGCGGCATCGGATCGAGTTCTTCGTCGAATACGTCGCCCTCGATCTCCTGATGGACGATGAGGGAGTTTGCCGCGGCCTCATCGCCTGGAACCTGGAAGCAGGCACGTTGCATCGCTTCAACGCCCACCGCACCGTGCTCGCGACCGGCGGCTACGGCCGGGTCTATTTCTCATGCACCGCCGCCCATACCTGCACTGGTGACGGCAACGCCATGGCGCTTCGCGCCGGCCTGCCGCTGCAGGATATGGAATTCACCCAGTTCCATCCCACCGGCATCTACGGATCCGGATGCCTCATCACCGAGGGAGCCCGGGGCGAGGGGGGCTATCTCACCAACGCCGCGGGCGAGCGGTTCATGGAGCGCTATGCGCCCAGCGCCAAGGACCTTGCCGGCCGCGATGTCGTCTGCCGCGCCATGACGATCGAAATCAATGAAGGGCGGGGATGCGGCGAGCAGAAGGACCACATCAACCTCCACCTCGCGCATCTCGGCGCCGATTTGCTGCATCGGCGCCTGCCGGGAATCAGCGAGACCGCGAGGATCTTCGCCGGAGTTGATGTGACGCGCGAGCCGATTCCGGTGTTGCCGACGGTCCACTACAATATGGGCGGGGTGCCGACCAATATTCACGGCGAGGTGGTGACGCGGCGCAATGGCCACCCGGAAGCCGTCGTCTCCGGGCTCATGGCCATCGGCGAAGCCGCGTGTGTGTCGGTCCATGGCGCCAATCGCCTTGGCTCGAATTCGTTGCTCGACATCATCGTCTTTGGCCGTGCCGCGGCGAAGCGTGCGGCCTCGAGTATCCGCGCCGGCGAAAGACACGCACCGGTTCCAAAGGAAACGACCGATCGGGCCATCTCCCGTTTCGACCGTATTCGCTGGTCCAATGGCGGCACCGGCGTCGGCACGATCCGTCTGACCATGCAGCAGGTGATGCAAAGGCACTGCGCCGTCTTCCGCGACGGTCCGCTGCTGGACGAGGGTGCAACCCGGCTCGAAGAAATTGCCCGGATGCTGCGCGACGATCTTCGCGTCGCGGATCATTCCATGATCAGCAATACGGACCTCGTCGAGGCGCTGGAGCTTGACAACATGGTCGCTCAATCGGTCGTCAGCCTTCGCTCGGCGATCGCAAGGACCGAAAGTAGAGGCTCACATGCGCGCGAAGATTTCCCCAAGCGCGACGATAAGGATTGGTTGAAGCACACTTACTCCTGGCTCGACGATTCCGGGTATGTCCGGATCGACTACAGGCCTGTCCATCTGCAGCCCTTATCGAGCGAGATCACCTCGATCCCGCCCAAAGAGCGCGTCTACTGACCTCGTGCCGAGCGCAGCGTCGCCGATTGTCAGTTCCGTACCAGCGGCTCTCGGGTGTCGCGGTGCTCATGGTGGCCTTGGGCATTTCTCAAATGAAGCAAGTGGCGGCCGATCTGGCCCCGTCAAAAATTTCAAGTGTGTTGGCGCGCTCGCATCGACGTCGAATCTGCGGCAAGGTCGTGGGCGCTAGCGCCGACGGCGTCGTTCGGCCAGACTGATTGAGATGGCGAGTGACGTTCACCCGTTGTCTACGGGCAAACAGGCAGGCTTGCGAGCGAGGCTGTGTAGAAATGCGACGTTGGAGCGTACCCGACGCAATTGCTCACCGGCAATCATTGCGGGCGACGGCAAGCAAAGACCTTCCGAACTACGCCGCGAGAGAAGCGGCCGCGCTGACGCTGCTGCTCTGGGAGGCGGGTATGTCCAGTTAGGAGGCGCTACCGCCTGATGAGATAGGAACTCCTCCTTACGAAACACGATCGTTCGGCAATCGCCTCCACGGTCGGAACCCTGAAGGTGGCGCAACTCGTCTGACCAATATCCAAGCGGGGGATTAAGATAATGCTCAGAAAGTTGCTTGGCGCGCTGTGCGCCGTGTCTCTGTGGGTCTTGCCGGCGCTGGCTGCGGACAAACCGAAGGAGCTGGTGGTGGGAATCACCACCTTCCTGTCCGGGCCGGCCTCGGTGTTCGGCGTTCCCGGCAAGAACGCAGCGGACCTGCTGATAGCGGACCTCAATGCCAGGGGTGGCATTCTTGGCGTGCCAGTGCGTGCGATCTTCATCGACGAAGGAGCCGGCGCCAATCAGCTGATGTCGGAATATCGCCGCGTCGTGCTGAACGAAAAGGCCGAAGTGATGCTGGCCTCGGTCTCGAGCACAAGCTGCCTGGCGCTGGCACCGGTCGCCGAGGATCTCGAAGTCCCGAATATTCTATGGGATTGCAGCTCGCCGCGCATCTTCGAGGAGAACAACTACAAATACAATGTGCGCACGCAGGCGCACACCGGTGCCGAGATGCTCGCGGCAGCGCTGTATCTCGTCAAGAACAAGCCGGACTTCAAGACCGTCGCCGGTGTCAATCAGGACTATGCCGCCGGCCGTGACCAATGGGCGCTCTTCCTGACCGCCCTGAAGTCAATGAAACCCGATGTCCAGGTCGTCGCCGAGCTTTTTCCGAAGTTCGGCGCTCCGGACTACTCCACCGAGATCTCGCGCATTCAGGCGCAGCGCCCGGATGTGATCGTCAATACCTCCTGGGGAGGCGATCTCGACACCTTCGTCCAGCAGGCGGCAGCGCGGGGTGTCATGACGCAGGCAACCTACGTGTTTCCCCTCGGCGAGAGCTCGCTCGAGCGTGTCGGCAAGGCGATGCCGTCCGGCGTCATCATCGGCGGTCGCGGCGATCATTATTTCCGGCATCCCAAGCACATGCAGGACACGGGCTTCCGGGACTTCGTGAAGCGCTACCGCGAGAAGACGAATGCCTACCCGATCTATCCGGTGTTCCACATGTCGCAGGCGATCTCGGCGCTCGAGGGCGCCTACGACAAGGCCGCGAAGGCCAATGACGTCCCCTGGCCATCGAAGGAACAGCTGATGGCGGCTTTCCGCGACCTCAGGTTCCGCGGGCTCACCAGCGAAGTCTCGATCCGCGCGGACAATCAGGGGCTGGAGGATCAGCTGATCGGCACCACGACTTGGGTGCCGGAATATGGCTTCGCGATCCTGGACCGGATGTCGATCTACCCCGCCAGGCTCGTCACTCCGCCGATCGGCCTGAAGTCCGCCGACTGGCTGGCGAAGATCAAGCCGGAGATGGCGAATGACCCCTCGATTGAGACCTTTGCGGTCCAGAGGTAGCGAAACGGGTCATCGCACCATGCTTGTCCAAACCGTCCTCCTCGCAGCGTTGGACGGACTTTCCTATGGCGCCCAGGTCTTTCTGGTCGCCGTAGGGTTGTCCTTGATCTTCGGCGTCCTGCGGATCGTCAATGTCGCCCATGGCAGCCTCTATGCCATCGGCGCCTATGTGACGGCCACCAGCGGCCTGCTCATCGCCGCCGCCGGCTGGAGCCCGTGGCTGACCTATCCGGCGATGGTCCTGTCGGCCTGCCTCGTCGGGATCATCGTCGGCGGCGCGCTGGAGTTCGGCCTTCTGCGGCGCATTTACGACAAGGAGCAGGTCCTCCAGCTGCTGTTGACGTTTGCCGTCTTCATGATCCTGGAGGATCTGCAGAAGGCCGTCTGGGGAGTCACGCCCTTCTTCGTCAACACGCCGCTCAGTTTGCTTGGCACGGCTAACATTCTCGGCATCAACTATTCGATCTACCAGCTGGTGGTCGTGCCGCTCGTCGCGGTGATCGTGTTCGTCGGCCTGCGCTATGTCCTGCGTCACACCCGCATAGGCCGGATCGTGACGGCCGTGGCGGACGACCGCGAGACCGCGGCGGCGATGGGTGTCGACGCCACCAGGATCTATCTGCTCACCTTCATGACCGGCGCCTCGCTCGCGGCCTTCGGCGGAGCCCTGGCCTCGGGATCGACGTCGCTGGTGCCGGGGATGGGGGCGGGGATGATCATCCTCTCCTTCGCGGTCGCGGCGACGGCCGGTCTCGGCCGGATCGAGGGGGCAGCCGTGGCCGCACTGATGATCGGGCTGGGCCGTTCAATCGCCGTCTACATAGCGCCCGAGTTCGACGCCGTGGTGCCGTATCTGATCATGTTCGTGGTTCTGCTCTTCAAGCCCACGGGGCTGTTCAGCGTCCCGCAGACCAGGAAAGTGTGATGCGGCCCGAATTGCTGATCGGGATGGTCGCTACGGTCGGGCTGGCCATGGCTCCGATGCTCGTGCCATGGACAATAGTGATGCTGACGATCGCGCTCGCCGTCGGCCTGACGGTGCTGGGCATCGTCGTGCTTCTGCGCGCCGGGCAGATCTCGTTCGGTCACGGCCTGTTCTATGCGGCCGGGGCCTATACGGTCGCGTTTCTGGTCAATGCGCGACTTTCGCTCGACGCCCTGATCCTGATCCCACTGGGCGGACTCGTCGCAACGCTGATCGCGGTCGCCTGCGGATTCTTCGTCGTGCGCTATCGCGACATCTTCTTCGCGATGATCAATCTGTCGATCTCGATGGTCGCCTTCTCGCTGCTGGAAAAGTTCTACCACATCACCGGTGGCGGCGACGGCATGAACGTGGCGCGCCCGACGCTCGGCGGCGTCCGCCTCGGGCGCATCGCATTCGAGGCGTGGATGTTCTATCTGACGCTGGCGACCGCAGCGCTCGCCGCCTTCCTGGTGTCGCGCTATCTCGCCTCCCCGCTGGGCAAGGCGCTCGAGGCCACCAAGGGCAACGAGACGCGGCTCGAATATCTTGGTGTTTCCAGCAACCGGGTCCTTCACATCGCCTATGCGATCTCGGCTGCGCTCGCCGGCGTGAGCGGGGCGATAATCGCCATCGTCAACGGCCATGTCTCTCCCGAGTTCGCCTATTGGGTGCGCTCGGGCGAGTTCGTCTTCATTTCGATCCTCGGCGGCGCCGGCAATGTGCTGGGGGCATTCGCGGGCTCGATCGTCTTCGAAGCCATCCGCAATTATGCGGCCGCCTTCGCCGCCGACTACTGGCAGACGATCCTCGGTCTGTCGCTCATCGCCATCATCATGTTTGCACCGGATGGCCTGACTCGGCTGCGGTTTCGCAGGAGGCGGGCGCCGCCATGACCCGGACGCTCATTCTGCAGGCGCGCAACCTGCGTCTCAGTTTCGGCGGCGTCGCTGCGGCCGATGACGCATCGCTGTCGATCGCCAACGGCCAGCGTATGGCGATCATCGGGCCGAACGGCGCCGGCAAGACCACCTTCGTCAATATCTGCACGGGCTATCTGAAACCGCAATCGGGCGCCGTGCTGTTCGAGGGACGGGACATTACCGGGCTCGCCCCGCGGCGGATCGCGCGAGAGGGGATCGGCCGATCCTTCCAGTTGCCGCAGCTTTTCCTCGACAACACCGTGATGGAGAATCTGCTGATGGCCGTGGCGGCGCGGGAAGGCATCTGGAATCCCTGGGTGCGGCTGGAGCGTCACCCCAAGCGCGGCGAAATGTTCGAGCTGCTCGAGGTGATCGGGCTCATCGACGTGGCGCACCGGATCGCCCGCGAGTTGCCAGAAGGCATGCGCAAGCTGATCGACATCGCCATGGCGCTCGCGCTGAAGCCGCGGCTCATCTTCATGGACGAGCCAACCAGCGGCGTCTCCACCACGGAGAAGTTTGCGATCATGGACATTGTGGTCCGGGCGCTCCAGCATAATGCGACGACGGCGGTCTTCGTCGAGCACGATATGGATGTGGTGTCCCGCTACGCCGACAAGGTTGCGGTCTGGTCGGACGGGCGTATCAGCCGGGAGGGGGCGCCGGACGAGGTTCTCAAAGATCCCTACGTCCTCGAGAACGTGATCGGAGTTTGACGTGCTTCGGCTCGAACGGATTTCAGTGGAGATCGACGGAGCTACGGTGCTTCGCGAGGCCAGCATCGAGATTGCCAAGGGCGGCACTGTTGCCCTGATCGGCCGTAACGGCGCCGGCAAAACCAGCGTGCTGCGCTCGATCATGGGTTTCTTGAGGCTCAGCTCGGGGCGGATCAGCTTCGAGGGTCACGACCTCGCCGAGGTGCCGGCGCATTGCCGACCGTCCATGGGCATCGGCTACGCGCCGGAAGACCGCCGGCTCTACGGCTCATTCACGCTGGAGGAGAATCTTCGCTTTCCGGGCGAGGTGATGCGGATTACGGCAGCCGAACTGTCGCGCCGGCTCGATCTGGTCTACGCGGTCCTGCCGGAATTGCAGGGCATGCGGAAGAGGCCGGCCGCCGGCCTGTCGGGCGGCCAGGGCAAGATGGTCGCGCTCGGCCGTGCGCTGGTCGCCGGTGCCCGCCTGGTGCTGCTGGACGAGCCCTTCCAGGGCTTGGCGCCGGTCCTCGCGCAGCGGTACGGCACGGCTCTGCGGGCGTTGCGCGAGGCCGATCGCGACATCGCCCTGTTGATCACCGAGTCGAACCCCAGTCTGTTGCGCTCCTTCGCCGACGAGAACTACCTCATCGAGCGTGGCGAGGTTTCGCGTCACGGCGCACTGCCCGATTCCTCGCTCGCGGCTTCTGGTCTGGCATCGTGGATACGCTAAGAGCATTTCCCGATCAGATGGAATCATCTGATCGAAGAGGAATTGCTCCAGCTTATTGAATCTAGAGCACTTTCTCGCCATTCGGATGTTTCCATCCGAATGGAAAGGGCTCTAGCCGCCGCCAGTGCGGCGCTCGCGGAATGTCCGCACCGGCAGGCCGCCCCAACCCCAATTCTCCGTTTCGACCTCCTCGATGACGACGAAGGTCGAATCGAGGGGCTTGTGGAGCACGTCGAGCAGAAGCCGGCTGACGCCCGCGATGAGCCTGGCCTTCTCCTCCGGGGTGACGGATTCACGGTCGGGGCTCGATCCTTCGCGGGTGACCTGGATGGTGACGATCGGCATGATGACCTCGGTTGGAGGGCGGCGGATGCGCCGCCGGGCGGGAGGATCTCGCCGGTCGCGAAGCCGCGGGATTCGAGGGCGAACCCTTTCCGACGCCGGACGTTCGCCCGGGCGCATGAACGGCCTTCGGTTCGGGCGAGATCCGTGACCCGCGCGGCTGTTACGCAGCGTTCGAACCACGTGCCGCGGGCTGCAGGTCGGAGAGGAGCTTCAGCAGGGCCTGGGCCCCGGCAGTTGAAGAGCTCGGATTCTGGCCCGTGACAAGGCGCCCGTCGGTAATGACGAAGCTCTCCCAGTTCGGCGCCTTCTCGAAGAGGCCGCCGAGGCGCTTCAACTCATCCTCCACGAGAAACGGCACGACGTGGGTCAGCTGGACTTCTTCTTCCTCAGTGTTGGTGAAGCCGGTGACACGCTTGCCCTTCACGATAGGCTCACCCTTGTACATGACCCGGTGCAGCGCCGCCGGTGCATGGCAGACGGCGGCTACCGGCTTGCCCGAATTGTAGAAAGATTCGATCAGCGCAATTGAGTCGGCGTCGTCGGCAAGATCCCACATCGGCCCATGGCCACCGGGATAGAAGACGGCATCGAAATCTGCCGACCGCATGTCCTTGAGCAGAACGGTGCTCGCGAGGTCCTTCTGTGCCGCCGGGTCCGACTTGAACCGCGTCATGGCGTGGGTTTGATTTTCCGGGAGATCGCTTTTGGGATCGACAGGCGGCTGTCCGCCCTTGACCGAGGCGAGTGTCAATTCAATGCCGGCGTCGCGGAACACATAAAAGGGTGCCGCGAATTCCTCGAGCCAAAAGCCGGTTTTGCGCCCGGTGTCGCCGAGCTTGTCGTGCGAGGTCAGCACCATCAGGATCTTCATCTCTCTTCTCCTTGAGGTCGGCTGGTCGACGTTCCCAGCATTAGGAGAAGGGGAGCGAGCCCTGTCACTTGAACCTTGGTACCGACGACACGATGGTATCGATCGGGAAGTCGGCCGAAGCAAAATGCTGGATTGGATTTCGCTGACCCCGATCCAACGTATCGGCGACACCAACGTGCAATAGAATTCAGGCTGCGATCAATGCTCTGGTTCGGTATCGGACACGGAGAATTACCATGGAAGACCACGAGATCGTCAGTTCGAGCTTTACCGCGATCATCAATGCTCCGATCGGCAGCATCGATATTCCCACCTGGTGCTTCACTCTGTCGGAGGAGGAGTATCAGGGCTGCTCGCCTGCTCACATCGCAGCGGGTTTCACGACGGCGCCGGACGGCAAGCGCATGTCGATCAATGTGGAGATCATCGGCGGCAGCCTGATGGTGCAGCATTACGTCGAAACGCTGGGCGAGAAAGACCATCTCATTCTGGAATCGATTTCCGACGTCTTCACGCCCACGGGGCGAACGACGATCCATGTGCATTGGGAGTTGAGCGTCAAAGCCCTCGATAGCCGGACATGTGAGTTCACGAACCATGTCCGGACCAGGGCGACCGAGGATTTCATGAAGTTCATCGATCGCCAGGGCATCCCGCTGGACGTGTTCCGCTCGCAGCGGCAGCCCATGTCGATTGCCCACAACAAGGGTGAAACCCCTTTCTTCGCCGCCAGCATCGAGAGTGCTGCGCTGCGATCGGGCCAGACCGGGACGGTTCTGGTCGCCGGGCAGCGGGGGGCGTGACATGACGAGCCACACCTATGACCACGGAATCACTGCGCTTCTGGTGATCGATCCCTACAATGACTTCATTTCCGAGGGCGGCAAGATATGGCCTCGCCTTCAGGCCGTCGCGGAGGCCAACGGATGCGTTCCTCATATGCTGCAGGTCTTGACTGCGGCGCGGAACGCGAAGCTGCAGGTGTTCTATGCAATGCACCATCGCTATCGTCCAGGCGACTATGAAGGCTGGAAGTACATCGCGCCTATTCAGAAGGCCGCCTGGAAGCGCAGGAGCTTCGAATTCGGGACCTGGGGCGGGGAGATCCGCTCGGAATTCGAGCCGCTGCCCGGCGAGACGGTGGTCGCGGAACACTGGTGCTCCAGCGGCTTCGCCAACACCGACCTGGATCTCGAACTCAAGAAGCATGGTATTCATCAGTTGATCGTCATCGGACTGGTCGCACATACCTGCGTCGAGGCGACGGTTCGGTATGCGGCCGAGCTCGGATACGATGTTACCGTAGTCAAGGATGCGACCGCCGATTACACCGAAGAGGCGATGCATGCCGCGCTCGAAGTGAACATGCCCAACTATGCCAATGCCATTGTGAGCACCGCGGACATCGTCGCCTCGATTGCGACGATGGCGTCGGCCCTGAACGAAGCGACGAGTCCCGGCTAACGAAACTGCCGCTCCATCGGAACCTGTTCACGGCATATGAAGGGGCCAGCGTCGGCGACCCTGAAGCAGGGTGCAGGCATCTAGCCACCACTGGCGCGAGCGCTGGAACTGACTCCTGCACCGCTTGCCGGTCTCTCGCCGCTGCGCAGGCAGTCGCGGCGGCGTCAGACCATGACGGCGCGCAACGCGAGAGTCTTTGGCGCAAGGAACGAGCGTTCTTCCACGATGCGCATCCGCTCGTCCGTTATCCGGCGCCCCGCCCGATCGTGACCTGCCCATCAGCCAGCAACCCGACGGCGGACACCCGGCGACTCATGGCCGCGTCAGGAATGTGGCGGCTCGTAATCACCACATTACCATTGATACCGGGAGACGACTTCCGGCGGCCGCAGCGAACGCTCTGGAGCGCCGTCGGCACTGGCTTTCGGTGACCGAAGGCGATCGTTTAACAACAATTCACAACGTTTCATTCGCGGTTTGCTGGGAAACGGCGCAACGTCTCTGGGCCGAACGAAGGGACAAAATCCCGAAGCAAGACAGGGTCTTGCTTGCAATCCGCCGGCGGCGCCTGCGCGCCGTCAAAGTGCAGGTCAATCAGCGAGAGAATGCGCCATGCCCTCATTGCCCGATTTATCCATCGGCACGCGCCACACGCCTGTGACGTTCGCCGGCCGTTCGCCCATCGCGCCGATCGCGCCCATCGTATTCATGGCGGTCAGTGATACGTGCACGCGCGAGGCACTGGGTACAGTGGTCCACGATATGGGCTGGCGGGCGAAGGAACTGTCGTCAGCGAGGGCCCTGCTGTCAGAGCCGGTTGCCGCTGTGCCGAGCTGCCTCGTGCTTGATGTCTCGCTGCCGACATATAGCGACCTCTATTTCCAGAAATGCCTTGCCGCCGAACGCGCCGGCACGCCGGTCGTGTGCATTACCGGCGTTGCCGACGTCCTGACGACAGTGCGCGCAATGAAGGCCGGTGCCGTCAACGTCCTGCCCAAGCCGGTGCGGTCCGACCTCCTGGTCGACGCTATCCAAGACGCCCTGGCTCAGAGTGAGGGCATATTGCGGGAGAGCATGGCTTCCCGTTCGATCCACGAGAGCTATGCGACGCTGAGCCCCCGCGAACGCGAGGTCATGGCGCTGGTCGCGTCCGGTCTCCTGAACAAGCAGGTCGGCGGCAAACTCGGCATCAGCGAGATTACCGTGAAGGCACACCGTGGCCAGGTGATGCGCAAGATGAAGACGCGTTCGTTCGTGGACTTGGTGAAAATGGCGGAGAAGCTGCGGCTCGCGGCGCCGGCCTCCGCCAGTTAGGCCGGCGTGTCCCCGGCTCAGCCATCGTTCGCGCCGGATAGCTCGTCTATAAGCGCCTTGGCGTGCCGTAGATCAGTTGTCTCGAAGCCCTCGATGAAGCGCCCGTAGATCGGCGCGAGGAGACTGCGGGCGTCGCGTGCTCGGCCGGTTCTCTGATAGAGCCGGGCCAGGCTCAACGCCGTGCGAAGCTCCCACGACAGGGCTTCCTGCCGGCGCGCCCAGCCGAGCGATTGCTGGAACTGCTCCTCGGCAGCGCGATCGGCTGCCTTGCCGCCCTCTGCCTGAAGAAGCTCACCCTTGATGCGCAGGACCTCGGCGATGCACCAGAGTTCTTCGTCGCGTTCGCACATGCCGAGCGCCTTGTCGATGATCTTGCGACCCTCGACGATGCGGTTAGCGAGCCGCAGTCCATCGGCATACTGCGCATATACCCAGGTGTGGCGCAGCGAGAAGCGGTTCTCTGGAAGTCCGCTCAGCGTCATTCTCAGCAGTTCCAGACCTTGGGCGAGATCGCCCTGCTTGATCAGGAGTATCCCTTCGAAGCACTTGCCCCAGGAATGCCAGATCGCCAGGCCCTCTCGAGCCGAGCGGCCGAGCAGGAGGGCTATATAGTGCTGCGCGCCCGGCAGATCGTTGGCCATCAACGAGAGGAGGCAGGCGCCCTTGGTCAGGGAGTTGCAGAGGGTGAGCGTGTGGTCGAGCGCCTGCGCTTCCTCGACGTTGGAAGCGTTCAGCGTCAGGGCCTGGGTGACGAAGCCCTGCAGCCAGAGGATGGAGACCAGAAAATTCCGGGCGGTGACCTTCTGGTCGAACTGGAAGCGGATGATGTGGGCGCGATGCACGGGTGCCACGTAGCGGCTCAGCATGTATTCGATCTGCCGTCGGGCGGTCCGCTGGTCGCCGAGAAAGTGGGCCGTGAAGCCACGCATGCGTTCGCCGGTCAGCGGATCGACGGGGTCGATCGATTGGGTCGCCACGTCGCAGAACCGATCGGCCAGCCCCATCGCTTCCCGAAAGGCACCGCGATTATGGGCGTGGCACCACAGACACCACAGCACGCGCAGCTTGTAGTCGATGTCGTCGAGCTTCTCGGCGATGCTGAGCGCCTGGTTCAGCGCCGCTTCCAGTTCCGGCCCCGAAGCCTCGATGTTGAGAAGCACCGCGCCGAGGGCATGCTGGAACTGAAGCTCGAGACGAGGGTCACGTTGCGCGCTGGAGGTCAGCACCAGAAGCGATTGCGCGACGCGCGATCGGCATTCGTTCATCAGTGACAGGTGCATCCACAAGGGCAGCGCGGCCTCGGTGATGGCAACGCCCAACATTGCGTCGTCGCCGGACGAGAAGGCCCAGTCCAGAGCCTTGCGGACATTGTCGACCTGGCGTCCGTAGACCGTGAGCCACTCATCGCGGCCCATCACCTCGACGTCGGCACCGGCGCGAATGAGCACCGCGCGATAATGCTCGGCATGGCGGCGTGCCGTCGCGGCGAACTCGCCGCTCTCGGCCAGCTTCTCGATGGTGTAGGCGCGTGTCGTGTCCAGGAGGCGGTAGATTGGCGTCTGCCCCTTGCTATTCACGGAGACCAGCGATTTGGCGACCAGATCGGCAATCGCCCGGATCACATCCGCTGCGTCGTCCTCCTTGCCGATCACAACCGCTTGGGCGGCCTCGAGCGTGAAACCGCCCACGAAGATGGAAAGGCGGCGCAGCACCATCTGCTCGGTGGGATCGAGATATTGGTAGCTCCAGTCCAGCGCCGCCGTCAGGGTGCTGTGCCGCTGCTGGGCCGAGCGCCGCCCGCGCATGAGAAGGCGGAAGCGGTTGTTCATTTGCGAGGCCAGATCTTGCAGGCCGAACGTATCCACACGGCTGGCGGCGAGTTCGATGGCCAGTGCCATACCGTCAAGCTTCCGGCAGATGCTGGAGACGAGCGACACGGACTCGTCCGTGATGTCGAACGCCTCGGCGCTCGATCTCGCACGTTCGACGAACAGCTCAACCGCCGGGAAGGCGAGTGCCTGCCGTGCGGTCAGCACGGCCGCTTCCGGCGGTGTGTCGAGCGGTTCGAGGTGATGGACGTTCTCGCCCTCCGCCCGTAGCAGCTCGCGGCTGGTGGCGAGCACGCGCAGGGCGGTCGTGCCGCGCAGCACCGCTTCGACGAGGGCGCTGGCCGCCTGGAGGACGTGCTCGCAACTGTCCAGCACGAGCAGGGCCCGGCGGCTGTGCAGGAAATCGATCAATTCCGCGATCGGATCGTCCGATGTCACGGCGAGCCCCAGCGTCGCCGCCACGACGCTCGACAGCGCGATCGAATTCGAGACCGTCGCCAGGTCGATAAAGAACACCCCGTCGGGATAGGTCGCAGTCACTTGCTGGGCGATCGTGAGGGCTACCGTCGTCTTGCCGATGCCACCGGGACCTACGATCGTGAGAAGGCGGCGATGCTCGAGGCGCTTTATCGCCTCCGCTACTACGCCATCGCGGCCGATCACCCGCGATTCCGGCTCGGGCAGTCGTTGAGCGCGGCCCGGGAGGCGGGGGGCGCTGGCCGGCAACGCCGTCGGCAGCGCCGAGTGAACGACCGGCGTCACGAAGCGATAGCCGTGGCCGGGCACGGCGACTACGTAGCGGGCGCTCGCCCGTCCGTCGTTCAGCGCGCGCCGCAACAGTGCCATCTGGGTGCGAAGATTTCCCTCGTCGACCACGACGTTGGGCCACGCCCGCGCCATCAGTTCGTCCTTGGTGAGGAGTTCACCCGGCCTTTCGACGAGGGCAATCAGGATATCGAGCGCGCGGCCACCAATTCGAACCGGTGTGTCGCCCTCGAGCAGAAGCTGGCGCTCGGGCTGTAGGCGAAAGGGTCCGAACCTGATCTCGCGGACAATGCTATGGCCCGCATCCTCTGGCAGCGCTGCGATCGACAAATCACGGATCCTAGTGGATTGTCTGAATTATCAGCCGCCATTGTCCGAGAATAAAGCCGCCATTGGGAGTGAGCGGGCCGCGCACACAAGGACCGACGGCCAGTTCGAAGCCGATTGGCAGTCTCCATGATTGCACCGCGACGCAGGTGGGCGCCGGGATCGGCAGATGCCGGAAGCCGTGGAAATGCAGGCCGCCTTCTTCGACAAGGCATCGGGCCAGGCGCGCGCGATGAGGTCCTTCTCGCTCTGATGACCTCGTTGGAAGAGGTCGTCAGAGCGAGAAGGCACGACTCCTCACATCGACGTGGACGCCATCTTTCGTGAGTAACCGTTCGCCCACCACCACCCGGAAGGAACCGAAGGACAGGCCCAACGGCGCTTTGCACCACTTAACACGTACTCACATCCCTTAACGGGTCACTCCACGCTCTCTGCTGTAGGTCTGAAGCAGCACGAAAGTGCCGCCAAACACTTCCGAGCAAGGAGAGCACCATGCATACGAACGATGCCACCGATGCGGTCGACCGGGATCGCCGCAAGGTCCTGGGCGCCGCTACGCTGGGTGTCGCCGCAGCCGGTATTGCGGCCATCCTGCCCTGGCGATCGGCCGCCGCTGTCACGTACGAGGACATCCGTCCATCCCGCGTGCAGTTCCCCGACGAAATGCTCACGGATTTGCGCCGGCGCGTCGCGGCCACGCGGTGGCCGGACAAGGACACGGTGGCGGACGATTCCCAGGGGGGTCGGCTGGCGACCATCCAGAAGCTCGCGCGGTACTGGCAGACCGATCACGACTGGCGAAAGATCGAAACGCGGCTGAATGCCCGTCCCCAGTCTGTCACGGAGATCGACGGCCTCACCATCCATTTCATCCACGTTCGCTCGCACCAGAACGCGCTGCCCGTCATCGTGACCCATGGATGGCCCGGCTCGACGCTGGATCGCTTTGGAGGTCGATCCGCGCGAGCTATGGGCGCGCTCCGGCTTTCACCCGGGCGCTCACTTCCTCGCAACGAGCTGCGTATCGCTGAAGAGATTGATGCGGACCATGAACATGGGTTGCGAAAATGACCAGGCTGGAACTCGTCGGATCGAGACTCGTCACGAACCCGCCACTTGAGATCATAAACGGCCTTACCGCGATCCTGCTTCATGCGGAAGCGATCCGGAGGCGGTCCGCCTCGCGTGAGCTGCCATCGTCGGAAATCGCAGATTCAGCGATGCATATTGCGAACGATGCCAGGCGGATATCGCATATTCTCGCGCGTTTGAATCTACTCTGATCTCATCGTGAACTCAGTGACGATCTCAACGCATTCGAGAGCTGGACCGCCTCTCGCACGATCGGCTGGTCGAGATCGCTGAGCCGATCGATCAACGGCATGAGGAGAGTTTCGGCGTCGCGAGCGCGGCCCTGTCCCTGCCAGAGGCGCGCTAGACCGATCGCCGCCTTGGCCTCCCAGAACAGGGCCTCCTGTTCTCGCGCGATCTCCAGCGCCTTCGTCAGCCGCTGCTCGGCCTTGCGGACGGCATCGGGGCCGCCCCTCATCTCGGCAAATTCTCCGGCGAGCCTCCAAAGCTCGGGAGCGAACCAACCCTCCTCGTTTTGCTCGGAGCGCGCCAGGGCTTCCTCAAGACAGGAGTCGGCGCGATCGAGCTCTCCGGCCCTCGCCAAAGCGAGAGCAAACTCGGCCAGAAAGACGATGTAGTAAACGCCGTAGGCTATCTCTCTCAGCTTGCCCAAGCCTTCGCCCAGCCTCCTTATGCCGGTGGAGAGGTCTCCTTCGCGGATCATCAGGACACCGGCAAAGCACTGTCCCCAAAGCTGCCAAAACTCGATTCCGTCCCGCGCCGACTCCTCTACGAGCATCGTTACGAAGCGACGGGCACGGACGATGTCGTTCGCGAACAGCGCGACCGGGCAGGCTGCCTGGACCAGCACCTGGCAGAGTGTCAGCCGGTCCCCGGCGGCTTCCGCGGACGCGACAATATCGTCGACGTCGGCAACGGCCGCGTCGAACGAACCCTGCAGCCAGAGGATCCGGGCAAGGAAGCAGCGACCGGTCAGTTTCTGCTCGAAGACGAAGCGGATGATCTGCGAGCCCGTAACCGGAACAACGTAGCCCTTGACCATGTGCCCGAGATAGCGACGGGCCTCCGTCTGCCGGCCGAGCAGGTGCAGGATGTAGCCGATCATGCGATAGCCGACATAACTGTCGTTCAGGTCGCTTCGCCGGCCAGCGACGTCCGAGAAGCGATGTGCCAGTGCCAGGGCTTCCCTAAACTGGCTGCGGTTGAGCCGGTTGGACCAGAGACCCCACAGCGCCCGCAATTGATAGTCGGTGTCGTCCAGGGTCTCGGCGAGTTCGAGGGTCAGCTGCCAGGCCGCTCCGGTTTCGTCCACCTGTCCCTTTATCTGCATCAGCGACCATGCGAGTACGGCCTGCAGACGCATGTGGCTATCCGGGTCCCGGTCCAGGTTGGCGTTTGCGAGTGCCAGGTGCACTTGCTGATGGGCCTCGCTGATGAGTTGCAGCTGGAACCAGAGCGGCACCGCGCCGAGCGTCAGCGCGACGCCGATCCTGGCATCTCCGTCTGGCGAGAACGCCCAATCCAGGGCTGCGCGTGCGTTGTCGATGAGGTGCCGGTGGTCGTGGAGCCACGCCAGAGCGGGTTGGATCTCCCAGGCCAGGTTGGCACGGCGCAGGGCGTCTCGGAATATCTCTGCGTGCCGACGTCGCAGCAGTTCGGCCTTGCCGCTCTCCGCGAGTTTCAAGGCGGCGTACGCCCGTGTGGTGTCCAGCAGCCGATAGCGAACCTGCGGGCCGTATACGTCCACGGCTATCAGTGACTTCTCGACGAGATTCGCGACCGCGTTGACGATCTCTGCATCCGCGGCCTCATCATCCACGATGACGGCTACGGCATCATCCATGGTGAAATTGCCAGCGAGGATAGCGAGCTGCCTCAGGACGAGCTGTTCGAAGTCCGGAAGAAGCGCATAGCTCCAATCGAGCAAGGTGTTGAGTGTCTGGTGCCGCCGAAGCGCGGTCCGGCGCCCGCGAAGCTGGAGGCTGAAGCGATCGTCCAGCCGGCTTGCCAGACCAGCGACGCCCAGGCTCTCGACACGACCCGCCGCGATCTCGATCGCAAGCGCGATCCCGTCCAGTCGCCGACAGAGATCGGCAACGATGGGTGCTTCCGCGTCGGTGAGCTGAAAGCCGTCGAAACTCGCGGCGGCGCGCTCGACAAACAGCTGCACTGCCGGGTACGCGAGAGCGTCTTTACTCGACAGGCTGGCGCTTGGGGGCGGCGCATCGAGCGATGACAGCCGGTAGATGCGCTCTCCCCGAACGCGCAAGGCTTCCCTGCTGGTGGCGAGAATGTGCAGCCCTTCGCCGCCACTGGCGAACAGCTGCTCCGCCAGGCGCGAAACGATTTCGATCACATGCTCGCAGCTGTCGAGGAGCAGGAGACGCCGCCTGGACCGCGTTGCTGCGATCAGGTTTTGCATCGGCGAGTCCGAGTGCAGACCGACGCCCAGGGCGGCGGCGACTGCCGCTGGAACGAGTTGCGGATCGCTCAGCGCGGACAGGTCGACGAAGCTGACGCCGTCACTGAAGCTGTTCAGCATCTCATGCGCGACCGCGATGGCCACCGTCGATTTTCCGATGCCGCCCGGCCCGACCAGCGAGACGAAGCGCTGCTCCCTCAACAGACCAGCCACGAGCTGGATGGTCTCGGTACGGCCGATGGGGCGGGCAAGGGCCGGGGGCAAACTCGAATTGTCGTCGGCCGGCTCTGATGGTGCCGCCTGCGGCTGCGCGGCATCCGCATGCTCTACAGGAAAGACGAACGAATAGCCGCGTCCGGGGACATTGACGATGTATCTGCGCCCGGCCTGGCCATCCCCCAGCGCTCGCCTCAGGGCCCCGATATGCACCCGGAGATTGGCCTCCTCCACGAACGTGTCCGGCCACGCACGCTGGATCAGCTGCGCCTTGCCGACAACCTGGCCTTGCTGCTCGAGAAGGGCGAGCAGGAGGGCCCGCGCCCGGCTGCCGAGATTGATCGAAGCCTCTCCTTCCACCAGGAGTTGCTGACCGGGGAAGAATCGGAATGGTCCAAAGGACAGCTGTCCGACCAAGGCTGCGTCCCGCTCAATCACAGCGATCCGATAACGTCATCAATGGGTTTGGATTCCTGGCACACCATATCTGCCATTTCGACCAGGCGCGAGTGGGGCGCGAGCCGCGATCGCGCCTACATTGCGCCGAGGCTTTGGCGGAGCCCCCGCAGCATGTACTGCTGGAGCCAGACAAACATGACCAGGACAGGCAGGCTCGTGACGAGCACCGCTCCCATGACATCCGGCCAGTCAACCGCGTATCTGCCCGCGGTCAGTGCGTTGACCCGAAGCGGAAGCGTGAAGTTCGGCGGACTCCGGAGGAGCGTCAATGCCAGTGCGAACTCGTTGAAGGCCGTGATGAAAGCGAATGTCGCGGTGACGGCGACGGCCGGCAAAGAGATCGGCAGAATAACCAGTCCGAGTATCCGCAGGCGCGATGCGCCTTCGATGCGCGCGGCTTCCTCGAGCTCTATCGGAATCGCATCGATATAGCCCCGTAGCATCCAGACGGCGAACGGCACTTGGAATGCCGTATAGATCGCAATCAGCGCCACCTTCGTATCCGTCAGGCCGGCCCCCGACACCATTTGCGCGAGCCCAAGCACGAGCATGATCGGTGCCAGCATCTGTGAGCCGAGCAGCGCCTCGGAAATCACCCGCCTGCCGCGGAAGCGGAACCGGGAAAGTGCGTAGGCCGTCGGCAAGGCGATGAGCGTCGAGGCCGCGGCGGTAGATGCGGCGATGACGAGGCTGTTGACGAGGGACACCCCGAGCTCGGTTCTCTCCCACATTCCGGTCCAAAAGGCGCCCATGTCCTCGCCTTTGACGCGGTAAATGGAGTCGAGGGCGACTGCGAACGGAAACAGATTCAGGAACATCAGCGGGATAAGGGCGATCCAGGAAAGCAGGCTCCGTCTAAGCATAGTCGGGGCGCTCCAGCATGCGGAGCATCAGGACCGTCAGTGCGACCAATCCGCAAAGCATAAGCATCGAGAGCGCTGCCGCCTCGCCCAGACGACCGAATGTAAACGCCAGCTTGTAGAGATAGGTGACGAGAATGTCCGTGCTGCTCGCCGGTCCACCTTGCGTGAGAATCCAGATGATTGGGAAAGAATTCGTCACGTAGGCGATGTTGAAGATCAGCACGACCCAGATGAACGGTCGAAGGAGCGGCAGGGTGAGAAATTTCACCCGATCGACCGCGCCGGCTCCGGCGAGACGCGCGGCATCGTAAAGATCGTCAGGGATTGAAGATAGGCCGGCAAGAAATATCACGGTGCTGAAAGGAACGGATACCAGCACGGCGATCGTGATCTCGATGCTGAAACTGACAGGCACCGAGCCGAGCCATGTGATCGTGGACTCGAATGGAGTGATCGTCGATGCCAGCCTGTTCAGCAGGCCGGCTTCGTCGTTCAGCGCCCGCCGCCAGACGATCGCCATCGAGGTGAGGGAAATCGCCCATGGCGAGAGCACGAGGAATTGTGCGAGCCCTCGACCAAAGAAATGCCGGTTCAGGATCAGTGCGGTCGGCAAGGCGAGGAGGATGGTGCCCGCCACGACCGAGGCGGTCCAGATGCCGGTCCGGAGAACAATCCCGGGCAGCAGCGGGTCCTCGGCCAGGCGCGCGAAATTCTGAAATCCCACATAGTCACCGATCCGTCCGAAGCGCGACACCTGGGAGAAGGCCATACGGCCCAGGAGCAGCACAGGAGCCAGGACGATGATGGCCGTCACCATGGCACTGGGGGAGATGAGCAAAAGCAAGGTTCGCCGATCGCGCAGGCCCCTTGCATCAGCGGCGGGCGAGCACTTCGTCGATTTGCCGCGCCGCATCAGTCATCGCCTCCGTTGGTGTTCGCTGGCCAAGGTAAATGGTCTGCAGTGCCCGAACTGTGATGTCCGAGATTTCGGGCCAGCCCTTGATCGTGGGCAGGAAGCGCGCGTAAGGGAGCCCGGCGGCGAACGCGGCGATATCCGGATTGTCCTTGTAGTAGCTGTCCGCCGCCTCGGAGACGGTGACGGGCAGAAGCCCCTCCGCACGATCAAACTCAGCGCGATACTTTTCGCCGTACAGGAATTTCAGGAAGTCCCAGGCGGCCTGCTTGTTCTTGGAAGAGCTCGACAGCGTCAGTACGTCGGTCACGCCCAGCGTGGCGGGCTTCGCTGCGACGGGAAACGGCATGACAGCATAGCGCAGGCCAGGCGCTTCCGCCTTCAGCTGCGGGATCAGCATCGGATAGGTGAAGACGATTCCGATGCGTCCCTCCTTGAACAGCTTGAAGACGTCCTCCCGGCTTTGCGCCGTAGGTGCCGGCTCCGTTGCGTTGTCGCTGATCAGCGACCTGTAGAGTGTCGCGGCGCGGATCGCCTCGGGGGAAGCGAGCCCGCTTCGCCCGTCCTTCAGGATTTCGCCGCCGAGAGCCCACAGCGCGTAATAGAAGTATGTGTCGACTTCGACTTCCTTGCCGGGAAGCCCGAATCCATAGGTGTTGGGCAGGGCGGCAACGAGCCGGGCTGCGGTCACGAGTTCGTCCCAGGTCTTCGGCTGGGGGGCGCCGGCGCGTTGCAGGAGCTCGGTGTTCACCACCATCGCGCGCGCCGAGGCCGCAGCCGGCAGACCAAGAAGACGCCCGTTGACCGTGGCCGGAACCAGGAATGCCGGTATGAACTTCGACTTGAATTCGGCCGTCGCCAGTGCGTCGAGCGGCTCGAGGAGGCCGTCGCCTGCAAGGTCCGATACCCACATGGTCGGGACGATCGCAAGATCGGGCTGATCGCCGCTACTAATGTCGGTGGTCAGTTTTTGTAGGTAGCTGTCCCAGGGAATGACCTCGATCTGGATGCGCATGCCAGGATGGAGTGCCTCATAGTCACGCGCGGCGCGTTCAAGAAACGGCCGGGTAAATCCAGAGTATTCTCCGGCCGTAAATCTAAGTTCCACGGCCTGCGCGTCGGCCCGGCCGAACCAAAGCACGGCAGCAGCCAGCGCAACCAGGGCTCTAGCCAGGACCGTCATCGTCATCCCCCCAGAAAACAGACGAACTTGACCTGACGTTAACGGGTCAGGTTCGCGGAGGGAAGGTGCGGTTGCCGCATAGCGGGTTTTCGGCACTCGCCCGCGCAAGCAGGTGAATGCTTCGATGCCACCTCTACCGTACGTTTACCAATATGTTTCTCGAATTTTTTTCCCATTCCGCGCGTCGCCTTTTCTGCGAGAGGCTGGCGCTAGTCGCCGGCCTCTGCGCCGGAACCGGAGCTGCGCTTCCGGATGGCCGCGTCCATCGCGAGAAGGCTTTCGGCGCTTCTCGCTTGCATCACTTCCACCATGCGGCCTCGAGCCGGATCGCACCCTTTGCGTGGTTCTCTTCCTTTGAGAACGCATTGATAATGGCCGTGGCCTCGGCCGCTCCCGGATGGTCTGTCGCGGTGTCGAAGCGCACCTTGTCGTCGATTGCGTTGAGAAGGCCGCCCGCCCGCCTGGCCGGCCATTACTCAAGGCTTTGGCTTGGGCGCATCGCTGGTGAAGGGCTTCTCCCACTGGCCAAAATGAAAATGGGGCCCAAAATGGGGCCGAAACCATATGGGAGAAATTAAATCTTATAATTCAAATAATTACATTACAAACTGGCGGACACCCCCTCCGCCAAATAGCTGTCTCCGCGTCCTGCGCGGCCTTTATAATCTCTAGGCTATTCTCCCCCAATCTCTTTCGCGTGGCGGCGGCTGACGCCGCAGCTGCGCCTGCACCTCGGGGCTGTGGATGGTGATCCGGACAGCAGACGGGAGGTATCGCTCTCATGGCTGAGAGGACGGACGCGGGCTATCACATTCGAGCCGACCGGCTGGCGGAAGCCCTGCTCGCGGAAGTCGAGAGGCTTCTGCTGACCCGCAAGGGCAGAGCGACACCGTTGGCGGAGAACCCCTTCGGCCGTGTCCGCCGCGCCTGAGCGGCGTCGCGCGGGATCAGGGCCAAGCGGCGCCGGCCTCCTCTCCGTCGCCGTTCAGTCCGATCCCGGAGCGGGCGAGGCGCGAGCCGGGAGCGGAATGGAGGAACGTCGTGGCGGGGAGGGAACCGTCCGGCTGTCGCGGGCCGGTCGCCGTGGCGTCTGCGAGTGACAGGAAATCCGTCGGCCTGACCGGCGGGCCGGAATCCCAGGAGTTTCCTTCTCCAGCATTGCCCGGTCCAACGACAGCCTCGCGGCCGCGCGGCAGGAAGGAGACGTTGTCGATGAGCCTGTGACCGGCCGATGTCGGAAAGTAGAAGCCCCGGGTCCAGGTGTCAGCCGGCTGGCCGTTCCCGTCCCGGCTGCGACCGTTGTCGTAGGCGGTGCAGCGGGACACCCGGCTCGCGACGGCCGACCCGCTGTCCGTGAAGCCGGACAGCGCGTTGCTCCAGGATGCACAGCCGCTGACGGTATGACCGCCGGACAGCCCCGTCTTGTTGCCGCGCGCCGGGTCCCGCTGTCCGCCGAGCTTGAAGCCGTGTCCCTCGCCCGTGCTGCGCGCGCCGTCCGGCCGGAACCCGTTCGCCCAGGCCCAGCACCGATACAATAGGAGCGGTGCCGGTGCCGTGTTGTCGTTGACGTTGAAGAGGTCGAATCCGTCGTCCGAATTGTGCCAGGCCCGGCAGCCCACGAGCACATTCCCGGTCGAGCCAGAGCCGACGGGACTGATCTGGAACCCGTCCGCGTTGCCGCCGTCGAGGTCGGCGTTCCCGAAGCTGTCGCAGTTCACAAAGACGTTGTTCCGAGCGAAACCGAAGAGAGCGATGCCCTTTCCCTCGTGTCCTCCCCACCCGCTGTCCCGGACGGACAGGTTTTCGAACCTGTTGTGATGACAGCCACCGTTCACCAGGGAGCCGCTCCGGACGACCAGCCCGCCCATCGGCGCGTTCCGGATCTCGAGCCCCCGGAGTACGAGATGGGACACATCATAGAGCGAGAGGACGTAGCCTCCCGCCGCCTCGGCTGAGCCGTAGCTGTCCACGGTCGAGGCCAAGCGCGAGCCGTCGAGAATGGGTCGTTCGCCCCGATAGTTCCGGATGGTGATCGACCGGCCGGGAGCGCCGGACCGGCCGGTCAGGTGGATACCGGACCCGCCACCGAGCAGGTAGGACCCGCCTCGCAAGTGGATCGTGTCGCCCGGAAGCGCGACCGCGTAGGCCCGCTCCAGCGACGCCCAGGGCGCAGCGAGAGATCCGTTACCCCTGTCATCGTCTCCCGTTGGCGCCACGACGTAGTCCGCGCCTCGAGGCGGATCCGTGGCCGCTGGGGGCCGCGGCCGCGCCACGCCGGTCAGCACGACGAGGCCGAGAAGGGAGCGTCGAGAGAGCATCATTTTGGCAGGGGCCCGCTGACCGACACCCGGATCGTCACCCGGATCGTCCGAGATGTAGTAGCGCGCCGACCGCCCCGTGTTGCCAGATGTCAAGAACGCGCCGTCGCATCAGGGGCGTCCCTCACGCGCTACCGGCGGTGCGTCTGCGCCCCACCTAGAAGACGATAGTTACATACGTTCGCCAAATCTACTCGTTGCGGAGCGATTCACCTGTATGTATTCCAAATGTCATTCGATATTTACTGCTGGATTTGGCATACTGGATGGCACTGAAAGCTCGGTCTTGACTTCGTGAAATGCAATGACATGCATTGCGTATGCAACCTGGGTTGCAGCGAGAACCCCTATGACGATCCACGACATATTCGAGGCTCGGATGAACCGGCCTAAGCGCGGAACAAGCGGAGTAACACCTATAAGGGGGATCACAAGGATTTTCGCATAGCGTATCGATGCCCACGCCTCGTGTTGATTCATAAACACCAGCAATCCTAGTACTGGTATAAGAATCGATAGCATCTCCAGGTTACGTCTCCGAATGTAAATCCACGTCAGTATTACGGTCCCGACAAAAAGGCTAAGTAATAACAGCCCTTTGATTGTACCGCGCATGCCTCCCTGCGCGAGAGTACCAAGCACGCCGTCCAGAACTGGCAGACCCGAGTATGATGGAAGGTTGACGGACAGATCTATGGAAATTATCCACAGCGGGCCCGCACCACTTGCCGCCACTGCCAGCCAGAAGATTGCGAGCGGAGCGCCCGCAGCGAGTGCGCGCCACACAGGGAAGCCGCGGTGCCACGCGGCCAAGCTTATGAGAAGAGCGAAGGGCCAGAGGGCTTTCTGAACGAGAAGCATCACCGCCAACGCCACCATAAGGCGCCGCCAGTCCCTCTCGAACAAGCAAAAAATTCCATAAATGAGCACGAAGTGAGCGACCGAATCG
Source organism: Xanthobacteraceae bacterium (assembly GCA_029266425.1). Lineage (GTDB taxonomy): Bacteria > Pseudomonadota > Alphaproteobacteria > Rhizobiales > Xanthobacteraceae > Ancylobacter. The sequence goes on from JAQSWY010000005.1 coordinate 33,059, forward strand.
GCGATAGGCCAAGCAACGTACGTAATCCCCACGAAAGGAAAGAGACCATATAGCACTGTCGCCAATTGAGATGCGTCGGGATTGATTTTCCTTGCGATTTTTAAGAATATGTAGAGTGAGCCATACCAAGCCGCGAGGCTGATCGTCTGCATCAGGATCAAGTCGCTGACAGCGCCTAGCGTAAGGCCTCGGGCCACCCAAAGTAGAAATGCGTACCCCGGAAGGTGCATGTTCGCCAGCCACCAATGGTGGCTCTGCTCTGAGTAACCAAGAACGTCACTCTGCATTATTTGTGTTCCGGAGACATGCCATATACCTATCAGAATGACAAATAATATTGTCCCAGTCACGATTAGACCATCAAGAACTGTATACTGCAGATAGGTTGCCCGAGCAGTCATTGATGTAGAACCCCAAATAGAGTGCTGACCAATTTTTCGGCGAAGAGATTTTTGGCGAACCAAGCGACTCGTGTTTCAGTTGGAGCGCCGTCATTGATCCGCCAGCTGCACCGAACTGACATCGAGACGGTCAGTTCTTTAGACGCGGCTCGGCCGCCTGATTTCAGAACGTCATCGCGAGCACTGCGACTGAAACCTCCCTGCCTGAAGAGGGGCACGATGCAGGTGAAATGCGCACTAGAGTTGATGACGGTCAAAACTCCTCATGATCACGCGAGCGTGTCCCAACACCTGAGGTGCGTTGACCCATGATAGGAATGACGACCGGTGCACGCTTCGATCAATGATGCGCGCTGTCAGCTCGGGCTTGGCCGCTATGGCCGGCGGCCTATGCTGTCGCGCTTCCAGGCAACACGATCTGTATTCGGGGCCGCGGGAGGTCAGGTTCCGCGAGGTGATCTACGCCGTGCGCTACCTGGTCCGCTCGGGCTGCGGCTGGGCGCATGCTGCCCGTTAACTTCAGTCATTGGCGCACGGCCTATGGCTCCGCGAACTGACGCGCTTCTCTCCCCGACCACCCACGATGTCGACTTGACGCTGGACCGGGTGCGGGGCGGGGCCCACGGCGGCGGTGATTGACAGCCAGTCCGTCAAGGTTCCGCAAGCAGAGACAAGGGGTTACCATACGCGCAAGGCGATCGTCGGCCGCAAGCGGCATATTACGGGACACCGATGACGGCCCCTGATGTCATGATGCCCGCCAACATTTCCGACAGCGCGCGTGCACAGATGATTCTCAAGGCCGTCTGCAAGCGCGGGCCCTGGGTGAAGCCTCTTCTCCGCCGCTCCTTGTCGTCGAAAAAACTTGCTCGCGCAGGGGTGATTCGACGCCAGCACACGCGAGCGGCCGCTTCTGCTGATTGGGTGACTTTCCCGAATCGGATGTCCAACCTCGAAGCAGGTCCCGAGAACAGGTTGGATCACGCGGGTAATCTCAGCCTGATACTTGACGCACCGCAAGTCGGCCGATCGGCTTCCGATATGATGTCGCAGGGAGCGTCGGGGTCTCAATGCCAATGAGACAGAGAACGTCTCAATGTACTAGGAATGTCATAGCAGCGAGATCGCGCTGGTTACGGTCAATGGGCGACAACCGACGGTGTTCAGCGAATTCGGAAAGAATAGCGCAGGAGCGCGCAGCGGGAGCGAACGGATCGAATATGGAAAGGCGGTGCTGTCGCCGGCCCATGTCGACCGAGGGTTCATCCGATCCTAAATCTCAAGTAGGGGATGTCCAATGCGGCCTATGAGCAGCGGGAGCGTCGTGCTCGATCGCGAGCCGAAAGGCGAAAGCCGGACAAACGACAACACAGCAATCGACAGTCCCCGCCCTGCCCGGACAATTGCGGCACTACCGCTGGTGGTTGACCTGGACGGAACCTTAGTAAAGACGGATCTACTTCACGAGAATTGCTTACAGTCGCTCTCTGCCACGCCGACACATCATTGGTCCAGCGTCAAAAGTTTGCGCGCCGGGAAAGCCTGCTTTAAGCAACATCTCGCAAATTCGCACGCAATTGACTACTCACTGCTTCCATACGACGACCACGTTCTTGATTTAATCGAGATGGCCCGGCGAGAAGGCAGGCCCGTTTATCTTGCGACCGCCGGTGATACTAAGCATGCCCAGGGTATAGCGGATCATCTGGGTCTGTTCGATGGCATATTCGCCTCCAACGGAACGATTAACCTCTCCAGTCAGGCAAAGGCCGGCAATCTCGTCAAGGTCTTCGGGCATCGTGGCTTTGACTACATTGGAAACAGTTCGGCGGATCTAGCCGTTTGGGCTGAGGCGCGGAAGGCCTATTCGGTACGTGCAGGAGCGCGCGTAAGACGAGCCCTCGACAGCGTCGCATGCGACGTCGAGCACCTTACTGTTCCACATGCTTCGATCAAGAGCTGGATCAGGGCGATTAGAGTCCATCAGTATGCCAAAAACATGCTGATTTTTGTGCCGCTCGTAACTGCCCATGCCTTCTTCATTCAATCCTTCTATTCTGCTCTTCTGGCCTTCTGTGCGTTTTGCGCCTGCGCTTCCGCAGTTTACATTCTAAACGATCTTGTCGACCTTGAGGCGGATCGCCGACACCCTAGCAAGCGCCTGCGGCCTTTTGCATGCGGCGCGATCCCGATCGCTCACGCCGTGGTGGCCGTTCCTGTATTGCTGGCGCTATCTATCATCTGCGCGATTTTGGTCTCACCGATGTTTACGGGCGTCCTGGCGATTTATTTTTCCATGACGATCGCGTACTCATTGTTTCTTAAGCAAAGGATGCTGGTCGATGTAGTAACACTTGCGGGCCTTTATACAATACGGGTGATAGCCGGAGCCGTAGCAATAGAAGTCGCCATATCCGAATGGTTACTTGCCTTCTCGATGTTTATATTTGTGTCGCTTGCCCTCATTAAGCGCTATATCGAACTTATGATGCAGATTAGCCAGAAGATTCCAAATTCCTCGGCACGGGATTACACATCTGATGACGTGAACATAATCGCAGCACTCGCAGCGGCAAGTGGATTCAATGCTGTGACCATCTTCGCCCTTTACATCTCGTCCCCCAAAGTCCAGCAGCTTTATTCGCAACCCATGGCGCTCTGGCTCATCTGTCCGATCCTAATGTACTGGATCGCCAGAATCCTCTTGCTGGCTCACCGCCGAGCCGTGGACGACGATCCGATCGTGTTTGCGTTACGGGATAGAGTGAGCCGTCTTGCTGTAGCATCTATGGTCTTGATCGTACTGGCCGCGAGCTGAATGTCGATGGGAGCCGATCGCATGACATTGGCGCAGACCCTTGAGCCGGTCGATCGAGGACGAATTTTTGGCTACTCGCTTGAACGGCTTGGGCCGCTTACCGTCATTGCCTGGTTCATCGTCGTGTACGGCATGTCCCTCGTGTTCGTCTATATCGAGGGAGATGACGCCGCGTCGATAGCATACCATCTTCTCGGGTGGGCTTGGTCGTGCTCCCCTGGGCGGTGAATCTGGGCGTGCCGAAAATGCTATTACCCGCCGTGCCGGGCTTGTTGTACTGCGTCGCGAGCGGGCTTGTACTGCTTCAAGGAGGAAGCGCTCCCAGTCGCGTGCAGGTTCGGCACGTGATCCTATTGGCGCTTCTGCTCGCACCATGAATCGTGGGTGTTCGTGTCACAATTCCAGGGTCTGCGTGCGGACCCGGCTTCGAGATGAAAGCGTACGATCGGGCAGTCTCGGACGCAAAGCTCAGCATCGTCCTGGCGGCCGCCGACGCGCTGCGGGCATGCGAATTTCGGCGCGCCACAGCGTTCCCCGGTAGTCCGTCCTGCCTCGGATTGAAAAGTTGGCGTTGAAACACCATTCCGGCTTCGGCGGCGCTCGCGTCATGCAATCATCGACCTTGATCATGCTTCTCGCGAGCGTCGTGCTTTCTTCGGTCGCGCAGGTTCTACTAAAAATTGGAATGTCTTCGGCGTCCCTGCAAGCGCCCCTCACCCGCGGAGAGCCGCTACGTGCTGTTCTCGCGATCGCTGGTTCACCTTTCGTCCTTGGCGGCCTTGTCACCTTTGCGGTCAGCGTTTTCGTCTGGATGCTTGTGCTGTCAAGGATTTCGCTCTCGTCAGCCTATCCGTTCGTGGCCTTGGGGATCGTCATAACAGTTTTAGCGGGTCGGTTTATCCTGGGAGAGCCCGTCTTGTTACTCAAGCTCATCGGTATCACGATGATCATCGGCGGCGTCCTCACGATGGCAATTGCGGAGCGGAGCTGAGGCGATCTCGCTCTCCCCCGGCAGCAGGCGATGCAGCGCGGCGGCTTCGATGCGGGGGAATTGCGTGGTCATGTGGCGGCTGCTCCTGAAGTGTCTGCACCTACTGGAACATCCTTCGAGGCCGCCTGCGGCGGCACCTCAGGATGAGGTTGCTTTCACAGGAACGACCTCATCCTGAGGTGCCCGGCAAAGCCGGGCCTCGAAGGATGCTCAAGCCGAGCGCCTCACCCGCGGTTGAACACGATGTCGAACTGCTCGAGGAACTTCTGCGTTTCCTCGCCGCCAATGTCCTCGTCGCTCTCGATCACCTTGATGTCCTGGAGGCGCGGCAGGCCCTTGGGCGCGGCGGAATCCGGATGGGTCGGGATGTAGGAACCGGCATTGCCGACCAGCTCCTGGCCCTCGGCGCTGGTCAACACCTCGATCAGCAGCTTCGCGGCGTTCGGGTTCGGGCCGCCCTTGAAGATGGACAGCAGGTTTTCGTTCACCACCACCCCCTCCTCCAGGATGTAGCTCTCGATCGACTGGCCGCGCTCGCGGGCGGTGATGACGTTCTGCGAGGAGATCAGCGGGGAGAGATCACGCTCGCCGGCCACCAGCAGGCGCACGGATTCCGCATTGCCCCGGGTGAACAGGAAGTCCTGCCTGGCGAAGCCCTTGATGGTCTCCCAGTCGATGATCTTCTGCGCCAGCAGGGTCTGGAGCCAGGTGAGCTGGGAGGCCGCCGACTTAGGATCGGAGAAGACGATGCGGCCCTTCCACTTCGGATCGAGGAAGTCGGAGATCTTCTTCGGAAGCACTGAAGGATCGGGGAACTTCTTCGGATTATAGGCGGCGGCCAGCAGCGTGACCGCTGTGGCGACGTAGTTGCCGTTGGGGTCCTTGTACTTGACGGAGATCTTGTCGAAGTCGCGCACCTTGTAGGGTATGATGTAGCCACGCTTGGCCCAGCCATCGAGGATGAAGCGCTGGCTGATGAAGACGACATCCGGATTGGTGCGGCCCGCCGCCTTCTCCGCCTCGATCGAGGGGATGAGGTCGAGCGTCTGCTTCTGCACGATGTTGAGCTTCACATCGGGGAAGATCTTGCGCCAGAACTCCAGCACCGCCGTGCTCGTTTCCTGACGGTAGGAGGTGTAGAACACCACCGAGCCTTCCTTCTTTGCCGCTTCATAAAGGCTGGCGAAACGCTCGGGCAGGGTGTCGGCGCGAGCGGTCGGGATGGCAGCGGATGTCGCTCCGATGATCAGCAGCGCGGCGGCAGCTCCCTTCAGCAGGGTTCGTCTGTCGAGATTCATTTTCTTATCTCCGAAATTTCTGAATGGATCAGACGGCTGTCAGTTCGGGCGCGCTGGCCCAGGGACGCTGCGCCGCGGCGTCGCCGCCGGCGATCTGGCCAGTGACGAAACACTCCGCGAGATTGCCGGCGCCGAGATAGAGGAAGCCCCAGATGCTGCCGAGCTCGCCGGCCTCATAGAGCCGCGGGATCGGCTCGCCATGAGCGTTGACGACGCGCTGGCGGGCGTCATGCGCCGGACCGCCCTGGGTGTTGTTCACCACCGGCCACAGCGTGCCGACATAGAAGGGCGGCCGCTCGATCTTGAACAGCGAGCCGGCGGGGCGGCCCTGCTCGGCATCGTGCCCGGCCTCGACGGCCGCATTCCAGCGATCGAGACTCTCGCCTACGACGGCGGGATCGGCGCCGATGAGGCTTGCCAGTTCCTCGACGCTCTCTGCCTTCTTGAGAAGGCCGTTGCCGACTTCCTTCAGATTGTCGTCGCTCCACACATAGGGCTCGACGCTGCGGTCGTTCACCACGGCCTGGCCGAGCGGATAGAGCTTGCGGCCCTCCTCATCGACGACGATGTGCGCCGGGATCTTGGGGAAGCGCTGGGTCACCGGGTCGAACTGGTCGAGCGGCCGGTGGCCGGTATCCTGCAGATAAGGGTGGTACTCGTTCATGAAGCGCCGCCCCTCGCCGTCGAGGATGATCCACGACATGCGCACGTCCGGCTCCTTCACGGTCGGATTCCAGTCCGGCAGCCGCTTCACGCGCAGCGCATAGGGGTAGTTCGGGTCCGGGTGCCTGAACCCGTAGGAGCCGTGGAAGTGCCACATGTGCCAGAGGTCGGCGCCGGCGGCCTGCGCCATGCGGATGCCGTCGCCGGTGTTGCCGCGGGTCGCGACGGGGAGCACCGGGCGGATCTGCCAGTATTTGCGCTGGAGTTCCGGCGCGGATTCGAAGCCGCCCGAGGACAGCACCACCCCGCGCAGCGCGGCGATGCGCTTCGTGACGCCGCCCGAACGCACCACGGCGCCGAGCACTTCGCCCTCGGCACCCAGGATCAGCCGTTCGGCCGCCGTCTCCAGCCGCACCTCGATGTTCCTCGAACGGACATTGTCATGCACCAGCTTGAAGACGTTCGGGCCGAGCAGCCGGCCGCGGGCGTGCGGATATTCGGTGCGGGCGTCGAAGCCGGGAATCGACGCCACCTCAACGATTCCGAGCGCGTCGTGACCGGGGAAGGGATAGTTGCCACCGCGGTCCCGCAGCGCGATCTCCGCGCCGTTCACCGTGGCGAGACCGCGGAAATAATCTTCCAGCTTCGCCATGCCGCTCGCAATCGCGTCGAGCACGTCGTCCGGCACGTCGGGGCCGACGGTGTGGCGCAGATATTCACGGCCGCGCGGCAGGTCGGTGATGGAGCGGATGCCGCCGCCGGCGCAGATCGAGATGCCGCCGGGATCGGGCATCTTCTCGATCAGCAGGACGCGGGCGCCGGCATCGTGCGCCGCGATGGCCGAGGCGCCGCCGGCAAAGCCGAAGCCGACCACCAGCACATCCCAGACCTCGTCGAAGGGCTCATTCGGGGAGTGATGAAACGTCATGACGAGTATCCGGTCAGTGCACGGCCGCTGTCTTCTTCTTCGAGAAGAAGCGGATCAGGCCGAGGATGGAAATACAGACGGCGACGATGACGACCGAGAGCGCGGCAGCGAGCTCGATGGCGCCGTCCTCGATGAACTGGATGACGACGGTCGGCATCACCTGGGTGTCTGCCTGGGTCAGGATGGCGGACATTGAGAGCTCGCGCAGGCTCAGCGAGAACACCAGCACCCAGGCGATGCCGACGGCGCCGCGCATCAGCGGGAAGGTGACGTCCTTGAGGCCCTGCAGCCAGCCGGCGCCGGAGATGCGCGCGGCTTCCTCCAGATCGGTCGAGAGCTGCTGGATCCCGTTCCTCACCAGGACGAAGGCGATCGGGAGCAGCTTGCCGGCATAGGCGATGAGGATGAGCGTCAGCGTGCCGTAGAACAGGTTGACGTAGCCCATCAGGATTCCCACCGCATAGGCGATGGAGGGGAAGCCATAGGCGATCATCACCAGGAAGCTGATGACCTCGCGCCCGAAGAAGCGGACGCGCTCCACCACCCAGCCCAGCACGAGGCCGAGCGTCGCGCACACCGTGGCGGTCGCCAGTGCCAGGATCAGGCTGTTGAGGATCGAGGCACGAGCCACGAACTCGCCGTCGAAGATCAGGCCGTAGTGCTTGGTGACGAGATTGCCGAGCGTGATCTCCGAGCCGAAGGACGACAGCACCGATAGCAGGAACAGCGAGCCGATCGGCAGGATCGCGGTGGCGAAAACCACGATGGTGCAGAACGCGCTCGCCACCCAGCGCCACGGGCCGAGCCTTGTCGTCTGCTCGGAGTTCGACTTGCCGGTGAGGGTGCGGAAGTTCTCGGCGCGGATGGCGTATCTCTGGATGAGGATGCTGACGGCGGTGAACACCATGATCGGCATCGCCACCGCCGCGGCGTAGTTGAACTGCGGCGGGAATTTCAGCAGGTCATAGATCTTGGTGGTGAGCACCGAGAAATTGGCCATGGTGCCGATAGCCGCCGGCGCGCCGAACGAGGACAGCGCGTCGAGCATCACCAATAAGACGGCCGAGAGGATCGCCGGGCGCACCAGCGGCAGGGTGATGGTCAGCGCGGTGCGCAGCTTGCCGGCGCCGAGGATGCGCGCCGCCTGCTCGTTGCTGGCATCGACATTGGCGAGCGCCGCGCTCACCGCGAAGAACACCAGCGGATAGACGCCGACAATCTCGATGAAGACGAGCCCGGAGAAGCTCATGATGTTGAAGGGCGCGCTCTCGAAGCCGAGATAGCGGATCGCCAGGGCGTTGAGATAGCCGGAGTTCGGCGCCGCCAGGAAGATCCATGAGATCACCGAGATGAAGGTCGGGATCACGAAGGAGACGCCGGCGGCGAGCGTCACCAGGCTTTTGCCCGGTGCATCGGTGCGGGCGACGATCCAGGCCAGCGGAACGCCGAGTGCGCAGGCGCCGAGCGTGACCAGCGCGACCAGTTCGGCGGAGTTCATCACCGCCTGCCACATGCCGCGGCGGTTGAACGCCTTCTCGAAGGTTTCGAAGGTGAGGTTGCCCTGTGCGTCGACCAGGCTGTAGCCGGTGAGCAGCACCAGCGGATAGGCGATCAGCGCCAGCAATATGGCAATGGAGGTGCCGATGACGAGAAGCTTCACCGGCTGCAGGCTCTGGAGCCGGCGCCGTAGTAACCTCGCCTCGCCGGCGAGATGACCGCGCGAGGCGAGCAAATGCGGAGCGGAGATCTCGCTCATTCGACCACCCACGCGCTGTCCGGACGGAACCACAGCCGGGCGCGGCCATCCTCGAAGCGCCCGGGGGTGCGGGACTGCACGCGCAGCGGCGTGCCCGCGACATCAAGCTGAAGCTCGTAGCGACTGCCAAGGAAGGACGCCGAGCCGGCACTGGCGAGGATGCCCGCCTCCTGGTCCGGATGTTCCGGGCGCTCGAAACGCACATCCTCGGGACGCAGCAGCAGCGTCACGCGCTGGCCGGAAACGGCACTGGCGAGCCACTTTGCCGAAGCGTTCGCCCAGGCGGTGTCGCCGGCATCGAGCCTGACGGAGACGCGGCCGCGCGCGCGGTCGATGCTGGAGAGCGTGCCTTCCAGCAGGTTCGCGGTGCCGATGAAGCCGGCGACGAAGCGGCTCGACGGGGTGCGATAGACCTCCTCGGGCGTGCCGACCTGCTCGATCCGGCCCTTGTTCAGCACCACGACGCGGTCGGCCAGCACCAGCGCCTCGTCCTGGTCGTGGGTGACATAGAGCGTGGTGATGCCGATGCGCTTCTGCAGCGCCTTCAATTCGAAGCGCATCTCCTGGCGCAACGCGGCGTCGAGATTGGACAGCGGCTCGTCGAGCAGCAGCAGCGAGGGCCTGGTGGCGAGCGCGCGGGCGAGCGCGACGCGCTGCTGCTGGCCGCCGGAGAGCTCCGCCGGGAAGCGCCTGGCGAGATCCCCCAGTTGCACGAGCTCGAGCATCGCCGCGACCTCGGCATCGACGTCCGCACGCTTCTTGCCGGCCACTTCGAGACCGTAGCCGACATTCTCGGCGACGCTCTTGTGCGGCCACACCGCATAGGTCTGGAACACCATGCCGAGCCGGCGCTTTTCCGGCGGCACGGTGAAGGAGGCATCGGAGGCGAGGCGGCCGTCGAGATGGATCTCGCCGCCATCCGGCTGCAGGAAGCCCGCCACCATGCGCAGCGTCGTGGTCTTGCCGCAGCCGCTCGGCCCCAGCAGCACGACGCTCTCGCCCGGCGCCACCTTGAGGTCGATGCCGTTGACGGCAGCGGTGTCACCGAGCCGCTTGTGGAGATTGCGCAGCTCCAGCCTTGGGCGAGGCTGGGTGTCGGTGGCGGTGACATCCGGAACGGTCCGGAGGGCAGCGGATGAAGGGCTCACGAGAAGCTCCTGACGGCGTAGAGGGCGGGGGTTCAGTCGAGTTCAGGCGGAGCGGGCGTAGCGGCTCTGCGGCCAGTTGAGCCCGTAATGGTCGCGCAGCGTCCGGCCGGCATAGTCGGTGCGGAACAGGCCGCGGCGCTGGAGGATCGGCACCACCTCGTCGACGAAGGCGGCGAGGCCGCCCGGGAAGGTGGCGGGCATGATGTTGAAGCCGTCGGCCGCGCGGCTCTCGGTCCAGTGCTGGATGTGGTCGGCGATCCGGTCCGGCGTGCCCGCCAGCACCTTGTGGCCGCGCCCGCCCGCGAGGCGGCGCAGCAGCTGGCGCAAGGTCGGGCGCTCGCGCTCGACGACATTGAGGATGATCTGCGAGCGGCTTTGTGCGCCCTGCACCGTCTTCGGGCTGGGGAAGGCCTCGATGGGGATACGCGCGTCGAGCGGAAAGACGCTGAAATCGAAGCCGTCGAAGCGCTGCGAGAGATGTTTCAAGCCGACCTCGGGAAGAGTCAGGTCGTTGAGCTGATCTTCCAGCGCCTGCGCCTCCGCCTCGGTCGAGCCGAGGATCGGCGAAAGGCCGGGCAGGATCTTGATGCCGGAAGGGTCTCGGCCGAGCGCGCCGGCGCGACCCTTCACATCGGCATAGAAGGCCTGCGCCTCGCCGAGCTCCTGCTGCGCGGTGAAGATCGCCTCGGCATTGCGGGCGGCAAAGCCCCGGCCCTCGTCCGAGGAGCCGGCCTGCACCAGCACCGGATTGCCCTGCGGCGAGCGCGGGATGTCGAGCGGGCCGCGCACCCGGAACTCCTCGCCGCCGTGGTCTATGGCGTGGATCCGGCCGGGATCGGCATAGACGCCGCGGGTGCGGTCATAGATGCGGGCATCGTCCTCCCAAGAGTCCCAGAGCTTACGCACCACCTCGACATATTCGGTCGCGCGGCGGTAACGGTCGGCATGCGAGTTGCGCTGCGCGAGGCCGAAATTGCCGGCGGCCTCCGCCGACCAGGAGGTGACGATGTTCCAACCCGCGCGCCCGCCGCTGATATGATCGAGTGAGGCGAACTGCCGGGCGAGATTGTAGGGTTCGGAATAAGTGGTGGAGGCGGTGGCGATCAGCCCGATCCGCTCGGTGGCGCCGGCGAGCGCGGCGAGCAGGGTCAACGGCTCCAGCTTGCCCTGCGCCACATGCTTCACGCTGCGGCCGACAGCCAGCTGGTCGGCGAGGAACAGCGAATCGAACTTGCCGCGTTCGGCGATGGCGGCGAGCTCGCGATAGAAGCCGACATCGGTGGTGCGCTCCGGCTCGCTGCCCGGATAGAGCCACGACGCCTCATGGTGGCCGGTGGTGTGGACAAAGACATTCAGGTGGATGGGTGAAGGGTGGGACAAGGATGCAGTCCATCTGACACCGCCGGCACAAACAACGGCTGGTGACTGTGGGAAGCGGGAATTCCACCATCCTAATTTGCTTGCACTTAATGTCTATAGAAAAAGTGTTCTATTAGCCGCCATCGGGCAGCGCGCCGGGTCGAGTACGCGGCAGCCCCTCGCGTCTTGAGAGCTTCGAACCCGGAAAGTGCAGGAACCGCGCGGCGGCCGCGCCAGCCCGACCGGCAAGACAGCCGCGCGGCGGCCGGGCGGGGCTGAGTGCCTACTTTAGGAGCTCGCCGCGACTCAAATAGTCGTCCCAGATCTCGGGATTGACGAGGTTGCTCGGCCGCTCGCCGCGCAGCACACGAAGCGCGTCCTCCACCGCTTCCATGCTCATGCGGCGCGAGCTCTCCGCGGTGCCGCCGCCGGTGTGCGGGGTAAGGAAGAGGCGCGGGGCCGTGTGAAGCGGATGGCTGTCGGGCAGCGGCTCCGGCTCGAACACGTCGAGCGCGGCGCCGCCGATCCGGCCGGCATGCAGCGCGGCGACAAGTGCGTGATCGTCGATCAGGTCGCCGCGTCCCGTATTGATCAGGAAGGCCTCGGGCTTCATCAGGCCGAGCCGACGGGCATCGACGAGGCCGCGCGTCTCCGGCGTCGAGGCGATGTTGAGGCTGATGACATCGGCGCGGGCGAACACCTCGTCGATCGTCGCCTGCTCGATGATGCCGCCCGCCTCCAGCGGCGTGCGATTATAGCCGATCACCCGCATGCCGAAGGCGCCGTGGAGCGCCTCGCCGACGCCGCGGCCGATGCGCCCGCAGCCAATGATGCCGAGCGTCTTGCCGGCGAGTTCCATGCCCAAGTGGCGGTTGCGCGCGCTCCAGCCATTGCGGGCGAAGTCGATGGCCAGCTCGTGCAGGTCGCGCGCCAGCACGATCACGCAGCCGACCACATGCTCGATCACCGCCTGGGTGTTGGCGGAGACGAGATTGCCGACGACGATGCCGGCGCGCGTCGCCGCCTCCACCGGCACGAAGTCCAGCCCGACGCCATGGCGGATGCAGGCGCGCAGCCGTGTCGCGCCCTCGAAGATGTCGTCCGGCAGCTTGATGCGGACGATCAGCGCGTCGGCCTCCGCTACCTCGCGCTTCAGCGTCTCCGGCCGCGTGTCCGGCGCGACAACGTAGTCGCACCGGCTGCGCAGCAGGGCTTCGGCGTCGGGGTGGAGAGGCGTCGTCGCGAGAACGCGGAAACGGGGCAAGTCGGTCACTCCAGAAGAAGCGTCAATCGCTGCGCCGGCGGGTCGGGTCGAGCAGCGATCGCAGGGATTCGCCGAGCGCGTTGAAGGCGAGGGCAGTGAAGAGGATGGCGAGCCCCGGCGCGTACATCTGCTCGGGCGCGATCTCCATGTAGGAATAGGCGCGCGCCAGCATCTGGCCCCAGCTCGGCTGCGGCGGCTGCACGCCGAGGCCAAGGAAGCTGAGGCTCGCTTCCGCGAGCAGCGCGGTCGCGAGCAGCAGCGTCACCTGCACGATCACCGGCTGGATGGCGTTGGGCAATATGTGGCGAAAGATCACGCGCGAGGTGCTCGTGCCGAAGGTGCGGGCGGCGTCGACATAGAGCTCGCCCTTCACGATCATGGTCTGCACCCGGATGAGGCGCGCGATGCCCGGCGAGAACACGATGCCCACCGCGATCATGGAGTTGGTGAGGCCGATGCCGAGCGCACCGGTCACCGCGATCGCCAGCACGATGCTGGGGAAGGAGAGCATGGTGTCGATGATGCGGCCGATGGCGGTGTCGACCCAGCCGCCGAGATAGCCGGCCAGCACGCCGATCGGCAGGCCGATGAGGGTGCCGACGCTGACCGCGAGGAAGCTCGCATAGAGCGTCATCGGGCCGCCATGCAGCAGGCGGCTGAACACGTCGCGGCCGAGATCGTCGGTGCCGAGCCAGTGCTCGGCGCCCGGTGGCGCCAATATGTCCATGCTCTGCTCGAGCGGCGAATGCGGCGCGATGAAGCCGGCGAGCAGCGACAGCGAGGCCAGCAGCACCAGGAAGGTCAGGCTGATGGCGGCACGCTTGTCCGAGGCCAGCCAGGCGAGGAAGCGGTTCCGGCGCCTCTTGCCGGTCAGCGGCCGGATCCCGGTCTCTACCATTGCGCTCATCGCTTGTTCACCCGCGGATCGAGCGCCGAATAGAGCAGGTCGATCACCAGATTGCAGAAGATGACGATCAGCACGAGGATGAAGACCACGCCCTGAACCACCGGGAAGTCCTTGTTGGTGGCGGAGGTCACCACTAGCGAACCGGTGCCGGGGATGGCGAACACCGCCTCGATGGCAACCGTCGCGCCGAGCGTGCGGTTGAACACCAGGCCGACGACCGTGAGTAGCGTCAGCGAGACGTTCTTCAGCCCGTGCCGCCAGAGGATGCGCGCCTGCGAGAGGCCCTTGGCGTGCAGCGTGCGGACATATTGCGAGGACAGCACGTCGATCAGCGCGCTGCGCAGCTGGCGCGTGATCTCGGCAATGCCGCTGAGCGCCAGCGCGCAGGCGGGCAAGGCGGCGTGCCACAGTGCGGCTCGCGGATCCTCGAAGATCGAGGCGGCGCCTGTGGTCGGGAACCAGCCCAGCTTCAGCGCGAACACGCCGACCAGGATCATGCCCATCCAGAAGTTTGGCACGGCGACGCCGAGCGAGGCGATGCTGGTGACGATACGGTCGACGCGCCCGTCCACATTGGTGGCGGCGAGGATGCCGAGCGAGACGCCGATCGAGACCGAGAGCAGCAGCGCGCAGAACACAATAAGCAGCGTGTTCGGCAGCCGGCGCAGCACCTCGTCGATCACCGGCAGGCCGGTGATCAGGGAGGTCGAGAGATCGCCGCGCACCGCACCGCCGAGCCAGCTGAGATATTGCTGCCAGAGCGGCAGATCGAGACCGAGCATGTGGCGGATCTGCGCGATGCGCTCGGCGGTCGCGGTCTCGCCGGCGATCACCGCCGCGGGGTCGCCGGGCACCAGCTGCAGCAGCCCGAAGATGGCGACGGTGGCGAGCACGAGGACCGGGACGACCTGGATGAGGCGCGAGCCGATCAACCGGAAAGCACGCTTGCTCATGATGCAGCTCCTGCCCCGACAAGTGCTGTGCCGTGCTTGTGCGGATGCAGCTCGGCGGCGGGCATGATGGGAAGTTCGCCGGCGAAGTGGCACGCGCTCCAGTGTCCGTCGCCGGTCTGGCGCCAGGGCGGCTCCTGCTCGGCGCAGACCGGTTGCACGAAGCGGCAGCGGGTGCGGAAGCGACAGCCGGAAGGCGGCGAGACTGGGCTCGGCAATTCGCCCTTCAGCACCACGCGCTTGTCCGGGCGCATCTGTGAGGGCAGCGCCACCGGCTCGGCTGAGAGTAGCGCCTCGGTATAGGGATGTGTCGGGCGATTGACGACGTCCTCGGTCCGGCCGAGCTCGACGATACGACCGAGATACATCACCGCGACGCGGTCGCTCACATGGGCGACCACGCCGAGATTGTGGGTGATGAAGATGTAGGTGAGGCCATATTCGGCCTGCAGCTCTGCGAACAGATTGAGGATGTCGGCCTGGATCGAGACATCGAGGGCGGAGACCGCCTCGTCGCACACGATCAGCGACGGGCGCAGGGTGAGCACGCGAGCGATGCACACGCGCTGCTTCTGGCCGCCGGAGAGCTCGTGCGGGTAGCGCCGCGCGAAATCGTGGCTGAGGCCGACGCGCTCCATCAGCTCGATGGCGCGATGCACGCGCTCGCGCTCCGGCAATTCGCCGGCGACATCCATCGGCTCGCGGATCGCGTTCAGGATCGTCATGCGCGGATCGAGCGCGGCGTTCGGATCCTGGAACACGATCTGATACTGGCGGCGGTGGCGCCGCAGCTCGCGGGCGGACAGCGCGTAAGGATCGACGCCAGTATGCAATATGCGCCCCGTGGAGGGTTTCTCCAGGCAGATGATGGCGCGGCCGAGCGTGGTCTTGCCGGAGCCGGACTCGCCGATGACGCCGAACGTCTCGCGCGGCATGACGTCGAGGCTGACGCCGTCGACCGCCTTCAGCGACTTGCCGCGTCCCACCGGGAAATGCACGCCGGCATTCTCCACCGCGACGATCGGCGTGGTGTCCGTCGCTTGCATCACAGCACTCCGTTCAGCACGAGCTCGTCGTTGCGGCAGCAGCGCACATGGCCGACCGGGGGAACGCGGTCGAGGAATTGCGGGGCATGGCAGGGCGATCGCGCGAAGCCGCAGCGCGGCCGGAAGCGGCAGCCCTCGGGGATCTCGCCGCGCGCCGGCACGCGGCCGGGGATCGCCGGCAGCCTGGTCTTGCGCTCGGCCAGCGCCGGGAGCGAACGCAGGAGGCCCGACGTATAGGGGTGTCTCGGACGCACCAGCACGTCGTCGATGCGGCCTTCCTCGATCACTTCGCCCGCATACATGGTGACGAGGCGCGAGCAGGTCTGGGCGACGAGGCCGAGATCATGGGTGATGAACAGCATCGCCATGCCGAGGCGCGAGCAGAGGTCGCCGAGCACATCAACGATCTGCGCCTGCACAGTGACGTCGAGCGCGGTGGTCGGCTCGTCGGCGATCAGGAGGCGCGGCTCGCAGACAATGGCGATGGCGATCATCGCGCGCTGGCGCATGCCGCCGGAGAGCTGGTGCGGATAGGCGTCGTAGCGTAGTGCCGGCTCGGGGATGCCCACTTTGGCGAGGGCGTCGATGCCGCGCTCGCGCGCGTCTCGGGAACTGATGTCCCGATGGGCGCGCAGCGTCTCGGCGATCTGCTCACCGATGGTGAAGACCGGGTCGAGCGCGCTCATCGGCTCCTGGAAGATCATGCTGATCTTCGCGCCGCGACGCTGGCGCAGCCGACGTGGCGCCATGCCGATGAGGTTCTCGCCTTCGAGCACCACTTCGCCGGCGACCTGGCTGCTGGCGCGCGGCAGCAGGCCCATCAAAGCGAGGCCGGTGACGGTCTTGCCGCAGCCGCTCTCGCCGACCAGCCCTACCACCTCGCCGGGTGCGATGGCGAAGGAGACGTCGCGCGTCACCTGCACCATGCCGGCGCCTGTGCGGAACGAGATCGAGAGGTCCCGCACATCGAGCAGCGGGGCCGCCCCGGCGGTGGCCCGACCTGCGGGCGCAGGGGAGAGTGCGGTCGCCATGGCGGGCCTCAGCGCGGCGGATGGCGGCGCACCGCCGCTTCGTCGACATCGGTGCCCCAGCCGGGGCGCGTCGGCACGATCATCTCGCCATTCTCGATCACCGGCTGGTGGGTAACGAACTCGCCCTTCCACGGCACGTCGTCGATGTCGATCTCCATGATGCGCAGGTTCGGCACCAGCGCCGCGAAATGCGCACTGATGTGATCGGCGAGGTGGCCGTAGAAATTGTGAGGGGCGACGTTCACCTCATAGGCATCTGCCATGGAAGCGATCTTCACCGCCTCGGTGAAGCCGTTCCACAGCACGTCGACGATGGCGACATCCATCGCATAGGCGTCGAGGAAGGGGCGGTAGCTGCGGCGCGTATAGAGCGACTCGCCACTGGCGATGGGAAAGCCGGCCTCCCGGCGCAGCAAAGCGAGGCCTTGCGCGTCATAGAGGTCGAGCTCCAGCCAGGCGAGCTTGAAGGGCTCCAGCGCGCGCACCAGCTGCAGATAGCCCTCGGTGCGGAAATGGAAATTGGCGTCGAGCATGATCTCGGCGTCCGCGCCCGCGCCTGCGCGCAGCGCCTCCAACTGGCGGGCGAGGCCCTCCAGCACCTGCGGCTGCGGGTTGAGCGCGGGGAAGCCCGGCATGGTGCCGAAGCCCGGCCGGAAATTATGGAGCCGGCCATCCTCCATGTAGGTGATGTTGGTCTTCATGGCGCGGAAGCCGCGCCGGCGGGCCTCCTCGCCGAGCTTCATCACGTCGTCATAGTCGCGCACCGCCGGCAGCTCGTATTGGCCGCCGTGGCGCACCCGGTAGGTGCCGAAATGCGACCAGTAGACCGGCAGCCGCTCGCGCACCGCGCCGCCGAACAGCGCGTGCACCGGCACGCCGAGCGCCTTGCCGGTGATGTCGAGCAGCGCGTTGCCGATCGCCGCCACGGCATGCTGGTTGATGCCGGACCAGGCCGGGACGGTCTGGGTATAGAGCACCGACATCACCCATTCGACCCGCGTCGGATCGAGGCCGATGATCCGCTCGCCGAGCGCCCGGATGGTGGCAGTGAGCCCGCGGGTGCCGACATCCTCGCTGTATTCCGACCAGCCGACGATGCCTTCATCGGTGGTGATCTTGAGGAAGGAGGTCGTGCGCCAGCCGGCGTTGGCGTGGAGGTCTTCGACTTTGGCGATCTTCATGGGGATACTCGGCTGGTGAGCGGGCGAGCCCGCTCAGCCCTTCAGGGACAGGGCGTTGAACTTCGGCTTGCCGAGCAGGTTCGGCACATAGCCCTCGACGTTCGGCGAATAGACCTCGATGCCCGGCACGAAGGCGAGCTCGCAGGAAAGCGCGTATTCGAGGGCGTAGCGCTCCAGCTTGGCGAAGGCGCGCTTGCGCACGTCCGGATCGACCGCCGACTGCGACTCGATCTGCGCCTGCGCCATCTCCGGCGGCGGCGGGACCTTGCCGACATTGTTGAAGCCGTTCTCGCCATAGACCAGGGCGAAGGGCTGGCTCGGATCGGGGCGTCCGGTCCACAGCGCCAGCAGCATGTCGCCTTCGCCCTGCACGGTGAAGCGCTGGTACATGTCGGCGCTGGAGCCGACCGTCATGCTGGCGCGAATGCCGGCCTGACGGAGCTGCTCCATGATGATCTCGTGGCGCTGCTGCGAGGCCTGGTCGGAATAGCCGAAGAACTTGACGTCGACGCCGTCCGGATAGCCGGCTTCCTTCAGGAGCACGCGGGCCTTCTCCGGATCGTGCTTGTAGAAGCCGTCGAGGCTCGCATCATGCGCCCAGTAACCGGGCGGCAGCATGGTCTGCGCCGGCACGCCGAGCCCCATCAGCGCGGCGCGGTTGAAGCCCTCGCGGTCGATCGCGTAGTTGATGGCCTGGCGCACCTTGATGTTGTTCAGCGGCGTGCGCTTGTAGTTGAACAGCAAATGGTAGTCGGCGATCGTCGGCGAGGCGCTGACCACAACCTTGGCGCCCATGCGGTCGGCCACCAGCTTCTGCTGCGGATTGAGCCGGTAGGTGAAGTGGTTCTCGCCGGCAAGCACCGAGCGCAGCGCGGTGTTGAGATCGGTGATGATGCGAAAGGTCAGCCCGTCGAGGTGCGGCAGCTCCCGGTTCCAGTAGTCCGGATTGCCGATCATGACGACGACGTCATTGTCGTTCCACTTCTCGAACTTGAAGGGCCCGGTGCCGACCGGGTCGCGGTCGAACGGACGGCCTTTCGCCGCTGCCTTGGGCGAGGTGATCATGCCGGCGCGGTCGGCCATGATCAGCGGCAGCGCGGTGTCGGGGCGGCTGAGCCTGAGCGCGACCTTGTGCGGCGCCAGCACCTCGACGGCCTCGATCGATTGCAGCTCAGCCTTGACCGCCGAGCGCGGATCGGTGCGGGCTCGGTCGAGATGCGCCTTCACCGCGGCGGCGTCGAAGGGTTCGCCATCGTGGAACTTCACGCCCTCGCGCAGGGTGAAGACCAGCGTCTTCGGGTCGGGGAATTCCCAGGAGGTCGCGAGCCCCGGCTTCGGCGCCAGCGTCGCCGGCTCGAAATCCACCAACGTGTCGTACATCGGGTAGAGCAGCATGTGGTCCGAGCCGGTGCCGCCGGTGATCGGATCGAGCGTCGAGGGGTTGAACGGCGCGGCGATTTTCAGGATACCGCCCCTCTTGGGCGTCTGGCCGAAGGAGTCGCGGCCGGTCAGCGAGAGGGCGAGAGGGGAAGCGGCGAGCGCGCCGAGAGAGGCGAGCGCGTGGCGGCGAGTGAGCATTGCGGATCCTGGATTTCGAAGACTCAATCTGGCTGACGATGGGCCGTCAGCCGTCGAGATAGATGCCGTTGAATTTCGGCTTGCCGAGCAGGTTCGGCACATAGCCCTTCACGCTCGGCGCATAGACCTCGATGCCCGGCACGAAGGCGACCTCGCAGGACAGCGCATGGTCGAGCGCGGCCTTTTCCAGCTTGGCGAACGCACGCTTGCGGCCTTCCTGCGTTGTCTGCGATTGCGACTCGTTCTGCGCCGCGATCATCTCCGGCGGCGGCGGCACCTTGCCGGCATTGTTGAAACCGTTCTCGCCATAGACCAGCAGGAAGGGCAGGCTCGGATCGGGGCGCCCGGTCCACAGCGTCATGATCATGTCCCCCTCGCCATTGATCATGAAGCGCTGGTACATGTCGGCATTGGAGCCGGAGGTCAGCGAGGCGCGGATGCCGACCTTGCGCAGCTGCTCGATGATGATCTCGTGGCGCTGCTGCGAGGCCTGGTCGGAATTGCCGAAGAACTTGATGTCGACGCCGTCCGCATGGCCGGCTTCCTTCAACAGGGCGCGGGCCTTGTCGGGATCGTAGCGATAGTAGTTGTCGAGCGAGGAATCGTGCGCCCAGTAGCCGGGCGGCAGCATGGTCTGCGCCGGCACGCCGAGGCCGAGCAGCGCCGCCTTGTTGAAGGCCTCGCGATCAATCGCGTAATTGATCGCCTTGCGCACCCGCACGTCGTTCAGCGGCTCGCGCTTGTAGTTGAAGACGAGGTGATAGTCCGCGATCGTCGGGGTCGAGGAGACCACGACCTTGCCGGCCCCGGTGCGGTCGGCGACCACCTTCTGCTGCGGGTTGAGGCGGTAGGCGAAATGGTTCTCGCCGGCAATCACCGAGCGCAGCCCGGTGTTGAGATCGGTGATGACGCGGAAGGTGATGCCGTCGAGATGCGGCAGGTCCTTGTTCCAGTAGTCCGGATTGCGCACGAGGACGACGACATCGTTGTCGTTCCACTTCTCGAACCGGAACGGCCCGGTGCCGACCGGCTCGCGGTCATACTGCCGGCCCTTCGCCGCCGCCTTGGGCGAGGACACCATGCCGGCCCGATCGGCGAGGATCAGCGGCAGCGCGGTGTCCGGCCGGCTGAGCTTGAGCGCGACCTTGTTCGGCGCCAGCACCTCGACGCTATCGAGCGAGGCGATGTCGCCCTTCACCGAAGAGCGCGGATCGCTCTTGGCGCGCTCCAGATGCGCCTTCACCGCCGCGGCGTCGAAAGGCTCGCCGTCATGAAAGCGCACGCCCTCGCGCAGGTTCAGCACCAGCGTCTTCGGATCGGTGAACTCCCACGACGTGGCGAGCCCGGGCTTGGGCGCCAACGTCCCCGGCTCGAAATCCACCAGCGTGTCGAACAGCGGATAGAGGATCATGTGGTCGGAGCCGGCACCGCCGGTGAGCGGATCGAGGCTCGACGGGTTGAAGGGCGCGGCGATCTTGAGCACGCCGCCCTTCTTCGGTGTTTCCTGCTGCGCGTTGAGCGAGCCGGGCAGGGCGGCGACCAGCGCGGCGCCGGCAGCGGTCTTCAGCAGGTCGCGGCGATTGAACGTCGCAAGCGAGGCAAGGCTCCGCACGCGCGGGAATTCACAAATGGGCATTGGCGTTGCTCCCAAGCGCGGGTCTTGCGCCCGCTGCAATGTGCCGGCTCATGGGCCGTTGCCGATTTTAGATATTATATATTCTCTGGCGAGGCAAGCAGGTTATATATAATATAGAAGAGGCCTGTCGTGGTAGGATCGTGGGGTCCGAGTCGGGCAATGGCGGGGTATGACGTGAGCGAGCTGTTGCAGCACGAGACGATGTCGGCGCGGGTGGAGCGCGCGATCCGGCGCGATATCGTCAGCGGCATTCTCGCTCCGGGCGATCGGCTGCGCGTCGCCGAATTGAGCACGCGCTACGGCGTGAGCCACATCCCGGTGCGCGAGGCATTGCGCCAGCTCGAGGGCGACCGGCTGGTGGTGATCGATCCGCACAAGGGCGCGATCCTGCGCGGCGTGACGCCGAAATTCGTCCGCGACATGCACGACACCCGCGCTGCACTCGAGTCGCTCCTGGTAAGGAGTGCGACCGAGCGCATAACACCGCAGGGTGCCGAGGAACTGGCCCGGCTCGCCGACGCCTACGAGCAGGCGGCGGCTGGCGGGAAGGCGGCTGCCATGGTGGAGGCGAATCTCACTCTGCACCGCCGGATTGCCGAACTAGCCGACAACCCGGTCGCTGCGGATATCATGGAGCAAGGCTGGGAACTCGTCGTGAGCATCCGCCAGCGCTATGGTTTCGGGGCTTCGCGCATTACGGCGATCATCGACCAGCACCGTCGTCTTGTTCGCGCGATCGGATCTGGCGATCCGAACACCGCGGTGCAGATCGCCATGGAGCATTGCCTCGACGCGCGCGACGACCTGTTGGCGCGGATGAACGATGCGGCGCAGAAGCCATAGGTGTGCGAACCGCGGAGACTGGAGCGGACACGGCTTCGTCTCAGACCTTCATTACTCCGAACGAGCAAGGTCGCGGTCTGGGAGCAACCATCATGAGCACAGCAAGCGACGCCCGTTTCTGGGACCGGACGTCCCGGAAATATGCCGCGGGTGCGGTTGCGGACCAGGCCGGATATGAGCGCACGCTGGAGCGGACCCGCGCCTTGCTGGGACCGAGCCACAGGGTGTTGGAACTGGGCTGCGGAACCGGAACAACGGCGCTCCGGCTCGCGGGCGATGTTCAGGCCTATCTGGCGACGGATATTTCCGCTGGAATGATCGCGGTTGCCAACGAGAAACACGCCGCTCGCCCAATCGCTGCGCTTGTCTTCCGCACCGCGACCGCAGAAGCGCTTACGCCTGAGGCGGCGGAGTTCAACGCGGTTCTGGGATTCAACTATCTCCACCTGGTCCGCGATCTGCCCGGCACGCTGCGCCGCATCCACGCCTTGCTTGCGGCGGAGGGCCTGTTCATCTCCAAGACGCCCTGCGTCGGGGAGATGAACCCACTCATCCGGCTTGCCCTGTTGCCCGCGATGCGCGCGATCGGCAAAGCTCCCTATGCAGGCGTCTTCCGGGCGGCGGACCTCGGCCAGCATATACGTGCCGCAGGCTTCGACATTCTTGCCACGGAAAGCCACGCGACGAAGGGAGACGACAGCCGTCCCTACATCGTGGCCCGCAAGAGGTGACGTGAACAATCGACGCTGGGTGGGAGACCCCGTGCTGCCCTGCTTTTCGACGCAGATTTCCGGGCAGTATGGCGGCGCCTCCGGGGGTCGGCTAACCGGAGACGCCGCCAGCTCAAGGTGTGCTCTCGCCGCCTTGGCCTGCCAAGATTGGAACATCCACGAGTGTCGGACTGTGATCGCCGTCACAGTTGTGCGCTTTCCGCGTCCGTCCGTCCGACTACAGCCCCGAAGCCCACCAATGGCGATGGCGCGCTGGGGATGGCGTCCCGCCCGCAATCCGGCCAGCCAGTCATCGATACACGCCTGGTCACCGGAAATGCTTCAGCCGCATCGAGTAGCCACGCCCGTCATTCAGATAGGCTCGACGTCGGTATGGCTTCTCCTGACCAAATGCAGTGTGCGGGCAGGCACTGCGCAGGATGGAACGGCTCATCTCGAATTTGGTAGCTCTCGTGCGAGGGCTCGGGCAACCAGCAGGGTGAGCGATCATGAACGTGTACGAGGCGGTCACGAGCCGACGGGCAGTGCGCGGGTTCACCGACCGGGACGTCCCGAGGGAAATGCTGGAGCGCGTGCTGTCCGCCGCGGCCTGGTCGCCGTCCGGATCGAACCTCCAGCCGTGGAACACCTATGTCGTGACCGGGGCGCCGCTGGCCGAGCTCAAGAAGCGTGCCGGCAAACGATTGGCTGCACGGGACGCTTGGGACGAGCGCGAGTACGAGATGTACCCGGCCGAGCTGAAGTCCCCCTATCGCGAGCGCCGCTCCGCCTTCGGCCATGAGCGCTACAGCTCACTCGGCATCGAGCGCGAGGACTGGGAGGCCCGCCAGAGGGCCGCTTCCGCGAACTGGGATTGCTTCGGCGCCCCGGCCGCCCTGTTCTGCTACATCGACCGGAATCTGGGTGCAGCTCAATGGGTCGACGTCGGCATGTATCTGCAGACCGTCATGCTGCTGCTGCGCGCCGAAGGATTGCACAGCTGCCCCCAGATGGCTTGGTCGGTCTATCGCAAGACCGTCGCGGAGGTCCTATCTCCACCCGAAGAACACATCCTCTTCTGTGGGATGTCGATCGGGTACGAGGATGTCAAAGAGCGCTACATCCGTACGGGCCGGGCGCCGCTCAACGAGACCGTCACCTTCGTCGACGGTGAACTGCAACCTCATGCAACGCGCCATGCCCGCGACCTCGCGCGCGGCGGGCTTCGATCACCCGGCCATGAACCCACTCATCCAGTTTGCCTTGCTGCCCGCGATCGGCAACGCACCCCATGCAGGTATCTTTCGGTCGGCGATATCGAGCCCGCCTATACATCCTGCGGGGTTCGTCATTCTTGCCACGGCGGGCCACGTAACGAAGGGCAATCGTCTTTGCATCGTAACCTGCAACGGGTGGCGAAAGGGCCCTAGACTTCCATCCGTACATCCGCCGGAGCGCTGTGCTCGCGCACCAGTCGGCCGTTGGGCAGGTCGTTGCCCTCGACCTTCTGCATCACGACCGCCTCGGGCAGGTGATAGGAGCGCCACCGCGCGATGAGCCGCTGGCGCAGCTCGTCTTCCGGTACGCAGACCATCACGGTGAGGTCGAACAACGGGCGCAGGGCGGACCAGGGCGGCAGATCGAGCAGGAGGTAGTTGCCCTCGACGACGACATGGCGCACGCCGCTCGAGATGATCCGGGCGCCGGCGCGGGCGATCTCCAGGTCGCGGTCGAAGATCGGGACTGCGATTTCGGCCTCCTCGTTCGACCTCAAGCGCCGCAGCATGTGAGCGAGGCCTGCGACGTCGAAGGTCTCCGGTGCCCCTTTGCGGGCGCGAAGGCCGCGCGCCTCCAGCACGGCGTCGTCGAGATGGTAGCCGTCCATCGGCAGCACGACGGCTCGGTCCGCCGCGTCGCGGTTCAGCCGCGTGACCAGCGCCTCGGCGAGCGTCGACTTGCCGGCCCCTGGCTCGCCGGCGATCCCCATGATCACCCGCGCCACGCCGGCCCGCCGCTCCATGAGCGCGGCGAGGTTCTCGATGCGCAGGCGGGCATGCCGGTCGGTCATGAGATCGCTACCACGGCAGGCTTGGCTTTCGTGGGGACAACCGGGCGAGCCGAGCGCTTTCGCCCATCACGATTTTAGGTCAGCACTCGTCAACAGAATCAGCAACGGGATCCTGCTCGGTTTTGCCGAGAAGGTGAATGTGTTGACGGCTACATCTGAGGATTGAACGCACGGTACACGCCCTTTATCCTGAATGCCTCGATTATCGGCGGGTGGCAGCGGCGCCAAGGCCGATGCGCGGATCGCGAGCAATCTCAAGGATTCGGACGGGCTATGAGACACGTTCGCATGGCACCCGAACGGAAGCCGCGGACCCGCGGCGCGATCCGGCGCTTTCTGGTGCTGGTCCAGACCGAAGGCTCACAGTCCTTGCAGGATTTTTTCGAGATCAAGCAATTGGTCGAGGCGAAAGCGCCCGACATTCGTGTGGTCGTCGTCTCCAACAGGTCGCATTCGGTCGCCACGCTGCGCGCCCTGCCGCCGCTGCCGACACTGATCGTCTCGCCCTATCAACTCAACAAGGGCTTCACCCCGGACCGCGGCGTGATCCATGCCGGCCAACTGATCACCAAGGACGTGCAGCAGGCCTTGCTGGAGAAGGCGAAGATACCCGTTCCGCCGTCCGTCGTGCTTGCGCCGGGAGTGCAACTGGATTCGGCGGTCTTCGGCGATCTGGTCATCGTGAAACCGTTGGAGCCCGCCAAGACGTCCCACGGCGACTGGATCCAACTGAGGCGCACGACCGACGTCACGTACGAGCCGCCGGAGACGCTTCCCGCCCATCATCCCGCCCGTCTGGCGCCGATGCTGGCACAACGCTTTATCGACACCGGGCCCAAGGCGACCAGTCACCGCGTGCTTACGCTCTATGGCGAGCCGCTCTATGCGCTGCGCGTTGCCAGCAAAGTGGCGATGCCGGATCTCGCTGGCAGCGATGACGAACTACGGCAGGCATCGGCGGCTTCGAACGGTGACCTGCGAACCGTGGAGTTCTTCGAGGACGAGGCCATTTTCGATCTGGCCCGGCGCGTCCATGCGGTGGCGCCCGATGTGCCGCTGAAAGGAGTGGACGTGCTGCGCGACGTCCGCGACGGCTCTCTGTGGGTTATCGAGTTCAATCCCGGTGGCAATACCTGGGGATTTTCGACGCGCAGCGGCGCACGAACCCGAAGGCGGATGCAGACCGAGTTTCCCGAGGATCATCCGGATGCCGAAGCCGCGGGGCGCCGGAACTATATAAAGCACCTCGACGGCTTCCGGCGCGCGGCGGACGTGCTGATCGAGCAGACCCGCCGCTGCGCGCGATGAGCGCTGTACCCGCCGGCCAGCTGTGGTTTGCCTCGGCATAATTCGGCCGCCGCCGAAATGCAGCGTCCTCAGCTTCCCGGCTCTCACTCAGTCGGCAGACACCCGGAACGGGAGAGCACGCGCAAACACGCCGCTATGTCGCGAGCGTGCGCGACTGCATATGGAGCATGTGGGCGCCAGGTTGGAGAGATTGTTGTTCGTCTTGTCGCCGTCGAGGTGGCTGATCAGCACACCGTTGGCCCCTGAAGGCTCAGGGTCCCAGACCAGTTCATCATCGCAGTAATGGCAGGCGAATGGGCCGGCGGGATGCGCGTCGTAGAAGATCTTGCGATGCTCGTACGCATAGCCGTTCGACGCGAGAGGATGCCCAGCGGCGGGCACCAATATGTAGCCTTTGGAGTGGTAGCGTCGTTCAGCTGAATCTTTGAGTTCGAGCGGTCGCCCGCGATATTTCCTGAAATAATGCTTCGAGCACATCGTCGCCCCCTTGCGTCGGGGGGAGCACAGACATCCCGATACAGAGCAGCTGTCGGATTGTTGCATCGAGCCCTGCCATGAAATTGCGATTGGCTTGATCGATCTGGCGTAGAGGCAATCAAACAACCCCGCAAGACAACGCGCGGTAGGAAGCTCTAAAAAAGCGGCACTTAAGGAAAGGGCCGCGGAATACGCGGCCCTTGGTGGATCGTGTTCGTTCCGGTCAGGTCACCACTTGTAGTTCAGGCCGGCCTTGATGGTGTGGAACTGTGTCTCGACGTCGATCTTGGCGCCGACGACAAGATAGTTGTTATCACCGATTTGACCCTCGTCCTGTGCCTTGAACAGGTTCTGCTTGCCGAGATCGACATAGAGATATTCGGTCTTGAAGGTCCAGTGGTCGGTGATAGCGTATTCGAGGCCCGCACCGATGGTCCAGCCCCAATTCGTATCCGACTTCGAGGCCGAGATGCTCTCTTCATCTCCCTCGCCGTTAAAGATCGTGAAGCTGCCGTGCGACTTGACCTTGCCGTAAGCCGCACCACCGGTGCCGTAGAGGAAGACGCGATCCCAGGCATAGCCGAGGCGGGCGCGGATGGTGCCGAACCATTCGACCTCGGAGCCGGCGCTGAAATTGACGCCACCGAGCAGCTCATCGTCCTCGAACAGATTGGCGTTGCCGGAAAGCTCACCTTCGATGCCGGACCATTGGAAGTCGGCCTCGACGCCGACCACCCAGCTGTTCTCGAACTGGTAATTATAGCCGATCTGCCCGCCGCCGAAGAAGCCGCTGGAGGTGAGATCGAAAGCCCCTTTGAGATCGAAGGAATCCGCTAGTTCAAACCCTTGAGGAAGGTTCTGAGGCTCCCCGAACGCCTCCGCGTTTACGGCTACGGCATCGCCGCCACGCGTGTATCGGTCCGCGAAGGCGTGGAACGGATAGCGGAACTTGTCGCCGCCATAGCCGACGTTCGCGCCGATGTAGAAGCCGGTCCAGGAGAAGACCGGGATCACAACCGGAGCCGGCGCCTTCACCGGATAGGACATATCGGCGGCGAGCGCGGGCGCGGACAGGATGCCCAAGCCAAGCACAGTGCCAAGTAGAAGTGTCTTCATTTCCAGCCCCCACAGCTTACTTCCGCAAAGGTAATTTAGAACTTCTCTACGGCATAGTGCAGCAAAGCCACACCTCGAAGATTTGGTTGTACGGGGCCGATCGACAACCTCCGTATGTGCACACACAAACTGGCTCTCGACATGTCGATACGCCGCGCACGCCTTTGCCGGCATAACCGCACTCACCTTGTGGGGCGGCTTTGCCTCCACCGTCTTCATCCCACTCATCCAGCTGCTGCTCGATGCGGTCGGCTGGCGCTCCACCCTCATCGTCCTCGGCGCGATCAATCTCGCCGTCTGCGCCGGCGTCTATTGGGCGGTGATCGATCCGGATGCCGACGCCGGCCCGTCATCCGTCGGCGCCGGCCACGCGGCGCAGCCGCTCAATGGTCGTACGGCCGTCGCCTCGGCGGCGCGGCAGCCGGTCTTCTGGGCGCTCGCTCTCGCCTTCACCGCTTTCACAGCGGTGTTCTCAGCCTTCACTTTCCATTTCTATCCTCTCCTCATCGAGCAGGGCCTGGACAAGTCGGCGATCGTCGCCGTCATCGCGCTCATCGGGCCGGCGCAGGTCGCCGGGCGGATCGGGATCTGGGTGTTCGCCTCGCGCGCATCGGTGAGGAAGATCGGCTCGCTGATCGTGCTGGTGTTCCCGATCGCCCTGGTGCTGCTGGAGGCGCTCGCGCCGAGCATGATGGTAGCGGGCCTAGTCGCGGTCCTCTATGGGGCGGCGAACGGCATCATGACGATCGTGCGCGGACTGGCGGTTCCCGAAATGCTGACGCGGGACGCCTATGGCGCGGTCAATGGCGCACTTGCGGCGCCGGCCATGTTCGCGCGGGCCATCGCTCCGGTCGGCGCCGCCATGCTGTGGGCCATGATCGGCTCCTATGACGCCGTCCTGCGCGCCGCCATTGCCGGCTCGCTTGTCCTCGTCATCGGCTTCTGGACGGCCGCCATCCTGTCGCGAGCGAAGCGCGGAACGTCGCGGTGATTTGGAATGCCACCTCGTTGGCCGCGCTCAGCTATTGAGTTCCTCTGCGGTGGCGATGACCTCGGAGACGATCGCCCGGACGTCGTCTTCCGTTGTCCGGTGATTGACGAAGCAGGCGCGCAGCGCGAAGGCGCCATCGATCGTCGCGTTCGACAGATAGACCCGGCCCCGCGCGGTCACGCGGCGGAGGATCGCTTCATTGTCCCGCGAGCGGTGGCGGAAGCACACCG
Organism: Xanthobacteraceae bacterium; assembly: GCA_029266425.1. Taxonomy (GTDB): domain Bacteria; phylum Pseudomonadota; class Alphaproteobacteria; order Rhizobiales; family Xanthobacteraceae; genus Ancylobacter. The sequence continues at coordinate 61,757 of JAQSWY010000005.1, forward strand.
CGCTGAGCGGTACCGGCGCGAGCACCTCCAGCTCCGGCTGTGCGGCGAGGATTTGCGCCAGGAGCCGGGCATGGTCGAGGTCGCGGGCGATGGCTTCGCGAAAGGCCCGCCGTCCGTGATATTGCAGCGACATCCAGAGCTTCAGCGCGCGGAAACGACGTGAGAGCTCGATCGATTCCTCGAAGAAGGCGAACGCCTCCTCGGGGTTCTGGTTGAACGCCTTCACATAGTCCCCGCTGTGGGAGAAGGCGTCACGCGCGATTGCCCGATCGCGATAGAGCAGGCAGCCGCAATCGACCGGCTGATAGAGCCATTTGTGCGCGTCGAGCGAAAGTGAGTCGGCCGCGGACAGGCCCTGGAACTGTTCTGGCACGGCGAGCGCCGCGAGGCCCCCATAGGCGCCGTCGACATGCATCCACAGGCTCTCCCGGCGAGCGATGCCGGCAATGTCGGCAAGCGGATCGATGGCGCCGGTCGCGACCGCGCCGGCGGTGGCAACAACGGCGATGGGGGTGCGGCCTGCGGCGCGATCCTCCAGGATCGCCGCCTCGAGCGCGTCCATCCGCATCCGGAAATCCGCGTCGACCGGGATCAGCCGAAGGTTGTTCCGGCCGATGCCGAGCAGCGCGACCGCTTTCGGGATCGACATGTGGACCTGCTCGGAGGCATAGACGATGCCCGGCCGGGCGCCGTCCTCATTGGCGGGGAGCTTCGCCTCGCGCGCCATGGCCAGCGCCATGAGGTTGGCCGCCGAGCCGCCGCCGCAGAGGCTCCCGGCAAAGCCGGCGCAGCCGACCGCTTCCGCCAGCCAGCCGACGACGGCGTGCTCGATGGTGACCGCCGCGGGCGCTGATCGCCACGCCCCGACATTCTGGTTGAGCGCCGCGGCCAGCAATTCGCTGATCGCACCGACCGGTTCGCCGGAGCCGAAGACGTATCCGAAGAATTTTCCGCCGGACGGCCGGCCGTGATCGGCGATCACCCTGAAGTCGTCGAGGACCTCTCGCCCGCGCCCGTCTTCGGCCCATGGCCGCGCGAACAGCCGTGCCGTGATCTCGCCGCTCGTGACCGGATAGGCCGGGCGCTCCTCGACGCTTGCCCAATAGTCCCTGGCGAGATCGACGGCCGTCTCCAGCAAGCCGGACAGTTCTTGATCGGAAATCTCCAGCTCGCGCATCTCGTCAACTCACCCGTCACTCCGCCGGCGGGCAGGCTAGATGGCCAGCCGTGAACCAACAAGCCTCACGCCTGCCGGGGTGTCGCCTGGCCGGGGGTGCCGTCGAGGATGAGCTGGTTGCGACCGGCGAGCTTGGCGGCATAGAGCGCCTTGTCGGCGCGCGCATAGATGCTGGCGACGCAGTCGGCGGTCATGCTCTCGGCGACGCCGGCCGAGAACGTGTAGGCGAAATCCGGCCGGTCGTTCAGCGGGCGCGAACGGCGGATCACGGTGAGCATGCGCTCGATGAGCAGGGCGGCCTGGGACGCCGAAGTGGCGGGCAGCACGAGCACGAACTCCTCGCCGCCGACCCGGCCGAAGCAATCGGTGCGCCGCACCAACGCCTGGATTCGCCGGGCGAAATCGCGCAGCACCGCATCGCCGACATGATGGCCGTAGCGGTCATTGATGTATTTGAAATTGTCGAGATCGAGCAAGGCGACGGAGCCTGCGGGGCCGTCGCCGCGGGCCGGCTGGCCGAGCATGTCCTCGATCATCGCCGTGACATAGCGCCGGTTGGCGATACCGGTCAGCTCGTCGGTCTGCGCCGCCTTGATCGCGAAATCACGGTCCTGCCGCACCGCGCGGTCCTCGGCGCGCAGCGAGGTGATGTCGCTGGCGATGCACAGCATCCAGCCGCCCGCATCGACGGTCTCGGTCATCCACAGCCAGCGGCCGTCGGCAAGATCGGTCTCGAATGCCCGGAAGCCGGCCTTGCCGCGGCGCGACAGGGTGGAGACCAGCCACTCCTCGAAATCGGGGGCGCGGATCACCGTACCGCGGCCGGCGTGGAAATTCCGGCGCATCAGGTCGGGCCAGAACGGCTCTTCCGCGGGCTCGATGAAATAGGCGGCGCGGAACGCCCGGTTGGCATAGCGCAGGCGGTCGAACGGATCATAGGCAGCGACGAGAACCGGGGTGTTCTCGTACATGGTGCGCAGATGGTCGACGACGTCGTGCATGCGGGAAATATACACTCTTTGATGAAGCTACGTAGGTCGCCATGTGCGTCGAGATAGCGTCGTCTGAGCGCCAGGAAACCGTAATCCCCGAGAAATCCCATCTGCCCTCATCCCCGGACTTGATCCGGGGATCCAGCCATGACGCACGTGCCCGGTCGAAGTCCGGGTCCCCGGATCAGGCCCGGGGATGAGGTGTGAGCGACTGGCGGGCCGCCTTGCCAGGCGCCGCCGTCGCTTGTGCCTCAAACTCGCTGAGAAAGCTGGCGACGATCCGTGCCACCAAGGCCGGCTTGTCCTCCATCACCGGCAGGCGATGGATGTATTTGCGCACCAGGAAATAGATGAAGGTGGAATGCAGGTGCCAGGCCAGCTCGAATTCGAGCGGATCGATCACCTCGTCCTCTGCCAGCCCGCGATAGACGCGCAGCTCGCGCACGATAATCTCGAGCAGGACATTGACCCTGGTCTGGATGTAGCGGGCAATGATGTCGTGGCCGGCAAGGCTGGCATAGAGCGAGACGCGTATCCAATGATACTCGTCCACCGCATCGAAATAGGAGAGGTAGAAATTCTCCAGCCGCTTGGGGAAGGGGATGCTGCGGTCCCGCAGGCCCGTCTCCCAGGCAGGTGACCAGCGCTGCAGGAACACCTTCTCATAGACCTGCTCGACCAGATTCTGCTTGGTGCCGAAATAGCGGAAGATCAGACCCTGGGAGACGCCGATGCGTTGGGCGAGCTCCTTGGTCTGGGCCTCGAAGCCGTGCTCGCCAAAAAACTCCACCGCGGCGTCGAGGATCATGCGGGCGCGCACGTCCGGATCGAGCCGGGTCCGGGGCCTCCGGCGGGTGGCGACGCCAGGACGCGCGCCGGCCTTCTTGCGCGATGGGCGGGGCGTCGGATCGGTATTGATCGGCGTCTTCAACGGCTTGCTCCGGCCGCTCGTACAGATGGAGGTCCACAATCCTCTAGACCTGTCCGGCGCTATTGACAATCAGCTCAATAATGTATTGCGTTCCTGCTCAATAGCGCTGAGTGCAGCACGAAGAATCGATACCGCGGCAGCGGGCGCCAAGCCGTCGCCGCGGATGACAGAACGGGGGACGCCAAACCCGTCGACCAGCCGAAAAGGCGATGCCCGGGAGGAGAAGTCATGGGGTTCAGCCAAGGTATCACCCGCCGCGCCGCCATTGCGGCGCTGGCATCGGGGGTCACTCTCGCCAGCTTTCCCGCCTTCGGACAATCCAATGCCCCGCCGATCCGCATCGGCATGGGAATCGCGCTGTCCGGAGGGCTCGCCGCCTTCGGCAAATCGGCGCTGCTCGGCATGCAGCTCTGGGCGGAGGATGTGAACGCCAAGGGCGGCTTGCTGGGTCGCAAGGTCGAGCTCGTCTATTATGACGACCAGAGCACGCCGGCGACGGTGCCCGGCATCTATGCCAAGCTGATCGATGTCGACAAGGTCGACCTCGTGGTCTCCGGCTACGCCACCAACCAGATCGTCGCCGCCATGCCGACGGTGATGCAGAAGAAGAAGGTCTTCATGACCCTCTTCGGGCTGGCGGCGAACGACAAGTTCAAATATGGCCGCTATTTCCAGATGCAGCCCAACGGGCCGGATGCGCAGGCCGAATTCTCCAGGGGCTTCGTCCAGGCGGCGATGTCGATGGAGCCGAAGCCGAAGACCATCGCCATCGTCGGCGGCGACGCCGAGTTCCCCGCCATTGCCACCGCCGGCGCGCGGGAGAATGCCAAGGCCGCGGGCCTGAAGATCGTCTACGACCGCACCTATCCGCCGAACACCATCGAGTTCGCCTCGGTTGTCCGGGCGATCAAGTCCACCAGTCCGGACGTGGTGTTCGTCGCGTCCTATCCGCCGGATTCCGCCGGCATGGTGCGCGCGGTGCGCGAGGTCGGCCTCGATGCGAGGATGTTCGGCGGCGGCATGATCGGCCTGCAATCGGCCGCGCTGAAGACGCAGCTGGGTTCCGCGCTGAACGGCGTCGTCGCCTACGATCTCTACGCGCCAGAGCCGACCATGAAATTCCCCGGCGTCGAGGATTTCCTGGTGCGCTACCGGAAGGAAGCCGAGAAGCAGGGTGTCGATCCGCTCGGCTTCTATATCGCCCCGCTCGCCTATGCTGAATTGCAGATCCTCGGCCAGGCGGTGGAGGCGACCAAGTCGCTCGATGACGCCAAGCTCGCCGATTACATCCACCAGACCTCGTTCAACACCATCGGCGGCGAGATCAAGTTCCAGGAACGCGGCGAGTGGGCCGAGCCGCGCATCCTCTGGGTCCAGTACCAGGGGATCGTCGGCAACGACCTCGCGCAATTCAAGGAAGCCGGCAAACAGGTCATCATCTATCCGGAGCGATTCAAGTCCGGCGACCTGAAGTATCCGTTCAGCGCGCTGGCGAAGCCGGCTCCGTGATGGGTGCCGGATGTCTCGCTCAGAATGCGTCGACGGCAGAGAAGTGGTTCATTCCCGCCTGTCATGGCCGGGCTTGTCCCGGCCATCTCGGCCTCTGATGCACGGTCAGGAATCGAGATCCCCGGCACAAGGCCGGGGATGACGGTCATTTCAAGTCCCGGAGACCGACATGGAATTCAGCTGGGACCTGCTGCTGAACGCGGTCGCCTCCGGGATCATGCTCGGGGGCTTCTATGCCGCCGTGGCGCTCGGCGTGACCATAGCCTTCGGCATGCTGGACATCGTCAATATCGCCCACCCCGCCTTCATCGTGCTCGGCGCGTTCCTGGCCTATCTCGGCATCAACAGCTTTGGCGTCGATCCGTTTCTGTCGGCGCCGCTGTTCGCCATCGGCGGCTTCCTGTTCGGGCGGCTGTTCTATCGCGTCTACTATCATTTCTTCGAGAAGCGCGGCGATGATTCCCTGCAGGGGCTCGCCTTCTTCTTCGGCATCATGTTCATCGTCGAGATCAGCCTGGTGCTGCTGTTCGGCGTCGACTATCGCCTCGTCGACCTGCCCTATCTCGCCACGACCTATGAGATCGGTTCCGTCCAGATCCCGCTGCGCCTCGCGGTGCCCTGCATCGCCGGCGTCGCCATGCTGCTTGGCGTGCAGCTCTATCTCTCGAAGAGCTTCACCGGCCGCGCCATACTCGCGGTGGCGCAGGATCCGGAGGCGGTGCGCCTCATCGGCGCCAGTCCGGTGAAGACCAAGGAGATCGCCTTCGGCATCGCCGTCGGCACCGCCATTGTCGCCGGCGTGCTGCTGATCATCATCCAGTCGGTGGAGCCGTCGATCGGCCGCGAATTCATCGGCCGCGCCTTCGCCATCTGCGTGCTTGGTGGAATGACCAGCCTGCCGGGCACGCTGATCGCCGCCATGATCCTCGGCATCGCCGAGACCATGACCTCGACCTTCTTCGGTCCGTCCTGGTCGCCGGCGGTGGCGTTCGGCGTGCTGCTGCTGACCCTTGCCTTCCGTCCCGCAGGAATACTCGGCCGATGAGCGTTGTCCTTCCCTCCGCCGCGACACCTGCCGCCCGTCGCGCGGCGCGGCCCTTCAGCCTGCCGATCCTCGTCGCCGGCCTTGCGCTGGTCGCGGCCGAGATGCTCATCGGCGACAAGGTGAGCGAGTATTACTTCCTCGCCGCCTACGTCATCCTGCAATATGTCGTGCTCGCCACCGGCTGGAACATACTCGGCGGTTATGCCGGCTACGTGAATTTCGGCACGGCGGGCTTCTTCGCGGTCGGCTGCTACACCACCATCGCGCTGGAGAACCTCGTCGATCTGCCGCTGCCGGTGGCGATCCTTGGCGCCGGCGTGGTGGCAGGGCTGCTCGGGCTCGGCACCGGCTTCCTCACGCTCAGGCTGCGCGGCGTGTTCTTTTCCATCGCCACGCTGGCGCTCGCCGTGGTGCTGCAGACCCTGATCGTGAACTGGAGCTTCGTCGGCGGCTCGCGCGGCGCCTATATGCTGCGGCCGGATGCGACCGCGCCCTTCGCCAGCTATGTGCAATATCTCCTCGTGGTGATGACGGCGCTCGCCACCTTCGCCGTGCTGGTCGCGGTGGCGGTGGAGCGGTCCTGGGTGGGCATGGGGCTCGCCGCGATCCGCGACGATGAACTCGCGGCGGAGGCGAGCGGCGTGCCCGGGCTGAGGCTCAAGCTGCTGGCGACGACGCTGTGCGGCGCGCTGATGGGCATGGCCGGGGCGCCTTTCCCCTATTTCATCACGTATGTCGATCCGCCCTCGGTCTTCAGCCTCGCCATCGCGGTGAACGCCATCGCCATGCCGCTGATCGGTGGCACCGCCGCCTGGTGGGGGCCGGTGCTCGGCGCCATCCTGTTAGGGGCGACACAGCAGGTGCTCACCGTCACCATCTCCTCGGCGGCGAATTTGCTCATCGTCGGCATCGTGCTGGTGGTGTTCGTCACCGTGGCCCCGACCGGCGTGGTCGGTCTGGTGCGGGCGTGGCAGGGGAGGCGCTCATGACGCCGATCCTCCAAGCTCCGATCCTTGAGGCCCAGAACATCACCAAGCGGTTTGGCGGCTTCACCGCGCTCGATGCTGTCGATTTCACCATTGCGCCGGGCGAGCGGGTGGGGCTGATCGGACCCAATGGCTCGGGCAAGAGTACCTTCGTGAACTGCCTCAGCGGCGCGCTCAATCCGGAGCGCGGCACCATCCTGTTCGAAGGGGCGAGGATCAACGGGCTTCCCGCCTGGCAGCGGGCGCGGCGCGGCCTGGTGCGCTCGTTCCAGATCCCGCGCCCGTTCAAAAAGCTCAGCGTGGTGGAGAACGTGCAGGTGCCGCTGCGCTTCGCCCTCGCCACGCCGCCGGTGGAGGGCAGCGAGCGCCGGGCGCTGGCGATACTGGAGAGCATCGGCCTCGCGGCCAAGGCTGATCGGAGCCCCAGGGATCTCAGCCAGGTGGAACTGCGCAAGCTCGAGCTTGGCCGCGCGCTCGCTGCCAGCCCGCGCCTCCTGATCGCCGACGAGGCGATGGCCGGGCTTTCCGACAGCGAGGTGGACGAGATCGTCGAGCTCTTGGAGCGGCTGAACCATGACGGCATCGCCATCATCCTCATCGAACACATCATGCGCGCGGTGATGCGCTTCTCGCAGCGCATCGTGGTGCTGGTGGCCGGGCGCAAGATCGCCGACGGCGATCCCCATGAGGTGATGCGCCACGCCGAGGTGGAGAGGGCGTATCTTGGCCAATAGCATCACCGTCGAGGGGCTGCATGCCGGCTATGGCGCGGTCCGGGTGCTGACCGGCATCGACCTCACCGTCGGCTCCGGTGAGACCGTCGCGCTGCTCGGCACCAACGGCAACGGCAAGAGCACGCTGATGAAATGCGTCACCGGCCAGGTGCGCCCCACGCAGGGGCGGGTGCGCGCAAAGATCGACGACGTCGACTACGACCTCGCCGGTCGCTCCACGGAGGAGATTGTCGGCCTCGGCATCGCGCTGGTGCCGGAGGGGCGGCGGCTGTTCCCGAAGCTCACGGTCGAGGAGAATCTGCTGCTCGGCGCGTTCCGCGCGGCGGCGCGGCCGAAGCGGGCGGAGACCCTCGGCTTCTGCTACGACGCCTTCCCGCGCCTGAAGGAGCGCCGCAGCCAGCTCGCCGGCTCGATGAGCGGCGGCGAGCAGCAGATGCTCGCCATCGCGAGGGCGCTGATGACGCTGCCGAAGATATTGCTGGTCGACGAACCCTCCGTCGGCCTCGCGCCGATCCTGGTGGCGCGGACCATCGACACCATAGCCGAGCTCAAGCAACGCTTGGGCCTTACCGTGCTCATGGCAGAGCAGAACTTCCCGCAGGCGATCCGCATCGCCGACCGCGGCTATGTGCTGGTGCACGGCCGGATCGAGCACGTGGCGGAGGACCCGCAGGCGCTGCGCGAAAGCGACATCGTGCGGAAGCTCTATCTCGGCGGGTGAGCTTCGCCGAGGCGCTCCATCATCCAGCTGCGGAAACGGTTGATCCGCAAGGGGCGGGGCCATTCGCTGCGATAGATGAGGTAGAAGCCGTCCTGCGATTCATAGAACCGGTCGAACGGCGCAATGAGATTGCCCTTCTGCTGGTCGGCCTCGAAGAAGCCGCGCCGGCCGAGCACGATCCCCACCCCGTCCAGCGCTGCGCTATAGGCGATATCGGTGCTGGAGAAGGTCATGCGGTGGGGCATCGGCGCCGACGGCGCGCCGGTGATCGCGTACCATCGGCTCCAGTCCTCGGCGCCGCCGGGGGTCTGCAGCAAGGCGTGGTGCTCGAGGTCCTGCGGCTTCTCCAGCGGCGGGCTCTTGCTGAGATAGGCCGGGCTGCAGACCGGCTGCACCGCGCAGCGCATCAGGAGGTCGGCGCTGAGGCCGGGGCGTTCCTCCATGCCGAGGCGGATGGCGACATCGACGTCGCCCGGCATCGGGTCGCCGGGCATGGCCGGACTGATGATGACCTCCTGGTCGGGAAAGCGCAGATGGAAATCCGGCAGCCGCGGCACCAGCCAGAGCCGGATGAAATAGCGCGAACCCCATATGTGGAGCGGATGAGCGGCCTGCTGGGCATCCATGTTGCGGGTCGCGCTCTCCAGCCGCCCGAAGGCGTCCTGCACCGAGGCGAGATAGGTCCGGCCTTGATCGGTCAGCCGGACTTCGGTTCCCTCACGGGCGAACAGCCGGATGCCGAGATGGTCTTCCAGCTTGCGGACCTGGCGGCTGACCGCGCCCGGCGTGACGTTCAGCTCGGCGGCCGCCTTGCTGAAATTCGCCAGCCGGCCGGCCACCTCGAAGGTGCGCACCGCGTTGAGAGGTGGAAGGCGCATTGGGGCGAGCTTTGAGTTTTTCTCAATGAGCCCGCACTATAAGTCGTTTGACGGCTTCAGGAAGTCCTTTCTAGATCGCCTGCAATATGAGCTGTTGCCGGATCGCCTGAGCGACGATCCGAGCGATCAGCCGTCACCGGGCAGGAAATCATTGAATGGCTGAACAGGCTCTCGCAGCGCGCGCGCCGGCGGCGGTCGTCGCCATGGGACCGATTACGGAACTCGCGCCCGGCCGGCTCTATGCGCTCCAGAATGTCATCAAGCTCGACGGGCGCGTCAGCGCCTATCCGGCGGATGCGCGCGGCTACACGGTGTCGAACTGCTACCTGATCAAGGAGGGCGACGACGCGGTGCTGCTCGACAGCGGCTTCACCGCCCATGCAGCCTCGCTGATCGCGCAGATCGGCAGCATCCTCGAGCCCGAGGCGACGCTCTCGGTCTATCCGCTGCGCATCAACGAGTACATGTCGGTGTGCAATGTCGAGGCGATCGCCGCCAACTTCAACGTCATCCAGTGCTATTCGGGCAATCCCGATGCGGCGCTCTGGGTCGATTTCGGCGGGCGCTCGGACGCCGCCGATCCGAAGCCCTATTCGCTGAAGACAACACTCGTCGCGCGCAAGCAGACGCTCCATGTCGGCCGCGACAAGAGCCGCGCCATCGACGCCTTCCAGGCGCCGATCCGACTGATCGGCACGCGCTGGATCTATGACGGCGCGACCCGCACGCTCTTCACCTCCGACAGCTTCTCGCATGAATGGAGCCAGAGTCCGGCCGGTCCCTGGACCACCTCGATCGAGGACAACACCACGACGCCGGCGCAACTGCGCAGCTTCCTTCTGAACACGCGCTATTGGTGGCTGGAGGGCGGCGACACCGAGACGCTACGCAGCAAGATCGCCGAGGTGTTCGACAAATACGACATCGAGACGATCGCTCCGGGCTATGGCCGGATCCTCAAGGGCCGCGACCTCGTCGAGAAGCAATTCGCCATGTTCGACGAGGTGCTGCGCAAGCTCGACCGCAGCGCCATCGCTCCCCGTTATGTCGACCGTGACGAGCTGAGGTGAGTGCCATGTGCGGACACAGCACGGTCCAACGCAAGACGCTGCCGCGCGAGATCGCGGACGGCGTGTTCTGGCTCGGCGATTGCCTCGAGCAGCGCGCCAACGGCAAGATCTACCACACCTATAATGCCGCCTTTCTGCTGGTCGGTACCGAGGCCTCGATGCTGATCGAGACCGGGCACCCGAAGGATTTCCCGCTGCTCGACGGGCAGCTGAAAGAGCTGCTCGCAGGGCGCCCGCCGCTGCAGTATCTGTTCGTGACGCATCAGGAGACGCCGCATTCCGGCGGGCTCGGCCGGGTGCTCAGCCGCTACCCGCAAGCCGTGCTGTGCGGAGACCTCTGCGACTATCACCTCGCCTTCCCGCATCTCGAAGGCCGGCTGCTCGACATGAAAGGCGGCGACAGCATCGATCTCGGTGGGCGCACCTTCGTCGCGGTGGAGCCGGTGATCCGCGATCTGCGCACCACATGGTGGGGCTTCGACACCAAGGAGCGGGTGCTGTTCCCCGGCGACGGCTTCGCCTATAGCCACTATCACGAGGACGGACATTGCGGCCTGTTCGCCGAAGAGGCGGTGTCGCTGAACCTGCCGGAAGTCTCCGCGGTGTTTGCCGACCGTGCGCTGTTCTGGACCAAGTTCACCGACATGAACCTCTATGCCGACCGGCTGCAATGGCTGGTCGACGAACTCGACGTGCGCGTCATCGCCCCCAGCCACGGCCTGCCCATCCTCGATCCAGCGGCGACGGTGCCGAAGGTGAAGGAAGGGCTGCTCTATGGCAGCGCGGTGCCGGAATCCGGGACCGAGACCGGGCTTGCGCCGCCGCCAAGGGAACTCGAAGACACCCGCCGCTGAGCGGCGCACCAATAAGACGATAGAGGGAGGAAAACATGGACCACACGACGAAGACGACGAGCCGTGGACGACGCCTGCCGCGGCGCGCTGCGTGCTTGGCCGGGGCCGCATTCGCGGCGGCGATGGCACTGCCGTTTGCGGTGCAGGCCGACGACTATCCGAGCCGGCCGATCAAGCTCATCGTGCCGGGCACCGCCGGCGGCGGCATGGATGTCATCGCCCGCGTCATCGGCGACAAGATCAGCGCCAGCCTGAAGCAGCCGGTGGTGGTGGAGAACAAGGCTGGCGCCGGCGGCAACATCGCCATCGACTACGTCGCCAAGGCCCAGCCCGACGGCTACACCGTCGTTATCGGCCAGACCGCGCATTTCTCCATCAACCCGTCGCTCTACAGCAAGCTGCCCTTCGATTCGATCAAGGACTTCGTGCCCATCGTCATGCTGGCGGAATCGCCGAACGTCATGGTGGTCGGCGCGCAGTCGCCCTACAAGACGCTCGCCGATGTGGTGAAGGCGGCGAAGGAATCGCCGGATGGACTTGCGTTGGCCACTCCCGGCAACGGCACCGTCTCGCACCTCACCGGCGAGCTGTTCCAGAAGGCCGCCGGCATCAAGTTCACCCACATCCCGTACAAGGGCGCGGCCCCGGCATTGACCGACGTGATGGGCGGGCGTGTGCCGGTCATGCTGTCCTCGGTGCCGACCGCGCTGTCGCAGATCAAGGCCGGCAAGCTGCGACCCGTTGCAGTCTCGGCGGTGAAGCGTAGCCCGGCGCTGCCGGATGTGCCGACCATCGGCGAACAGGGCTACCCCGGCTTCGATGCCGGCACCTGGTACGGGCTGCTGGCCCCGACCGGCACGCCGCCGGAGGTGATCAAGAAGCTCAACCTTGCCGCCAATGAGGCGATCAAGCTGCCGGAGGTCCGCGAGAAGATCCTGGCCGAAGGCGGCGATGTCGTCGGCGGCACCAGCGACGCGTTCGCGACGATGCTGAAGGCCGATTACGACAAGTGGACGAAGGTGGTGAAGGAATCGGGCGCCAAGATCGACTGATCGCCCTCGATTCGTGGAGCAGCGCCGGCCCGAGCATGCTGTGAGGGTCGGCGCACCCGCATATATCCCCATCCTCGAATTCGGAACGACCGCGATGCGTCTCGCCATTCGTGCGCCCAGGGAATTCTGGCTCGGCCTCGTCTATCTCACCTTCGGTGCCGGCGGCCTGTGGTTCGCGCAGGATTATCCGATGGGCACCGCCGGCCGGATGGGGCCGGGCTACATGCCGAGCGCGGTCTGCCTGCTGCTGCTCCTGTTCGCGCTCATCTCCTTCGCTCGCTCGGTGCAACTCACCGGCGAGCCGGTCGGCGCGCTGGCGTTGAAGCCGCTCCTGCTGGTGCTCGCCGGCGTCATCGCCTTCGCCCTGCTTGCCGAGCCGCTCGGGTTGATCGGGGCGATCATCGCTCTGGTGATGCTCAGCGCCGCCGGGAGCCCGGAGTTCCGCCTGCATTGGGCGCCGATGCTCGGCCTCGTCGGTCTCATCGTCTTCTGCGGCGCGGTGTTCGTGTGGGGACTCGGGGTTCCGCTGCCGCTGCTCGGCACGTGGTTCAGCGCTTGGTTCGGTCACTGAGGGCGCAACGATGGAACTCCTCGGCGATCTCGGCCTCGGGCTGCAAACCGCACTCAGCCTCACCAATCTCGGCTATTGCTTCATCGGCGTGCTGCTCGGCACCGCGATCGGCGTGCTGCCGGGTCTCGGCCCGGTGGCGACCATCGCCATGCTGCTTCCGCTCACCTTCGGCCTGCCGGCCGAGACCGCGCTGATCATGCTCGCCGGCATCTATTACGGCGCGCAATATGGCGGCTCGACCACGGCGATCCTGGTCAACCTGCCCGGGGAATCCTCCTCCGTCGTCACCACGCTCGACGGCTACCAGATGGCGCAACGCGGCCGCGCCGGTGTCGCGCTCGCCACTTCGGCGATCGGCTCCTTTGTCGCCGGCACCATCGCGACCGCGGTGATCATGCTGTTTGCGCCGCCGCTCGCCGAGCTCGCGCTCGAATTCGGCCCGGCGGAATATTTCTCGCTGATGGTGCTCGGCCTCATCGCCTCGATCGTGCTGGCGCAGGGCTCGCTCCTGCATGCGCTCGGCATGATCCTGATCGGCCTGCTGCTCGGCTTCGTCGGCACCGATGTCAATTCCGGCATGCAGCGCTATGTGTTCGACCTCCCAGAACTCGGCGACGGGCTGAACTTCGTGCTGCTCGCCATGGGCATGTTCGGGCTCGGCGAGATCATCGCCAATCTCGGCAGCGGGATCAGCCGCGACCTGCAGACCAAGATCATCAGCTCGCTGATGCCGAGCCGCGAGGATTTCCGGCGCATGGCGATGCCGATCCTGCGCGGCACGCTGTTCGGCTCGGTGCTCGGCATATTGCCGGGCGGCGGCGCCATGCTGGCGTCCTTCGGCGCCTATTCGCTGGAGAAGAAGCTGTCGCGGCGGCAATGGGAATTCGGCAAGGGGGCGATCGAGGGCGTCGCCGCGCCGGAGAGCGCCAACAATGCCGGTGCGCAGACCTCCTTCATTCCGATGCTGACCCTCGGCATTCCCTCGAACGCGGTGATGGCGCTGATGATCGGCGCCATGATCATCCAGGGCATCCAGCCCGGGCCGTCGGTGATGACCGAGCAGCCGGCCCTGTTCTGGGGTCTGATCGTGTCGATGTGGATCGGGAACCTGATGCTGCTGATCCTCAATCTGCCGCTGGTCGGCTTCTGGGTGAAGCTGATCTCGGTGCCGTACCGCTTCCTCTATCCGATCATATTGGTGTTCTGCTGCATCGGGGTGTTCAGCCTGAACAACTCGACCTTCGACATATATGTGATGGCGCTGTTCGGCCTCGTCGGCTACGTGTTCCGCCGGCTCGGCGCGGAGCCGGCGCCGATGCTGCTCGCCTTCATCCTCGGGCCGATGATGGAGGAATATTCCCGCCGTGCGATGCTGCTGTCGCATGGCGATCCGATGATCTTCATCACCAGCCCGATCAGCGGCGCGATGCTGCTGGCGGCGGTCGTGCTGATCATTATCGTGCTGCTGCCGACCATCAGCCGCAGCCGTGTCGAGGCCTTCCAGGAGGAAGCCTGACACCGGCCGGGCTGCGATTTCGTCTCAGATGTATCAGGGGGTTTTCGTGAAGCTGGAAGTCGCTCAATCGATCCTCGCCGGCGTGCTCGCCGATGCCCGCGGGCGCGGCCTCAACCCGCTCGCCGTTGCGGTGCTGGACGCCCGCGGCGCGCTGCGTGCGCTGCTCGCGCAGGATGGCACCAGCACCAAGCGCGCCGAGATCGCGATGGGCAAGGCCAATGCCGCCATCTCGATGGGACTCGGCACCCGCGACATCGCCAAGCGGCCGCCGCATTTCCTGGCGGCGGTGACCCACGCGGTCGGCGGCCTGTTCGTGCCGGTGCCGGGCGGCGTGCTGGTCAAGGATGCGGCGGGCGAGATCATCGGCGCCGTCGGCGTGTCGGGCGACACATCCGACAATGACGAAGCTGCGGCCATCGCCGGCATCACGGGCCAAGGGCTGGTGGCGGATACCGGGGCGTAGGGGCCCTCGCTTCTGACCGAATATCCGAGAACGACGTCATCCCCGGCCTTGTGCCGGGAATCTCGTTTCCGGATCGTGCACCGAGGTCGAGATGGCCGGGACAAGCCCGGCCATGACAAGTGGGGATCTCCCACTTTTCGTGCCATCGATGCATTATCAGTCACGTCTCAGCTTTGCTGTCTGCGGTTCACGCCACATCCATCTCCTGCAGCGCCATGAGCGATTCCGGCAGCACTTGGCCGCCGTCGATCACCATGGTCTGGCCGGTGATGTAGGCGGCTTCCTCGGAGGCGAAGAACAGCGCTGTGTTGGCGATGTCGGCGACGCTGCCGAGACGCTTCATCGGGATCGAGGCTTCCATCGAGGCGATGTAGTCGGGGCCCATGCCGTCCATGCCCTCGGTATGAATATTGCCCGGCATCACCGCATTCACCGTGATGTTCCACGGCGCCAGTTCGATCGCCGCGGTGCGCATGAAGCCGAGCTGGCCGGCCTTCGAGGCGCCGTAGTGCGACCAGCCGGGATAGCCGGTGATCGGCCCGGTGATGGAGGAGGTCAGCACGATGCGGCCCTTCTTTCTAGCCTTCATCTCCGGCAGCACGGCGGAGACCGAGAGGAAGGTGCCCTTGAGATTGGTGCCGATGACATGGTCGAAATCGGCCGCGGTCATCGCCCCGAGCTTCGCCGCGGGGAAAATGCCGGCATTGGCGCACAACACGTCGATGCTGCCATAGCGCTCAACAGCGCAGGCGGCCATCGCCGAACAGTCTCCGGGCACGCTCACATCCGCAGCGAAGGCCGATGCATTGGCGCCGATCTCGGCGGCGACCTTCTCGGCCTCCTCGAGATTGCGGCTGACCACGAGCACGTTCAGTCCCGCTTCCCCGAACCGTCGCGCCATGCCGCGCCCGATGCCCTTGCTGGCGCCGGTTACAATGACGGTCTTCCCCGCTAGCGACGTGAACATAGTCGTGCAATCCTTCTATTTTTGCTGATTCCGCAAATGCTTAGCAATTCCCTCGCAGCATGGGTCAATGATGCTGCCGAAAGATTGAGCTGCCTGCGTTTTCAGCAGGGTGCGACGCATGTTTCGTGTTGTAAAGCCCAAAAAGGAATGTTTAGGTTCACACAAATTCCAACATCAGAACCACTTGTCACCGGCCTGATGCATGGCGAATGCGCGGAGATCCTATCCCGCGCCAACAAACGAGGGGACTTTTCGTGATGGCTGGGATTTCCAGAAGGTCAGTGCTGCAGGGCATGGGCGCGCTCGCCGCGGCCGGCCCGATGCTGGGCATCAACAAGGCGTTCGCGGCGCGCGAGAAGGAGCTGAACATCCTGTGCTGGGAGGGCTACAACTCCGCACAGGTGCTCGATCCGTTCCGCCAGATGAAGGGCGCCACGGTGAAGGCCGAGAGCCTCACCAACGATCCGACCATGATCAACCGGCTGCGCGCCGGCGAGATCAACACCTGGGACCTGATCAACGTCAATAATCCCTGGGCGCGCAAGGTCATGCTGCCCGAGAAGCTGATCAAGCCGCTGCCGCGCGCCGAGTTCGAGCCGTTCTTCGACAAGATGCTGCCGATGTTCAAGCCGCCCTACAAATGGGCGATGAGCACGGATGGCAAGGAGTTGATCGGCAGCTGCCAGCGCTTCGGGCCCTACAGCTTCGTCGTCAATACCGACAAGGTGAGCCGCAAGACCGCCGAGGGCGAGGGCTGGAACATCTTCAACGAGCCCTCCATGGCCGGCAAATACGGCATCCTGGAATCCGACGACTGGAACGTCTTCAACATCTTCGTGCTGGCCGGCATCGACCCGTTCAAGACCCACACTCCGGACGAGATGGCGAAGTTCGAGGAGACTGCCAAGCGAATCTTCAAGGGCGCCAAGCTGATCGGCGACATCGCGTCGATGAACCAGGCGCTGATCTCCGGCGAGATCGACCTGCATCTCACCGGCGGCACCTATTCGGTCTCGCCGGCCCGTGCCGACGGCCATCCGAATCTGCGCGGCATCACCCCCCTCAAGGGGCCGATGCAAGGCGGCAAGGGCGGTATTTCCTGGATCGAGGTGACCTCGACGGTGAACAACCCGAACCTGTCGCCGCTCGCCATCGAGTTCCTGAAATATGTGCAGGATCCGAAGGTGGCGCACACCGTGGCGTTCGCCGAGGGTACTTTCAATCCGGTGGCGCAGATGGGCAACAAGGCGTGCTTCGACCTCTTCACCAAGGAGGAACTCGATGCCATCCAGTGGGACAGCCTGGAAGAGGAAATGGCCCGCTCGGTCGAGTACGACATCGTGCCCGACTACGACAAGGCGCTCGACATCATGAACGCCGCCAAGCGCCTGCGCGGGTGATGGGCTTCGTGGCTGATCGGCCGACGCTGAAACTCTGAGCCGGTGCGCCAGCGCGCGCCGGCGGCGGGCCATGACCCGCGCACGACGGAAGACACGATGCTCCAGACTTCGCCTGCCTCGGTGATCGACGCCGCGCCCAAGCCCATCCTTCAGCTCGTCGGCGTGCGCAAGACGTTCGGCACCTTCGTCGCAGTGGAGGGGATCGACCTCGATGTGATCGAGGGCGAATTCCTCACCATTGTCGGGCCGTCCGGCTCCGGCAAGACCACCCTGCTGCGCATGCTCGCCGGCATGGACACGCCGACCGCGGGCAACATCACGCTGCACGGCACGCTCATCAATGACGTCCCGCCGAACAAGCGGCCGACCTGCCTCGTCTTCCAGTCGCTCGCACTGTTCCCGCACAAAAGCGTCGGCGAGAACATCGCCTTCCCGCTGAAGGTGAAGGGCGTCAATGCGGCCAGGCGCAAGGCGCGGGCGCTGGAGCTGATGAAGCTCGTGCGGCTGCCGGAGGATTATCACGACAAGAACGTGATGAAGTGCTCGGGCGGCGAGCGCCAGCGCGTCGCCCTCGCCCGTGCGCTGGCCTATGACCCCGAAGTGCTGTTCTTCGACGAGCCGCTCTCGGCGATCGACTACAAGCTGAAGAAGACGCTGGAGAAAGAGCTGAAGGACCTCCACCGCGAGACGGGAAAGACCTTCATCTACATCACCCACAGCCTGGAAGAGGCGATGGTGATGTCCGACCGCATCGGGGTGATGCGCGCCGGCCGGCTGGTGCAGGTCGGAACGCCCGAGGAGATCTACGGCGCGCCGGCCGATCGTTTCGTCTGCGAGTTCCTCGGCGAGGTGAACACGATCAAGGTGCGCCGCGGGCTGGACGACAACTGGACCGGCATCGATGTCGACGGCAGCTTCCGGCTGCGCCCGCCGGACGACGGCGCCGTGCTCGACGAAGCCCTCGTCATGGTGCGCCCGGAATATATGCGTTTCCTCGGCCCCGATGACGTTGCCGACAACCGAATCGAGGGGCTCGTCTACAACGAATATTCGCTGGGCTCGCGCATGCAGTACCAGGTCCGCGTCGGCGAGAAGGTGATGCTGGTCGAATTGTCGCGCGGCCGCGCGCTGCGGCCCGGCGCCGATCGCCGCGTCACGCTGGGCTGGGACGCGGCCGACGCTTTCACGCTCGGGAGCTGAGCGATGGCCGAAATCACCATCGCCCGTCTGCCGGAGACCGCGACGCAGGTGCGCAGCGCCCGCATGCTGTCGCTCGGCGCGCGCTGCGCGCTGCCGGTCGCCATCCTGCTCGGCGTCGGTTTTCTCGCGCCGATCATCGCCATTTTCGGCTATGCCTTTGCGACTCCGCGCAGCTTCGACGTGTTCCGCAGCTTCACGCTGGAGAATTTCGCGACCCTGTTCGACCCCACCAATACGGTGTGGCTCTCCTTCCTCTGGTCGTGCGGCTTCGCGTTGTTCACCGTGGCGATCCTCGCGCTCATCGCCTATCCGATCGCCTACGGGCTGAACGTGGTGTTCGGACGCGCCGCGCCGCTCATCAGCGTGCTGTTCGTCTTCCCGCTCTTCGTCTCGGAGAATGTCCGGCTCTATGGCTGGGTGCTGTTCTACATAAAGAACGGCGTGCTCGACGGGACGCTGAAGTATTTCGGGCTTTCGGGCGGGCCGGAGGTGCTGTTCACCCCGGGCATGACGCTGTTCGGCATGGTCTACACCTATCTGCCCTTCATGCTGTTCCCGATGACGCTCGGCCTCGCTCTGGTGCCGCGCGATCTCGTCGATGCCGCCCGCGATCTCGGGGCCGGCCGGCTCTTCATCTGGCGCGAGATCGAACTGCCACTGGCGATGCCGGGCATCCTCATCGGCATGCTGCTGACCTTCGTGCTCGGCATCGGCGCGACCGCCGAGGCGAAGATCCTGGGCGGGCAGTCGATCATCGTCATCTCGCACGATATCGAGATCGCCTTCACCTATTCGCAGAACTGGCCGCTCGGCTCGGCGCTCTCGGTGGTGGTCACCGTCTTCATCGCGGCGTTGACGCTGTTCGCGCTGTCGAAGCTCGACCTCGACCGCATGCTGGGGAGGCGCTGAGCCATGCGGCGCGCTACGAAGCGGACCAACGCACTCATCTGGGCCTGGACGCTCTTCGTCCTCGTCGTGATCTATCTGCCGATCGTCTGCGGCGCGCTCGCCAGCTTCAACAAGAGCCGCTATTTCGGCTTCCCGATCAAGGCCTACTCCACCGACTGGTGGGACAAGATGTTCGCCTCGATCGAGATCGGCATGATCGTGAAGACCTCGATCAGCGTCGCGTTGCTTGTAACGCTGTTCTCGGTGGTGATCGCCACCTTCGGCGCGCTCGCCTTCGCCCGCTATGACTGGAAGGGGCGGCGGCTCTACCAGAAGCTCATCATCCTGCCGATCTTCTTCCCGCAGCCGGTGCTCGGGCTTGCTCTTCTCCTCGGTTTCAATGCGGTGGGCATCCAGACCACCTGGATGACCGCGGTATTCGCCCATCTCGTCTGGATCGTGCCGGTGGTGACGCTGGTCATTGCCATCCAGGTCTATGGCTTCGACCCCTCGCTGGAGGAGGCGGCGTTCGATCTCGGCTGCTCGCGCCTCCAGGTGCTGCGCGAGGTGACGCTGCCGCTGCTATGGCCCGGCATCTGGTCGGGCATGCTGTTCGCGTTCCTGCTGTCGTGGAGCAATTTCCCGCTCTCGCTCTATACGACGGGCGCCGACAGCACGATCCCGGAATGGCTCTACGCCAAGATGGTCGCCGGCTATACGCCGATGGTGCCGGCGCTCGGCACCATGGCGACCATCAGCGCCGCCGCCATCCTTCTCGCCGGCGGTCTGATCGGCCTTCTCGTGCGACGGCGGCAGGCAGCATGAACAAGATGGACCCGCCGCCCCCGCGCAACCTCCTGCCCCCACGCAAGCCTCGGCTCGACAAGGCCTCGCGGCAGGAACGCATCCTTGCCGAAATGATGGCCTCGGCGACGCTCCGGGTCGGCGACCTCGCCGCCGATCTCGACGTCTCCACCGAGACGATCCGGCGAGACCTGTTCGACTTGCAGGAGCGCGGCCTCGTCAACCGGACCTATGGCGGGGCGGTGCGCCCGTTCGCGGCGGAACCCTCGGTCACCGAGCGGCACCGGCTGATGGTGGCCGAGCGCGAAGCCATCGCGGCGATGACGGTGAAGTTCATCAAGCCGAAGGAAGTGATCGCCATAGGCGCCGGCGCCACCACCACCCATGTCGCCCGCCGCATGGCCGCGGAATGCCGTGACCTTACCGTCATCACACATTCCTTCTCGGTGGCCACCGTGATCGCCGCCAACCCGACGATCGACGTCATCATGTGCCCCGGCCACTATGATGCGCGCGAGGGCATGATGTTCGGTGCCGAGACCATCGAATTCCTGCAATCCTACAATGTGAACCGCGCCATTCTCGGCATTTCCGGCCTCACTACGGAGGGCCTAGCGGACGCCGAGGCGGGGGCCGCCTGGGTCTACAAGGCGATGATGAACCGGGCCTCGGAGACCATCATCGTCTCCGACCACAAGAAGTTCGATGTGCAGGCGCTCGCCATCTGGGCGCGGATTCCGGACATACAGCGCCTCGTCGTCGACGCGCCGCCCGAGGGCGCGATCGGACGCGCATTGGCGCGGGCGCGGGTCGAGGTTTCGGTGGCGGGGAAATAGCGATGTGGCAGCAGCGCCCGGCGGACGAGCGGATCGAGATCGAGGTCGATGGCCATCGTGTCGTCGCCTACAGCTACGGGACCGGCGAGGAGGTGCTGTTCCTGCTGAATGGCGGGCCCGGCCTGCCGTGCGACTATCTGCGCGACGCCCACAGCTTTCTTGACCAGCACGGCTACCGCGTCGTCGCCTTCGACCAGCTCGGCTGCGGCGCCTCCGACAAGCCGGAGGACCCGGCGCTGTGGTCGATCACCCGCTATGTCGAGGAGACCGAGACGGTGCGGCGCGCGCTCGGGCTCGGCAAGGTGCACCTCCTCGGCCACAGCTGGGGCGGCTGGCTCGCGATCGAATATGCGCTCACCTATCCCGAGGCGCTGAAGACGCTGATCCTGGAAGACACCGCCGCCGACCTGCCGCATCTGATGCAGGAGATGCACCGGCTGCGCTCGGCGCTCGGGGCCGAGACGGTCGAGATGCTGCTCGCCCGCGAGGCGGACGGCAGCTACGACCATCCCGAATACCAGGCGGCGATCACGCTGATGAACTATCGCCATGTGTGCCGGCTCAACACCTGGCCGGCGCCGCTGCTGGCATCGCTGAACGACTGGAACATGGGCCCCTATATGGCGATGCAGGGGCCGAACGAGTTCCTCTATATCGGCAATCTCAAGGACTGGAACCGCGTCCCCGACCTGCCGCGCATCACCTGCCCGGTGCTGATCACCGTCGGCAAGCATGATGAGATCACGCCGGCCTGTGCGCTGCGCATGAAGCAGCAACTCGCCCAGGCCGAGCTTACCGTGTTCCCGAACTCCAGCCACATGCCGTTCTATGAGGAGCCGGCCGCCTACGACGCGGTGCTGCTCGGCTTCCTCGCCAGGCACGCGGCCCACGCGAAGGATGCGGCGTGAATGACGAGCACCATGTACGACAGCCACTTCCTCGATCGGCTGGAATCCGGGTTGCGCGCCGCGCTGCCGCGCTGGGGCCTGTCCGAGGCGACGGACCTGCGCCTGCTCACCATTTCCGAGAACGCCACCTTCCGCGCCCATGACCCGGTGAGTGCCCGCGACGTGGTGTTCCGCGTCCATCGGCCCGGCTACCACACGCGGGCCGAGATCGCCTCCGAGCTCGCCTGGCTCGGTGCGCTGGGTCGTGCGCAGGTGGTGCCGACGCTCACACCGGTCCCGCAGCTGGATGGCGAACTGATCGCCGACATCGACGATGACGGCGTCATCCGCCACGTCGTCGCCTTTGGCCTGATCGAGGGCCGCGAGCCCGCCGAGGGCGAGGATATAGTGCGCTGGTTCCACGAACTGGGCGCCATCAATGCGCGGCTTCATGCCCATGCGAAGGACTGGCAGCGTCCCGCCGGCTTCGTGCGCAAGGTGTGGGATTTCGATGCCATGCTGGGCGACGTCAAGCTCTGGGGCGACTGGCGCGCCGGGCTCGGTCTCACACCCGAGGGCAAGGCGGTGCTGGAGCGCACGGCACGCGTGCTGCGCCAAAAGGTCGAGGCCTATGGCAAGGGCGAGCACCGCTTCGGCCTCGTCCATGCCGACATGCGCGTCGCCAATCTGCTGGTCGATGGCGACAGGCTCTCGGTGATCGACTTCGACGATTGCGGCTTCTCCTGGTATCTCTACGACTTCGCCGCGGCGGTCAGCTTCATCGAGCACGAGCCGTTCATTCCCGAGCTGCAGACGGCCTGGATCGCCGGCTACCGCACCGTGGCGCCGCTTTCCGACGAGGAATGCCAAATCCTGCCTGTCTTCATCATGCTGCGGCGCATGCTGCTGACCGCCTGGATCGCCTCGCATTCCGAGACCCCGACGGCGCAGGCGCTGGGCGAGACCTACACGCAGGGCACCGTCGCGCTGGCGCGCGCCTTCCTCGCGAGCCAGGCCGCGGAAGGCGAGAGGGCAGCCTCATGAAGACCCGGGAACTGCAGATCCTCGCACTCAACGCCTTCGGGAACCGTCCGACGGACGGCCTCTCGCCGGACATTGCGGCACTGGTCGAGCGGCGCCGGAAGAGCTTCGGCGCCGGCTCGGTGCTGTTCTATGACGAGCCCTTGAAGATGGTGCGCGCCGAGGGCGCCTATCTCTATGCCTCCGACGGGCGGGCCTATCTCGACTTCTACAACAATGTGCCGACGGTCGGGCACTGCCATCCGCAGGTGGTGGAAGCGGTGCGCCGCCAGGTCGGCGAACTGAACATCCATTCGCGCTACCTGTTCGACGTCGCGCACGACTATGCGGAGGCGCTGCTCGCGACCTTCCCGGCCGAACTCTCCAATCTGGTGCTGACCTGCACCGGGAGCGAGAGCAACGATCTCGCCTTGCGCCTTGCGAGGAAAGCGTCGGGCGGCGCCGGCTTCGTCGTCACCCGCACCGCCTATCACGGCAACACACTGGCGGTGACCGAGGTCTCGCCTTCCTCCTACAAGAACGGCGCGCCGCCGCCGCATGTGCGCATGGTGCCCCCGCCCGATCCGGCGATCTTCGGCAATGACGTCGCGCAGGGCTTTGCCGATGCGGTCACCGGCGCCATCGGAGCGATGGAGGCCGACGGCATCCGCTTTGCCGGCTTGCTGGTGGATACGATCTTCTCTTCCGATGGCGTGTTTGCCGACCCCGTGGGCTTCCTCAAGCCTGCGGTGGACGCGGTGCATGCGGCGGGCGGCCTGTTCATCGCCGACGAGGTGCAGCCCGGCTTCGGGCGCACCGGCGAGGGCATGTGGGGCTTTACCCGCCACGGCGTCATGCCGGACGTCGTCACCATGGGAAAGCCGATGGGCAATGGCTATCCGATCGCCGGCCTGGTGACGCGCCCGGAGATCCTTGCCGATTTCTGCGCCGATTTCGGCTATTTCAACACGTTCGCCGCGAGCCCGGTCGCCACCGCCGCGGCGCTCGCGGTGCTGGAGGCGATCGAGGAGGACGGGCTGATCGCCAATACGCGAGATGTCGGCCGGCATCTGATGGGGCGCCTGAGGCGACTGCAGGCCAGCTCTCCGATCACCGCGGTGCGGGGCGCCGGGCTCTATCTCGGGGTCGAGTTCGGCACCGAGGGGGGCCCCGCGCCCGGCATCGCCAAGGGCCTCATCAACGGCCTGCGCGAGCGCGGCATATTGATCGGCGCCGCCGGGCAATACGGCAATGTGCTGAAGATCCGCCCGCCGCTCTGCGTCACCACCGAGCATGCCGACTTGCTGGTCGATGCCATGGAGGAATTGCTCGAGGGGGTGGGCTAACGCTCACTGAGCCAGGCTTCGAGCGCCGCGGCGGTGGCGTCCATCACGCAGGCGCCGACCGCTTCGCCGACCGCGGTGTGCATGCCGGCAAAGGCGGCGGGGGCCGAGCCGTGCGGCGCCGCCATCACGATGCAGTCGGTCCCGGTGCCGGTGACGATGCGATCCGCCCGGCGATAGCCGGCTTCCACGATCGCGACGGTGCGCGCCTGCGCGACGAGGGAGGCGGCCTCCAGCAACGCGGCGTCGGTGAGCGGCGTCGAGACATGGCACATGATGTTCACCGTGCCTGCCTCGTGGAAGCGCGGCTGCGCAATGCGGGCACCGACCCGCTCGCCATTATTGAGGCCGAGCGTCACCACGCAGTGCGCTTCCACCCCCTCGATCTCGACCGAGCGAAGCTCGAAGCGAGCGATGCTGCGCGCGGTCATCATGCCGACCGCCTCCGAGAGCCCGACTGACGCCAGGCGTTCCGTGAACCACTCGGCGGGCGCCCGGTCGGCCGGCAGGTCGGCGTTGCTCACCTGGAGCCAGGCGACACTCCTGGTGTCGACCAGGCCGGGCCGGTTCAGCGACCAGCTCACCGCCCGCTGCGGTGCCGGAAAGTGGACCGTGAGCCAGGGCGGCGCGCATTCGAGCGCGAACGGAGCGGCCGTGTCGCGGCGGGGAGGGGAGAAGGCGCGGTTCATGGGCGGAGTTTGCTGATTGTTCGGTCATCGGGACGCAGAGGTAGGGAGATTGCATCGCTCAAACGTCTTGGTAATGAGGGGTATTGGAGTGAAACACCATGACGATTGCAACGAATGTCGGTCCGGAAGGCCGGGCGAAGCGCCTGAGGGCGGCCTCGACCGCCATGCATGAGCGGGTCGACAATGCGGTGATGGCGGCGGCGCCCTTTGCCAGCCGCGAGCATTATGCGCGCTTCCTGCGCTTCCAGAGCCGCCTGCATCGGCGCGTCGAAGCGCTCTATGCCGACCCGGACCTGCAGCCCTTGCTGCCCGATCTTGCCGGCCGTTCGCGCCTTACCGAGGTCGAGCGCGATCTCGCCGATCTCGGCCTCGCTTTGCCGGATGCGGACGAGGCGGCGCCCCGCCTGCCGCTCCCGGAAGCGCTGGGCTGGGTCTATGTGGTCGAGGGCTCGAACGTGGGTGCGGCCATCCTCGTTTTGCCCATGTGCTCGACCTCGTCGGGCAAGAGCTGGATGCGGGCTGATCAGAGTCACCGATGGCTACGTCATCGCCAGGCAGGTTCTGGCCGAAGCCGACACTTGCTCTCTGTGGAGGTTTGAGTGTGTGGGTCCAGCCAGCGCGCTATTGCGCGCTGGCTGCGACGCCAACGTGCCCACTCAATGCTAAAAGCCGGCGAGCTGCGCCTTGACGCAAATGAGTTCAGCCCGGCACGTCGCGCGGTAGGATCGGCTTCGGGGCACGCCGCGGAAAATAGCGATACACCGTCGTCGGTGAGACGCCGAGCGCGCGGGCCACGTCCGATATTGTGATGGTGCTCTCGGCGAGAAGGCGGCGGGCTTTCGCCAAATCCTTGGCAGAGAGCGCCTGCGGCCGGCCGCGCTGGCGCGTTGGCGCAGGCGTCGTCGGCTCGCTTTCCGATGGCGGCTCGACCAGCCGCGCAAACTCCCGGCAGATCGCACTGAAGGCATCGCCGTTCGGCGTCTCCGGCACGAAGAGTTCGCCGATGCGCACGCTCACGCCGGCCCGGCGCAGCCATTCCACCTGCAGGACGATCATTTCGATGTCGACACCGAGATGGCGCGTCGCTGGCACCACCAGAACGTCGCCCGGTCGCAGGAAGTCGAGCGCTATGCGGAAATTGGGGCGTTCGCCGCGCCGTGTCTCGTAATCCGTGAAAACCTTTTCGCAACCAAGCGCTTCGAGCATAGCCACCTCTGCAGGCTGCGCATTGTCGCGCCCGCTCGATCGGCTGTCACCACGCACATCTGAAGGCACTGAGCCACCCCGGCTCAGCACGGTATATCCGATCAACATAAGCCCCACAGCCGGGCGGCGCTTTTCGCAGAAAGCAAACACCCGTGGACGGCAGTCGCCTGCCGTTCCCGCTGTCCCCTTGATACATCCCGTTGTAAAAATAGCACAACGCGCGGCATTTGCTACGCGAAATTTCTTAATCTCCTCAAAAATATCTGAGTTATGAGAATCAGGCTTATTTTTGGTAATTTCATTGAGCGAGATGCGCCGCACAACGATATGCAAACACTGAGATAATTCGTGCACCTATGGTTTTTCAGTAATTTGAGGTATTGAATCACCATTTTTGGAAGGTTCTGCGCGTCGCGCGGCATCAACTCCGGATCACTTGTACCTCAACGTGCCGCTGGGTAGCGTCGCCCCGGGTCGTGATCGTCCCGATTCCTGCCCCATATGTGGCGGGATCGTGGATCGGATCGCGGACGGGGGCGGATCGGCGGGGTCCGACGCTGCCGTCGGTTGGTTCAAATGGGGCAGAGCTGTATGGCCAAGAGATATGTGAACAAGAACGTTGCCAAGCGCGGTATCTCCCGCTTGCGCCGTGAGCGGGCGGCTCCCGCTCCGGTGCTGGTGGATCACCGCAAAGGTGCACTGTTCGGCTCGGTCTCAGTGCTGGTGCTGGGCGTGGCGCTGCTCGCAACCGGCGGCGTCAAGCCCGCGGCGGCAGCCTGCTCGGGCCTCAATACCGGATCGGCGACCTGCGACGGCGCCGTCGCCGGGCCGGTCACTCATACTCCCGCCGTGACCTCGACCATCACCATCGTCGGCGTTCCCGCGACCACGATAACGTCGGCTGGAACTGATTACGGCCTGTACGTCAATCCGACCGTTGGTGGCACGACCCAGGTTATCACGGTTCAGGACGGCGCCACGATCAATACCGTCGACGGCGACGACATCGTGGTCCGCGCCAACTTCGCGACCGAGGCCTTCAACGTCAATGTGACGATGGACGGCAATCTCAATAGCTCCACCGTGGACCCGGCCGTCGTCGGCGAAGGCATCGACATCA
Organism: Xanthobacteraceae bacterium; assembly: GCA_029266425.1. Classification (GTDB taxonomy): domain Bacteria; phylum Pseudomonadota; class Alphaproteobacteria; order Rhizobiales; family Xanthobacteraceae; genus Ancylobacter. Next base: position 88,616 of record JAQSWY010000005.1, read on the forward strand.
GCACGCCCGGGGGCGTGACGAACGTGACCGTCGGTGCCACCGGCAACATCAATGTCGGCGGCGACGGCATCGCGGTGATAAACACCGGCCTGAATGGCAGCGGGCTGACCGTCCACGGCATCAACATCACCAATAATGGTGAAATCCTCGCCGACTCCAACGGCATCTTCGCCTGGCAGGCCGGCAACGCCACCAACGTCATCGTCAACAACGGCACCATTGGCCTCGCGGGCGATCCGGTCGGCAGCAATCCGGGCGTCGGGCGTGGCAACTTAGGCATCGCGGCGAGCGCGGTCGACTGGAGCGGTGACGGCCCGGGGCTTTCCGTCACCAACAACAACGACATCTATGCGGTCGGCACCGCCATCCAGGCAACATCGAGCGGGACGGCCGATATTCTGGTCCAGACCGCCGCAGGCTCCGTGACGAGCAGCACCGCCGGCTGGGGTATCTTCGCGCAGGCGACCGGTACGGGTGACGTCCAAGTCAATCACAATGGTGCGTTGACTGCCGGCATCACCGGTATCGAGGCGCGGTCGAATACCGGCGCCATCACCGTGAACACGTCCGCGGGCAGCACGGTCACGACCACCAATCCGGTTGTCGGCTACGGCATATTCGCAGCCAGTGAAGCGGGCCCGGTGACGGTCAATCACGCGGGTACCGTCACGGACGGCGGGATCTACGCCTCGACCACCGGCGTCGATCTGACCGACACGGTGACGGTGGCCCTTACCGGCGACGTAACGGTCACCCCAGCCGACCGCGCGGCGGTCGAAGCCTACGGCATAAACGGTCTCGTGACCGTCAGCAGTGGCGTGGATTCGCAAGTGGTCGGCACGGCATACGGTGTTCGTGCGGGCACCAGCGGTACGGCTGGGATCGACATCGACCTGCTTGGCGATGTCACCGCGACGCAAGTGGGCGGCGGCTCCGCGGTCTATGCTTTCACGACCGGCGCGAGCACCGGCATCGACATCAACATTGGGGTTGACTCCGTCATCAGCGGCGCGGGCTACGGTGTCGTGGCGCAGTCTCAGGGCACTGCGGGCGGCATCATCCTGAACGTCGACGGCGACGTGACGTCCGCCCTTGACGGTGTCCGCGGCGAGATCACCAACGCCGCGAACGCCGCCAACATCGGGGTGACTCTCGGTGCGGCTGGCGCCGTGGTTTCAACCACGGACGACGGCATCCAGGCCGAGACCTTGGGCAACGGCGCCGTCACGGTGAGCGTCCTTGGCGACGTCACCGCCGGCAACGGCAGCGGCGATGCGGGTGTCCAGGCGGCCGTGGTCGGCGGCCTGCTGACCGTGAACACCGGGGTGGCCTCCGACATCGACGCCACCGAGCGCGGCATCGACGCGCACAGCTTCGGCGCCGGCAACATCACGATGGATCTTAGCGGTGACATCGACGCCGGCTACGGCAACCCGGCGGACCTGGATGTGGCCGGCGTCTTCGCCGACGCTACCTCCACCGGCGATATCGGCATCCTGACCCGCGGCAGCTCTCAGATCACTTCCGAGCGCGACGGCATCTTCGCCCGCACCAATGCCGGCTCGATCGCCATCGTTGCCAATGGCCAGATCGGTGGCTTCGACACCACCTCGCTCAGCTTCGAGACGGTCGGCAACAATGGCATCAACGCCCTTGTGGTCGGAGGCGGCGCCACCGGCTCCGACGTCGACGTGGTAAATAACGGCCTCGTCGCCGCCGCCAACATCGGCATCAACGCCTTCAACAATGCCGCCGGCGCGGTGGATAACACCCCCGACATCAACGTCATCAACTTCGGCGTCATCTACGGTGAAGAGACCGGCGTTCTCGCCACCTCCACCAATGGCGGCGCGTTCGTCGGCAATGCCGGCATCCTGCTCGGCGGCGACTGGGACAGCGGCTCTGCGGTGGAGTTCAACACGGCAACGGGTGGCGGGCTCACAAATAACGGCATCATCGCCTCGGCCGATGCCGCGCAGGACATGCTGCACGACATCGATGCGCTCATCGACAACAACGTAACCAACCCCTTCGCCTATGTCGGGGCGGTGATCGACGGCGTGCAGGACGGTGCCGACGATCTCGCCGTGCTTGGCTCCGCCGGCACCGTCCAAGTCCAGAACAACTTCGTCATGATCGGTCGCGTCGACCTCAATGGCGGTGTGGCTGGCTCGAACTTCGTCGAGAACAACTTCCTCTGGGTCACGACCGGCACGAACGACATCAATGGTGACGTCGAAAATAACGGCTGGATCCAGACCGCGGTCGACGCCGATCTGTCCGAATACACAGAATTCACCCGCGTGGCGAACAACACCTGGGTGAACAACGGCGTCATCTCCACGCTTGACGGCCAGGAGGGCGACTGGACCGCGATCACCGGCGCCGGCGCCGGCGTGACCTTCAACGCCGGGCCGGACAGCCTCGTGATCCAGGACACCTTCCTCGGCGCTCCGGGCTCCATCTCGGACGTGCTGCAGATCGGCGGCGAAGACCAGTTCGGCTTTGATGGCGGCATTGCCACCATCATCGGCCAGACTAGGGTGTTCGTTAACGACACCAATAACGGCGTCGGCGCCTTCAATCCCACCGGCATCCTCGCCATCGCCCTGCCCGATGGTAGTTTCGCTCCCGATGCCTTCATCATCGACCCGAACAGCCCCGGCTACGACCCGACCTATGGCGTGATCGACAAGGGCTTCTTCGACTACGCGCTTTTGTCGGTTCAGGATCAGCCGGGCTACGAGGATGGCTTCTATTACTTCGGCATCCCCGGCCAGGAAGCCTTCCAGCTGCCGAGCCTGATCAGCGGCGCGCAGAGCATCTGGCACGACACCACCGGCGTGTGGCTGGACCGCCAGGCCGACCTGCGCAGCTACCTGGTGAACCCGGTCGTGGTTGCCGCGCCGACCACCATCGTCAGCAAGGAGCAGGGCCTCATCACCAAGGCTCAGCCGATGGTGGCGCAGGCGAGCGTCACCCCGGGCGTGTGGGGCAAGGCGCTGGGCAGCTGGGCAACGCGTGACAACAAGGCGAACTACTCGATCCTCGGCAACAACTTCAGCTACAACACCAGCTACGACCAGGACACCTACGGCTTCATCGCCGGTGCCGACTTCGGCAAAACCTACGGCGACAGCGCCTGGGTCTTCGGCGCGATGGGCGGCTACATCAACTCGAAGCTCGACTTCGACAGCTCCTCGACCTCGGCGGAATACACCGGCGGCACCGTCGGCGTGTACGCCACCTACCTGAGCGGCGGCTTCTTCATCGACGGTCTGTTCAAGGCCGACTTCCTGGAGATGGACTACGACGTGTCGTCGCTCGCCAACTTCGGCTACACCGGCGAGACCTCGGACGTGACCAACCTCGGCTTCACGATCGACACCGGCTACCGCTTCGGCTGGGGCAGCAGCGCCTGGTTCGAGCCGGTCGCCACCGTGTCCTACGTGAACACCCAGATCGACGACCTCAACGACTTCCCGGACACCACGGTGAAGTTCGAGGACGGCGACAGCCTGCGCGCCTCGATCGGTGCCCGGGTCGGCGGCCGGGTCTATGACGCCCCGACCTACTGGGTCGAGGCCTCGGCCACCGGCCGGTTCTGGTACGAGTTCGAAGGCGAGAACAAGGCCATCATCGAGAACCCGGGCGACGACTTCGCCGCCTACGACGATTTCGACGGCGGCTTCGGCGAAGTGGCCGGCAGCCTGAACTGGTTCGGCAAGGAGAATGGCTGGAACGGCTTCGTGAACGCCAGCGTGCTCTTCAACGACGACTACACCAACGGTTCGGGCAAGGTCGGCGTTCGCTACCAGTGGTGAGTGTTGCCGAAGCAGCCTGAGACCGAATAAATCACGGGCCGGCCCTTCGGGGTCGGCCCGTACTTTTTGAGGGCCGGACATCCCAGCCGGGGGCTTGCATGTCCGCTCGCTCGGCTTGACGTTGCCCCTTAAGCGCCCTGCACCCTTCTCGAGGTCATAACTTCTAGCGAAGCTCAGGCCGCGACAAACCGGCCATGACGCTGAAGGGCCTCCACTCTTCGACCATCTCCTAGAACCGCCAGCTCACACTGGTGCGCAGCGTGCGGCCGGGCGAGGGCAGCAGGCCGGTCGAAAGCGGGTCGAGGTAGTAGCGATCGAAGGCGTTCTCCAGGCTGAAGTCCCAGGTGATGTCCTCGTTGAACTTGTAGCTGCCGAAGAAGTCGACAATCGTGTTGGCCGCCCAGTAGTTCGGCGCATTGACGGCACCGGCGAGCAGCCGATAACCGCCATACCGCTCACCGAAGAAATAGGCCCGGCCGCCGAGCGTGAGCGCCTCGTCGAACAGCCGGATGCCGGCGGTGATGGCGCCGGAATATTCCGGCGGTATGGTCACCACGCCATAGTCGCCTGCGGCCACGTCGAAGCTGCATACGCCGCCTTCTCCACAGAATTGGATATCGGTATATTTGGTGAAATTTGCTTCGATGAAGAATTTCCCGGCGTCATAGGAGCCGGATAGCTCATAGCCGACGAACTTCGCCCGTGGGATGTTCGTCCAGGTATAATAGAAGTCGTTCGGTATGCGCGTGCGGATGATGTAGTTGTCGTAGTTGTTATTGAAATAGGAAGCCTTCAGCCGCAACTTGTCGCCGCCGATGAAAACATTGTCTCGCAGGAAATTGACGCCGAACTCGGCGTTCTTGGAGATCTCGGGTTCGAGGTCCGGGTTCGGAAGCACGGTGGAGAAGGTGAGAGAGGCGGATTCGCGCAGGCTCGGCGGCCGCCAGCCTTCCGTGTAGAGCGCGTAGAACTGCAGGCCCTGCGCCAGCGTGAACTCGACGCCTGCCGACGGATTGAGCCGGCTGCCTTCCTTCTCGGGATACTCGCTGAGATGGTCGGTCGGCTTCACCTGATAATAGTCGTAGCGCAGGCCGCCGAGCAGGGCGACCCAGCCCGTCATCTCCAGCTTCGACTGGTTGAAGGCGCTGAGCAGAAGCCGGTTGCCGTTCGGGTTCTTGCTTTGCAGGCCGAAATAATAGCTGGCCTTCTCATCGGCCATTTCATAGACCGCCTCTACGCCGTTGTTCACCCGCAACTGGCCGAGCGGGGTGTCGAACAGGGAAATATTGGCGGTGTCGCCGCCATAGGTGCGGATATGGCTCTTGCCGTCACCATCCGGCGCGCCGGCGAAATCCTTGAGCACCTCGCTGTAGGTCTCGACATCGGAAGCCCAGGCATGCGCGGTGAAGTTGATATAGTCGCTGCCTGGATCGTAGGTGTATTTTGAGGTGAAGGTATTCGTCGTCGTCTCGGCGAGGGCGAACTGTTCATAGGGCGTGATGATCGTCGGATGCCCGACGAAGGACAGCAATGTCTCGTTATAGTCGCCGTAGTTGTTGTTGTAATAGATGTAGCCGAGCTCCAGCGCGTGAGCGTCGCCCCAGCTCACCTTGCCCTTGGCGAGGAAGGAGGTCACGTCCTGCGAAGTGTTGAAGGCTTCCCATCCTGGCTTGATCGGGGAGAGCGCCCGCTCCACTGGCGTCGATCCGGGGATACGGTTGTCGAGAAAGCTGTCCGCGCCATTGGTGCCGACGAAGTAATTGCCGGCTTTGCGCCGCGAGGCCGCGGCGATGAACTCGTAATTCTCCTTCTTCACGCCGGCCGCGACGCTTCCCGACCAAGCGTCGCCGTTGAAGAAATCGGGTGGGCTGGTCTCGTAGTCGTGGGATCCGGCGGGGGGCGGCGTCGCCATGTCGCCGCCGAGGCTCCCTTCGAGCCGCGCGCCATATTCGGCATCGGGCCTCAATATGTCGCCCGCCTCGATGGTGCGCATGTTGACGACGCCGCCCATGGCGCCGACGCCGCCGGCCCCACCATAAGGGCCCTTGTTGATATCGACGCCGCCGATGAAGTCGGGGTCGATATAGACCTCGTTGCGGCTGCCTCGATAGCCGCGATAGGAACTGCCGGTCTGGCGCGTGCCGTCGACCATGACATTGACCCGGTTCTGACCCTGCAGGCCGCGTATGTTGAGGTCAACGGAGGCGCCGATCCGGTTGCCCGACGCGATCACGCCGGGGGTGTCGCGGAAGATGTCACCGACCGAGGTCGGCGGCAGCCGCTCGATCTGCTCGCCGGATATGAAGCTCACCGGTCCGGGCGTTGCATAGGGGGCGTCGGCGGGTGGCACATTGGCGGTGACGTCGATCGGGTCGAGTTCCTCCGAGCCGTCCGGCGCGACGCCGACGGGCCGTGTCGCCTCTCCGCGGCGGGACAGCACGGCGGTCGAGGCGCTGGTGAAGCGGGCGGACAGGCCGGTGCCGGCCAGCAACCGCGAGAGCGCCTCGGCTGCCGTCAGCGTGCCGGTGACCTGCGCCGAGGAGCCAGTCAGCGCCTCCTGGCTGGAGCGCACGACCTGCACGCCGGTCAAGGCGGTGAAATCGGCGAGAGCGGCGAGCAGCGGCTTGGCCGGGATGTCGAACTGCCGGGAGCGCGGTCGCGAGGGCTGCGCGGCCTGTGCGCTCGCCTGCCCCGCCTGGACCAGCGGCAATGCCGCGAGCGCCAGGACCAGCGCGGAGGCACCGCACAGCAGGCGCCGCCGCACCGAGATCTTCTTCGTCATACCCGAACCCCATAGCAATGCGCGGCCGCTTCTGTGGCCTGTCAACTATGGAACGATTGGGGGGGTGTCGATTCCTCAAGTCTTTCCAAAGATTAGAAATAGGATAAACTCGGCGGGGCCGGGATCGAATACCCGCATCATCTCATGATGAGCGTAGCGACGCCGGGGATTGACACCGTCTTCAACCCGAGGGCACTGCGCAGCGCCTCCAGCACCGCGTCGGGCTCGTCTGCGCGAAAGACGCCGGACAAGGTCAGCGCGCCCAATTGCCGATCAGTCAGCATCACCCGCCCGGGCATGGCCCGGTCGAGATCGGCGACAACCTCGGCAAGGGACGCGCGGTCGAACACTATGAGGCCGCGGCGCCAGGCGAGCGCGGTCTCCGCATCGACGGCCTCGGTGGCGCCGAGCCGACCGTCGGCCACCTTGACGCGCTGGCCCGGCGTCAGCTCGACGGCATGTGCCGCGGCACCTGCCGTGTCGACCGCCACCTGCCCGCGCTCGACGGTGACGACCACGGCATCCGCGTCGCGCTCGACGCCGAAGGCGGTACCGAGCACGCGCACCTCGGCGCTGCCGGCATGGATCCGGAAGGGACGGGCGGCATCGCGGGCGACATCGACCCAGACCCGGCCGCGGAGCAGCGTCAACTCGCGCGTGGTGCCGTCGATCCGCACATCGGCCGCGCCGTCGCCGTCGAGATAGAGCCGGGTGCCGTCGGCGAGCGTATGCTCGACATGGCTGCCGGGAGCGGCGGCGTAGTCGGCGGTGAGCCGGTCGAACAGACCGGGATCGCGCCAGATCGCGCCACTCGCCACCAGCAGGAGCGCGGCTGTAGCGAACGCGGCGCGGGCGAACAGGCGGCGCGTGCCGCGCGGTGCCCCGGTCCTTGCCGGGGTGCGATACCAATGGCCGGCGCCGAGCGCGTCCGCGACCTCCCGCGTCTCCTCCCACAGTTCCGCCATGCGGGCATAAGCCGCCGCGTGGGCAGAGCTCTGCGCGTGCCAGCGGCGGAAATCCGCCTGGTCGGAGGCGGTGGCGGAAGGGTCGTTGAGGCGCACGAACCAGGACGTGGCCTCGCGGGCGATGCGTTCCGCCATCTCATCCGCCCCGTTTCGATCGGTCACTTCGGTGCGCCTCCGCCTCGCCGCGCCCACTCATGGAACGTTTCCCTTCCTGGTATCCCTCATTGGTCCGCTCGCCCCTGAAGCGGCGGCAGAGCTCCAGCGCGCGGATCATGTCCTTCTCGACCGTGCTGACCGAGACGCCGAGCGCTGCCGCGATGCTGCCATAGGTCATGCCGTCCAGGCGGTTGAGCAGGAAGACGCGCTGGGTCCGCTCGGGCAAGGTGCGCAGTACGGCGAGGAATTCATCGAACTCCTCGCGGGCGATCATCGCCGCGTCGGCTTGCGGCTCGCTCGACGCCTCCTCGCGCGGCAGGGTCTCGGCATAGGCCGCACGGACCTTGCCGGCACGCAGGTGATCGATGGCGAGGTTGCGGGCGGTGCGGAACAGCAGCCCTTTGTCGCTGTCGGATACAGGCTGGCCCTGGAGCCGCAGATAGGTGTCCTGCGCAATGTCCTCGGCCGTGGCGCGGCTGCCGACGATGCGCCCGATGGCGCGCACCAGCCGGCTGCGCTCGGCAAGGAAGAGCTTCAGGAGGTCGCCGGCCGTGGTCGCCATGGTCGCCGCGTTTGCTCGCCGGCAACTTGCCGGTCCGTCGCGCATTAGCGGAAGCGGACGAGGCTCTCAATCTCTATGTTTTTGAATACTTATAAAGCAGAATCTAATCTGGCGCATTGGGCCGATCAGCTTGGCGTGATCGAGGCAAGGCGGTGTCCCGGCGCTCGGCCTGGTGTGCCCCGATGGTCTCACCGCAATCAGCGCAGCTCTTCCCGCGCGGCAAGCGGGTGGCCATTGCCGCGTGTCTCGGTTATCGAACCCGTCGCGCCGTAGAGCCCTGTCCGCTCGGATGGGCTCATCCGAGCGGGAAGATAGTGCTCTCGATTCAAAAAAGCTGGAGCATGTTCTCATCGCAAGAGTCATCCGACTTTTGCGGCACGTGACCCGGGCGGCAGTGAATGCGTGGAGACGTCATCATGTTGCAGCCCGGCACTTCGGCATCGCCCAAGGCGACCCGCCGCGAATGGATCGGGCTGGCGGTGATCGCGCTGCCGTGCCTCGTCTATTCGATGGACCTCACCGTGCTGAACCTCGCCGTTCCGCACCTCGCCCTCGATCTCGCGCCATCGGCGGCCGAGCTGCTCTGGATCATCGACATATACGGCTTCCTGCTGGCCGGCGCGCTCATCGTCATGGGCACGCTCGGCGACCGCATCGGCCGGCGCCGCCTCCTGCTGATCGGGGCGGCGGCGTTCGCGCTCGCCTCGACGCTCGCCGCCTTCGCCAACAGCGCCGCGACGCTGATCGCGGCGCGGGCGCTGCTCGGCATTGCCGGGGCGACGTTGGCGCCCTCGACGCTCTCGCTCATCCGCAACATGTTCCTCGACGATCGCGAGCGCACCTTCGCCATCGGGGTGTGGATCGCCTGCTTCTCCGCCGGCGCCGCCATCGGGCCGCTGATCGGCGGCGCCGTGCTGTCGCATTTCTGGTGGGGTGCGGTGTTCCTGCTCGGCGTGCCGGTTATGGTGCTGCTGCTGGTGCTGGGCCCGTTCCTGCTGCCGGAGTATCGCGACGAGGATGCCGGGCGCATGGACATCCTCAGCGCCGTGCTGTCGGTCATCGCGGTACTGGCGGTGATCTACGGGGTGAAGCGGATCGCCGAGGACGGGGTCAGCCTGGAGAACTTCGTCCCCATACTCATCGGCCTCGCCGTCGGCGTGAAGTTCGTGCGCCGGCAGCAGCATCTCGCCGAGCCGCTGATCGACCTCAGCCTGTTCCGGGATCCGGCGATCAGCACGGCGCTCACGGTGAACATGCTGGCGCTGTTCAGCGCCATGGGCATCTTCCTGTTCATCTCGCAATATCTCCAGCTCGTCATTGGCATGGGGCCGTTCGAGGCCGGGCTGTGGACGGCACCATCGGGCATCGCCTTCGTCGTCGGCTCTCTGGGAACGCCCTTCGTGGTGCGCTTCATCCGTCCGGTCGACGTCGTGGTCGGCGGCCTGCTGCTCGCCGCCGCCGGCTTCGTGCTGATGACGCGGATGGACCCCGCCGCGCCGCTGCCGGTGCTGGTGCCGGCCATCGTCATGTTCTGCCTCGGGCTGTCGCCGGTCGGCACGCTGACCACCGATCTGGTGATGCGGGTGGCGCCGCCGGAGCGGGCCGGAGGGGTGTCCGCCATCTCCGAGACCAGCTTCGAGCTTGGCGCCGCGCTCGGCATTGCGGTTTTGGGGAGCATCGTCGCCGCGCTCTATCGCCTCGCCATGGCGGATGTCGTGCTCGATCTGCCGGCAGATGCGCTCGGTGCGGCGCGGCGCACGCTCGACGGCGCGGTGGTTGCCGCCGGCCGGTTGCCGCCTTCCGTTGGTGAGCCGCTATTGGCGGCCGCACATGGCGCGTTCGCCCACGCGCTCAGCGTGGCGGCGATGGTCTGCGCCGGCGTGACCGCCTTTGCCGCCGGGCTGGCGGCGCTGATGCTGCGGCGGGTCGGGTATAAGGGTGACCGGTAAGTCCCTCTCCCCATTGGGGAGAGTGGCCCGCGTAGCGGGTCGGTGAGGGGGAGCGCGATTGCAGAGCGGCGGAGACCCCTCATCCCAGCCCTCTCCTCTATGGGGAGAGGGGGCCACGTCGGCATTACGGCGAGCATTGCAACTAAGGGTCGGGGTGGAGGAGGCGGTCAGGATTTCGAATCCTCCGCCGCCTCCATCTGCTCGAAGGCGGCGTCCGTGACCTTGCCGAGCTTCGTTCGGTCGAACTTGCCGGCGATCGCGTAGCCGCAGCCGTCGTCGCGCCAGACGAAGGTAGAGACGCCGGCACGGGCGATGAATTCCGGCCGGCTCGTGCCGGTCTCGCCGGTCTTGATGTAGATGGTGAGGCGCTGGTGCTGCTCGTCCTCGTACATGATCTGCGCCGCGGCATCCTCGCCGCCCGGCAATATGCGCCCGCCGATCAGCCGGAAGCCATAGGCGGACAGGTCCGGCACCGGTAGCGAATGGTTCAGCCGCTTGGAGATCCAGTCGGCGAGATAGGCGCTGCGCTCGGCGCCGACCTCCACGGGGTGCACTGGGTCGGAGACGAAAAGGCGGTGCGCGGCGACGGCGAGCGCGGCGACCTGGTCCGGAGCCGACGTCTGGGACTGCGGCGCAGGGCTACTCCAGGATCCGCTGACGGAGTTGGCGAGCCACCCGCTACCGGCGCCGATGGTGAAGACCAGGCACGCGGCGGCGAGCCGGCCGATCAGCGCGCGGTGGCGCCGGTTGCGGTTGGCAGCGATGGCGGCGATGCGCAGCCGCGCCGGGATGGGGGCGTCGGCGCGGTGCCGCAGCCGCAGGGCCAATTGGTCGCGATGGCTGCGATAGGCGGCAAGCCGGCTCTCGAGCGCAGGATTGGCGCGCACGAATTCCTCGACGAAGGCGAGGCGCGAGGGTGCCACCCGCCCATCGACATAGGCCTGCAGGTCGTCTTCCCCGATGGGGCCTCCAGGCTCCCTCACTTCACCCTCCTCAAACCGACCTGTCCGGCGCCGAGATACTGGCGCAGCCGCTCACGACCCCGGCTGAGGCGCGACATGACGGTTCCCACCGGCACGTCCAGGATGCGCGCCACTTCCTGATATTCGAGCTCCTCGACGCCCACCAGCAGCAGCACGCTGCGCTGTTCGGCGGGCAGCGCGTCGAGCCCTGCCAGCACGTCGCGCAACATCAGCCGCTCTTCCGGGTCGCTCTCGGTCGACGGTAGGTCGTCGTCTTCGAATGCGACCTGCTCGCCGCGCCGCCGCCGCGCCCGAAGCCCGCTGACGAAGAGATTGTGCAGAATGGCGAACAGCCAGGCCCGGACATTGCCATCGCGGCGCCGCAGGTGCCAGCGTCCGATGGCGCGCTCGAGGCAGTCCTGCACCAGATCGTCCGAGCCTTCCTCGTCGCGCAGCAGGGCCCAGGCGAAGCGGCGCAGCGCCGGGATGTGCGGCTCGATGAGGGTGGCGATCTCGTTCATGACCTCGGGGTCCGGGCGGGATGGTTGCAGCAACCGCCCAATGGACGCCGGCGACAAGCGATTCATTCCCGTTCCTTGTCCTTCTGCTGCGTAACGAGGTCGTGATCGTGCTCACGGCGACGCGATGGAATGCCGGCATTCGGGGCGGCGTCCATCTGTTCGTAGATGCGGGGGCATCCGCACGAGAGACCAGTCATGCGCCTGATATCCGACAGCGATCCTTCTGCCCCGAACACGTATGCGACCACACGAGGCGCGCCCCGCGACGAGCGTGTGCCGCGCGCCCGCCTCATCTCGCTTGCCACGGCGGTGCCGGAGCATGTGCTCATGCAATCCGACGTCGCCACCGAAATGCATCGCTTCTTTGCAGAGATATTCAGTAATTCCGAGACCATGGCCGGCATCTTCGCCTCGACCGGCATCCGCCAGCGCCATGCGGCCCGCCCGCTCGACTGGTATCTCGAGCCGCGGGGCTGGCCGGAGCGTACCGCCGTCTACATGGAGACCGGCTGCGCTCTGTTCATCGAGGTCGCCAACCGCGCCCTCGAGGCCGCTGGCACGAAGGCGGCGGACGTCGATGCCGTGGTCTTCGTCTCCACCAGCGGCATTGCCACACCCAGCATCGAAGCGGTGGTGCATGAGCGCATGGGGTTCCGCCCCGACATCGAGCGCGTGCCGGTTTTCGGGCTCGGCTGCGCCGGCGGCGTCACCGGGCTCGCGGTTGCCGCCCGCCTTGCCCAGGCGCGGCCCGGCTCGACCGTGCTGATGGTGACGGTCGAGCTCAGCACGCTCGCCTTCCGCCTCGACCGGCCAGACAAGGCCAACCTCATCTCGACCGCGCTGTTCGGCGACGGTGCCGCCGCCTGCGTGCTGCGCACCGGCGAGAACGGCATCGCCGAGATCGAGGGGGCCGGCGAGCATCTGTGGCCGGATACGCTCGGCATCATGGGCTGGAACATCGATCCGGTCGGCTTCGGCGTGGTGCTGGTGCCCGACGTGCCGTCCTTCGCCGCGACCAATCTGAAGCCGGCGGTGACCAGCATACTCGGCCGCATCGGGCTGGCGCCGGAAGATGTCGGCCGCTTCGTCTGCCATCCCGGCGGCACCAAGGTGGTGGCGGCGATCGAGCGCGCCTTCGGCCTCGACCAGGGCTCGCTCGACCATGAGCGCGGCATACTGGCCGAGTTCGGCAACATGTCGGCGCCGACCGTGCTCTTCATCTTCGAACGCGTGATCGCGGACGGGCTGCCGGAACGCTCGACCCTGGTCTCGATGGGACCGGGGTTCACCGCCTCCTGCGTCTCGCTCGCCCGCGCAGCGTGAGGGGCAGGAACATGGAAGCCATCCTCATTCTCGGTCTCGTCACGCTGCAGCGGCTCGGCGAGCTGGTGCTCTCGAACCGCAATACCGCGCGGCTCATGGCCGAGGGCGCGCGCGAGGTGGGAGAGGAGCACTATCCCTTCATGGTGGCGCTGCATGCCGCATGGCTCGCCGGCCTGTGGTGGCTGGCGAGCCCGTGGGGAGGGATGGGCGAGCTGCCGGTCAGCCTCGCGCTGCTGATCGTCTATGTGCTGCTGCAAGTCTTGCGGTTCTGGGTGATCGCCACCCTCGGCCGGCGCTGGACCACCCGCATCATTGTGCTGCCGGATGCGCCGCTGGTCCGGGCCGGCCCGTACCGCTTCCTCGGCCATCCGAACTATGTGGTCGTGGTGGGCGAGATCGCGGTGCTGCCGCTGATGTTCGGGCTCGGCTGGTACGCGCTGCTGTTCTCGGGGCTGAACGCGCTCGTCCTCTTCGTCCGCATCCGCGCGGAGAATGCGGCGCTCGGCATCGGCTCGAGGCAGCAGGTGCGGACGTGAAAGCGGACGCCGCGCCGCCTCCCGAGACGGTGCCCGCACGCACCTGGGTCGGCTTCGCCGCGATGTGCCTCGGCATGTTCATGGCGGTGCTGGACATCCAGGTGGTGGCGACCTCGCTGCCGGCGATCCGCGGCGCGCTCGGCATTCCCGCCGGGCTCATGAGCTGGATCCAGACCGCCTATCTCATCGCCGAGGTGATCGCGATCCCGCTGACCGGCGTGCTCACCCGCGCGCTCGGCATGCGGGTGCTGTTCGCGGTCGCGGTCGGCGTCTTCACGCTGGCCTCGATCGGCTGCGCCGCGAGCACCGGCTTTTCCTCGCTGGTGGCGGCGCGGGTGGTGCAGGGCTTCTCCGGCGGCATGCTGATCCCGCTGGTGTTCTCCGCGGTGTTCCTGCTGTTCCCGTTCCGCCTGCAGGGCTTTGCGACGACGCTTGCCGGCATGCTCGCGGTGCTGGCGCCGACCGTCGGGCCGGTGGTCGGCGGCTGGATCACCGAGACCACCTCCTGGCACTGGCTGTTCCTGGTCAATGTCGTGCCGGGCATCCTCGCCTGCGCGCTCGGCCTCGCGATGCTGGCGCGGGCGGGTGCGGACCGCTCGCTGCTGCGCGCGCTGGACATTGCCGGGCTCGCCTTGCTGGCAGTCTGCCTCGCCAGCCTCGAGATCGGGCTGAAGGAAGCGCCGCAGCGCGGCTGGCTGTCGGGGCCGGTGGGGGCGCTTCTGGCGGCGAGCGTTTTCGCCGGGGGATACTTCGTCTGGCGCATGCTGCGCGGCGCGGCGCCGATCGTCGAACTGCGCACCTTCCGCGACCGCGGCTTCGCCATCGGCTGCGCGCTCAGCTTCATCCTCGGCATGGGACTCTATGGCTCGGTCTATCTGATGCCGGTGTTCCTCGCCTTCGTGCGCGGCCACGGGCCGCTTGCTATCGGAGTGGTGATGCTGGTCACCGGCGTCACCCAGCTCGTCACCTCGCCTTTGGCGGTGGCGCTGGAACGCCGCACCGAGGCGCGGCTGCTGACGGTTGTCGGCTTCGCCGTGTTCGGCATCGGCCTCGCATTGAGCGCCTACTCGACCCGCGAGACCGATTATGACGGCATGTTCTGGCCGCAGATCGTGCGCGGCGCCGCGATCATGCTGTGCCTGCTGCCGCCGACGCGGCTAGCGCTCGGCCGGCTGGCGCCGGATCAGGTGCCGGACGCCAGCGGACTGTTCAACCTGATGCGCAATCTCGGCGGCGCCATCGGCATCGCCTTGATCGACACCATCATGTTCGGGCGGGCGCCGGTGCATGGCGAAGCCTTGAGGCAGCGGCTGCTCGCCGGCGACACCAGCGCGGCCGACCTCATCGGCCTGCCGCCGGGCGTGCTGACCGGACCGGTGACGCTGCCGGTCAGCCCCGCCATCGAGGCGTTCGTGCGCCCGCTGGTGGAGAAGGTGGCGCTGGTCCAGGCGATCAACGAGGCGTGGGCCATGCTCGCCTGCGCCATGTTCGTCGGCTGCGTGCTGGCGCTGCTGGCGCCGGCAACGGCTGTACCTGCGCCACTCCATCCGAGTTCTGCCGGCGACGCACGATCACCCGGTCATCCTGCCGGCTGAACTCCAGGGTGTCCGGTTCAGTGCCGACCGTGCCGGGCGCGGAGAAGGTGACGCTCTGACCCGACGCCAGCACGGCCTGGACCCGCAGCGGCTCCACGCTCTCTGCATAAGCGAACGTGGCGACGAGATGGAAGCCATCCGGCTCCACCGTGTAATAGGCAGTGCCGGCGGACCCGGCGAGGTCGATGCTGTGCGCCTGCACCGGCTTCAACGGGTCGGCCTGGACGCTGCCGGTGGCGGCGAGCAGCAGGCCCGCGGCTGTCAGGTTGCGGAGCGCGCTCACTGGCGTATCTCCTCGAGCGGGGCCGCGATCCGATAGCGCGCGGCGGGCCTGGCGGCGGAGAGCTTCGGCGCCAAAGCAAGCCGGTCGGCCTCAAAGGTGTTCCAATCGGCGATGTCGGGCAAAGACGGGATGGTCACGGTCTCGCCGGCGTCGAGCCCGGCCAGCGCCGCATCGACCATGTCGTCCACGCTCATCACGATCTCGCTCGGCAGATGCTCGACCGGCACGCCGGCGAGGCTCCAGAAATCGGTCGCGGTGGCGCCGGGCAGCACCGCCTGCACGCGCACGCCTTTGTCAGCCAATTCGTGCTGGAGCGATTGGCTGAAGGCGAGCACATAGGCTTTGCTGCCGCCATAGACGCCATTGAGTCTCTCCGGCGCGATCGCCACGATGGACGAGATATTGATGACGGTGCCGCCTCCCCGGGCAACGAAACCGGGTACCGCGGCATAGGTCAGCCGGGTCAGCGCGCTGACGTTCAGCGTGATCATGTCGGTCATCTTGCCGATGTCGGATCCGAGCAGAGGCGCGGTGGCGCCGACACCGGCATTGTTGACCAGCAGCGTGATGCTGGCATCGGTGCGCAAGATAGTCTCGACGCGGCCGAGGTCGGCGGCGTCCGACAGATCCGCGCCGACAGTCTCGACCGAGCGGCCGGTTTCGTCGGTGATCCGCCGCGCCTGGGTATCGAGTCGCTCGCGGTTGCGCGCCACAAGGATGAGATCATAGCCGCGCCGCGCCAGCCGATCGGCATAGACGGCGCCGATGCCCGAGGAGGCGCCGGTGACGAGGGCGGTGCCTTTGGATTGGGTGGTCATTGGTCTGGTCCTCCATTTGCCGGCCGTTCGCCGGTTCATGGCGGAAGGGTTTACATCCACCGTTCAATGTCTCATATGTCATAGATGCCTCGTTTCAGGACATAGCCTGTCGCGATTTGAGGGACACGCCATGCAGCGCATCGGTTTCATCGTCTTCCCGAAGTTCCAGGTGATGAGCTTCGCCGCGGTCTCGGTGTTCGAGTTCGCCAATATCACCGCGGGAACGCCGCTCTATGAGGTGCACTTTCTCTCCGAGGAGGGCGGGCCGGTGCGCTCTTCGGTCGGCATGGCGGTGGAGACGGAGCCGTTCGGCGAAGCCGCCTTCGATACCCTGATCGTCGGCGGCGGCACCGAGCCGATCGAGGCCTCGCCCGGCCTCGTCGCCTTTGTACGGCGTGCGCTGCCGGCATCGCGCCGGGTCGCGGCGATCTGCACCGGCGCCTTCGTCCTGGCCGAGGCTGGGCATCTGGAAGGGCGGCGCGCCACCACGCACTGGGCCTATGCGCGCGACCTCCAGGCGCAGTTCCCGAAGATGAAGATGGAGGAGGACCGCATCTTCATCGTTGACGGCCCGGTCTGGACCTCGGCCGGCATGACCGCGGGGATCGATCTTGCGCTCGCCATGGTGGAGAAGGACCATGGCGCCGAGCTCGCCCGAAGCATCGCGCGCAAGCTCGTCGTCTATCACCGCCGCGCCGGCGGCCAGTCGCAATTCTCGGCCCTGCTGGAGCTGGAGCCGAAATCCGACCGCATCCAGGCGGCGCTTTCCTATGCCAAGCGGAATCTGCGGGGCCCGCTGTCGGTCGAGGAGCTGGCCGAAGCGGCGCATTTGAGCCCGCGCCAGTTCAGCCGAACCTTCCGCGCCGAGACCGGTCAGTCGCCGGCGAAAGCGGTGGAGCATCTCCGCGTCGAGGCGGCGCGGCTGATGATGGAGAGCAGCCGGCATCCGATCGACGTGGTCGCAAGCGAGACCGGCTTTGCCGACCGCGAGCGCATGCGCCGCGCCTTCCTGCGCGCCTTCGGCCAGCCGCCGCAGGCGATCCGCCGCAATGCGCAGGCGGAAGGGACGCCGCTTCTCACCAGCTGAGCAACCGCTTGCCCGCCAGATAACCCGCCAGCGTCACGAAGCCGACCGCGATCGGGTACCAGGTGGCGACGAAGAGCGGGCTGTCATCGGTGCAATTGGCGGCATAGAAGGTCGCGGCGATGCCGCTCGCCGCCAGCCCAGCCACGGCGCCGGCAAGGCCAGGACGGGTCGGCGCGCCCTGCCGCAGCGCCAGCAGCAGCAGGGCGAGCGGGCCGATCGCCAGGAACGGGATCAGCGTCAGGCAAAAGCGCACATGGGTGCCGACAAGCCGCTCGCCCCAGGTCTGCGACGGCATGACCGCCAGCTCGGCAATGACGGCGAGGATGAGCAGCGCCGGGGCTAGGATCGGCGCCCAGCGCCAGCGGCCGGCCGAAACGCCGGGCTGCGCCAGCCGCATGGCGAGGCCGAGCGCGGTCGCGGCGAGGATCAGTGTGACGACGAACTTGAAGAGGAAGCGCACCGTTTCGATGGCCTCCATGAAATCCGGCCGCGGTCCCATCAGGGTGAAGAACAGCGCCGCCGCCACCAGCGCGCCGCCGCCGGCGGCGAGCGCCAGTGCCCGCGTGAAGCGCCAGCGCACCGGGGCGTCCTGGGAGAGGGCGTTGATGAGGTCGTCGGTCCTCACGGCACTTCACTCCGGTACAGCACGGCCAGGGTCTTGAGCGCGCGGTGCAGGGCCACGCGCACCGCGCCCTCGCTCATGCCGAGCTTTGCGGCGGTCTCGCGGATGCCGACCCCGGCCAGCGAGACCGAACGCACGATACTCTGCTGCGGTTCGCGCAATTGCATCACCAGGCGCTCGACATCGATATGGTCCAGCCCGTCGCCCTGGTCCTCGGCCTCCAAAGTTTCCAGCATATCGTCGATCGGCACATGGGCGGCGCGCCCGCGGCGGCGCAGGCTGTCGATCAGCTTGTTGCGCACGATGGCCGATATCCATGGCCCGAGCGGGCGCGCCGGATCCCAGCTCCCACGCTTCACATGGATGGTCAGCAGCACTTCCTGCACCAGATCCTCCGCATCGCTGCGCGTCGCGCCCAGCTGCTCGCAGCGCCGCCGCGCCATGGCGCGCAGATGCGGGGTCAGCGCCTGCAGGAAACGCCGATAGGCGTCGGCGTCGCCCGCGATCGCCGCACGCATCCACAAGGCCCATTCTTCTTCGCGCATTGAAGCTTTCACGCGGCGTCTCTTACTACGCGAGCGTACCCGGCTTTGTTACAGGTGTTTTGCGAAAAATATTCGTGTGCATCGCGACAAGGAGTTTTTTCTCCAACCTGCGTAACACGAGCCTTCCCCGTTCCGTAGAGCCCCATGCCAGCCACTTCCGGCTTGCTCTTCTTAACGAGGATTTTCCGATGGACAATCGCATGCTCACCCTCGCGCTGGCGGGCTCGCTGGCCACCGTCATTGCGGCGGCCGCTACTCCGGCTTCGGCCCAGGATGCCGGTAAGGAGAAATGCTACGGCGTCGCCATGAAGGGGCAGAATGACTGCGCCGCCGGCAATCATGCCTGCGCCGGCCATTCCAAGACCGATTACGACAAGGCCTCCTTCAAGCTGGTGCCGACCGGTACCTGCGTGAAGATGAAGACGCCGCAGGGCATGGGCTCGCTGAAGCCCGGCAAGGCCTGAGCTGCCGCGCGCATCGCCCCAGAACCTGTTCAGGAGTTCGCCATGAACACCACCCTCACCGCCGCCGCGCTGGCCGCCTCGCTCGCCGCCGCGCTCACCGTCGCCGCCGCTCCGGCCTCCGCCCAGGAGCCGGCTAAGGAGAAGTGCTACGGCGTCGCCCTCAAGGGGCAGAACGACTGCGCCGCCGGCCCCGGCACCACCTGCGCCGGGACCTCCAAGATCGACTATCAGAAGAATGCCTGGAAGCTGGTTCCTGCCGGCACCTGCGTCACCATGAAGACGCCGAACGGCACCGGCTCGCTCACCCCGAGCTGACCGCTCGGGCCCAGCCGAATGCGCGGCGCGGCGGGGGCCGTCGCGCCGCCTCTTCCCGGCCGGGACCTCATCAGACGAGGCAGACCATGATCCCTTCACAGCTTCCTCCACGCGCCGGCGTCGGCTTCAAGCCGGAGCATTTCGCCGCCATCGACCGGGCGCCGCAGCCCATCGGCTTCTTCGAGGTTCATGCAGAGAACTATATGGGCGCCGGCGGGCCGCCACATGCGCAGCTCGGCCGGCTGCGCGAGGACTACGCGCTCTCGGTCCATGGCGTCGGCCTCTCGATCGGCTCGATGCAGCCGCTCGACCGCGCCCATCTCGCGCGGCTGAAGACAGTTTGCGACCGCTACCAGCCGGAAAGCTTCTCCGAGCATCTCGCCTGGTCGAGCCACGATGCCGTCTTCCTCAACGACCTGCTGCCGCTGCCCTATACCGACGAGACGCTGACGCGCGTCGCCGAGCATGTCGACGAGGTGCAGACTTTCCTCGGCCGGCAGATGCTGCTGGAGAACCCGGCCACCTATGTGCTGTTCGAGCAGAGCACCATCCCCGAGACCACCTTCCTCAGGGAGGTGGCGGCGCGCACCGGCTGCGGCCTCCTGCTCGACGTCAACAACGTCTTCGTCGCCGCCACCAATCACCGGCTCAATGCGCGCGCCTATCTCGCAGACTTCCCGCTGCACCTCGTGCGGGAGATCCATCTCAGCGGCCATTCCGAGACGGTGGACGATGCCGGGGCGCCGCTGCTGATCGATTCCCACGACACGCCGGTGAAGGATCCGGTCTGGGCGCTCTATGCCGAGGTGCTGGAGCGGACCGGACCAGTCGCCAGCCTGGTCGAATGGGACAATGACGTGCCCGAATGGCCGGTGCTGCGTGCTGAGGCCGAGGCGGCGCAGGCCGTCCTCGACCGTACGGTGCGGCACGGCAAGGCGGCGTGAGGGCAGGCCATGTCCATCGCCATGCAAGGCCGTTTCGTCGACGCGCTGCGTGAGGCCGGCGGCGTGCCCGGGGGCGTCACCTCGTGGAACCGTCCGCGGCCCGAGCGACGCTTCGAGGTGTATCGCAACAACGTGGCCTTTGGGCTCTCGCGAGCGCTGGCCCAGCGCTTCCCGGTCACCGAAAAGCTGGTCGGCGAGGAGTTCTTCGCCGGCATGGCGCACGCCTTCATCGCCGCGCATCCGCCGTGCTCGCCGCTGCTGCTCGCCTATGGCGACGAGCTCGCCGAATTCGTCGCCGAATTCGCGCCGGCGGCGGATCTGCCCTATCTGCCGGACGTGATCCGGCTGGAGGCGGCGCGCGGACACGCCTATCACGCTGCCGACGTGGCGCCGCTCGCACCGGCGGCGCTTGCCGAGATGCCGCCGGAACGGTTGGCGGCCCTCAATTTCGAATTGCATCCGGCATTGAACGTGGTGCGTTCCGCCCATCCGGTTGTGACCATATGGGCGATGAATGCCGGCGAGATGCCGCTTGAGCCGCTCGACGCCTGGAACGCTGAAGACGCATTGATCGTGCGCCCGGCGCTCCATGTGCTGGTGCGGCGCCTGCCGGCGGGGGGCGCGGCGTTCCTCGAGGCGCTCGCCGCCGGGGCCGCGCTCAGCGCGGCGGTCGAACTGGCGCTCGCCGACGATCCGCACTTCGACCTGACCGTGAACCTCGCCGGCGCCTTCGAGGCCGGCGCGTTCGCGGCCTTTCATTGATCCGGGAACCGGAGAGACATCATGTCCGACGCTCATACCATTCCCGTGGCGGCCGGCTCGCCCGCGGCCCGGCCGCAGCCGGCGATCATCGGGCTGCTCAGCCGCATCCCCTATGATCTGATCGCGCTGGTCGCCCGCCTGTCGATGGCCGCGGTGTTCTGGCAGTCCGGCCAGACCAAGGTCGAGGGCTGGCATGTCTCGGAAAACGCCATCTATCTGTTCCAGAACGAGTATCGCCTGCCGCTGATCGACCCGGTGATCGCCGCGAACCTCGCCGCCTTCGCCGAGCATCTCTTCCCGGTGCTGCTGGTGCTCGGGCTCGCCACGCGCTTCGCGGCGCTGGCCCTGCTCGGCATGACTCTGGTGATCGAGATCTTCGTCTATCCGGATGCATGGCCGGTGCACGGCACTTGGGCGACCTGCTTCCTGCTCCTGATCGCGCAGGGGCCGGGACGCATCGCGCTCGACCACCTCATCGCGCGCAAATGGCTGCGGGGTTGAGAAGTTCACTGGGAGCTCCCTCCTAGATAGGACCTCATTCTGAGAGGCTGACCGACAATTCCCCAATCAGCCGTCATCCTCGGCCTCGTGCCGGGGATCTCGATTCCGGACAGTGCATCAGAGGCCGATATGGCCGGCACAAGGCCGGCCATGACGTGGGAAATGGGTAACTTAGCGCGGCGCCGCTGGGTCAGGCTCTGAGGTGGTTAGACTTGTTGCCTCGCCGTTACCGCCGTCGAGCAGCGCGAGCGCCGGGCGCAGCATTCCTTCCAGCAAGGGGCGCTCGGGGCGGGTGCGGGCCAATACGCGGATGCCGAGCAGCACGCCGAGCAGCAGCCGAGCGAGGTCGTCCGAGGCTTGCGCGCTCGATATGGTGCCGTCGGCTTGGCCGGCGACGACGCAGCGCCGGAAGAACGCCTCCACCTGGCGCAGCACGTCGCTCACGGCTTGCAGAAAATCCGGGTCGTGCGGCGCCACTTCGAGCACGGAGTTGACCAGCATGCAGCCCTTGCGCGCCGGGTCGTCGAGCGAACGCTCGATGATCTCGCGGAAGAAGGCCTCGATCGCCGCACGCGGCGCCAGCTTGCCCTCGAAGCGGCCGACGCGGTCGCCGAAGCTCGCTTTCACATAATGATCGAGCGCCCGGCGATAGAGCGCGCGCTTGTCGCCGAACGCGTTGTAGAGGCTGGCTCCGGTAATCCCCATGCGATCGGCGAGGTCGCGCACCGAGGTCGCCTCAAAGCCGCGCGCCCAGAAGCACTGGACGGCGGCGTCCAGCACCTCCTTCTCGTCGAATTCGCGCGGTCTCGCCATGGCGGATGTGCACCCCTCAAACCGCTTCCGTGGCGGGATAGTTGGACGGGAACAGCGCCCGACGGCTCTCCTCGTCCATCTCCTTCTTGAAGGCGTGATCGGTGCCGACGAGGCGCGCCCGCGCGGCGGCGGGGCGGTCATTGACGCGATGGAACAGGGCGCGGAGGTTGGGAAAATCCGCCAGCGGATCGTCTTCGCCGGGGCGCACGAAGTTGGCGCGGTCGAGCCAGCCCCAGGCCGACATGTCGGCAATGGAATAGTCGTCGCCGAGAATATAGGGCCGACCCTCGAGGTGGCGGTCGAGCACCTCATAGTGCCGTTCCGCCTCGCGCCGGTAGCGATTGATCGCGTAGGCGACCTTCTCCGGCGCGGCATTCTGGAAGTGCACGGCCTGCCCGGAGAACGGGCCGAGCCCGGTGGCGATGAAGAAGAACCAGGACAGCAATTCCGGCCGGTTGGCCGCGGTGCCACCGAAGCGGCCGGTCTTCTCCGCGAGATAGATCAGGATTGCGTTGGAATCGAAGATGCGCGCCTCAACGCCGCCCGGCCCGTCCGTGTCGATGACGGCCGGGACCTTGCCGTTCGGGTTGATCGCCCGGAAACCTCGCGCGTGCTGCTCGCCCTTGCGGGTGTCGACCGGCACCACCTCATAGGCGAGGCCGGCCTCTTCCAGGAACAGTGCGACCTTGGCCGGATTGGGCGTCGGGTGGAAATAGAAGTGGATCATGCTGGGTGTCCTCCACGCAGGCGTGCGGTGCTTTGTTCTAGAGCGGTTGCTCTAAAATGCCGGGAATCAATCCCCGGCGCAACGGCATCGACTGGACAAATCGCCACGAACCATGAAGTTCAAGGCGCCCCGACCTCGCCGGGATTCTCCTGCGGCGAGGCGATATCGGCGACGTGTTCGAGTGACGTGGAATGGTGAATGCAGGACTGAAAGCGCTGAGCGGCATCCGCGTCCTCGACCTGTCGCGCGTGCTGGCGGGTCCCTGGGCGACGCAGACGCTCGGCGATCTTGGCGCCGAGATCATCAAGGTCGAGCGCCCCGGCAGCGGTGACGACACCCGTGGCTGGGGGCCACCCTGGCTCAAGGACGCAGATGGCCGGCCGACGGCCGAGAGCGCCTATTTCCTTTCCGCCAACCGCAACAAGAAATCCGTCACCATCGACATCGCCAGCCCCGAAGGCCAGGCTCTGGTGCGCCGTCTTGCCGAGACCAGTGACGTCGTGGTGGAGAATTTCAAGGTCGGGGGCCTCAAGGCCTACGGGCTCGACTACGCCAGCCTTCACGCGGTCAATCCGCGCCTGATCTATTGCTCCATCACCGGTTTCGGCCAGACCGGACCGGAAGCCGAACGCGCCGGCTATGATTTCATGATCCAGGGAATGTCGGGCCTGATGTCGATCACCGGCGCACCGGACGGCGAGCCGCAAAAGATCGGCGTCGCCCTGGTCGACGTGCTCACCGGGTTGAACGCCACCATCGCCATCGTCGCCGCCCTGCAGCAGCGCCATGCTACGGGGCGGGGCCAGCACATCGATCTCGCGCTGTTCGAGGTGGCGGTGGCGAGCCTTGCCAATCAGGCGCTGAACCAGCTGGTCTCCGGGGTCGCGCCGCAGCGGCTCGGCAATGCGCATCCCAACATCGTGCCCTATCAGGCGTTCGAGACCGCCGACGGCCACCTCATCCTCGCCGTCGGCAATGATGCGCAGTTCGCCCGCTTCTGCCGCGTCGCCGACTTGCCGGAGGTCGGCGCCGATGCGCGCTTCGCCACCAATGCCGGACGTGTTGCGGCGCGCGAGGCGCTCATCCCGCTCATCGCCGCCGCCATGCGGGCGCGCTCGACGCGGGAGTGGATCGCGGCACTGGAAATCGAGGGCATACCGTGCGGGCCGATCAACACCGTCGAACAGGCCTTCGCCGAGCCGCAGGCTTCCGCGCGCGGCCTCACCCTCGGCTTGTCGCACGCCAGCGGCGTGGCGGCGCCCGGCGTGCGCAGTCCGCTCCGGCTCGGCGACAGCCCGATGGAGGACGCGACAGCGCCGCCGCGTCTCGGGCAGCACACCGCGGAGGTGCTGGCCGATGTGCTCGGGCTTGGCGAGGCCGAGATCGCGGAACTGCGGAAGGCCGGCGCGATCTGACCGGCGGCGCGCCGACATTGGCTTTCCTCAATGCCCGTGCTTTTAAGACGCGCGCAGAAACCCTCCGGGACCCGCCATGCAGTCCGTTCCCTCGCCGGCCCTCCAGCTCAAGGAGCTGATCTCCGACCGCCGCGCCCGCATCGGCGTCATCGGCCTCGGCTATGTCGGCCTGCCTCTGGCGCTGGTCGCGGTCGAGGCGGGCTTTCCGGTGCTCGGCCACGACATCAATGGCAAGCGCGTTGCCGAGATCGCCGCCGGCAAGCAGGTCATCCGCTACATCCCCGCCGAGCGGATGGAAGCGGCGCTCGCCACCGGGCGCTTCGAGGTCACGGCCGGCGTCGAGGCGTTCGGCGACTGCGACGTGCTGGTGATCTGCGTGCCGACGCCGCTCACCCGGCAGCGCGAGCCGGAGCTCTCCTTCGTCGTTGCCACCGCCCGCACCATCGCCAAATCGCTGCGCCCGGGCCAGCTGATCGTGCTGGAATCCACCACATGGCCGGGCACCACGGTCGAGGTGGTCAAGCCGATCCTGGAGGAGACGGGGCTGGTATCGGGTCGTGACTTCTTCCTCGCCTTCTCGCCGGAGCGCGAAGATCCCGGCAACCCCAGCTATTCCACCGCTACCATCCCGAAAGTCGTCGGCGGCGACGGCGCGATTGCCGGCGAACTCGTGGAAGCGCTCTATGCCGGCCTGGTCGAGCGGGTGGTGCCGGTGTCCTCGACCCAGACCGCCGAGGCGGTGAAGCTCACCGAGAACATCTTCCGCGCCGTCAACATAGCTTTGGTCAACGAGCTGAAGACCGTCTACGCCGCCATGGGCATCGACATCTGGGAGGTGATCGACGCCGCGCGGACCAAGCCGTTCGGCTTCATGCCGTTCTATCCGGGGCCGGGGCTCGGGGGGCACTGCATCCCGATCGATCCCTTCTATCTCACCTGGAAAGCGCGGGAATTCGATATCGAGACCCGCTTCATCGAGCTCGCCGGCCAGATCAACACCCGCATGCCCTATGTGGTGGTGGACCGGCTTGCCGCCGAACTCGACGCCACCGCCGGGCGCGGCCTCTCCGGCGCGCGCATATTGGTGCTCGGCGCCGCCTACAAGAAGGACGTCGACGACACCCGCGAGAGCCCGGCGCTGAAGCTGATGGAACTGATCGACGAACGCGGCGCGGTCTGCGAGTACCACGACCCGCACGTCCCAGTGCTGCCGCCGACCCGCCGCCACCCGCGCCTTGCCGGCAAGGCGTCGACCCCGCTCGATGCCGCGACCATTGCCGGCTTCGACGCCGTGCTGGTGGCGACCGATCACGAGGCGATCGATTATGCGCTGGTGGCCGCGCATGCCCGCCTTGTCGTCGACACCCGCAACGCCTTCGCCCGCCTCGGTCTCAACCCGAAGCGCATGGTCAAGGCGTAGCGCCTCTCGCCGACTTAACCCGACTTTCGTTATCGGCAATTGCGCCCGGTTGCGCCGGATTTATATAATGATTGCGTGACAAGGCGCCGCTTCGCAGTGCGCCTGTGCCGCTGCCCGGATCTACCCGCTTCCGACGACGAAGGGCGCAAAGGCTTTGCTGGTCAACTTCTTCCAATATGTCTGGCGCTACAGCCGGCGCGAGCAGATCATCGTGCTCGGCTATGTGCTGGCGTCTCTGCCCTTCTACTGGTGGTCGCTCGACGTTCCCAAGCGCATCGTCAATGAGGCGATCCAGGGCGGCGCCTTTACCAACGGCCATACCCAGGCGCGCTTCTTCGAGATGACGCTGACGCTGCCGGACTTCCTCGGCGGCGGCAGCTACCACCTCTCCGATGGCTTCATGCTGGAGCAGCTGCCGTATCTCTATGCGCTCAGCATGGTGTTCCTGGCGCTGACGCTGATCAACGGCTGGTTCAAATACGTCATCAATATCCGCAAGGGGATACTGGGCGAGCGCATGCTGCGGCGGCTGCGCTTCGATTTGTTCGCTTTGGTGCTGCGGTTCCGGCCGGAGGACATCCGCACCACCAAGTCGGCCGAAGTCGCCAGCATGATCAAGGACGAGGTGGAGCCGATCGGCGGCTTCTTCGGCGAGGCCTTCATCACGCCGGCCTTCCTCGGCACCCAGGCCATCACCGCCATGACCTTCATCATGACGCAGAACATGTGGCTCGGGCTGATCGCCTTCGGGCTGATCGCGGTGCAGGGCTTCGTCATTCCGCGCCTGCGTCGCGAGCAGATCCGCCTCGGCCGCGAGCGCCAACTGGAATCGCGCACGCTCTCGGGCCGGATCGGCGAATTCGTCGAGGCGGCGCCGGCCATCCACGCCTATGGGGTGACGCATTACAGCGGCGCCGATATCGGCAAGCGGCTCGGCACGTTGTTCGATATCCGCCTCAGGCTCTATCGCCGCAAGTTCGCGGTGAAATACCTCAACAACCTGCTGGCGCAGCTGACCCCCTTTGTCTTCTACATTCTAGGCGGCTATCTCGCGCTGAACGGGCGGCTCGACATCGGCCAGCTGGTCGCGGTGATCGCGGCCTATCGCGACCTGCCGACCCCGATCAAGGAGCTGATCGACTGGGACCAGCAGCGCGCCGACGTCACCGTGAAATACGAGCAGGTGGTCGGCGCGTTCTCCAAGGACGTGCTGCTGCCGCCGGAACCTGAGACGGACGGCGATCCGATCCCGGCGGACGCCGATATCGGGGTCAGCGGCCTCAGGGTGGTGAACAGCCGCGGCATCGTCCAGCTCGACCGTGTCACCACCACCTTGCCGCGACCGAGCCGCATTGCCCTGGTCGGCGGGGCGGGGAGCGGGCGCGACGTGCTCGCCAAGGTGCTCGGCCGCCAGATCACCGACTATCAGGGCAGCGTCACCATCGGCGGGCGCGAGCTCGGCACGATGACCGATCGCGCCGCGAGCCGCTCCGTCATCTATGCCTCGAGCGAACCGCACATCATGTCCGGCTCGATCCGCGACAATCTGCTCTTCGCCCTGCGCGATGCGGTGCCGCCCGTGCCGGAGGATCTCGACGCCAAGGCGCGCGCCGAGCTCATCGAGGCGCGGATGACTGCCAATCCGCTGGTCTCTCCCGATGACGACTGGATCGACTATTCCGGCGTCGGCGCCTCCGGACCCGACGAGTTGGACGGCGCCATCATCGAGGCGCTGCGCGTCGTGCGCGGCTATGACGACATCTTCCGCGTCGGCTTTGCGAGCCGGCTCGGCGACGACGTCGATCCTGCGCTCGCGACGCGCCTGCTGGAGTCCCGCAGTGCCATACTCGACCATTTCCGCGAGCGCGGCCTATTGAAGTTCGTCGAGCCGTTCGAGGCCGGCGCCTTCAACATGAACGCCAGCATCGGCGAGAACCTCTTGTTCGGCGTGCCGGTCGGGTCGCGTTTCGCGCCGGAGAACCTCGCCCAGGACAATTTCGTGCGCGCCATCATCTCGGCGGAGGCGCTCGCCGGGCCGCTCCTGGCGATCGGGCTGAAGATCGTCGAGACCGTCGCCGACGTGTTCCAGGGCATGGCGGCGGACAACCCGCTGCGCGAGCGCTACTCCTTCATCGACGAGGGCGACCTCGAGACGCTGCTGCCGGCGCTGCAGGGCAATTGGCTGGACAACCAGCGCGAGCGCATTCCGAGCGCGGTGCGCCAGCAGCTGATCGGCTATGGGCTGATGTATGTCGAGCCCCGCCACCGCCTCAACATGATGGATGACGATCTCGTCGCCCGGGTGCTGCGTGCCCGCAAGAGCTTCCGCCAGTTCCTCCCCGCCAGCGAGGCCGGCGCCATCGAGTTCTATGACGCCGGCCGGCTGATGCCGGCGGCGCCGATCCGCGACAACCTGCTCCCCGGCCGCATCCGCTACGGCAAGATGCATGAGCGGGCCCGCCTGCTCGCCGCCGTCGCCGAGGTGCTGCAGCAGCGCGGGCTGGAGACCTTCGTGGTCTCCAAGGGCCTCGACCAGGACGCCGGACCCGGCGGGCGCCTGCTCTCGCCGCAGCAGCGCGCCACCATCCAGCTGGCCCGGCTGATGCTGCGTCGGCCGGACACTCTGGTGCTCGATGGGGCACTCTCTAGTTTCTCGGGCTCGGAAGCGCATATGATGATGAAGAACATCTGCGCGGCCATGGAAGGGCGCACGCTCATCGTCAGCCAGTCGGAGGAGGACGATGTCAGCGACTTCGACATCGTGCTGACGTTCGACGGTGCCAAACTCACCAGCGTGGTGCGCGAGAACGAGATGTCGGCAGCGGGCGAGATCGAAAATACGGGTGAAAACCGGGCCACGCTGGTGCCTGAGCCTTCCGGCGCGGCGGACGCCGGTGCCTCGCCACCTACTCCGCAGGAGGTAGGGAAATGACGATCGATGACGAAGTCAGGTCCTTGCAGAAGTTCCGCATGTTCGAGGCGGTGGAGGCCTCCAAGCTGAAGCTGCTGGCGATGATCGCGGACCGCATCGTGTTCCAGCCGGGCGAGGTCGTCTATGAGCAGGGCGCGGCCTCCGATGCCGTGTTCATCGTGCTGAGCGGCCAGTTCAAGGTGTCGCTTAACACCGATCGCGGCGTGATCGACTTCGCCGAGCATGTCCGCGGCGCGCTGCTCGGCGAGGCTGGGGTGCTGTGCGGCCAGACCCGCGGCGTCACCATCACCGCCGAAAACGAGGTCATCGCGCTCCGGATCGACCGCGAGCCCTTCATGCAGCTGCTCGAGGAATCCAGGCCGTTCAACCTCGCGGTGATGCGCGAGCTGAGCCGGCAGATCCTCGACCTCAACAAGATCTGCGCGCAGCTGGTGATGCGCCTGCCGGACGGTGCGCCGGCCGTCGACGCCTCCCGCCCGCTCACGCCTCCTGCCGTCACGCACTGATGTCGCCCGCCTCGAGCCCCGCCGCCGAGCCGCGCACGCCGCGCAGCCGCATCACGAGCAATGTCTGGGTGCGCCCGGCGCGGATGTGGTCCGGGATCATCCTGTTCGCATTCGTCACCACCCACCTCCTCAACCATGCGGTCGGGGTCTTCGGCATCGCCGCCATGGAAGCGGTCCAGGAGTGGCGCTGGGCGCTGTGGAAGGCGCCGCCCGGTGCCATCGTGCTCTATGGCGCGGCCCTCGTGCATATCGCCCTGACCACGCACCGCCTCATCCGCCGCCAGACCTGGCGCATGCCGGACGACGAGGTGCTGCAGATCATCTTTGGTTTCTCCATACCGTTTCTGATCGTCGGCCACATCGCCGAGACCCGGATCGGTGGCTCCTTCTACGGGGTAGACGAGGCCTATCGCGCGGTGCTGTATCGGCTGTGGCCGAGCGCGGCGTGGTGGCAAAGCGCCTTGCTGGTCGTGGCCTGGACCCACGGGGTGATCGGGCTGCACCACATCGTGCACCACCGGCGCTGGTATCCGCGCTGGCGGATGAGCTGCATCGTCCTGGCCGTGCTGATCCCGGTGCTGGCGCTCGCCGGCTTCGTCGCCGCGGCACGCGAGGCGCGCGCCATGGCGCCGCCAGCGCCGCTCGGCGAGATGCAGCGTGCCGGCATCGACGAGGTGCGCATGCTGATGGACAGCGGGCTCGCGGCCTTCGCCTTCGGCGTCGTCGGGCTGCTCGCCTTCGCCTATATCCGCCGGCGCGCTGCGGCCACGGTGACGCTCACCTATCGCGGCTACGGGCCGGTGAAGGTGCCGCGCGGCACCTCGGTGCTGGAAGCGAGCCGTATGCACCACATCCCGCACCCCTCCGCCTGCGGCGGACGCGGGCGCTGCTCCACCTGCCGCATCCATGTGCTGGCCGGGTCGGGCGAATTGCCGGACCCGTTCGGCGTCGAGGGCCGGCTGCTGGACCGCATCGGCGCCTCGGCCAATGTGCGCCTCGCCTGCCAGATCCGGCCGACCCACGATATCAGCCTGCGCATATTGATGCCGGTGCTGGGCGAGCAGAGGGTGCGCGAGGAGGACGAGCAGCAGATCCAGGAATGGGCACTGGAGCAGGAGGCGACCGTGCTCTGCCTCGACCTGCGCGCCTTCAACATGCTGACCCGCTCCAGCCAACCCTATGAGATCGCGGTCCTGATCAACCGCTTCGCCTCGGAGATGACGCAGGCGGTGGAACATCGCGGCGGGCGCGTCGACCAGATGCACGGCCACGGCCTCGTCGCCATCTTCGACACCCCGACCGGCAGCGCCAGCGCGCGCAACGCGCTCAACGCCGCCCAGGACATGGCGCGGGTGATCGACCTGCTCAATGCCGAGATCAGCGGCGCACTGCCGATCCCGATCCGCGCCGGCATCGGCATCCATAGCGGCCCCGTGGTGCTCACCCGCATCGGGGCGGATGTGGCGTCTTCCTCGCTGCGCGCCTTCGGCGGCACCATCACCATCGCCGCCCGGCTGGAAGCGGCGACCAAGGACATGCTGGCCGACTTCGTGGTCTCCGAGGCGACGGCAAAAATTTCAAAATTCGACTTTTCCGGATTGAAGTCACGGGACATCATGGTCGACGGTAGCGACATGGCGGTTTCCGCCTTTATGATCGGCGACCAGGAGGCCTTGGCGCAGGTGCTCGGCGGGACCAAGATGCTGGCGGAAACAAAAGCGCAAACGGCGATGGCCGCGGCGAGAGGATGACGATGTGCTGGCGGCCGTGACCCCCGAAGTGCTGCGTATCGAGGATCTGCGTATCGGCTTCGCCCTCCACGGCCAACTGGACGAGGTGGTGAAGGGGGTATCGTTCCGCGTGCCCGCCGGCCGCACCGTGGCGCTGGTGGGCGAGTCCGGGTCCGGCAAGACCGTCATCTCCCGCGCGGTGATGGGCCTCTTGCCCCCCAACGGCGTGATCACCGAGGGGCGGATCCTGTTCTCCGATCCGGCCCGCAAGCCGAACGGCGAGGCCAAGGCCCCGCTCGACATTGCCGGGCTGCCGACGGACGGCAAGGTGATCCGCCATCTGCGCGGCGGGCGCATCGGCATGATCTTCCAGGAACCGATGTCCTCGCTCTCGCCGGTCCACACCATCGGCAACCAGGTCGAGGAAGCGCTGCAGCTGCATCGCCCGCATCCGCACCGGGAAGCCCGCGCGGTGACCGAGCGGATGCTGGAGCTGGTCGGCTTCCGCGAGCCGCAGCGGGCCTATGACCGCTATCCGTTCGAGCTCTCCGGCGGGCTTCGCCAGCGCGCCATGCTCGCCATGGCGCTGATCTGCCATCCGGCCCTGCTGATCGCCGACGAGCCGACCACCGCGCTCGACATGACCATCCAGGCCCAGGTGCTGAAGCTGATGAAGGAGCTTCAGCAGGATATCGGCATGGCGATCCTGCTCATCACCCACGACCTCGGCGTCGTCGCCAACATGGCGGAGGAGGTCGTGGTGATCTATCAGGGCGCGATCATGGAGATGGGCACGGTCGACGACGTGTTCCGCGATCCCCGCCATCCCTATCTCAAGGCCCTGCTGAAGGCCTGCCCGCGCTTCGACATGCCGGATGGCGAGCGGCTGGTAGCGCTGCGCGACATTCCGCCCGTGGTGCCGGAGCGGCCCGACGCGTACCGCCTGGAGACCTGCGGCGCGCCGATCCTCACTGTCGAGAACCTCCGCAAGACCTATGGCGGCAAGAAGAACGGGGGCGGCGTCATCGCCGTCGACGATGTCAGCTTCGAGATCCGCCGCGGCGAATGCATGGGCCTCGTCGGCGAGAGCGGCTCGGGCAAGACCACGGTAGGCAATCTGATCACCCGTGCCCGCGCCGCGGATTCCGGCTCGATCACCTTCCACGGCCGCAACGGGCCGATCGATGTGCGCGCCCTCGGCAAGGACGCGCTGCGCGCCTTCCGGCCGTGCATGCAGATGATCTTCCAGGATCCGGTATCCTCCCTGTCGCCGCGCATGACCGTGCTCGACATCATCCGTGAGCCGATGATCATCCAGGGCCGCGGCGATTCCGACTGGCAGAAGGAGCGCGTCATCGAGCTGATGCGCTTCGTCGGCCTCGATCCGCGCTTCCTCAATCGCTATCCGCACAGCTTCTCCGGCGGCCAGCGCCAGCGCATCGGCATCGCCCGCGCCCTCGCGCTCGATCCCGACCTCATCATCTGCGACGAGCCGGTCTCCGCGCTCGACGTCTCGGTGCAGGCGCAGGTCCTCAATCTGCTGAAGGACCTGCAGAAGGCGCTCGGCCTCACCTACCTCTTCGTCTCGCACAATCTCGCCGTCGTCCACTACATGGCCGACCGCATCGCGGTGATGGCGCGCGGGCGCATCGTCGAGATGGCGACGCGCGACGCGCTGTTCGCCAATCCGGTGCATCCCTATACGAAGAACCTGTTGAAGTCGGTGCTGGTGCCCGACCTCGATCAGCGCTTCGATTTCGAGATCCCGATGTCGGCCGGCGGTGCCTCCGATCCGCAGATCTGGCCGGAGGCGTTCCGCGGCATCAATGGCGGGGGCCTTGCCCCGGTCGATCTCGGCGGCGGCCATATCGTGCTGGCGGACCGCGACTGCGTCCGCTCCGACCTCGTGCCGGCATAGGTCGCACCATGTGGAATGCTTCGATCCGACTGGTGTTGGCGCTTCTCCTTCTGCTCGGCGCCGGCCTGTGGCTGCCGACCCGCGTCGTGGCGGCGGCGGGCATACCGGATGTCTCGGCCGAGCCGCCGATCCTCGCCGACGAGGTGCGCGCCGGCGGCCTGCCGCCGATGGCGGAGCGCCTGCCGGGGCAGCCGCGGGTGATCGATCTCAAGGCGATGGGCCGCGAGCCGGGGCGCTATGGCGGCACGCTGCGGCTGCTGATGGGCGACCAGCGCGATATCCGCATGGTGACGCTCTATGGCTATGCCCGACTGATGGTGTTCGACCTCGAGGGCAATCTCGAACCCGACATTCTGCGCTCGGTCGATGTCGAGGAAGCCCGGGTCTTCACCCTGCATCTGCGCGAAGGACATCGCTGGTCGGACGGCGCGCCCTTTACCGCGGAGGATTTCCGCTACTGGTGGGAGGACGTCGCCAACAATGCGACCCTCAATCCGGGCGGGCCGCCGCGCGCCATGATGGTCGGCGGCCAACCGCCGCGGTTCGAGGTGATCGATCCGCTCACCGTCCGCTACACTTGGACGATGCCCAATCCGGGCTTCCTGCCGGCATTGGCGGCGGCGAACCCCTTCGTCATCGCCATGCCGTTCCACTATCTGAAGCAGTTCCACGCCCGCTATGCCGACCCCGACGCGCTCGCCAAGCTGGTCAAGCAGGTTCGGGTGAAGGATTGGAGCGCGCTTCACGACCGCAAGGCGCGCGCCTACCGCCCGGAGAATCCGAACCTGCCGACGCTCGGGCCGTGGAAGCCGCTGACCTACCCGCCGGCGGAACTCTTCCTGTTCGAGCGCAACCCCTATTATCACCGGGTCGACGAGGCCGGCCGCCAGCTGCCCTATATCGACAAGGTCTCGATATCGATCGGCACCTCCTCGCTGATCCCGGCCAAGGTCGGGGCCGGTGGCGCGGATCTCCAGGCGCGCTATCTGCGCTTCGACAGCTACACCTTCCTGAAGGCGGCCGAGGAGCGGCAGAATTACCGGGTGCGGCTCTGGGAGAATGGCGAGGGCGCCAATGTCGCCGTCGTGCCGAACCTCAATGCCGCCGATCCCGGCTGGCGCGCCGTGCTGCGCGACGTGCGGGTGCGCCGCGCGCTCTCGGTCGGCATCAATCGGCGCGACATAAACGAGGTGATCTTCTTCGGCCTCGCCCATGAAGGCGCCAACACCGTCATACCCGGCAGCCAGCTCTACGATTCCAAGTACGATCAGGCCTGGGCGCACTATGATCCGGCGCTCGCCAACCGATTGCTCGACGAGGCCGGCCTCGCCAGGCGCGACAGCGACGGCATCCGCCTGCTGCCCGACGGGCGGCGCGCCGAGATCACGGTGGAGACCGCCGGCGACAGCACCGAGGAATCCGATATCCTGGAGCTCGTCGGCTATGACTGGAAGAAGCTCGGGATCGCCATGTTCGTGCGGCCGACGCAGCGCGACATACTTCGCCGCGGCGTCATCGCCGGCAAGGTGATGATGTCGACCTGGAAGGGGCTCGATAATTCGATCCCGAGCCCGGACATGGAGCCGACCGAGCTGGCGCCGTCCAATTCCATGCAGTTCCAATGGCCGCTCTGGGGCCAGTACGCCGACAGCATGGGCCATGAGGGCGAGGCGCCGGACCTGCCGGAAGCGGCCGAGCTCGTCGAGCTGCACCAGAAATGGCGGCATTCGACCAGCGTCGAGCAGCGCCGCGATATCTGGCGCCGCATGCTGGAGATCAATGCCGACCAGGTCTTCACCATCGGCATCGTCAACCGCACCCGCCAGCCGGTGGTGGTGTCGAACCTGCTACGCAATGTGCCGGACGTCGGCGTCTATGCGTTCGAGCCCGGCTCGTATTTCGGCATCTATCTGCCGGACACGTTCTGGTTCGACGGCGACGCGCAGAAGGAGTGAGCCGTGCTGCGCTACATCACCCGGCGGATCGCGATCATGGTGCCGACCTTATTGGTCGCCAGCGCGCTCATCTTCACCGTGATGCAATTGCCGCCGAGCGACTATTTCGAGACCTATGTGGCCGAGATGGCGGCGCAGGGCGAGAAGGTCGACACCAGCCGCATCGAATTCCTGCGCAAGGAATACGGCTTCGACCTGCCGCCGGTGCAGCGCTACTTCAAATGGATCACCGGCTTCTTCCAGGGCGATTTCGGCTACTCGTTCGAATATGAGATGCCGGTGCGCGAGATCGTCGGCGAACGGCTCGGGCTCACCGTGCTGCTCTCGCTCTCCACCATATTGGTGACCTGGCTGATCGCCTTTCCGATCGGGATCTATTCCGCCACCCACCAATATAGCTGGGGCGATTACGGACTTACCTTCCTCGGCCTGCTCGGCATCGCGATCCCGCACTTCCTGCTGGCGCTGATCGTGATGTACTTCGCCAATGTCTGGTTCGGCCTGTCGATCGGCGGGCTGATGGACCCGATGTATTTCGACCAGCCGATGAGTTGGGACAAGGCGCAGTCGATCCTCGCCCATCTGTGGATCCCGGTGCTCATCATCGGCGCCGGCGGCACCGGCACCATGGTGCGGGCGATCCGGGCCAACCTGCTCGACGAGCTGCGGAAGCAATATTACGTCACCGCAAAGGCCAAGGGCCTCTCGCAGCGCCGCGCGCTGGTGAAGTATCCGCTGCGGATGTCGCTAAACTTCTTCATCTCGGGCATAGGCGACGTGCTGCCGACCATCGTCTCCGGCTCCGAGCTGACCGCCGTAGTGCTGTCGCTGCAGACCACGGGACCCTTGCTGCTGCGCGCGCTGCAGAGCCAGGACATGTATCTCGCGGGTTCGTTCCTGATGTTCCTGTCCTGCCTCACCGTGATCGGGGTGCTGATCTCGGATATCGCGCTCGGCTTCCTCGATCCGCGCATTCGCTTCACCGGCGGGGCTTCCAAATGACCGCAGGTCCCATGCCACCCCCGCAGCCCGGCGTGCTGGCCGGCCCGGAGCGGCTGCCGCACATCATCGCCGAGGGCCCGTTCGATCCCTACACCGCCGAGGTGCTGACCGACGCGCAGAAGCGGGTCTATCTCGCCTCGCAGCTCACCTTGATGTGGTGGAAGTTCAAGCGGCACCGCCTCGCTCTGTTCTCCGGCATCTTCCTGATCGGGCTCTATTCCGCGATCCTGATCTGCGAGTTCCTGGCGCCGTACGACTATCAGGCGCGGCACACCGACTTCATCCGCTCGCCGCCGCAAGCGATCCACCTGTTCCATGACGGCGCGTTTGTCGGCCCCTTCACCTACGGGCTGAACTATCAGCTCGACATGCAGAACATGCGGCGCACCTATTCGGAGGACCGCACCCGGATCTATCCGGTGCGCTTCTTCTGCCAGGGCGACCCCTACATGTTCTGGGGCATGATCCCCGGCAACCGGCATCTGATGTGCCCGGGGGAGGGCGGCACGCTGTTCCTGCTCGGCACCGACCGGCTCGGCCGCGACATGCTCTCGCGCATCATCTATGGCGCGCGGATCTCGCTCACCATCGGCCTCATCGGCGTCGCGGTGAGCTTCACCCTCGGCATCATCATCGGCGGGCTCGCCGGCTATTATGGCGGCCTGTTCGACCTCGTCATGCAGCGGGTGATCGAGGTCATCCAGTCGCTGCCGCACATCCCGCTCTGGCTCGCTTTGTCGGCGATCATGCCGCCGACCTGGAGCCCGCTGCTGGTCTATTTCATGATCACCATGATCCTCGGCCTGATGGACTGGACCGGGCTCGCCCGCGCGGTGCGCTCCAAGCTCTTGTCGCTGCGCGAGGATGATTATGTCGTCGCCGCCCAGCTGATGGGCGCGCGGACCCCGCGCATCGTGTTCCGCCATCTGGTGCCGGGCTTCCTCAGCCATCTGATCGCCTCGGCGACCATCACCATCCCGACCATGATCCTCGGCGAGACCGCGCTGAGCTTCCTCGGCCTTGGCCTGCGGCCGCCCATCACCAGCTGGGGCGTGATGTTGAACGAGGCGCAGAACATCAATATCGTGGTGTTCTACCCATGGCTCATCCTGCCCGTGGTGCCGGTCATCGCCGTGATCCTCGCCTTCAATTTCCTTGGCGACGGCCTGCGCGATGCTGCCGACCCCTATCATTGACGAGCATGTTCCGCAGAAGTTGCCGCCTTTTGCCAGCCCAAAGTGATGCCCGCCTTCATGTCCGGCCTTTCCCGTCTCGAGAAGACGCTGTTCCGCCTCGAAGCCCAGCGCGCATGCCTTGCCTGGGCGTTCGAGGAGATCGCCGATCGCCCCGGATTCGTGCTGGAACTCGGGCTCGGCCTCGGGCGCACCTATGACCATCTGCGCCGCCATCTGCCCGGTCGCGACATCCTGGTCTTCGACCGGGTGAACGTCGCCCATGCCGATTGCCAGCCGACTGCCGACCAGCTCGTGCTCGGTGAGATCGAGGAGACGTTGCCGGCGCTGCACGACCGGATCGCCGGCCGGGTGGTGCTGGCCAATTCCGATCTCGGCTCGTTCGACCGCGAGTCCAATCTCGCGGTGGCGGCGATGTCGGCGCGGCTGCTGCCGCCGGTGATGGCGCCGCGCGGCATCATCATGTCCGACCTGCCGCTCGAACTCGACGACTTCGACGAGGTGCCGCTGCCGCCGGGCGCCCGCGAGGGCCGCTATTATCTCTATCGGCGGCGCGAGCCTTAACGCTCCGGCCGCGGCTTCTCGATCCCCGGGATGCCGCCGATCCGTTCGACGAGAAAGTCGACCAGCAGCCGGACCCGGGCGATGCCCGCGCGCTCCGGGACGATGAGCAGGCTCAGGGGGACGGAGGGCAGCGCGTAATCCGGTAGGATCACCTCCAGCCGGCCGGCCGCCAGCAGATCGTCGACCAGCCAGCGATGGGCGGGCGCGATGCCGCGCCCGGCGATGAGCGCCTCGCGGGCGGCAAGCCCGTGGTCGACCCGCAAACGTCCGCCAATGGGCACGCTATGGCGCTCGCCGCCCGGTCCCTGCAGGATGAGCGTGTCGCTCCCCGCCACGTTCGACATCCGGATGCCGTCGTGGCGAGAGAGCTCCTGCGGGGCCGACGGCCTGCCGCGCCCCGCGAGATAGTCCGGCGCGGCCACCAGCAAACGCCGACTCTGGCCGAGCGCCCGCAGCTTCATCGAGCTGTCGGTGAGCGGGCCGAGGCGAAGCGCGATGTCGACGCCCTCCCGTACGAGGTCGATGCGCTCGTCGGTGAGGCTGAGATCGACACCGATGTCGGCATAGCGATCCTGGAAGGCGAAGATCAGCCGA
Organism: Xanthobacteraceae bacterium; assembly: GCA_029266425.1. Lineage (GTDB taxonomy): Bacteria > Pseudomonadota > Alphaproteobacteria > Rhizobiales > Xanthobacteraceae > Ancylobacter. Next base: position 126,901 of record JAQSWY010000005.1, read on the forward strand.
CTCACATGCAGGATGCCGATCGCCGCGGTGCAGGAGATCCGGATCGTGCCGGCCGGCGCGCCGCGCGTGTCCCGCGCCTCATCGCCGGCCTGCTCGACGAGGCGCAGGATCTGGACGCTGTTGGCGTAATAGCGGGCGCCTTCGTCGGTCAGGGTGGTGCGCCGGGTGGTCCTGCTGAGCAGCGGCACACCGACGGCCTCCTCGAGTTCCCGCAAATGCCTCGTGACGCTCGATTGCCCGATGCCGAGCTCGCGCGCGACCGCCGATAGGCTGCCGCGCTCGGCGACCCGGACGAAGGTGCGCATGCGCTCGAGGGTGATGTCTGATTTATCCATTATTCGGCATGATCTTATGCATTATCTACAGATGGCGGATCAAATCGGCAGTGTCTAGGTGACGGGTCAATGTCCCCGATCCGGAGCACTGACCCATGAAAGTCCTTCTTGTCTTCGCCCATCCCGAACCGCGCTCGCTCAACGGCGCGCTCCGCGACGTTGCCATCGAGGAACTCCGGGTCCAGGGCCACGAGGTGCGGGTGTCGGACCTCTATGCCGATGGCTGGAAATCCGAGATCGACCGTGCCGATTTCCCGTTCCTGACGCCGGAGGCGCGGTTCAAGCCGGCGGCCGCCTCGGGAGAGGCGTTCGCCGCTGACGCGCTCACGCCGGATGTGAAGGCCGAGCACGAGAAGCTGCTGTGGGCCGACGCCCTGATCCTGCAATTCCCGCTCTGGTGGTTCGCCATGCCGGCGATCCTCAAGGGGTGGGTCGATCGGGTCTATTCCTATGGCTTCGCCTATGGCGTCGGCGAGCACAGCGACCGGCGATGGGGCGACCGCTACGGTGAGGGGACCCTGGCCGGCAAGCGCGCCATGCTGCTGGTGACCGCCGGCGGCTGGGAGGAGCACTATGCCGCGCGCGGGGTCAACGGATCGATCGACGACCTGCTGTTCCCGATCAATCACGGCATCCTGTATTATCCGGGCTACGACGTGCTGCCGCCCTTCGTGGCCTATCGGGTCGACCGGCTCGACGCGGCCGGCTTCGAGGCCGTGGCGGAGCGCCTGCGCGAGCGGATGCGGACGCTCGGCACCATCCCGTCCATACCCTATCGGCGACAGAATGGCGGCGACTATCTGATCCCTAGCATGCAGCTCCGCCCCGGCCTCGGCGATCCGCATGCGGCCGGCTTCGCGCTCCACCTGAATGAGACGACGGCAGCCAAGGCGGATGGCGAGGACGAGATCGTCGCGGTGCCGGTCGAAGCCTAGATCGCTGCGGGGGCGGGCTCGCGAACCTCGCCGAACAGGTCATGCGCGGCGACGAACCGCGCGGTGCCCGAACCCGCCAGCCGCTCGAACACCTCGTCGAGGAAGCGGTCGATCCAACCATCATGGACCAGGTGATGGGTGAGGATGCCGATCGGCTCCAGCGTGCCCGCCGGGGCGGCGAGTTCCTCGTCGATCAGCCGCCTCAGAAGGTGCAGCAGCTTCGCCTCGTCCTTCAGGCCGCCGCCGGCCTTCCAGGCGATCGGATCCCAATGGCTGTTGATGGTGACGAGCCCGGCGGGGGCGCCCCCGGTACGGCGCTCGTGGGTCGAGACGCCGCTATAGCCGAGCTGTGGCAATGCCGCAGCAAAGCCAGGATCGATGCGGTTCCAGGGCGGCACGAACACCGCCAAGGCGCGCGCGCCGAACACTTCGCGGATCCGAGCGAGGCCGCGCTCGGCGTCGCTGCGCTTGTCGGGCTCCGGTCGGTCGATCCCGAATTCGGAAGCCCGCGCACCCTCTGGCGCGTGGTTGCGGTGGCTCCAGCCATGCACCAGCACGTCCACGAGCGGCTGGTCGGCAAGATAGGCGGCGAGTTCGGGGGTCGCCCGCGCCGGGATCACGGCGAGCGCCGCCGGTATGTTCCAGCGACGCGCCCGGTCGAGATAGCCGTCGAGTGCCGGGGTCGGTGCGACGGCGTCGTCGTCGCGCAGCCAGAAGTCGAGGGTGCGCCCGGCGTTGCGGGCACGCTCCAGCGCGGCGTCGAGCGCGCGCCATGCCTCAGCTCGGGCGCCCGCGCGCTCGGTCACGCTCGCGACCGCGCCCACCGTGCGCTTCGTCCCGCCGGCGTGGATGGCGGACCAGTCCGGCCGCGGCTCCGCCAGCAGCCGCGCCGCCTCGCCCGCCAGCGTCGGGCCGTCGAGCCCGGCGGTCTCCAGGACGGAGGCGAGGCCGCGTCGCGCCAGCTCGCCGGCGCGGATGGTCTGCTCTTGCTCGTTGCCGAGGGCGAAGGGCACGAGGATGGCTCGGGCATGAGCGGCGGCGAGGTCCAGCACGGTGTTGTAGCCCGCCTGGCTGATCGAGAGCGCCGAGCGCGCCAGCAGCGCCGGGAAATCCGGTCGTGCCAGCTCGACCACCATGTGCGGCGGGGCAGCGGCGCCGAGCGCTGCGAAATCATCGGCCGCAACGCCATGTCCCACCAGCAGGCGCCAGCGGCGCTCCGGCAGCAGCCGGGCGGCCTCGATCGCAGCGCGGCAGAGCGGCAGGCTCGCCGCCGAGCCGCCGCCGGAGACCACGATCTCGTCGCGGCCATCCTCTCCGCCATTGCCGGTGCCGACATCGCCGTCATGGACATAGCCGGTCTCGATCAGCCGCCGCTCCAATGCGGGCGGGGTGGGCCAGGAGGCGCCGAGCGGCACCACGGCGGCGTCGCCATGGAACAGCGCGCCGTCGAAGGAGCGGGCGAGCCGCGCTAGTGCCTCATCCGCCCGGTCCGGGCGCGAAGGCGGGTTCAGCACGTCGCGGATCGAGGAGAGGATTGCGGGGCGGGGATCGCTCGACCGCGCCCGCTCCAGTAAGGCTTCGAACTCCCCGGCCAGCGCACGCCGCCCGAACGGATAGAGCTCGATGATCAGCGCCTGCGGGCGCGTCGCCTGATAGGCCTCCAGCAAGGCCTCGCGCCGGCGCGCCAGATAGGTGGCGTCCGCTGCGGTGCCGTCGGCCGCGAGCAAGGTACGGAAATCGGTGCCGACGCAATGCACCGGCGGCATCTGTACGAGCGTGCAGCCGCCAAGCCGCGCGGTGGGCACCGGCCGGCCGCCGGAGACGAGCGTGACGTCCCAGCCCTCGGCGACCAAAGCGCGGCCGACCGCGGCCATGCGGGCGAGATGGCCGACGCCGAGCAGGTGGGTCACCACGATCATGGCGCGGCTGGAGGTCGGCAATGCGTTCATATGGCAGGCCTCGGAATGCCGGCGCCATCGAGCGCGGCCTGAAGGATGCGCTGCGCCACTTCGATGGTCCGCTCCTCGCTGGCGAAATGCCAGGCGGCCATTGCGCAGCTCGCGCGCAAGAACTCGTCATCCGCCAGCACGCGGATCGCGCCCGCATAGGCGTCGATGTCGCCAGGCGGGGTCAATAGGCCGGTCTCGTCATTGCGGATCACGTCGGGCACGCCACCATACGCGCCGGCCACGCAGGGCAAGCCGTGCGCCTGCGCTTCGATATAGACCGCGCCATAGGCTTCCCCGACCCCCGGCCAGACGAAGAGATCGGCCTCGCGATAGAGCCGGGCGAGCGCGGCACGGTCCTCGATCATGCCGTGGAACCTGACCCGGTCGCCGAACGGGGCGAAGGCTGCATGCACCTCGTCATGCGTCGGGCCGTCTCCGACCATGTCGAGCCGGAACGGCCGGCCGAGCCTGGCAAGGGCTTCCGCCAGCTGGTGATGGGACGCGAGCTTGTTGCCCGGGCGCATCATCGCCACGGTGAGCAGCCTGAGCTCGCCGGGCGCACGCGGCTGCGGCGGGCCGGCGAACGGCCAGTCGGCAAGATCGAAGAACGGCTTGAGGTCGGCGATGCGCTGACCGGGGGGCTTGTAGCGTTCCAGCATCTCGCGGTCGCGCGCCGTCAGATTGAGCACGAGGTCGGCAGCGTCGATGGCGCGTTCCGCCAGCTCATGGCCCCTGGCGTACGGCCCCTCGGCACGGCGCGGGGCGCGGGTCGCCTCAGCGACCACATAAGGCACGCCGAGCGCCCGGGCGAGGCGCGGGCCGATCAGGTCGGGCGCCTTGTAGTAGACATGGTAGGTAAAGACGCAGGCGACGGGTCCACCCTGCGCAAGCTCACCGCCGAGCAGGCGGGCGAGCTCGGCCTCCGCGCCCTCCTCCAGCGCCTGCCAGCGCTCGGGGGAGGGATCCCTGGTGCGGGTGGTGAAGGGCGAGACCAGTTCGACCTCGTAGCCGACGCGGCCGAGCAGCCGGGCGAACAGCCGCGCCATCGCCCGGTCGCCGGACGGCAAGGGGTGGTCGGGCACCTTCATCGGCGCCAGGAACAGGCAGCGCATCGCTCAGGCCTCGCCGGCCTCGACCATTGCCGCGACCGGCCGCTCCTCGCGCACCGGAGTGCGACCTCGGACTTCCGCACCGACGCTAGAGGTCAGCAGCCCGGCAAGCCGGTCGATCCCGGCCTCGAAGGAGAAGCCGGATCGCAGCCGCTGGCAAGCTGCCGCTCCGAGCCTCGCGCGGCGTTCGGGCTCGGCGATCAGCGCGGCGATGGCGTCGGCCAGCGCGGCGACATCGCGCGGCGGCACCAGAAGGCCGGTGCTGCCGTCCTCGACGAATTCCGGCACGCCGGCAAAATTGGTGGATACCGTCGCCAGAGCCTGCGTCGCGGCTTCCATGATGACGTTCGGAAGGCCGTCGCGGTCGCCATCGGTGCCCGGCCGGCTCGGCAGCACGAACAGGTCGGCATCGCGCAGCGCCTCGATCACCTTGCCTTGCGGCAGGCTGCCACGCCATTCGATGCGTTCGGCGAGGCCGAGGCGCTCGGCCTGCGCCTTGAGCGCGGCGAGGCGCTCGCCGCCGCCGATGTGGGTGAAGCGCCAATTCAGATGCGCGGGCAAGCGGGCGAGGGCGTCGATGAGGTCGTCGAAGCCCTTCTTCTCCACCGCCCGGCCGATGGCGATGAGGCGGACCGGGCGCGTCTCGTCGCTGCCATCGCGCGCCTCGGACTCGGGTGGCGGCGGGAAGCGGGACAGATCGAGGCCGTGATAGATTAGCGCGATGCGGCCGCCGTCATCGGGCGCGGCGACGCGGCGGAGCTCCTTGAGCCCGTCCGCCGTGCAGGTCGCGCCCCAGTCGGCGTCCGCGATCTTCTCGCGCCGCTCCCAGTCCGGCGTGGTCCAGATGTCCTTGGCGTGGGCGGAAAACGAGAAGCTGCGTCCGGTCAGGAGCGCCGCGTAGCGGGTGACGGAACCCGGCGTGTGCAAGAAATGCACATGGATGTGCCGGATTGCCGGGTCGATCTCGCGCGCCAGCACGAAGGCCTGCCCGATCCGGCGCAGCCGGTTCGGCGTCGGATCGCGCACGAAGTCGCGCAGGAAGACGCGCAGCGTCGGGCGCCAGCGCAGCGTCCGCAGCGCATGCACCATGCCGCGCCACACCCGGCGCGGATCGTCGTGCAGATACTCCGGCAGATAGAACAGTCGGGCGGCGATCGCCTCGTGCATCGGGTGCACATGGCGGTCGGTCGGCCGGCGCAGCGACCAGATGTCGAATCGGAAGCCGCGGCGCTCCAGCTCCAGCATCTCCTGGGCGATGAAGGTTTCCGACAGGCGCGGATAGCCCTTCAGCACGATGGCGATGCGTGCCTCGGGCATGCCTGGTTGTTGCGTCGACACCTCAGCCACCGGCTCCCCGGCCGCTGCTGCCGGCCCGGCGCATCGGCCCGGCCTCCAGCATGGGGCTGAGATAATTGGCGATCTGGGCGTGCCCGTCGAGCATGTCCGGGAACATCGACGCGGATGGCGGCTTCTGCGCGCACAGGGCGGTGAGCGCCGCCGCCATCTCCATCGGATCGCGGCTCGCAGCGCCGTGCTCGACCGGGTCGGGAAGCATCCGCACCAGGCCGAGATCGGCGGCGCGGCGGGCGCGGATGGTCTGTTCGAGCCTCGGCCGGGCGCGCGGCACCAGCAGCGCCGGCTTGTCGAAGGACAGTATCTCGCAGAACGTGTTGTAGCCGCCCATGCCGACCACGGCGGTGGCGCGGTTCATCAGCCGCTCGATCTTGGGATCGAAGATCATGCCTTCGACATTGGGCAGGCGGTCGACGCGCTCGGCGAACCCGACGCGCTGGGTGGTGGAGAGATAAGGCCCATAGACGATCACCGCCGGCAGCGGGATGTTCGGATCGGCCTCGTAGGCCGAGATCACCCAGTCGATCAGCCCGGCGCCGTCGGCGCCGCCGCCGGTGGTGACGAGGATGAAGGGCCGCTTGGTCAGCTTCGGATATTTCACCGCGCTCATGCCGCCCGGCACGGTGCGGCGCAGATAGCCGGTATAGACGATGCAGGTGCGCAGCTCCGCCGGCAGCGGTATGGCGTCGAGCGGTCGATAGAACGCCTCGGAGCCGTAGACGAGGATGTCGTCATAATGGTCGGTCAGGGTGCGGATCGCGCCCTTGTCGTGCCATTCGGCGCGGACGGTGTCGGGGTCGTCCAGCACGTCGCGCACGCCGATGAGACGCCGCGTGCCCATATCGGCGAGTATGTTCAGCGTCGGCACCAGTTCGCCGTGGAAGCCGGTCGGCTCCTTATCGGCGATGAAGATGTCCGGCCGGAACGATTCCGCGGCCTGGCGGATCAGCGCCTCGCGGATCTTCGCGACCTCGGACAGTTCCAGGCGCAAATTGCCGCCGCTGTAGCTGCCGTCCGCACTCTTGCTGACGCTCGGCACGTGGACGAAGTCGATGCCCGGGCCGAAGTTGAAGCTGCCGGCCAGCGACGAGCCCGACAGGATGAGGATCGACAGGTCGCGATGTTCCTTCGCCAATGAATTGGCGATGGCCCGGGTCCGGCGGATGTGACCCAGGCCGAACGTATCGTGGCTATACATCAGGATACGCGGCGAGCGCGCGGTTTTAGAAGTCTCGTCCATACGATCAAACGTCGTTCCGCTGGATCACGTCACCATTCCGGCTCGGGGCCCGAACCGAAACCGATGAAGCGATCGACCCCAATGGCACTTCCAAAGCCGTCGTCGCCAGCATAATGGCGCTCGGCGTCGAGCGCCATTTCTCCCGCGATGCAGCGAGGCCGACAAGGGCCAAGCCCGACCCTTAGGTTAACCCCCACGCCGGCCGGACGCCACGCCCTCTTTCGGGCAGGCGCCAATCCATTCGCGGTATTGAACAGATTGGTACCGCGGTGATCAGGGCGATTCGAGGGTGCGCCGCCGCCAAACCATTGCGCCGCCTCGGGGTCGCCGCCAAGCCGGCGCCACTCCGATCTCCGGTCACTTCAGCGGCACATAGATGTCGATCACCATGTCGTCCTGCGAGGTGGTGCGCGGATCGCTGCGGTACTCCTCGATATAGAGGTCCTGGGCTTCCAGGTCCTTGGCGTCGAGCAGGTTGGCGATCTGCTCGTAGGTCGGGTCCATCGCCTCATAGGAGCCGCGGTGGGTGAAGCGCAGCGCCTTGCCGGCGGGGGAAGCTGCCAGTTCGAACTGGACGCCCGGCTTCTCGGTGGTGGCGCCGGAAAAAGGAATTGCGGCCTCGAAATCGAAGCCGGCATCGTCGGTCGAGGTATAGATGATGAGCGGTGGGCCGGCCGCCTTCAGCTTCAACCGGGTCAGTTCGGTATCGACTTCCTTGAGTGCCGCGACAATGCTCGCAAAGCCCTCGTCCCAGCCGCTCTGGCCGCGCTTCTGCAGCACCGGGACCGGCTTCATGTCGACCGCTTCGCCGAAGCCGTCGGGCTTGTCGAGCGGGTTGGCCGGGGCTGCGGCCGCGCCCTGATTGTCCTGCGGCGCTGCCGCCGGCGGCACGGGCTGGGTGTCGACCCCCTTCGGATCCACCACCGGCGGCGAGGTCATGTCGGTATCCGGCGTTGGCGCCGGGGCCTGCTGCGCTTGGGGCTGTGCCGGCCCCGACGGGGCAGGCTGGGCGGGGGCTTGCGCGGCCAGCGGGCCGGCGGCGACGAGCAGCGCGATCAGCGCCAGCGGCAGGGAGGAGCGAAGCAAACAGATCATCATGTCACCGGGGGCGCGAGACGGAACGGTTCTAGCATTCCCGCGCGCCGCCCGCGACGTGCATGTCGGCACGGCGCGACAGATTGGGGTACACACTGGCCTTGTTGCATCGCTTCGCCATATAAGGGCGCAACCCCACGCTTCCAGGATCCGAAATTCCGGTCGATGGCAACGCTCGCGAACCGCCCCTTTGTCAAGATGAACGGCCTCGGCAACGAGATCGTCGTGCTTGATCTGCGCGATGCGCCCATTGCCGTGCCGCCGGCGGCGGCACGCGCGCTGGCAAGGCCGGAGGCGTTGCCGTTCGACCAGATCATGGCGCTCTATCCGCCGCGCGCCGCGGGCACCGAAGCCTTCGTGCGCATCATCAATGCCGACGGCTCGGAGGCCGGCGCCTGCGGCAATGGCACGCGCTGCATCGCGCTCTATGAGGCGGGGCGGACCGGGCACAACCATCTGCTGTTCGAAAGCGTCGCCGGCCTGCTCGACTGCACCGTGAGCGAAGACGGCGTCTCCGCCGATGTCGGCCGCCCGCGCTTCGGCTGGGCCGAGATCCCGCTGGCCGAGGAATTCGCCGATACCCGTGCCATCGAATTGCAGATCGGCCCGATCGACGCGCCGGTGCTGCATTCGCCTTCCGTGGTCAATGTCGGCAATCCGCACGCGATCTTCTGGGTCGCGGATGTCGAGGCCCACGATCTCGGGCGTTTCGGCCCGCTGCTCGAGAATCATCCGATCTTCCCGGAGCGCGCCAATATCTCGCTGGCGCAGGTCGTCTCGCCCGAGTACATCATCCTGAAGGTGTGGGAGCGCGGCGCCGGCCTCACCAAGGCGTGCGGCTCGGCCGCCTGCGCCGCCGCGGTGGCGGCCGCGCGCACCCGCCGCACCGGGCGCAAGGTGCGGGTCACATTGCCCGGCGGCGATCTCCTCATCGAGTGGCGCGAGAGCGACGACCACATCCTCATGACCGGTCCGGCCGAGTTCGAGTTCGAAGGCCGGCTGACGCCGGCCATGCTCGGCGAGGCCGCGACCAGCGGCGCGGTCTGATGTCGGTCGAGGTCGTCACTTTCGGCTGCCGACTCAACACGCTCGAATCCGAGGCGGTGAAGAACGCGGCGAGCGCGGCGGGGCTGGAGCGCACCGTCGTCGTCAATACCTGCGCGGTCACGGCGGAAGCGGTGCGGCAGGCCAAGCAGTCGATCCGCCGGCTGAAGCGCGAGGACCCGGAGCGGCGCATCGTCGTCACCGGCTGCGCGGCCCAGACCGAGCCCGAGACCTTCGCCGAGATGGACGAGGTCGCCCGCGTCGTCGGCAATGCCGAGAAGGCGAAGCTTGAAACCTGGACCTCGGCTCGGCAGGCCTTCGATTTCGGCATCGGGGCCGAGGAGAAGGCGGTCCTCGGCGACATCATGAGCGTGCGCGAGACCGCGCTGCACCTCATCGAGGGAATAGAAGGGCGCACCCGCGCCTTCGTGCAGGTGCAGAATGGCTGCGATCATCGCTGCACCTTCTGCATCATCCCCTATGGCCGCGGCAATTCCCGCTCGGTGCCGATGGGTGAGGTGGTGACGCAGGTCCGCCGGCTGGTCGAGAACGGCTACTCCGAAGTGGTGCTCACCGGGGTCGACCTCACCTCCTACGGCATCGGCCTGCCGGGCGCGCCGAAGCTCGGGCAACTGGTGCGCGCGTTGCTGCGCCATGTGCCGGAACTGCGCCGGCTGCGCCTCTCCTCGATCGATTCCGTCGAGGCAGACGAGGATCTCGTCGCCGCCATTGCCGAGGAAGAGCGGCTGATGCCGCATTTGCATCTCTCGCTGCAGGCAGGCGACGATCTGATCCTCAAGCGTATGAAGCGCCGGCATTCGCGCCGCGACGCCATCGAATTCTGTTCGAGGCTCCGCGAACTGCGCCCCGACATCGTGTTCGGCGCGGACATCATCGCCGGCTTCCCGACCGAGACCGAGGCGCATTTCCGCAATTCGCTGCGCCTCGTCGACGAATGCGGGCTGACGCATCTCCATGTGTTCCCGTTCTCGCCGCGCAAGGGCACGCCGGCGGCGCGCATGCCGCAGCTTGCCCGCGAGGCGATCAAGAAGCGGGCAAAGCGCCTGCGCGAGAAGGGCATGGAGGCGCTGCAGCGCCACCTTGCCGGCGAGATCGGCCGCCGTCGCGCGGTGCTGGCGGAGACCGAAGGCATGGCCCGGACTGAGGGCTTCACCCCGGTGCGGCTGGTCCGGCCGCTCACCGCCGGCACGATCGCCGATGTGCGCATCGCCGGACATGACGGCACCCGACTGATCGCGGCATGAGCCAGCAAGGCTACTGATGAGCGACACCGAAAACGCCCGCCCCGGCTTCTGGAAGCGCCTGACGCAGGGCCTGACCAAGACCGCTTCCGGCCTCTCGAGCGGCATCACCGACCTCTTCACCAAGCGCAAGCTCGACGCGGACACGCTCGAGGACCTCGAAGACGTGCTGATCCGCGCCGATCTCGGCGTCGAGACCGCGGCGCGCATTGCGGAAGCGGTGGGTAAGGGGCGCTACGACAAAACGATCGAGCCCGACGAGGTGCGCGCGCTGATCGCCGCCGAGATCGAGGCCGTCCTCAAGCCGGTGGCGCGGCCCTTGGTGCTGGATGCGGCGGCGAAACCGTTCGTGCTGCTGATGGTCGGGGTCAACGGCTCCGGCAAGACCACCACCATCGGCAAGGTCGCGGCGAAGCTGCGCGCCGATGGCAAGAAGGTCGTGCTCGCCGCCGGCGACACCTTCCGCGCCGCTGCCATCGAGCAGCTGAAAGTCTGGGCCGACCGCACGGGCGCGGCCATCGTCGCCCGCGAACCGGGAGCGGACGCCGCCGGCGTCGCCTTTGACGGGCTCGCCAAGGCCAGAGCGGACGGTGCCGACGTGCTGATCGTCGACACTGCCGGGCGTTTGCAGAACCGCGCCGAACTGATGGCTGAACTCGAGAAGGTGGTGCGCGTTCTCAAGAAGCAGGAGCCCGATGCCCCGCATGCGGTGGTGTTGGTGCTCGATGCCACGGTCGGCCAGAACGCGCTCTCCCAGGTCGAAGCGTTCCGGCGGGTGGCCGGAGTGACCGGGCTGGTCATGACGAAGCTGGACGGGACGGCGCGCGGCGGAATCCTGGTCGCCATCGCGGCCAAGCACGGGCTGCCGGTGCACCTGATCGGGGTTGGAGAAGGTGTGGACGACCTGCAACCCTTCGAGGCACGCGACTTCGCGCGGGCTATTGTGGGGCTGGACTGAGCATCAATCCGCGGGCTCAAGATTTGTTGCCTTGATCCCGCCGCCTGAAGACGCCACAAGGCGCCCAACACAGGATTGTCGCTGATGACCGAAGCTGCCGTGCCGGGGAACGAGACCACCAAGGGCCCCGCCCGCACCATGCACCCGCTGCTCAAATTCGTGCTCGAGATGGGTCCGCTGGTGATCTTCTTCATCGCAAATGGCCGCGGCGGCATCTATGTGGCAACCGGCGCCTTCATGGTCGCGACCTTCGTCGCGCTGGCGGTGATGTGGATCATCGCCCGCAAGATCGCGGTGATGCCGCTGATCTCGGCTGCGGTGGTGCTGGTGTTCGGAACCCTTACCATCGTCCTGCAGGACGACCACTTCATCAAGATGAAGCCGACCTTGGTGAACGCGCTGTTCGGCATCGCGCTGCTCGGCGGCATGATGCTGAACAAGCCGCTGCTGCCCTATGTGCTTGGCGACGTGTTCCACATCGATGCCGAGGGCTGGCGCAAGCTGACCATACGCTGGGGCATCTTCTTCATCGCCATGGCGGTGCTGAACGAGGTCGTCTGGCGCTCGGTCTCGACCGATACATGGGTAGCGTTCAAGACCTTCGGCTATCTGCCCATCACCTTCCTGTTCGCCATTGCCCAGGCGCCGCTCCTGACCCGCCATGCCATCGAGCGCGAGCCGGATCAGCCCGCGAACGCGCCGGCTGAGTAGGATCCGGTCGTACAGAGTGAAGTCATCCCTGGTCTTGTGCCGGGGATCTCGATTCCCGACAGTGCATCAGAGGCCGAGATGGCCGGCACAAGGCCGGCCATGACGTCGCTTGGTATGGGGAGAGAAGTCGCGGGCTGACCTCTCAGCCCGGCTTGCCGGCCGCGATCTGGGCAAGGAACGCCTCCACCGCCGGCAGCATGCGGGCGACGATGATGTCCACGCCCGTTCCCAGCGGATGGATGCCGTCGGGCTGGTTGAACTTCGCCTCGCCGGCGACGCCGTCGAGAAAGAAGGGATAGAGCGGCACGTCGTATTTCTTCGCCAGCGCCGGATAGATGGCGTCGAAGCGCTGCTTGTAGTCCGCGCCCATGTTCGGCGGTGCCAGCATGCCGGCGAACAGCACCGGGATCTTGCGCGCCTTGAGCCGCGCCAACGTCTCGTCGAGCGCCTTCTCCGTGATCGCCGGATCGAGGCCGCGCAGCGCGTCATTGGCGCCGAGCTCGAGGATCACGCCCTGCGTGCCGTCGGGTATCGACCAATCGAGCCGGGCGAGGCCGGCGCTCGTCGTGTCGCCGGAAACGCCAGCGTTCTCGATCACAACGTCGTGTCCCTTGGCCTTGAGCGCGGCCTCCAGCTTGGCCGGAAATGCTTCGCTCGCCGGCAAGCCGAGCCCCGCGGTGAGGCTGTCGCCAAAGGCGACGAGCAGGATCGGCTCGGCCCGCGCCGAAGTCGCGCCCGAAATCAGTGCCAAGGCGACGAGCATACCCAGCGTCATCCCGGCGCGGCGCGGCCCCTTTCGCGGCGGGTGCGCTGCACCATATGGTGCGGACCCGAATGTGGCGCGGCTAAACAAGGCGAAGCAAGCGAAAGCCATGCAGGCAAACTCCTCCAGCGGCACCGACCCCGCCATCCGCCTCGATGAGGTGGAACTCTCCCTCGGCAGCGGCGCGGCGCGCGTCCATATCCTCAAAGGCGTGTCCCTGAATATAGGCCGCGGCGAGGCAGTCGGCCTCGTCGGGCCGTCCGGCTCCGGCAAATCGAGCCTGTTGATGGTGCTCGCCGGGCTGGAGCAGGCGGATTCTGGCAGGGTCACCGTCGCCGGGCAGGAATTGACCAGGCTCTCCGAGGATGCGCTGGCGCGCTTCCGCGGCCGCCATGTCGGCATCGTGTTCCAGTCCTTCCACCTGATCCCGACCATGACCGCGCTGGAGAATGTCGCGGTGCCGCTGGAACTCGCCGGCCGGCCGGACGCCTTCGAGCGCGCGGCGGCGGAACTCGCTTCGGTGGGGCTCGGCGCCCGGCTCGACCACTACCCCGCCCAGCTCTCCGGCGGCGAGCAGCAGCGCGTGGCGCTCGCCCGCGCGCTGGCGCCGGAGCCGGCGATCCTCGTCGCCGATGAGCCGACCGGCAATCTCGACGAGGCGACGGGGCTGCAGATCATGGAACTGCTCTTCGCCACCCACGCCCGGCGCGGTTCGACGCTGGTGGTCGTCACCCACGATCTCAATCTCGCGCGGCGCTGCGACCGCGTGGTGCGGCTGCGTTCCGGCCAGATCGAGCCGGAGACCGCGGACGAGGCCGTGCCGGCATGACGCTGATCGCCCGCACCGTCACCGAAGCCGGCGCACCGGTGCTGGGCGCACCCGGGGCCCTCGCGCAGGCGCGCATCGCCGCCCGCTTTGCCCTGCGCGAACTGCGCGGCGGGGTCCGCGGCTTCGGCGTCTTCCTCGCCTGCATCGCGCTCGGCGTCGCCGCCATTTCCGGCGTCGGATCCTTCTCGCGCGCGCTCACCGACGGTCTTGGCCGCGAGGGCGCGACCCTGCTCGGCGGCGATGCTGCCTTCACCCTGGTGCAGCGCGAGGCGACGCCGGCGGAGTACGCGCTGTTCAGCGCCGCGGGCAAGGTCTCGACGGTGGCCACCTTGCGCGCCATGGCGCGGAGCGGGGAAGGCGATGCCCTCGACGCGACGCTGTCCGAGGCGAAGGCGGTCGACGGCCTCTATCCGCTAACCGGGACGATCACGCTCGACCCGGCGCTGCCGCTGGCCGACGCCCTCGCCGAGAAGGACGGCGCCTATGGCGCGGTAGTCGATCCGCTGCTGGCGGAACGGCTGAACCTCAAGCCGGGCGGCATCTTCCAGATCGGTGACGTGAAGCTGCGCCTCACTGCGCTGATCGCGAAGGAGCCGGATTCGCTCGCCACCGGCCTCGGCTTCGGGCCGCGCCTGATGGTCTCGCAGGCGGCGCTGCGTGCCTCCAACCTGTTGCAGCCGGGCAGCCTGGTGCGCTGGCACTACCGGGTGAAGCTCGATGATCCGGGCCGGCTCCACGCCTTGCTCGACGCGGTGAAGGCGGGGGCGCCGGACGCCGGCTTCGAGGTGCGCAGCCGCGAGGCCGCCGCGCCGCGGCTGGAAGACAATGTGAAGCGCTTCACCCAGTACCTGACGCTGGTCGGCCTCACCGCGCTCCTCGTCGGCGGGGTGGGCGTCGCCAACGCGGTGAAGAGCCATCTCGACGCCAAGCGTAGCGTCATCGCCACCTTCAAGTCGCTCGGCGCGCCGGGCGGCATGGTGTTCGCCATCTATCTGATCGAGGTCGGCCTCATCGCCGCCGTGGGCATCGCCATCGGGCTGATGGTCGGGGCGGCGCTGCCCTTCTTTGTCACCTGGGCGTTCGGCCCGCTGATCCCGGTGCCGATCGAGCCCTCGGTGCAGCCCGCGGCACTGGTGCTGGCCGTCGCCTATGGCGCGCTGATTGCGCTGGCCTTCGCGCTGTGGCCGCTCGGCCTTGCTCACGACGTCCCGGTCTCGGCGCTGTTCCGCGACCGCGTCGACGGCGGGCGCAGCCGCCCGCGCGCGCTCTATGTCGTGCTCACCGGCCTTGCCGCGGCCGCGCTGGCCGGGCTCGCCGTCGCGGTCTCCGAGGAGCCGCGAGTCGCGATCTATTATCTGATCGCGGCGGTCAGCGTGCTGATCGCGCTGCGCCTCGTCGCGCTCGGCATCATGGCGCTGGCGCGTCGCCTGCCGCGCCCGAAGGCGACCAGCGCGCGGCTCGCGCTCGGCAATATCCACCGGCCCGGCGCGCTCACCCCCACCGTGGTGCTCTCGCTCGGGCTCGGCCTGACGCTTTTGGTGACGCTCGCCCTGATCGACCGCAGCCTGACGCGGGAACTGACCGCGAATCTGCCGAAGCAGGCGCCGAGCTTCTTCTTCCTCGATGTGCCGAGCACGGACGAGGAGCGCTTCGCCTCATTCCTCAAGAGCCAGGCGCCGGACGGCAATGTGGAGACCGTGCCGATGCTGCGCGGTCGGCTGCTCACCATGGGCGGGCGCAGGGTCGAGGACATCGCGGCCCCGGCGGAGTTCGCCTGGGTGCTCTCCTCCGACCGCGGCATCACCTATTCGCGAAGCGTGCCGGAGGGCTCGACGCTGACCGCCGGCGAATGGTGGCCGGCGGACTATTCGGGGCCGCCCCTGGTCTCGTTCGAGCGCGAGATCGCCGACGCCTTCGGCTTGAAGATCGGCGACATGGTCACGGTGAACGTGCTCGGCCGCACCATCAGCGCGAAGATCGCCAATCTGCGGCAGGTGGAGTGGGAGCGGCTCGCCATCAACTTCGTCATGGTATTCTCGCCCAACACCTTCCGCGGCGCGCCGCACACCGCGCTCGCGACCCTGACCTTCCCGGATGGCGCCGGCGATACGCAGGAGCGCGCGGTGGCGCGCAGCGTGGCGAGGGACTTCCCGGCGGTGACCGCGGTGCGGGTCAAGGAGGCGCTGGCGACGATCGGCGAACTGGTCAGCCAGCTGGTGCTGGCGATACGCGGCGCCAGCCTCGTCACCCTGCTCGCCAGTGTGCTGGTGCTGGCCGGCGCGCTTGCCGCGGGACACCACCACCGGGTCTATGACGCGGTGATACTGAAGACCCTCGGGGCAACGCGGTCGCGGCTGATCGGTGCCTATGCGCTGGAGTATGCGGTGCTGGGGCTCGCCACCGCGGTGGTCGCGGTCGGCGCCGGCACGCTCGCCGCCTATGTGGTGGTGACGCAGGTGATGAAGGCGCACTTCGCTTGGTCGAGCGGGGCGGCGCTCGCCGCGGTCGGCGTCGCTCTGGTGCTCACCGTCGGATTCGGCCTCGTCGGCACCTGGCGGGCGCTCGGGCAGAAGCCGGCGCGCATCCTGCGCGACCTCTAGGCCGCAAGGTACGTTGGTGTGCCGGCACAATGCGTGACGCTGCGTCATTTCTGACGCAAAGTTCACTTGCGGGCGATCCTGTACTTGCCCATATTCTCGTGGGAAATCCCGCTCGGCCGCGGGCATCGGGCTTTGCGGCGCGGGATGTACCAGGGACTTTCGAGAGGATCCGACACGATGTCCGATTATGATCGCAACGTCGCCACGCCGCGTTACGGCTCGACGGTGACGCGGACGGAGGCCGCGATCGACCAAGGCCTCCGCTCGTACATGCTCAGCGTGTACAATTACATGGCGTTTGGCCTCGCCATCACCGGCGCCGCGGCGCTCGGCATCTATATGCTGGCCGTCTCCGACGTCGCCACGCCGTATGCCATCGGCCGCGGCATCTATCTCACCCAGTTCGGCTACACGCTGTTCGTCAGCCCGCTGAAGTGGGTGGTGATGCTCGCCCCGCTCGCCGCGGTGTTCTTCCTCAGCTTCCGCGTCGACCGCATGAGCGTTCCGGCGGCACAGGGCGTGTTCTGGCTCTATGCGGCGCTGGTCGGCATCTCGCTGTCGACGATCTTCCTTGTCTACACCCATGACAGCATCGTGCGGGTGTTCTTCATCACCGCGGCTTCCTTCGGCGCGCTGAGCCTCTACGGCTACACCACGTCGCGCAGCCTGTCGGGGATGGGCTCGTTCCTGATGATGGGCCTGTTCGGCATCATCATCGCCATGCTGGTGAACATCTTCCTCGCCTCGACGATGCTGCAGTTCATCATCTCGGTGGTGGGCGTGCTGGTGTTCGCGGGCCTCACCGCCTACGACACCCAGCGCATCAAGGAGATGTACTTTGCGGGCGACGACGACGTGGTTGCCGGGCGCAAGGCCATCATGGGCGCGCTGACGCTCTATCTGGACTTCATCAACCTGTTCATGATGCTGCTCCAGCTGTTCGGCAATCGCGACGAGTGATTGCGCGACGAGCGATTGTCCAGCGGCCTGAACATAACGAAGGCCCCGGCGTCCGCCGGGGCCTTTTGTTTTGACTGCTTTATGCTGGCCCGCAGTTCCTATGTGCCCTCATCCCCGGGCTTGACCCGGGGATCCAGCGTGCCCGCATGCACCCGGCCCAAAGTCTGGATGGCCGGGTCAAGGCCGGCCACGAGGGTGGAAAGGTTCCTAATAAGGTCCGCGGCTGACGATCTGCTGGAAGCCGGACTTGAGCTGGGCGACGCGTTCAGCGTAGGCGGCGCGCAGGCAGCCGACATCGCCGCCGCACTGATGGCGCTGCGCCAGCCAGGCGCGCTGCGCGTCCTGCAGGGCACCGGCGCCGCCCATGGGCAGCAAGGCACGCAGCATCTCGTAGCGCACCGACATCTCGACATCGGCGTCATTGAGGTCGGGGGTGCGGCAGATGGCGATCTCGTCGGGGGCGGAGTCCTGCGAGCAGGGGAAGCTCGCGGCGCGGCTCGCCGGCGCGCCCGCGCCAAGCACACCCGCCCCGATGAGCAGCGCCGCCGCCAACCGTTCTGCCTTTGCTTTAGCCACGCCACCCTCCCGCTACAGCTTTGCTTGAGCACAAGCGTAGCATTGCCATAGCACCACCAGAAGACGCGAGCCGCGGCGGCCTCGGAGGCCGGCGGCTATTGGAGCAGCGCAGGCCGAACTCCCTCTCCCCGACGGGGGAGAGGGAGGGGTGAGGGGATCTACCGCTCCGCAGCCGTGTCACCCCTTCACCGACCCGCTTCGCGGGCCACCTCTCCCCAATGGGGAGAGGGAACTACGGGCAACAGCCTCTCAGGCGGTAGGTCCGCGGCAGTCTCAGGCGGTCGGCTTGCGGCCCCATGGCCCGAAGCGGCCTTCCGGCTGGGCGGCGCGCAGCATCATCATCTCGCCGACATTCTCCGCGGTGAGCAGGCCGACCAGCCGGCCGGAGGCGTCGAGCGCGCCGATCACCGGCGCCCGGCTGGTGGTGAGCAGCTTGAGGGCGGCCTCCAGCGACGAGCGGGTGGCCACTGTCGGGATATCACCGGCCATCGCCTCCAGCACCGGGGCATCCGGCCCGTCCTGCTGCAGGGCGCGGATCATGGCATCGCGGGTCAGCACGCCGCGCAGATGGCCGGCGCCGTCGACCACCGGGAACTCCTTCTGCGTGGTGCGGATCAAGGCTTCCGCCGCCTCGCCGACGCTCGCCTGCGGGCCGAGGCTCTCGAAATGCGTGATCATCGCATCTTCGACCAGCACGCCGCGCGCCGCCTGCTTCATCTGCACCTGCCCGGCCTCGCCCGAGGCGGCGAGGAAGACGAAGACGGCGATGATGATCAGCATGGGATTGCCGCCGAAAATGCCGAGCAGGCCAAGGCCGACGGCTAGCCCCTGGCCGATCGAGGCGGCGGTCTGCGTCGCCTGGGCATGCCCCATCTTCATCGCGAGCAACGCGCGCAGCACCCGTCCGCCGTCCATCGGAAAGGCGGGGATGAGGTTGAAGACGACGAGGAAGATATTGGCGCCGGCGAGCTTCGCCAGCATGCCGACATGCGGGTTCTCGATGTCCGCCAGATGCTCGACCCCGGTGGTGCCGCCGAGGATGAGGATCAGTACCAGCGCGATCACGACATTCACCGCCGGACCGGCGAGCGCCACGATCAACTCCTCCGAGGGCTTCTCCGGGATGCGCTCGAGGCTCGCTATGCCGCCGAACGGCCAGAGCGTGACATCGGACGTCTTCACGCCGTAGCGCCGGGCGGCGAAGACATGGCCGAATTCGTGCAGCACCACGCACAGGAACAGCAGCGCGACGAAGATGACGCCTTCCCAGGCTGCACTGGTGCCGCCGCGCTGGTAATAAGCTACCCAGATCCAGACCAGGAACAGCAGGAAGGTGACATGGATACGGACCGCCGTGCCGTAGACATTGGCGACGGTGAGTGACCAGGGCATGAGCAACTCCTCAGCGTCCGGCCGCGGGGCGCGCTACGTCGGTCGGCCGGTGGCGCGCCACCATAAGACGGGCGCGGCTTCGTCGCCATCGGACATTTGGCATGTGTCGAGGTCGCGGGGGCTACGACATCCTTCTAGGCCCCGCCATGCCGCGCCTCAGGATGACGTTCCTCCATAAGCGCCACGTCATCGTGACGTGCGAGCGGAGCGAGCCTCGAAGAATGCTGAAGCCTGAGAGCCTCAGCTCCCGATCTTCCGCGCCCGGCTGCCAAGCGTGCGCAGGCGCAGGGCGTTCAGCTTGATGAAGCCGGCGGCGTCGCGATGGTCATAGGCGACCGCGCCTTCCTCGAAGGTGACGAGGTCCTGATTATACAGCGAATAGGGAGAGGTGCGGCCGACCACCTCGACATTGCCCTTGTAGAGCTTCAGCCGGACCTCGCCGGTGACGAACTCCTGGCTCTTGTCGATGAGCGCCTGCAGCATCTCGCGCTCTGGCGAGAACCAGAAGCCGTAATAGATCAGCTCGGCATAGCGCGGCATGATCTCGTCCTTCAGGTGCGCGGCGCCGCGGTCGAGCGTGATGCTCTCGATGCCGCGGTGCGCAGCCAGCAGGATGGTGCCGCCGGGGGTCTCATAGACGCCGCGCGACTTCATGCCGACGAAACGGTTCTCGACGAGGTCGAGCCGGCCGATGCCGTTGGCCTTGCCGAGCTCGTTGAGCCTGGTCAGCAGGTTTGCCGGCGAGAGCTTCACGCCGTCGATGGCGACCGGGTCACCCTTCTCGAAATCGACGGTGATGTAGGTCGCCTTGTCGGGCGCGGCCTCGGGCGAGATGGTGCGCTGATAGACGTATTCGGGGGCCTCCTCGGCCGGATCCTCCAGCACCTTCCCCTCGGAGGAGGAGTGCAGCAGGTTGGCGTCGACCGAGAACGGTGCTTCGCCGCGCTTGTCCTTGGCGATCGGGATCTGGTGGCTTTCGGCGAATTCCAGCAAGCGGGTGCGCGAGGTGAGGTCCCATTCGCGCCAGGGCGCGATCACCTTGATGTCCGGCTCCAGCGCGTAATAGGTCAGTTCGAAGCGCACCTGATCGTTGCCCTTGCCGGTGGCGCCGTGGGCGACCGCATCGGCGCCGACCTGACGGGCGATCTCGATCTGCTTCTTGGAGATCAGCGGCCGGGCGATCGAGGTGCCGAGCAGATAGAGCCCCTCATAGAGAGCATTGGCCCGGAACATCGGGAAGACGTAGTCGGAGACGAATTCCTCGCGCACGTCCTCGATGAAGATGTGCTCCGGCTTGATGCCGAGCAACTCGGCCTTCTTGCGCGCCGGCTCCAGCTCCTCGCCCTGGCCGAGGTCGGCGGTGAAGGTCACCACCTCGCAGCCATAGGTGGTCTGCAGCCATTTGAGGATCACCGAGGTGTCGAGACCGCCCGAATAGGCGAGCACAACCCGCTTGACGTCGCTAGCCATGTCATATTCCGCACGAGAGAGCCGAGGGCCTTGAAAGCGCGCGGACTATAGGGATGACGTGGACGGACGCAAGCTCTGCGAGGAGTCGGGCTTACTCTGCCGGAGCGGGGGCCGGACTGCGCGCGGGGAACAGCGCGTTGCGCAACTCGATGGCGGAGGCGTGGAAGACGCGCGCGAAATGGCCTGCGCCGGCCAGGACGGGACTGAGGATGTCGCTGGCGAGCATAAATTGATGCTGCATAGACAAGGCGGCCTGCCTCATCGTGCGCACCAGTCGACCGGTGCGCACCCCGAAGGCACGCAGGACGCCGAGCAGTGAGGCCTGCAGCAGGAACCCGGTCTGCGACAGCGCCAGGCGCGCCTCGGCATCGTCGATGCCGCGCGCGAACAGGATGATGTGCCGCGCCGCCAGCAGCAGCAGCACCGAGACGCTGCCGCCGAGCAGGATGTCGGATAGCCAGTGCCCACCAAAGGCGACGCGCATCAGGCCGGTGAGCAGGGTGAACAGGCCGGCGATGCCGATGGCGAGCGGGCGGATCGTCAGTGGGGCGAGGGTGGCGGCGCCGACCAGCATCGCCGCTGCCGAGGTCTCGCCCGACATGAAGGAGCAGTTGCGGGTACAGGCGCCGGAATTGTCCCACCAGGCCCGGAAATCATGCCTGCCGCCGAACTCGACCACGGCGACCGGGCGCGGCCGGCCCCAATGCTGCTTGAAGCCGGCATTGACCACGAGCGCGGGAATCGCCAGCGCGGTGACGATCAGGAAGATGGCGATGCTCGGGCGCATCGGCATCGGCTGCGAGGGGCGCAGCAGCGCGACAATGATCGCCGCCGTCGCCACCATCCAGCCGAGGTGCGGAAGGTACATGCCGAACCAGCGCAGGCTCTTGCCCCACTCGGTGCGGGCGACCGGGAATGCGTTCAGCTGGGTGTCGTAGAAGAGGTGGGCGACCTCGCGGTCGAGGCCGGGGAAAAAGCCCAAAACGAGCGCAGAAAGCACCGCCGTCGCGAGCGCGACGCGCAATGTGATCGGCATGAAGATAGCCCCCAAGTCCCGCAATTGCCCGTCTTCGCGGGCCTTCCGAAACGTTAATAAGGGGGACTGACGAGCATGTGACGAATGGCTGACGCGTGCCGTCATACAGCGGTTTTCTTGCCGCTCGGGGCGCGACAAAATTACCTTTGCCGGGGGCCATTCTCCGCCGGCGGCGGCAGCGTCTGTGCCGCCCGAGGAGCCGGCAAAGCATCAGGCCGCGGCGAGGCGACCGGCTTCCAGAAGCCGGCGCTCCAGCCGGCCACCAGCCAATAGGCAAGGCCGCCGGCAAGACCTGCGGCAATGATGTAGAAATCGCCGTCGAAGGGCACCTGCGTCCCGTCATAGGGAGTGAAGAGCTGGGCGCCGAGCCAGGCGGAGATCGCGCCGTTCGCGGTGTGGAAGATCCAGGAGCGCACCGCGAAGCATTCGGCGAACAGGATGCCGATGCTGGCGATCAGCCACATGGTGGTGACCACGGCGGTGAGCGCCATCATCGCGGTCATCATGGCGTCGAGGATCGAGAACAGTTCGATCTCGTCGACGCCGGCGAGCAAATTGCCGATCTGCCAATAGCCAATCACCACCACCGCCATGGTCGCCAGCATGCCGCAGACATAGCCGAGCGGCACGATGAGGACGCGCAACAGCAGGCGGAGAATGGCGTCGGTGATCATCGGTCCGTCATTCCGCGGTCGCCGCCATGGCGCGCAGGGCGAGGCGCTCGCGCGCAGAGAGCTTCTCGGTCTCGCTCTTGAGCTGGCCGCAGGCGGCGAGAATGTCGCGCCCGCGCGGCGTGCGCACCGGGCTCGAATAGCCGGCGCGGAACACGATGTCGGAGAAGTTCTCGATGGTCTCCCAGTCCGAACACTCATACTTCGTGCCGGGCCAGGGGTTGAACGGGATGAGATTGATCTTGGCCGGGATACCGGCGAGCAGCTTCACCAGCGCCTTGGCATCGGCCGGACTATCGTTCACGCCCTTCAGCATGACGTATTCGAAGGTGATGCGCTTGGCGTTGGAGGCCGCCGGATAATTGCGGCAGGCGTCGAGCAGCGCTTTCAGCGGATACTTCTTGTTGATCGGCACCAGCTCGTCGCGCAGATCGTCGCGCACCGCATGCAGCGAGATGGCGAGCATCGGGCCGACCTCGCGGCCCAGCCGCTCGATCTCCGGCACGACGCCGGAGGTGGAGACGGTGATGCGCCGCTTGCCGATGCCGAGCCCATCGCCGTCCGCCAGGATCTCGATGGCCTCGGCAACCGAATCGTAGGCATAGAGCGGCTCGCCCATGCCCATGAAGACGATGTTAGTGACCAGCCGGTCGCCCTCGGTCGGCAGGCCCGCGCCGGTGGCGCGCTCGCGGCCCGGATAGTCACCGAGCCGGTCGCGGGCCACCATCACCTGGGCGACGATCTCGGCCGCGGTGAGATTGCGCACCAGTCGCTGGGTGCCGGTGTGGCAGAAGGAGCAGTTCAGCGTGCAGCCGACCTGGCTGGAGACGCACAGCGTGCCGCGGTTGCTCTCGGGGATATAGACCATCTCGACATCGTGCGGCTTGTCGCCGGCGATGTCGGGCGGCAGCCGCAGCAGCCATTTGCGGGTGCCGTCGGCGGAGACCTGCTCGACCACCACCTCGGGGCGCGCCACGGTGAAATGCTCGGCAAGCTGGGCACGCAGGCCCTTGCCGACATTGGTCATCTCGTCGAACGAGGTGGCACCGCGCAGGTAGATCCAGTGCCAGAGCTGGGAGGCGCGCATGCGCTGCTCGCGCTCGGGCAAGCCGATTTCGGCGAGCGCGGCGATGAGCCCCGCGCGCGACAGCCCGGCGAGCGAGCGCCGCGGGTCGGCAAATGCATAAGGGGCGCTCGCGGTGGCGGGCGCGTTTTCGATCAAGGTCGCCATGGTGTCGATGAGGTGTGTTTGCGCGCCTCATAGCACAAGGTGGCCGGCGACGCGAATGTGGGGCGTGCGTACCCTATGACGTCATCCCGGCCGGAGGCGAAGCCGTAGAGCCGGGATCGCGTGACGAAAGTGCGCCCTCTTCTGCGCGCGATCCCGGATCGGCCTTGCTGCCGTCCGGGATGACGCCTGGATGAAGGGGCGTGGAAGTCACCCCGTCGTCGGCATGACGAACTGGGCGCCTTCGCGGATGCCGGTCGGCCAGCGGGCGGTGGTGGTCTTCAGCTTGGTGTAGAAGCCGACCCCTTCCATGCCATAGACGTTGCGGTCGCCGAAGATGGACCGCTTCCAGCCGCCGAAGGAGTGGAACGCCACCGGCACCGGGATCGGCACGTTGATGCCGATCATGCCGGCCTTGGCGTCACGGTCGAAGGCGCGGGCGGCGTCGCCGTCGCGGGTGAAGATGGCGGCGCCATTGCCGTATTCGTGGTCGTTGACGAGGCGGAGCGCCTCGTCATAGCGATCGACCCGCACCACCGAGAGCACCGGGCCGAAGATCTCGTCCTTGTAGATGCTCATGTCCGGGCTCACCCGGTCGAACAGGGTGCCGCCGAGGAAATAGCCGTTCTCATAGCCCTGCAGCCTGAGGCCGCGGCCATCGACCACCACCTCGGCACCGGCGGCGACGCCTTCGTCGATGTAGCGCGAGACCTTGGCGAGATGCTCCCTGGTGACCAGAGGGCCCATCTCGCTGTCGGGGTCGAGGCCCGGGCCGACCTTCAGGGAGCGCACCTTCGGCGCCAGCCGGTCGATCAGGGCGTCGCCGATGCCGCCGACCGCCACCGCCACCGAGACCGCCATGCAGCGCTCGCCGGCCGAGCCGTAGCCGGCGCCCATCAGCGCATCGACAGTCTTGTCGAGATCGGCATCGGGCATCACCACGAGGTGGTTCTTGGCGCCGCACAGCGCCTGAGCCCGCTTACCGTGCGCGCAGGCGGTCTTGTAGACATATTCGCCGATCGCGGTGGAGCCGACGAAGCTCACGGCGGCGACGTCCGGGTGGGTCAGCAGCGCATCGACCGCTTCCTTGTCGCCCTGCACCACATTGAACACGCCCGCCGGCAGGCCGGCTTCAGTAAGTAGCTCCGCCATGATCAGCGAGGCGCTGGGGTCCTTCTCCGAGGGCTTCAGCACGAAGGTGTTGCCGCAGGCGATCGCCACCGGGAACATCCACATCGGCACCATGGCCGGGAAGTTGAACGGGGTGATGCCGGCGCACACGCCGACCGGATGGCGGGCCGAGAACACGTCGACGCCGCGCGCCACCTGGTCGGTGAAGTCGCCGCGCAGCAGATGCGGGATGCCGCAGGCGAACTCCACCACCTCGATGCCGCGGGTGACCTCGCCCTTGGCATCCTCGAAGGTCTTGCCGTGCTCCTTGGTGATGGCGGTGGCGAGCGCATCGATGTTGCGCTCCAGCAGGTCCTTGTACCTGAACATGATGCGGGCGCGGGTCAGCGTCGGGGTCTCGCTCCAGGCCGGCAGCGCGGCCTTGGCGCTGGCGACCGCCTCGCCCACGGTGCCGGTGGAGGCGAGCAGGACCTCGCCCGACTGCGCGCCGGTCGAGG
The DNA here is from genome assembly GCA_029266425.1 of Xanthobacteraceae bacterium. Classification (GTDB taxonomy): domain Bacteria; phylum Pseudomonadota; class Alphaproteobacteria; order Rhizobiales; family Xanthobacteraceae; genus Ancylobacter. Next base: position 152,045 of record JAQSWY010000005.1, read on the forward strand.
GATCGAACACCGGCGCGGTGCGCCCGTCGGTGTTGACGGCGGATGTGCCTACAGCCTTGCCGCCGATGAAATGCCCGATGGTCGCCATGCCGGTTCCTCGCTCGCGTTATTGGGTGCCTGCGCACCTGCGTCTAACTCGCCACGTCATCCTGAGGTGCTCGGGCGTGGCCCGAGCCTCGAAGGATGCCCATCCCCGATGGCGTCTTCTGCTTCAGCATCCTTCGAGGCTCGCTGCGCTCGCACCTCAGGATGACGGGGCTTTGGGAGGCAGTTAAGGCCAGGTTCTTCAGGGCCTTTGTGCTTGCCGAAACTCCTCACTTCAACGACGATGATCCCGCATCCGTTGTGCAGGAATAGGCAGAGCTGGTACGGGTCATGGACTGGGACCATCTGCGCGTCTTCCTCGCGGTCGCCCGCGCCGGGCAGATGCTGGCCGCGGCGCGGCAGCTCGGGCTCGACCATGCGACCGTCGGGCGCCGGCTCGGGGCGCTGGAGGCCAGCCTCAAGACCAAGCTGGTGGAGCGCCGCACCACGGGCTGCGAGCTCACCCCGGCCGGCGAGCGGCTCCTGGTTCATGCCGAGCGGATGGAGACCGAGATGCTGCAGGCGCAGTCCGTGCTCGGCAATGTTGATCTCGCGCTCTCCGGCACCGTGCGGATCGGGGCACCGGACGGCTTCGGCACCTATTTCCTGGCGCCGCGTCTCGGCAACCTGGTGGAACGGCATCCGGCGCTGACCGTGCAACTCGCCCCGCTGCCGCGCAGCTTCTCTTTGCCGAAACGCGAGGTCGACATCGCCATCACCCTGCAGCGCCCGCAGGAGGGGCGGCTGGTGGCCCGCAAGCTCACCGATTACACGCTCGGGGTCTATGCCTCGCGCGCCTATCTCGCGCGCACCGGGCCGGTCGAGAACCACGCCGCGCTCACCGGGCGCACCCTCGTCACCTATGTGCCGGACCTCGTCTACAGCCCGGCGCTGGATTATTTCGAGGCCTTCCGCGAGATCGAGGCGAGGCGGCTGGAATGCGCCAGCGTGGTCGGGCAGATGGAGGCGGTGCGCGCCGGCGCCGGCATCGGCATATTGCACGACTATGCGGCGCGCGAGCATGCCGAGCTCGTGCGGCTGCTGCCGGAACTGGGCTTCGAGCGCGCCTATTGGCTGGTGACGCACGCCGATATCCACGCTTTGCGGCGGGTGCAGGAGGTCGAGGGCTATATCGTCGATGCGGTGCAGGCCGAGCGCGGGCGCTTCCTTGCCGGCCGGCGTATCCGTTCAGAGCCCTGTCCGCTCGGATGGAATCATCCGAGTGACAAGACAGTGCTCTAGATTCGAGAAGCCGGAGCATGTTCTCTTCGCAAAAGTCTTTCAACTTTTGCGGAACATGAACTAAGCGAGCCCCAGAGCGCCTAGCGTCTCGCGCATCCGCCGCGTCTCATCCCGCACGAAGACGCCGAACGCCTCGCCGGAGAGATAAGAGCTGGTCCAGTTGCGCTGGAACAGCTTGGCCTTCCAGCCGGCGGTGGCGACGAGATCATCGGTCAGGGCGATCAGCCGCCGGCGCTCGTCCTCGGTGATCTGCGGCGGAGCGAACAGGCCGCGCCACATCGAAAGGTCGACCCGGATGCCCTGCTCGATCAGGGTCGGCACATTGACGCCGGGAATGCGCTGCGCCGCGGAGATGGCGAGCGGCCGCAGCCGGCCCGCCGCGACCTGCGGCTCGATCTCGCTCCAGCCGGCGACGACGCAGCCCCCATCCGTCGCCATCGCCTGCTCGACCGAACCCATGCCGCCGGGAGTCCCGTGATAGACCACGCGGCCGAGGGGCACGCCAGCCGCCTTCGCCACGAGGGCGGCCAGCACATGGTCGGTGCCCCCGGCGACCCCGCCGAACCAGCGCACCGTGGCGGGATCACGGGTTAGCGTCGTTACCAACGCCTCGAGCGAGCGCAGGGGAGAGGCTGCGGGCACCGCGATCGCCTCATACTCCGTGATCAGGCGCGCGATCGGGGTGACGGCGCCGAGATCCCGCCGCGAGCGGCCGACGATCAAGGCGCCGACCATGCCCAGTCCGGCCACCATGACGATGTCGGCGCGTCCACGGTCGGTCTCGGAAAAGCTGTCGAAGCCGGCGAGGGCATTGGCCTCGTTGACCACGTCGGGCATGCCGACCAGGCCCGCAATATCCAGTCCGTCGGCGAAGGCGCGCGCGGTCTGGTCCGAGCCGCTGCCGCGTGGCGCCGGGGCCAGAATCCGCAGTGGCCCGACAAGGGGGGCCGCCCACGCACCACGGCGCGCCTGCAGGCCGGTAAGCCCTGCGGCCAGCGCGGAAAGAAAGAGACGGCGGTCCATTGCAGGATGTCCGGCATGGGGAGCCCGCCGCAGCACGGCGGACACAGCAGTATCCGAGCATTAGCGTTTCGCTGCGTAAGCAGCAAATCGGCATGATGGTATCATTCGACTTGTCACCAAATTTTAGGGATTTCACCGGGTTACGAAGTGTAAAAAAACGACGTCGTCCTGAGAGGCTGACCGAAAACTTCAGATCGCCCTCATCCCCGGGCTTGACCCGGGGATCCAGCCGGGACGCATGCACCCCGTCAAAGTCTGGATCCCCGGGTCAAGCCCGGGGATGAGGGCGTGAGACGATAGTTCTCGTCATCTTCGGCGAGCCTTGAGTCAGGCTCTGAGCTGCGAGCGGAGCGAGCCTCGAAGGAGGCTCAAGCGAAGCCCCCGATCCCAGTCCCACCCGCTAGCCAGCCGGCTACCGTGCCGGCATAGTGGCGGGCGGGATATTCAGGGATTGCCGGACGCGATGGATGCCGAACCCGCCGCTGCCCGCGTACGCAGCCTGGCTCTCTGGCGCGGGCCGGTGGAGCCGGTGCCGCTGAAGGGCGGGATCACCAACACCAATTTCCTCGTCGAGGATGCGGGCCGACGCTATGCGGTGCGGGTCGGCCACGACATCCCGGTCCATGGCATCCTCCGCTTCGCCGAGCTTGCCGCCAGCCGCGCCGCCCACGCGGCCGGGGTTTCGCCCGCGGTGATCCATGCCGAGCCGGGCGTGATGGTGCTCGATTTCATCGACGGGCGGACCTTCGCCGCGGACGACGTGCGCGCCGAGCTGCCGCGCGTGGTCGATCTGGTGCGTCGCGCCCATCGGCGTATCCCGAAGCACCTGCGCGGCCCGATGCCGATGTTCTGGGTGTTTCACGTCATTCGCGACTATGCGGCGACGCTTCGCGAGGGGGGATCGCCCTACTCCCCGGCGCTGCCGTCGTTTCTCGCCACGGCGGAACGGCTGGAGGCGGCGGTCGGCGCGATCGAGATCGCCTTCGGGCACAATGACCTTCTGCCGGCTAATTTCCTGGATGACGGCCGGCGGCTGTGGCTGGTCGACTGGGACTATTCCGGCTTCAACACCCCGCTGTTCGATCTCGGCGGGCTCGCCTCCAATGCCGGCTTCGCCGAAGACGAGGAGGTGCGGCTGCTGGAGCTCTATTATCAGCGTCCCGTCGACCACGGGCTGCGGCGACGCTTCCAGGCCATGCTGACCGCCTCGCTGATGCGCGAGACGATGTGGAGCATGGTGGCGGAGATCCACTCGACACTGGATTTCGACTACCACGCCTATACGCAAGAGAACCTCTGGCGGTACGACGCTGCGTTTGTGCGCTTCACCGAGATGGGTCGCTGACCATGGGACTGCCTTCCTCCGTTCGCGTCGTCATCATCGGCGGCGGCATTGTCGGCTGCTCGGTCGCCTATCATCTCGGCAAGATGGGCTGGACCGACGTGATCCTCCTGGAGCGCAACCGGCTGACCTCCGGTTCGACCTGGCATGCGGCGGGCCTTGTGGGGCAGTTGCGCACGAGCGCCAGCATCACCCAGCTGCTCGGCGAATCCGTCGCGCTGTACAAGAGGCTGGAGGACGAGACCGGCCTTGCCACGGGCTGGAAGATGAATGGCGGGCTGCGCCTCGCCTGCAATCCCGACCGCTGGACCGAGGTGAAGCGGCAGGCCACCACCGCCAAGAGCTTCGGCCTCGACATGCAGCTCCTCACTCCGAAAGAGGCACGGGAGCTGTGGCCGCTGATGGAGATCGGCGACGTGGTCGGCGCTGCGTTCCTGCCGACCGACGGGCAGGCCAACCCCTCCGACATCGCGCAGGCGCTGGCGCGCGGCGCGCGCATGGCCGGGGTGACGATTGCCGAGCAGGTCACGGTGACGGGGATCGAGGTGGTGGACGGCAAGGTCGTCGCCGTCGAGACCGATCAGGGCCGCATCGCCTGCGAAAAGCTCGTCATCTGCGCGGGGCTGTGGTCGCGTCAGGTGGGCAAGCTCGCGGGGGTGAACATTCCGCTGGTGCCGGTGCAGCACCAGTACATCGTCACCGAGCCGATTGCCGGCGTGCCACGCAATCTGCCGACGCTGCGCGATCCGGACCGGCTCACCTATTACAAGGAAGAGGTCGGCGGGCTGGTCGCCGGCGGCTATGAGCCGAACCCGATTGCATGGGCGGAGCGCGGCATACCGGAGGGCTTCCACTTCTCGCTGCTCGACGAGAATTGGGATCATTTCGAGCCGATCATGCAGCTCATGCTGGGCCGGGTGCCGGCGCTGGAGACGGCGGGCATCAAGCAACTCATCAACGGGCCGGAGAGCTTCACGCCGGATGGCAATTTCATCCTCGGCCCGGCGCCGGAGGTGAAGGGCATCTATGTCGGCGCCGGCTTCAACGCGTTCGGCATCGCCTCTGGCGGCGGTGCCGGCATGGCGCTCGCCGAATGGGTGGCGACGGGCGCGCCGCCGTTCGACCTGTGGCCGGTCGATATCAGGCGCTTCGGCTCCAATCATCAGGATGAAGGCTGGGTGCGCACCCGCACGCTGGAGGCTTATGCCCGCCACTACACCATGGCGTGGCCATCGGAGGAGTTCGACAGCGGCCGGCCGCTGCGCCGCTCGCCGCTCTATGAGCGGCTGAGAGCATCGGGCGCGGTGTTCGGCGAGAAGCTCGGTTGGGAGCGCGTCAACTGGTTCGCTCACCCCGGCGAGACGCCGCGCGACCGCTATAGCTACGAGCGGCCGAACTGGTTCGAGGCGGTCGGGCGCGAGCACAATGCCTGCCGCGAGCGGGTGGCGCTGTTCGACCAGACCTCGTTCGCAAAATATCTCGTCGTGGGGAGGGACGCGGAGGCGGCGCTCACTTTCCTCTGCGCGAACGATGTGGCGAAGCCGCCCGGCGCGCTGACCTATACGCAGATGCTGAATGCGCGCGGCGGCATCGAATGCGACCTCACCGTCGCGCGGCTGGCGGTCGACCAATTCTACATCGTCACCGGCACCGGCTTTGCCACGCACGACGCGCACTGGATCGCGAGCAACATCCCCGCCGGCCTCGATGCGCGGCTGATCGACGTCACCTCGTCACGCGCGGTGCTGAGCCTGTTCGGCCCGCGCGCCCGCGATGTGCTGGCCGCCGTGACACCGGACGACGTCTCCAACGCGGCCTTCCCGTTCGCCACCTGTCGCACCATCAGCGTGGCGGGCGCGCCGGTGCTCGCCTTGCGCATCACCTATGTCGGCGAGCTGGGCTGGGAGCTGCACGTCCCCGTCGAGTACACGACGAGCGTGTTCGAGGCGCTGCTGGCGGCGGGCGGGCCGCACGGGCTCGCGCTCGCTGGCTATCGCGCCATCGAGACGCTGCGGCTGGAGAAAGGCTACCGGGCGTGGGGGGCGGAAATCGGTCCGGATCACTCGCCGCTGGTCGCGGGTCTTGGCTGGGCGGTGAAGCTGAAATCCGGCGTGCCCTTCCTCGGCCGCGAGGCGCTGCTTGCGCAGAAGGCAAAGCCGCTGCCGCGGCTGCTCGCCGGCTTCCTGGTCGATCCGGCCGTCGTGCTGCTCGGCCGCGAAACCATCTTCCGCGATGGACACCGCGCCGGCTGGCTGGCGAGCGGCGGCTTCGGCCACACGATCGGGCGCAGCATCGGCTATGGCTATGTGCGCGATCCCGGCGGCGTCGATGCGGACTATGTGCGCTCCGGCGCCTATGAGCTGGAGGTGGCGGGCGAGCGGGTGCCGGCCGCGGTTTTTCTCACGCCGCCCTACGATCCGAAGATGGAGCGGGTGAAGGCGTAGGGTTCTCATTCGTTAGAGGCGTCATCCCGGACGTGCCGCAGGCGCGAGCCGGGATCGTGTGAAGTCCCATACGCTACCTTCCAGCGATCCCGGCTCTCCGCTTCGCTTCGGGCGGGGTGACCTCACGCCGCCTTGTGATGATGCCGGCACTCGCCGTGATCGGCGAGGATCTCGATCACCCGGCACTCCCCGACATGCCCATGGGAGCAGCCCTCGACCATGCGCTCCAGCTCGGCGCGCAGCGCGATGAGGCTGGCGATGCGCCGCTCGACCTCAATAAGGCGGGCGTTCGCAATCGCGTCGGCGGCGGCGCAGGACTGGTTCGGATCGTCCTGAAGGGCGAGCAGCGTGCGGATCGACTCGATCTCGAAGCCGAGCTCGCGGGCGTGGCGGATGAAGGCGAGGCGCTGCATCTCGGCCACGCCGAAGGTGCGTCGTCCGGCTTCGGTCCGGACGGGAGCCGGCAGCAGCCCGATCTCCTCGTAATAGCGTATCGTCGGCACCTTCACGCCGCTGACCTTCGCCGCTTCGCCGATGGAATGCTGCTTGCCCTGCATTTTGCCGCTTGCTCCTCTAGTCGCTAGAGGATGTAGCTTGCGCGCCGGATCATGCAAGGGACCGGTAGATGACGATATCCCCGCAGCAGCAGCGCTTCCGCATCGAAGGAATGGATTGCGCAGGCTGCGCCGCCAAGATCGACAAGGCCGTGCGCCGGCTCGACGGCGTCGAAGAGGTCTCGGTCTCGGTGATGGCCGGCACCATGACGGTGCGCCATGCCGGGACCGTCGCCGCCGCGATCGAGAGTTGCGTGAGCGGGCTCGGCTACGGCATCGCGCCGCTCAATCGCGACGCGGCAGCAACAGTGCCGACGGGCGGGCACGCGCACGATCATCATGATCATGACCATGCGGAACATGATCATGATCACGACCATCGCGCGAAGCAGCCCGAAATCGCCGGGCTGCACGGCCACGACCATGGCACCGAGGAGGGCGCGTGGTACCAGACGGCGAAGGGCGGGCTGACCATTGCCTGCGGTCTCGCGCTGGTCGCCGCCTATATCATCGGCCGGATCTGGCCGGGGCTCGACCTCTATGTCTTCACCGCCGCCATGCTGGTGGGGCTGATCCCGATCGCGCGGCGTGCGGTTGCCGCAGCGCTCGCCGGCTCGCCTTTCTCCATCGAGATGCTGATGACGGTGGCTGCCGTCGGCGCCGTCATCATCGGCGCAGGGGAAGAGGGCGCCATGGTGGTGTTCCTGTTTCTGGTCGGCGAATTGCTGGAGGGCGTCGCCGCCGGCCGCGCCCGCGCCAGCATCCGCTCGCTCACCGCTTTGGTGCCGAAGACCGCGCTCCTGGTCGAGAACGGCACCACCCGCGAGGTGCCGGCCGAGCAGGTCGCGGTCGGCGCGCTGATCCTGGTACGCCCGGGCGAGCGCATCCCGGCGGACGGCGCGGTGATCGAGGGGGCAAGCTCGGTGGACGAGGCGCCGGTCACCGGCGAGAGCGTCCCCGTGCGCAAGGCGGCGGGCGACAGCGTGTTCGCCGGCACGGTGAATGGCGAGGCGGCGCTGACCGTGCGCGCCACGACGCCGGCGTCCGACAACACCATCGCCCGCGTGGTGCGCCTGGTCGAGGAGGCGCAGGAGAGCAAGGCGCCGACCGAGCGCTTCATCGACAGCTTCTCGCGCTGGTACACGCCGTTCGTGGTGCTGCTGGCGGCGCTGGTCGCGGTGGTGCCACCGCTGTTCTTCGGGGCGGGCTGGGACGCGTGGATCTACAAGGGCCTTGCGATCCTCCTGATCGGCTGCCCCTGCGCCCTCGTCATCTCGACGCCGGCGGCGATCGCCGCGGCGCTGGCCTTCGGCGCTCGCCATGGCCTTCTGATCAAGGGCGGTGCGGTGCTGGAGACGCTGCGCGGCATCAATGCGGTGGCGTTCGACAAGACCGGGACGCTGACCGAGGGCAAGCCGAAGGTGACCGACATTGTCGGCGTGACGCTCGGCGAGCCCGAGGTGCTGCGGCTGGCGGGCGCACTGGAGAGCGGCTCCAGCCATCCTCTGGCGGCGGCGATCCTCGCCCGCGCCTCGGAGGACGGCGTTGCCATTCCTGCGGTTCGCGAGGCGGCGGCGCTGGGCGGGGAAGGGGTGAGCGGCATGGTGGAGGGCCGCGCTTTGTTCCTCGGTTCGCCGCGAGCCGCTGGCGCGCGGGCCTCGCTCGTGGCCGCGCAGGCGCGGATCGATGCGCTGCAGGCGGAGGGCAAGACGGTCGCGGTGCTGCTGGCGGACGAGACGGCGGTGGGCCTCATCGCCATGCGCGACGAGCCGCGTCCCGATGCGGCTTTGGGGCTCAAGGCGCTTGGTGAGGCCGGCGTGAAGACATTGATGCTGACCGGCGACAATGCCCGCACCGCTGAAGCGGTCGGCGCCAAGCTGGGCATCGAGGCGCGGGCCGAACTGATGCCGGCCGACAAGCTGCGCATCGTCGGCGAACTGCAGAAGCAGGGATTGAAGGTCGCGCAGGTCGGCGACGGCATCAACGACGCGCCGGCGCTCGCCGCTGCCGATGTCGGCATCGCCATGGGCGGCGGCACCGACGTCGCTCTGGAGACGGCAGACGCCGCCGTGCTGCATGGGCGAGTGGTGGACGTCGCGAAGATGATCGACCTCGCCCGGCGGACCATGGCGAACATCAAGCAGAACATCGTCATCGCGCTCGGGCTGAAGGCGGTGTTTCTGGTGACGACCATCCTCGGCATCACCGGCCTCTGGCCCGCCATCCTCGCCGATACCGGGGCGACGGTGCTGGTGACGATGAACGCGCTCAGGCTGCTGGGGCGGCGCTCGGCTTGAACATCCTTCGAGGCTCGCTGCGCTCGCACCTCAGATGACGTGGTTCTCAAAGCGACGTCATCCTGAGGTGCCCACGAAGTGGGCCTCGAAGGATGTTCAAGCTGTGGGCCCTATCCCAACTGCTTCAGCCAGCGCTTGGCCTGGGCGCGGACGTTCTTCGGCGCGGTGCCGCCGTACGACACGCGGCTCGCCACCGACTTCGCGACAGAGAGAACGCCGAACACCTCTTGCGTGATGCGCGGCTCGATCTCCTGCATCTCGGCGAGCGTCAGCTTGTGCAAAGCGACGCCCTTGCCGCTGGCCAGCGCGACGATACGTCCGGTCACATGGTGCGCCTCGCGGAACGGCAGGCCGAGCACGCGCACCAGCCAGTCGGCGAGATCGGTCGCGGTGGAATAGCCGGAGCCCGCCGCCGCCTTCATCTTCGCCTTGTCCGGCACCGCGTCGCGCACCATGCCGGCGGTCGCCGCGATCATCAGCGAGAGGGTGGAGAGCGCGTCGAAGGCGCCTTCCTTGTCCTCCTGCATGTCCTTGGCGTAGGCGAGCGCGAGGCCCTTCATCACCATCAGCAAGCCCGAGAAGGCGCCGGCGATGCGCCCGATCTTGGCGCGCACCAGTTCGGCGGCGTCCGGATTGCGCTTCTGCGGCATGATGGAGGAGCCGGTGGTGAAGCGGTCAGAGAGCTTCAGCAGGGCGACCAGCGGCGAAGTCCAGATCACCACTTCCTCGGCGAAGCGCGAGAGGTGCATGGCGCAGATCGCCGCGCTCGACAGCGTCTCCAGCACGAAGTCGCGATCGGAGACCGAATCCAGCGAATTCGCCGTCGGACAGTCGAAGCCGAGCGCCTTGGCGGTGGCGAAGCGGTCGATCGGGAAAGAAGTGCCGGCGAGCGCGGCGGCGCCGAGCGGGCACTCGTTGAGCCGCGCGCGGGCATCGGTAAAGCGGCCGCGGTCGCGGCCCAGCATCTCGACATAGGCCATGAGATGGTGGCCGAAGGTCACCGGCTGCGCGGTCTGCAGATGGGTGAAGCCGGGCATCACGGTCGCGGCATGGGCCAGCGCCTTCTCGGCCAGCGCGCGCTGCAGGTCTGCGAGCTGGATGTCCAGCGTATCGATGGTGTCGCGCACATAGAGCCGGAAGTCCGTCGCCACCTGGTCGTTGCGCGAGCGGGCGGTGTGCAGCCGCCCGGCCGGCGACCCGATCAGGCCGGCGAGGCGGGACTCCACGTTCATATGGATGTCTTCCAGCGCGCGCTGGAAGGTGAAGGAGCCGGCCTCGATCTCTGACAGGATCGTGTCTAGACCAGCGACGATCTTTTCGGCATCACTCGCCTCGATGATGCCCTGGGTCGCCAGCATGGTCGCATGTGCCTTGGAGCCGGCGATGTCCTGGGCGTAGAGGCGCTGGTCGAAACCTATGGAGGCGTTTATCTCCTCCATGATAGCTGCGGGTCCGGTCTCGAACCGCCCGCCCCACATCTTGTTGCTCATGCTTTTTCTCCGCGAGGACCAGCGATGACCGAGGAACCCGGAACGGCCGGCGGGCAAGAGCCGCGCCGCGGGCGGGCCGTGCTCGTGGTCACGGGCGCGCTGGTGGCCGGCGCGCTCGTCGGGCTCGCAGGCGTATACGGGATCGCGGGCACGGGGCGCAACGGCGACGGCGTCACCGCGGTTGCCGCCGCCACCGGTGCCACCATGCCGACCGACCCGCAATGCACGTCCGCCAGCGAGACCGCGCGCCGCATCGCGCCGCTCGTCAAGGGCGAGGTCGCCGCCTTCGCTCCGACCACGACGCCGCGCCGCGTGCCGGACCTCGCCTTTCAGGATGCCGCGGGCAAGCCGTTGCGGCTGGCCGAGGTCAGCCCGGGCGCACTGCGGCTGGTGAACCTCTGGGCCACCTGGTGCGCGCCCTGCCGCAAGGAGATGCCGGCGCTCGACCAGCTCCAGGCGGAATTGGGCGGTGATGACTTCGAGGTGGTGGCGCTGAACATCGACACCCGCGATCCGGCAAAGCCCAGGGAATTCCTGATCGAGACCGGGATCCGGAATCTCGCCTTCTATGCCGACCCCAAGGCGCAGAGCTTCCAGGACCTGCGGGCGGTGGGCCGCGGCTTCGGCCTGCCGACGACGCTGCTCATCGACGGCAAGGGCTGCGAGATCGGCCATCTCTCCGGGCCGGCGGAGTGGGCAAGCCCCGACGCGCAGGCCCTGATCCGCGCCGCGCTGGAGGCGAAGGCGGCGGCGAACTGAGGCCGGACGCCGCGTTCGGTCCAGTGAGCCATCGCTGTCCACCCTCATGGCCGGCGGCTGGTTGGTCGGTGGCCTGCACGCTCGACGTCGACAAGAAGCCAATCGCCATCAGCTTCGACTTCGCCCGCCCGCCTCGGGAGGATCATCCTGTCGTTCATCGCTGCGGCGAGCCACGCGAGCTGTTCGCGGGATGGTGCACGGCGCTTGGTGGATGGCTTACCGGGGCACTGGCGCCCGGCGGTACTTTTGCTAGGCTCGCACGGATGGCGCGCATCGAGGCGGCGTCACCGTAATCCGGGGGTTCAGGTGGCCATCATCCCGCCGACCGACGACCAGCTCTACAGTCTGCTCACGCCCTACACCGATTACGGACCGCCGGGACCGGGACCGGCCTTCATGGTCGGCTATGCCGGCCAAGGCTTCAGCAGCATCTATTCGGCCGGCACCGTCATGAACATGCGCCAGCAGGCCATGCCGCTCACCAACGACACGCCGTTCGAGATCGCCTCCAACAGCAAGATCTTCACGGCGCTGCTGTATGAGAGCCTGTTGCCGGCCTGGCATCTCGGCCCGCCAATGGTGGCCGATTTCCCGCTGCTGAACATCGGGCCGCAGTTCGCCCAGATCCCGCTCTTGAGCCTGATGAATTACACGTCCGGCCTGCCCGCGGACAATGATGCCGGCGCCGCTGACTTTCCGCACTTCCTGCCGGCGCCCTACGCCCAGCCGGCCATGCTGGGCTACATGAACTTCTCCCCGCTTCAGGTGGAACCGGCCGGCCAAAACTACACCTATTCGAATCTCGGCTTCGCGCTGATGGCGGCGATCGCGCCGATGATTGCCGGCGGCAGCACCTATGAGCAACTCGTCGCCGACATCATCTTCGGCCCGCTCGGCATGAGTTCCACCAGTTTCTTCGACGACGTCCGTCTCGACCAGCTTCCGCTCGGCATCAATTTCGACGGCACAGCCGGCACGCCGGTGTCGGCGGGCTGGGAGTTCTTCCCGGCCTATAATGGTGCCGGAGGCGTCGTTTCGACCGCGAACGACATGCTGACCTGGCTGCAGTTCAATATGGGGCTGTCGACCAACAGCGCGCTGTCGCCGCTGCTCCCGGTCATGCAGGTGCAGTCGACGGGCGTCTCCACGCCCTGGGGCGACAATCTCGGCGTCGGCTGGTTCCTCAATCAAGGCGACCACTACAACACGATCTGGAAGGACGGCGATCTCAACGGCTTCTCGAGCTTCATGGCGATCGTGCCGAGCACCGATCCCGACAGCACCACGGCGGAAGCCGGGGTGTTCGTGCTCACCAACTCCAACGGCATCGTCGGACCGGCTTCCCCACCGGCCCCGCCTCCGGTGATCTGCTCCTACATCGCCTACAGCGTGCTCGACTTCATGCACCAGGTGTCGCCGACCGGTGTCCGGACCTACCCGAGTAGCAAGCCACGCAGCGTCACCGCCCCGAGGTGATGCCGCAATGCGCCTTCCGCGGTCGCCCCCGCCTTGCGATGTGGGCGCGCACCATGCAGCCGGGTCGCTAACACCGGCCGAAGTTTGTGTACGAATATTTCCGCAAAATGCGCGGCGGCGCAATCAATGGCCTTCGGAGCCGATTTCGGGTGGCGCTCCGGCCCGGAGCGGTCTAACAGACCGCTCCGGTAAAGGCAGTGCCGCTCATGTCCTCACCTTCCTCCGCTCCCGCGCCCATGGCTCCTCTCGACTGGGCGGCCCTGGTGCTGCTGTCGGTGATCTGGGGCGGCTCGTTCTTCTTCGGCAAGATCGCCATTGCCGAGATCCCGCCGCTCACCATGGTGCTGTCGCGTGTCTCGATCGGCGCGCTGGCGCTGTTTCTCATCGCCCGGCTGAGCGGCGTGCGGGTGCCGCTCGCCGGCCATGCGCCAGCCTTCATCGTGCTGGCGCTGATCTCGAACGTCATCCCGTTCGGCCTCATCGCCTGGTCGCAGCAGCACATACCGAGCGGGCTGTCGTCCATCCTCAATGCGGCGACGCCGCTCTTCACCGTGCTGGTGGCGCAGGCCTTCACCCGCGACGAGAAGCTCACCGCGTCGCGGCTCGCCGGGGTGGCCCTGGGCTTCGTCGGGGTCGCGGTGATGATGGGTCCGGCACTGCTCGGCCAGCTCGGCGGCCACCATCTGCCGGCCCAGCTCGCTGCGATTGCAGCGACCATCTCCTATGGCTGCGCCAGCGTCTATGGGAAGCGCTTCCGGGGACTGCCGCCGCTCGGCGTCGCCACCGCCCAGCTCTTCACCTCCACCGTGATCCTGTTGCCGATCGTCGCGCTTCTCGAGCGACCCTGGGAGCTCCCAGTTCCCTCAACCCACGTGGTCGGGGCGCTGGTCGGGCTCGGCGTGCTGTCGACCGGCCTCGCCTTCATCATCTATTTCCGCATCCTGGCGCGGAACGGGGCGACCAATATCTCGCTGGTCACCTTCCTGGTGCCGGTGAGCGCGATCCTGCTCGGCGCAGCGTTCCTCGGCGAGGCGCTGGAGCCGCGCGAATTCGCCGGATTCGGCCTGATCGCGCTGGGCTTGGCCGCGATCGACGGCCGTCCGGCACGGATGCTGGTCGGGCTGGCGCGCGGCAAGCCGGTGTTCGGGCGACGTCCTTGAAGCGTCTTCCTTGAAGCTTGCCCGGGCTTCTGGGACCATCACTTCCGGCGAGCCATCATCCGGGACCTTCACATGCCGACCATGACTGTCGAGCTCCGCAGCATCCCGGATACGAAGGCGGCGGTAGGCTGGGCCGGCGGCCATACGATCGTCGTCGACCGGCCGGAGGGCAAGGCGGGCGGCCTGGGGCTCGGCTTCAATGGCGGCCAGTTGCTCGGCCTCGCCATTGGCGGGTGCATGTGCAACGACCTGCATTACGTCGCGCACGCCATGGGCATCCGGCTGGCGTCGGTCCAAGTGGCGGTGGAGGTCAGCTTCGAGGGCGATCCACTGCTGGCGACGGGCGCGGTGCTGAAGGTCGATGTCGCCGCCCTCGACGCCGATGCGGACATTACCGGCCTTATCCAGCGGGCGAAGGAGACATCCACCGTCGCCAATTCGATCGCGCGTGGCGTGCCGGTGGAGGTGGTGAGCGCGCGGTAGTCGCCAATGGAGGCGTCACCCCCGGGCTTGTCCCGGGGATCCACGACCGTGACGACAACGCAACCGTGGATGGCCGGGACAAGCCCGGCCATGACGGGCGGAAATGAATTGCAAGGATTACCGCGTCGGAACCGGCTTCTCGCCGCGATAGTCGTAGAAGCCGCGCTGGGTCTTGCGGCCGAGCCAGCCGGCCTCGACGTACTTCACCAGGAGCGGGCAGGGCCGGTACTTGGAATCCGCCAGCCCCTCATGCAGCACCTGCATGATGGACAGGCAGGTATCGAGCCCGATGAAGTCGGCGAGCTGGAGCGGGCCCATCGGGTGATTGGCCCCGAGCCGCATCGCGGTGTCGATGGCGTCCACCGAGCCGACACCTTCATAGAGCGTGTAGATCGCCTCGTTGATCATCGGCAGCAGGATGCGGTTGACCATGAAGGCCGGGAAATCCTCCGACACCGCATAGGTCTTGCCGAGCCGGGTGACGAACTCCTTCGACAGTTCGAAGGTCTCGTCCTCGGTGGCGATGCCGCGCACGAGCTCGACGAGCTGCATGATCGGCACCGGGTTCATGAAGTGGATGCCGATGAAGCGCTCCGGCCGGTCGGTGGAGGCGGCGAGCCGGGTGATGGAGATGGAGGAGGTGTTGGTGGCGAGGATCGCCTCCGGCTTCAGATGCGGGCACACCTCGGTGAAGATGCGGCGCTTGATCTCTTCCTTCTCCACCGCCGCCTCGATGATGAGGTCGGCGTTGCCGAGCGATGCGGTTTTGTCGGAGCCCTGGATGCGGGCGAGTGCCGCCTGCCTCTCTTCCTCGGTGTAGAGGCCCTTGGCGACCTGGCGGACCATGTTGCCGTTGATGGTGGCGAGGCCGGACTTGATGCGGTCGGCGGCGAGGTCGTTGAGGATTACCTCATAGCCGGCGAGCGCGCAGACATGCGCGATCCCGTTGCCCATCTGGCCGGCGCCGATGATGCCGATGCTCTTGATCTCGAACGCCATGATGTAGCCCGCAGCCTTCCGTGAAGTCCCTTAGCGAAGCCTATATACCTTCAAATGTGCTCGGCGAGTCATGAACGCCGTCATAATGCGTTCAGGCTTTCGCCTTGGCGATTTCGGCGGTGAGCGCCGGCACGAGTTCGAACAGGTCACCGACCAGGCCATAGTCCGCCACCTGGAAGATCGGGGCCTCCTCGTCCTTGTTGATGGCGACGATCACCTTGGAATCCTTCATGCCGGCGAGGTGCTGGATGGCGCCGGAAATGCCGATCGCGACATACAGCTCGGGCGCGACCACCTTGCCGGTTTGGCCGACCTGCCAGTCGTTGGGGGCGTAGCCGGCGTCGACCGCGGCGCGCGAGGCGCCGACCGCGGCGCCGAGCGCATCCGCCAGCGGCTCGATCAGCTTGTGGAAGTTCTCGGACGAGCCGAGCGCCCGCCCGCCGGAGACGATGAGCCGGGCCGCGGTGAGCTCGGGGCGGTCCATATGGGCGATCTCTTCCCCGACGAAGCGCGACAGGCCGGGATCGGCCGCCGGATCGACCGTGCGGATCGGCGCATCGCCGCCCTCGCCCGTCGCCGGGAAGGAGGCGGTGCGGATGGTGAGAACCTTCTTCGCCTCGGATGAGCGCACCCGCTGGACGGCATTGCCGGCATAGATGGCGCGCTCGAAGGTATCGGGCGCGACGACCTTGGAGACATCGGAGAGCTGCATGACGTCGAGCAGCGCGGCGATGCGCGGCATCACGCTCTTCCAGGTCGCGCTCGAGGGTGCGAGCAGGGCGTCGTAATTCGCGGCCAGGGCGACGCCGAGAGCGGCGAGCGGCTCGGCGAGGCGATGGGCGTAGAGCGGGCTGTCGACGAGCAACACCTCGGCGACGCCATCGAGCCTGGCCGCCGCCTCGGCGACGGGCCGGGCATTGCCGCCGGCCACCAGCACGTGCACCGGCGCGCCGAGCGCCACCGCCGCGGTCAGCGCCTTGGCGGTGACGGGATTGAGGGTGGCGTCGTCATGTTCAGCAAACAGCAGCGTCGCCATCTTCAGAGCACTCCCGCCTCGGTCTTGAGCTTCGCCACGAGTTCGGCCGCGGAGCCGAGCTTCACCCCGCCGGTGCGGCCGGGCGGATCGAAGGTCGTCAGCACCTCGAGGCGCGGCGCGATGTCGACGCCGAGCGCCTCGGCGGTCTTCTCGTCGATCGGCTTCTTCTTGGCCTTCATGATGTTGGGAAGGCTGGCATAGCGCGGCTCGTTGAGCCGGAGGTCGGTGGTGAGGATCGCCGGCAGCGGCAGCGCCACGGTCTGCAGGCCGCCATCGATCTCGCGGGTCACCTCGAGGCCGGAATCCGTCACCACCACCTTGGAGGCGAAGGTCGCCTGCGGCCAGCCGAGCAACGCGGCGAGCATCTGGCCGGTCTGGTTGGAATCATCGTCGATCGCTTGCTTGCCGAGAATGACCAGCGAGGGCCCTTCGTCTTCGACGATCTTCTTCAGGAGCTTGGCGACCGCCAGCGGCTCGACCGAGGCGGTCTCGGTCTTCACCCAGATGCCGCGATCGGCACCCATGGCGAGGGCGGTGCGGATGGTCTCGTCGGTCTTCACCGGGCCGATGGAGACGGCGACGATCTCGGTCGCCTTGCCGGCTTCCTTGAGGCGCAGCGCTTCCTCGACCGCGATCTCGTCGAACGGGTTCATCGACATCTTGACGTTGGCGAGCTCGACGCCGGAACCATCGGGGCGGACGCGGATCTTGACGTTGTAGTCGACCACCCGCTTCACGGGGACGAGTATCTTCATCGGCAGCACTCGCGGAACGTCGTCGGAGGACCGGCGAACGGGCGAAATGCGACGCGGCGGCCGACGAGCATCAGGGGAGACGCGGGCAACCTATGGGCCGCTCTCCGCCCTGTCAATGCGAGGGTTCGGTCGCTGGCGGCGGGGTTCCGTCACGGCTGCGCACCAGCAGCGGCACACCTTTGCGGCGCAGGAAAACGACGAGGATCGCGCCGGCAATGAGCCCGCCTATGTGCGCCCAGAAGGCCGTGCCGTCGTCGGTGGCGGTGGCGATGCTCCACACCTGGAAGACGATCCAGGCACTGATCGGCCACACCGCGGGGATGCGCAGCGGAATGCGCATGAAGATCAGCGCCCAGAGCCGCACATTCGGGTGCAGGAGCAGGTAGGCCGCGACCACCCCGGCGACCGCGGCCGAGGCGCCGACCAGCGGCACTTCGGAATAAGGCTGCATCAGTATGTGGGTCACGCCGCCGGCGACGCCGCAGGCGAGATAGAAGATCGCATAGCGCACATGGCCGAGCGCATCCTCGACATTGTCGCCGAACACCGCGAGGAAGGCCATATTGCCGATCAGGTGCATCCAGCCGCCATGCAGGAACATGTAGGTGAGGAGCGTCAGCTCGGCGGGCAGGCGCTCCAGCTCCGGCGGCAGCACCGCGGTGCGGCTGACCACGGCGGGGATGGCGCCGTATTCGAAGGCCGAGGCGGTGTCGACCTGCGCCTGATAGCCGTGCTGGACAGCCACGAAGATCAGCACATTGGCGGCGATGATGGCCCAGTTGACATAAGCGTGGCGCACACCTTCCAGCGGGTTGTCGTCGCTCAGGGGCAGGAACATCGCCGGGGCTCCAATGGCCGGATCGCGGGGCCGGCGTCAAAATGGAGCGTGCGGGCGGAAAATGCCAGCGTCCCGGTCAGTCGCCCCGCCCCGCCGCCGGCACCCACAGGACGTCGCCGTCGCTCTTGTCGTTGACATAGCGGCTCATGACGAAGAGCAGGTCGGACAGCCGGTTGAGGTAGCGGATCGCGGGGGCGCCGACGGTCTCGCATTCCTGCTGCGAGAGCTCGACCGCCAGCCGCTCGGCGCGCCGGCACACGGTGCGGGCGACATGGAGGTGCGCCGCAGCCGGCATGCCCGCCGGCAGCACGAAGGAGCGAAGCGGCTTGAGGCCGGCGTTCAGGAGGTCGATGTCGCGCTCGAGCTTGGCCACCTGCGCGTCGACGATCCGCAGCGGCTCGAAGAGCAGCTTCTCGCCGGTCTCGCGGGTCGACAGGTCGGCGCCGAGGTCGAACAGGTCGTTCTGGATGCGCGCCAGCATGGCGTCGAGCTCGGGCAGGTCAGCGAGATGCAGACGGGCGACTCCGATGGCGGCATTGGTCTCGTCCACGGTGCCATAGGCCGAGATGCGAAGATCGTACTTCGGCCGCCGCTCGCCGGAGCCGAGCGCAGTGGTGCCGTCGTCGCCGGTGCGGGTATAGATGCGATTCAGCACGACCATGCCGCTCTCCCGCCGGTTCAGCCCTGGTGCATCAGGGCGATGGTGCCCAGCACCAGCACGAAGGCGATGAACTGCAGAAAGACACGCCAGCGCATCAGCTTCTGCGAGCGCTCCGGCGAGCCGCCCTTCGCCATATTGTGCAGGCCGAGGAACAGCACCGCGGCGACGGAGGCGAGCGCCAGCGGGATCAGCGCGAATTTGGCGATGGTGACGAAGTCCATGGACCGCTCCCTCTCCCTGCGCGGCTTAGTTCATGGCCAGGATGGCTGCGTTGAGCACCAGAGCATAGGAGACCCACAGGAGATAGGGTGCAAGCAGCCAGGCCGCGATGCGGTCGATGCGCGCGCAGGCCAAGATCGTCGCCAGGATCGCCAGCCACAAGGCGATGATGACGGCGAGCCCCCAGCCGATCGCCTCCAGTCCGAAGAACACCGGCGACCACAGCGCGTTCAGCGCGAGCTGGACAAAGAACAGGATGACCGCGAGCCGCCGCGCGGGGCTGGGGCCGTGCTTTTCCCAGAGCCGCCACAGGCATACGGCCATCAGCACATAGAGCGTGGTCCAGACGATCGGGAAGACCGCATCCGGCGGGGTGAAGGAGGGCTTGGCGAGGCTCGCGTACCAGGTCGGGATCTTCGGTGTGGTGGCGAACGAACCGATCGCGCCGACCGCGAGGGTGAGCCCGACCGCGACGACGAGGCGGAAGAAGGAGAGCGGCTTCATCCGGCCTTTGTACGATGGCATGGCGGGGCGGGCTACCGGCGTCGCCCGGAGATCCGGACCGACCTCATCCCTAGCGGTTGGCCAATGGCCAACCGCGGGGGTGCCCGGCGCCAGCCGGGCCTCGAAGGATGCTCGCTTCGCAGCGCGCCCTGTTTCAGCATCCTTCGAGGCTCGCTGTGCTCGCACCTCGGGATGAGGTCGTTCTCCTTTGAATCAGATAGTCACGCCGCCAGCATCTTCTCGATCTCATGGACCGGCAGCTTGACGAGGTCGCGGTCGACCTCCGTGGCGAGCGCCTTGTTGATGGCGTGCGTGTAGAGCGGGCGCATCACGCCGAGTGCGCGCGGCGGGGCGACGAGGATGATGGTGTGCGTCTCTCCGGCCTGCAGCGCCTTGTCGAGCCGGGTGATGATGCTGCGCAGGAAAGCGCGCTCGGCCTCTTCGTGCCAGTCGGTGGTTTCCACCGAGCTGCGGGCGGTGCCGGTCGATTCGTGCACCCGTCCCGGTGCGTCGGTGCCCTGCGCGGAGGTCGGTGGGTTGTCCTGCTCGCGCACCTCCACGGTGCGCAGGTTCGGAAAGAGCGCGTCGCCGGCATTGGCCAACACCAGCGCCTTGCGGCCATCGCACACGACGACCCAGGCGCCGGTGCGGATCTTGATCCCCAAATGATTAGTCACGGGATGTCCTCCACTCGGATCCGAGGGGTGCGCAGGCTTGCTCGCCCGCCATGCAATTCCTGGCTGACGGTCAAACGCCGGTCGGCGGCGGCAGGTTTCACTCCAGCGAGCGGGCGCTCAGGACCGGCCCTCGCGGGCCCGGCGGATCGCCGAGTTCAGCTCGCCGCCATAGATGAAGATCGAGGCGGTGGTGTAGAGGAATACCAGCGCGATCATCACCGAGGCGAGGCCGGCATAGGTGGTGACGTAATTGCCGGCGAACTCCGCGAGGTAGCGGCCGAAGGCGGCGCCGGCGGCGAGCCACAGCCCAAGCGTCACCAATATGCCCGGCGCGACGTCGCTGAGCCTGCGCCGGCCCGAGGGCAGCCACATATGGGCGACGAGCAGGGCGACGATCAGGATCGCCGAGGTCGCGGCATAGCGCAGGAAGGTGATGATCCAGCCGAACGGCGCGAGCGCCGGCACCCAGCGCACCGCGGCGAGCCACAGCACGGGTCCCAGCACCACCAGGAAGGACAGCGCCAGCAGCCCCGCCGCGCCGACCAGCACATAGCCGATCGATTCCAGGCGAAGCAGGTACCAGGGCCGCATCTCGCGCACCCCATAGGCGCGGTTCAGGCCGATGCGCAGGCTCTCGATGCCGTTGGACGAGAAATAGACCGCAAGCAGGACGCCGATGGTCAGCACATCGGTGCGCACCTGCGTCAGCACATTGCGGATCTCGTTGCCGATCGGCGCTGCAACCTGCGCCGGCCAGGCCTCCAGCAGCAGCTGGACGGTCTCGTCGGCGAGGTTCTTGAAATCGAAGAAGGCGGCGAGCGCGGTGACAAAGATGAGGAAGGGGAACAGCGACATAAGTGCGGAAAGCGCGATATGGCTCGCGATCGCCCAGCCGTCGTCCTCGACGAAACGCCAGAAGGCGTCGAGCGCGATGTCATAGGCTCGCAGCAGCAACAGGCTCTCCGCCGTGGTTCTTCGCCCCGTCACATCGGACGTCGCGGCGAAAATGGCAAGGGCGGTGGTAATACGCCGAGCCGGCCGGCGGGGACAACTTGGCGCAGATGCTGCCGTCTGTGCTAAGAGAGGCGCCCGTTTCGCCGTTGGTTTCGAAGAGTTGGCCATCATGTCCGCCGCGAGTTCGTCCGCTGCGCCCCCCCATCTCCGCTCTGTCGAGAGCGAGGACGTTGCCGCGCTGATGCGCGAGATCGGCCGGCGCGCCCGCAAGAGTGCCCGCGTGCTCGCCTTGGCGCCGGCGGAGACCAAGCGCGCCGCGCTCATCGCCGCCGCCGCGGCGATCCGCGAGGCGGCGCCGAGGATTCTGGCGGCCAATGCTGAGGACGTCGCTGCTGCCAGGGCGTCCGGCATGGGCGCTTCCATGCTCGACCGACTGACCCTGACCGAAGGCCGCATCGCCGCCACTGCCGCCGGCGTCGCCGAGATCGCCGAGATCCCCGATCCGGTCGGTACGGTGACGGAGCGCTGGACTCGGCCGAACGGGCTGGAGCTGGAGCGGGTGCGCACCCCGCTCGGCGTGGTCGGGGTGATCTATGAGAGCCGGCCGAACGTCACCGCGGATGCCGGGAGCCTCTGCCTCAAGGCCGGCAATGCGGTGATATTGCGCGGCGGCTCCGACAGTTTTCATTCGAGCCGCGCCATCCATGCAGCGATGGTCGAGGGGTTGGTTGCCGCCGGCCTGCCGGAGGACGCCATCCAGCTGGTGCCGACCCGCGACCGCACCGCGGTGGGCGAGATGCTGGCCGGGCTCGGCGGGGCCATCGACGTCATCGTGCCGCGCGGCGGCCGGAGCCTCGTCGAGCGGGTGCAGAGCGAGGCGCGGGTGCCGGTGTTCGCCCACCTCGAAGGGCTGGTGCACATCTATGTCGACCACACCGCCGAGCTCGAGAAGGCGCTCGATATCGTGCGCAACGCCAAGCTCAGGCGCACCAGCGTCTGCGGCGCGGCGGAGACGCTGCTGGTCGAGCGCTCGGCGGCTACGTCCCACATGAAGCCGCTGGTGACGATGCTGATCGAGGCCGGCTGCGAGGTGCGGGGCGACGCCGAGGTGCAGGCGGCTGACGCCCGGGTGCTGCCGGCGACCGACGCGGACTGGGTGACGGAGTATCTCGACGCCATCATAGCGGTAAAGCTGGTCGACGGGATCGAGGCCGCCATCGACCATATCGAGACCCATGGCTCGCATCATACCGACGCCATCCTGACCGAGGACGCCGAAGCGGCGGCGCGGTTCATGACCGAGGTCGATTCTGCCATTGTGGTGCACAACGCCTCGACCCAGTTCGCCGATGGCGGCGAATTCGGCTTCGGCGGCGAGATCGGCATTGCCACCGGGCGCATGCACGCTCGGGGCCCCGTGGGGGCGGAGCAGCTCACCTCCTTCAAATACCGGGTGCACGGCACCGGCCAGACCCGGCCGTGAGCCTCCCGGAGATCGCGCCGGCCACCCGCATCCCCCCTTTGGCGGCGGGGATGCGGATCGGGCTCTATGGCGGCTCGTTCAACCCGCCCCATGCGGCGCACCGCGCGGCGAGCCTGCTGGCCTTGAAGCGGCTGCGGCTCGATCGGGTGTGGTGGCTGGTGAGCCCCGGCAATCCCCTGAAGGACAATAATGGCCTGCCGTCGCTCGATGAGCGGCTCGCCAAGGCGCGTGCCGTCGCACGCCACCCGCTGCTGGTGCCGACCGGGCTCGAGGCCGGCCTTGGCACGCGCTACAGCCACGACACCGTGGCGGCGCTGGTGCGGCGCTACCCGGCGGTACGTTTCGTCTGGCTGATGGGCGCGGACAATCTCGCCAGCTTCCATCGCTGGCAACGCTGGCACGCCATTGCCGACCTGGTGCCGTTCGCGGTGATCGACCGGATGGGCGAGACCTTCCGGGCGATGAGCTCGCCGGCGGCGCAGGCGCTCGCCGCCTATCGCATCGACGAGACCGACGCGCCGTGCCTTGCGGGAATGACGCCGCCTGCCTGGGTGTACCTCCACGGGCTCAAATCGCCGCTGTCCTCCACCCAGATCCGTGCCCGCCAAGCCCAGGAAAACGGTCAGGAAAATGGCCGGAAAAACGGTAACGAGAACGGCCCGGCGAACGGCACGAGGCCCGATCGTATTTCCGGCAGTTGAAAAAGCAGGGCCGAACACCTTATCTTAGGAGCATCACCGGCGGCCGGATTGGTCTGCCGCTGGATGTGATGAGAGAGGAAACGGACCCCTGTCCATACTGGCGCTCTCTGCAGCCGCCACCGCTCCGGCGCCTGCACCGGTCTCCGAAACGCGCAACGACGCCGAGGAGATCCTGGCCAACGTCCTGGCCCGTCTTGATGACGACAAGGCCGAGGACATCGTCACCATCGAACTGCGCGGCAAGACGACGATCGCCGACTATATGGTGGTCGCCACCGGCCGTTCGCAGCGCCACGTAGGCGCCCTCGCCGAGCACATCGTCGAGGCGCTGAAGCAGCGTGGCGTGAAGAACATCCGCGTCGAGGGCCTGCCGGCCTGTGACTGGGTGCTGATCGATGCAAGCGACGTCATCGTCCACGTCTTCCAGCCCGAAGTCCGCGGCTTCTACAATATCGAGAAGATGTGGTCGGGCGTGCGTCCCGACGCCTCGCCCAAGCTGCCGCGCGGCTGAGCCGCGCGGTGCGTCTTGTCATAGTCGCTGTCGGGCGGATGAAGTCCGGTCCCGAGAGGGAATTGTGCGATCGCTATCTGGACCGGGCCCGCAAGGGCGGACGCCCGCTGGGCCTTGCCGGTCCCGATGTCGTCGAAATCGGCGAAAGCGCCGGCCGACGCCCGGCCGAGCGGATGACGGAAGAAGGAGCGGGCATCCTCGCCGCGCTTGGCGAAGAGACCGCGGTGCTGGCGCTCGACCCTAAAGGCGCCGAAATCTCCAGCGAAGACCTTGCTGCCGATATGGCGGCACTGCGCGACCGCGGCGTGCGGGCACTCACCTTCCTGATCGGCGGCGCCGACGGGCTGGGGGAGGCCGCGCGCGAGCGGGCCGACCGCATGGTCGCCTTCGGCCGAGCCACCTTCCCGCACCAGTTGGTGCGGGTGATGCTCGCCGAGCAGATCTATCGGGCGACGACCATCCTTTCCGGCCACCCCTATCACAAGGCGTGAGGCGCTCCGCGCGCCTTCGCCGGCGGGGTGCCAGCTCATGGTTAATGCGGACTTAACGATCTTGGCCTCTATCTAGACCTCATGCGCTCCATCGACACGCGGTTGCTCTCGGCTCTCGCCGGCGTCGCGCTCCTCGCCGCAGGCGCTGGAGTGGGAGCGGGAGCGTGGGCGGAACCGACGGACGATGCCGCGCGCCGCGCCGCCGAGCAGAAGCAGCGCATCGACCAGATCGACGAGCAGATGAAGGGCAGCGCCGCCGAGCAGGAACGGCTCAAAGCCGAGATCGCGGCGATCAAGGACGACCGGGCGCGGCTGGCCGCGGCGCTCCTCGACACCGCCGGCCGCATCCGCGCGGTCGAGCAGAAGCAGAATGACAGCGAGGCCCGCCTCGTCGATCTGACCCGGCAGGAGACCGAGATCCGGCGTTCGCTCGACAGCCGGCGCGGCGTATTGGCCGAGGTGCTGGGCGGCCTTGCCCGGCTCGGGCGCGCTCCGCCGCCGGCGCTGCTGGTGCGGCCTGACGACGCACTCGATTCGGTGCGCTCGGCCATGGTGCTCGGTGCCGTGCTGCCAGAGTTGAGGCAGGAGACCGAGGTTCTGGTCAATGATCTCGCCGCGCTCGACCGGGTGCGCAAGCAAGGTGCCGCCGAGCGCGATGCTCTCGCAGAATTGAAGGGCTCCATGGGCGAGGAGCGGCGCCGCCTGTCCGCGCTCGTCGAGCAGCGCCAGAAGAATCTCGACGACGGCGAGGTGGCGCTCAAGACCGAGCAGCAGCGGGCCGAGGCGCTGGCCGCCGAAGCGAGCAATGTGCGCGAGTTGCTGGCCCGCATGGAGACCGAGATCGCCGCCGCCAAACGCGCCGCAGATGCCGCGAAAGCGGCGGAGAACAAGCCGCAGCAAGGTCCGGGGGGCAGATTGGCGGCGCTTCAGGACCCGGGACGCTTGTCGCCGAGCGTCGCCTTCGCCGATGCCCGCGGTACGCTGAACCCGCCGGCAGGCGGCGCCATCGTGAAGGCGTTCGGCACCTCGGACGGCTTTGGCGGGCAGGAGAAGGGCGTCACCTTCGGCACCCGTCCGGAGGCGCAGGTGGCGGCGCCGAGCGACGGCTGGGTGGTCTATGCCGGGCCGTTCCGGTCCTATGGCCAACTATTGATCATCAATGCCGGCGGCGGATACCATATTCTTTTGGCGGGAATGGATAAGATAACAGTGGAACTGGGACAGTTCGTGCTGTCGGGCGAGCCGGTGGCGGTCATGGGGCAAGGACCGCGCCTGGCATCCTCGGTCGGCCTCGGAACCGCCCAACCCATTCTCTATGTCGAATTCCGCAAAGACGGCGATTCGATAGACCCAACGCCTTGGTGGGCGACGAGCGAGAGCGAGAAGGTACGCGGATGATGCGTAAGACGACATTATTTCTCATGGGCGCGGCGGCCGGCGCCTTGATCGCCGTCGGTGCCTCCCAACCGCGGCTGATCCTGGAACCCGGCGCGGCCATGGCAGCTGCCTCCGATACCTATCGGCAGCTCAACCTGTTCGGGGATATCTTCGAACGGGTGCGAGCGGACTATGTCGAGAAGCCGGAAGATTCCAAGCTGATCGAGGCGGCCATCAACGGCATGCTCTCCTCGCTCGATCCGCACTCCACCTATATGGACGCGAAGAATTTCCGCGACATGCAGGTGCAGACCCGCGGCCAGTTCGGGGGGCTCGGCATCGAGGTCACGATGGAAGACGGCCTCGTCAAGGTGGTCTCGCCGATCGACGATACCCCGGCGGCCAAGGCCGGCGTGCAGGCCGGCGACCTGATCTCCAAGCTCGACGACACGGAGGTGAAGGGCCTGTCGCTCTCCGAGGCGGTGGAGAAGATGCGCGGAGCGGTCTCCACGCCGATCAAGCTGACCATCATCCGCAAGGGTGCGGACAAGCCGATCGAACTGACGCTGGTGCGCGACATCATCAACATCAAGTCGGTGCGCGGCCGCGTCGAGGGCGAGGACATCGCCTATATCCGCATCACCTCCTTCTCCGAGCAGACCTCCGAGAGCCTGAAGGAGCAGATCGAGGCGCTGACCAAGCAGATCGGCGAGGACAAGCTGAAGGGCTACATCGTCGACCTGCGCAACAATCCGGGCGGATTGCTCGACCAGGCGGTGGAGGTGTCCGACACCTTCCTCGATCGCGGCGAGATCGTCTCGACCCGCGGCCGCAATGCCGACGAGACCGAGCGCCGCAACGCCCGTCCTGGCGATCTCGCCAAGGGCAAGCCGGTGATTGTGCTGGTCAATGGCGGCTCGGCCTCGGCGTCCGAGATCGTCGCCGGCGCGCTGCAGGACCACAAGCGGGCGACCGTTCTCGGCTCGCTCTCGTTCGGCAAGGGCTCGGTGCAGACCGTGATCCCGGTCTCCGGCAACGCGGCGATCAAGCTGACCACGGCGCGCTACTACACGCCGTCGGGCCGCTCGATCCAGGCCAAGGGCATCCAGCCCGACATCGACCTGGTGCAGGATGTGCCGGCCGACGTGAAGGAGAAGGCGGAGGCCGCCGGCGTCGATACTACGCGCGGCGAGGCTTCGCTGAAGGGCCACCTGAAGAATGGCGAGGACGAGAAGACCGGCTCGCCGGCCTATGTCCCGCCGGATCCGAAGGACGATACCCAGCTCAAGCTGGCGATCGACCTGATGCACGGGGTGCAGAAGAACGCGGCCTTCCCGGCCGACCCCAAGGCCGCCGTCCCCAACTAAGGGATTGCGCGTAGCAATGTGAGGCCCCGCCGCAACACTGGCGGGGCCTTTTTTGTCGATGGATCGGTTGCCGGTTTGCTCTGCCCCGATCCTGCCTTGGTCCGGCGCCATACGTTCGGCGTCGATTCGCATGGAAAACGTTCGCAATGAACGAGCTTGACGCTCCGCTCGGCCTTGACACCGCCGAGCACGATCGTGCCTGCAACCATGCCGCTCTGGCGGTGTTCGGCCTGACCGCCTTTGCCATCCTCGCCGGTGGGATCGGCTGGTATTATCTGCGCGGCGCCAGCCCTGCCGAGGCGCCGGTGGCGATCGACTTCACTTCGCCTGCGGCGGCGGCCGTGTCGGCCGATGCTCCGGTGCTGCGCCAGGAAGTGCGCGACGAACCTTTGGCGAGCGCGCCCGTCGCCATCCAGCAGCACAGCATCACCATCATCGACGGCAAGACCGGCAGGCGCGAGACCATCCTGCTCGGTCCGGATGCCGATGACGACGATGCGCCGACGGGCGGCATCATGCCGGCCGCCGCCAGCATGGACACCGCGCCCGCGGTGGTGCGCTGACGGCAGCACTGCCGTCGCTGCTTCATTTTCCTGCCCTAGATTCTGGTCTTCCGAGTTCGCCTCCTTCCCGAGGGCTGCACCATGCCGCGCGAAAAGACGCCGTTCGAAGAGCTGCCCTATCGCCCGTGCGTCGGCGTGGTGCTGGTCAATCGCGACGGCCTCGTCTTCATGGGCCAGCGCATCGGCGGGCCGGAGCATGTCGATGCCACCCACAGCTGGCAGATGCCGCAGGGCGGCATCGACGAGGGCGAGACCCCCATGGAAGCCGCGGTGCGCGAGCTCTTTGAGGAGACCAATGTGCGCTCGACCACCCCGATCGCCGAGGCCGGCGAATGGTTCGCCTATGACCTGCCGCAACCGATTGCCAAGGAGGCGTGGAAGGGCAGATATCGCGGCCAGACCCAGAAATGGATCGCGTTGCGCTTCACCGGCGACGACAGCGAGATCAATGTCGCGCAGCCCGGCGGCGGGCACCACAAGCCGGAATTCACCGCCTGGCGCTGGGAGCGGCTGGAGAACGCTCCGTCGCTCATCATTCCCTTCAAGCGCAGCGTCTATGATCGCGTGGTGAAGGAATTCGCCCCGCGCCTCGTGGGGCTCAGGGCCAGCCGGGGACCTGAGGCGAGGTAACTGCCTCCCTCCTCTCCCGCTTGCGGGGAGGGTTGGGGAGGGGGAGGGGCCGATCCGCCCGTGCTTGTCATTTTCCCCCCCGACCCGCCTGTGGCGGGCCGCCCTCCCCCGCAAGCGGGAGAGGGAAGTGGCGCGGGGATCGCGGGAAGGTCAAAGCGTTTTCGCCATCCCTAATATGGCCTGACATCCACTTCGGGATGACGGTATTTCCGATGCGAACGAACGTTCGCTCTTGATTCCGCCACATCCCATGCGTAATGCGAACGAACGTTCGCTCCGCTTTCCGGAGCGCGCATGAGGATGGACGATTGAGCGCCATTGCCGAGATCGCCGAGACCCGCCGCGAGGCGCCAGCCAAGGCCGATCGCCCGAGCCCGCGCCGCCGCGTGCTTGATGCCGCCGCCCAGTGCTTCACCCGCAACGGCTTCCATTCGACCTCGATGCACCAGATCTGCGCCGCGGCGGAGATGAGCCCCGGGGCGCTCTATCGCTATTTCCCCTCCAAGGAATCCATCATCATCGCCATCGTCGAGGAGGAGAGGAGCGCCCGCGTCGCCCTGTTCGAGGAGCTCGACCAGGCGCCGTCCTTCGTCGGCGGGTTGCTGGAGATGGGCCGCAAGCTGTTCTCTGGCGAGTTGCCGTTCCTGTGCGCCGACCTCGGCCCCGAGGTCGCCGCGGAAGCGGCCCGCAATGACAAGCTCAAGACCATGTTCGAGGATGTGGAGGCGGAGATGAATACCGCCATGCGCCGCGCCTTGGTCAAGGGCCAGGAGCGCGGCGAGATCGCCCGCAACCTCGATCTCGACAGCGTGTTGCTGATGATCAATTCGATCGGCGACGGGCTGCAGATCCGCAAGAATCTCGAACCGCCCGGCGCGCTGGTCGATGCCCTGCCCGGGCTCGGCGTGCTGCTCACCCGCATGCTTGCGCCGCAATCGGCGCCTAGGAATACCGAGTCCACGGATATCGAATCATGAGCGCCCGTCGGGTCGTCTTCACGCTCGCTGCCATTGTCGTTGTTGGCGGCGCCGGCGCCTATGTGTTCCGCGACCGGCTGCCGGCCGGGCTCGGCGTCTCCGAGCCCGCGCAGGCGACGGCGACGGTCGAGCCCGAGCGCGCGCGCGGCGTTTCCGTCTCGGTGGTGCCGGCGGCCCGGCGCACGGTGGCCGAGCGCCTGCCGGTGACCGGCACGCTCGTCGCCCGCGAGGAGATCATGGTTGGCCCGGAAATCGACGGCTTCCGCATCGTCGAGATCTTCGTCGACGAGGGCGATCGCGTCGCCAAGGGCCAGGTGCTGGCCCGGCTGTCGCGGGACATGCTCAACACGCTGCTGGCGCAGAACGCCGCCAACGCCGCCAAGGCGACTGCGGCCATCGCCCAGCAGAAGGCGGCGCTGGAGCAGGCCAGGGCGCAGCAGGTCGAGGCCGAGGCCTCGGTCGAGCGCGCCCGCACGCTGCGCAAGACCGGCGCCACCTCGCAGGAGGTGCTGGACCAGCGCGAGCGCGCGGTGAAGGTGACCGCCGCCCAGGTGGTCGCCGCCGAGGAGTCGGTGGTTGCCGCGGAAGCCGAGGTCAAGCAGATCGCCGCCGCCCGCGCCGAGATCGAGGTGCGCATCGCCCGCACCGACATCAAGGCGCCGGAGGCCGGCATCGTCTCCGCCCGCGCGGCGCGGCTGGGCGCCATCGTGCTGTCGGCCAACACCGAGCCGCTGTTCCGCATCGTGAAGGACGGCGCCATCGATCTCGATGCCGACGTGCCGGAATCCGCGCTGCCGCGCATCGCCCCTGGTCTCGGGGTCGAGGTGACGCCCGCCGGCTTCGAGACGCCGGTGGCGGGCACCGTCCGCCTCGTCGGCGCCAAGGTCGATCCCGCCACCCGGCTCGCCCGGGTCGCCGTCGCCCTGCCGGACGACAAGGATTTGCGCCCGGGGGCCTATGGGCGCGGCGTGATCGAGATCGCGCGGCGCGAGGGCGTTGCGCTGCCGCAGTCGGCCGTGCAGTTCGGCGACCAGGGCGCCTTCGTGCTTGTCGTCGAAGGCGAGACGGTGCGCCAGCGCAATGTGAAGACCGGGCTCAAGGGCGAGGGCTTCATCGAGATCACCGGAGGCGTCCAGGAAGGCGAGAGCGTCGTCGCCCGTGCCGCCGGCTTCCTGCGCGACGGCGACCGGGTGACCCCGGTGCCGCTCAAAGCTGCTCCCGGGGCCTGATCCATGGCGCTCAACATCTCCGCCTGGGCTATCCGCAAACCCATACCTTCGATCGTGCTGTTCGTGGTGCTGACCGCGCTCGGTCTGTTCACCTTCGACAAGCTGCCGATCACCCGCATGCCGAACATCGACGTGCCGATCGTCATGATCACCGTCAACCAGCCCGGCGCCGCGCCGAGCGAGCTGGAGACGCAGGTGACCAAGCGCGTCGAGACCACGGTCGCCGGCGTGCAGGGGGTGAAGCACATCACCTCGTCGATCTCCGAAGGCACCTCGATCACCACCATCGAGTTCCAGTTGGAGACGCAGGTCGACCGCGCCGTGAACGATGTGCGCGACGCGGTGACCAAGATCCGCTCCGAGCTGCCGCAAGGCATCGAGGAGCCGCTGATCCAGCGCGTCGATGTCGAGGGGATGTCGATCGTCACCTATGCCGCCTCGGCGCCGACCATGTCGCCGGAGGAGCTGTCCTGGTTCGTGGACGACACCGTGATCCGCGCGCTGCAGGGCGTGCGCGGCGTCGCGCAGGTCAAGCGCGAGGGCGGCGTCGACCGCGAAATCCGCATCGCGCTCGACCCCGACAAGCTCGCCGCGCTCGGCATCACCGCAGCGGATATCAACCGCCAGCTCGCCGCCACCAATGTCGACCTTGCCGGCGGGCGGGGCGAGATCGGCACGCAGGAGCAGTCGGTGCGCACGCTCGGCGGGGCGCTGACCGTCGCCGACCTAGCCGAGACCCGCATCGCGCTGCCGGGGACCGGCACCAGCGCCGGGCGCCAGGTGCGGCTCGCCGACCTCGCCACCGTCATCGACGGCGCCGCCGAGCCGCGTATCTTCGCGCGCCTCGATGGCAAGCCGGTGGTGGCGTTCGGCATCTACCGCGCCAAGGGCTTTTCCGACGTGGTGGTGGCGGACAATGCCGAAGCCGAGCTGCGCAAGCTCGAGCAGCGGCATCCCGACGTCACGATCACGCTGATCGATTCGACGGTGAAATACACCCACGCCGACTATCAGTCGGCGATGCACACGCTGGTCGAGGGCGCCATCCTCGCCGTGATCGTGGTGTTCCTGTTCCTGCGCGACTGGCGCGCCACCATCGTCTCGGCGCTGGCGATCCCGCTCTCCATCCTGCCCACCTTCTGGGTGATGGATATGCTCGGCTTCTCGCTGAACGGTGTGAGCCTGCTCGCGGTGACGCTGGTGACCGGCATCCTGGTCGACGACGCCATCGTCGAGATCGAGAACATCGTGCGCCACATGCGCATGGGCAAATCCGCCTATCGCGCCGCCATCGAGGCGGCGGACGAGATCGGCCTTGCGGTGGTGGCGACGACGCTGACCATCGTCGCGGTGTTCATGCCGGTCTCCTTCATGGGCGGCATTGCCGGACAATATTTCAAGCAGTTCGGTATCACCGTCGCGGTCGCGGTGCTGTTCTCGCTCCTGGTGGCGCGCCTGCTGACCCCGATGCTGGCAGCATATTTCCTGCGCGAGCATGGCCATGACGAGGTCAAGGACGGCCTCGTCATGCGCGGCTATACGAGGCTGCTGCGCTCCTCGATCCGGCATCGCTGGATCACCATTGCGGGCGGCATCGGCCTGTTCATCGGCTCGATGTATCTGTCGACGCTGCTGCCGAGCGGCTTCATCCCCAATGCCGACGTCTCGCGCTCGGTGCTGGCGCTGGAATTGGCGCCGGGCTCGACGATCGGCTCGACGCAGGACGTGGTCGACCGCGTCTCGCGCACGCTGAAGGAGCAGCCGGAAGTCGCGAGCGTGTTCGCCACCGCCGGCACTGGCGTCGCCGGCGGCGGGCCGCTGATGGCCGGCGAGGTGCGCAAGGCGACGCTGGTCATCAATCTGGTGCCGCGTGCCGAGCGCAAGGCGACGCAGAAGGAATTCGAGATCCGGATGCGCGATCAGATCGCGCAGGTGCCGGATCTGCGCTTCAATTTCGGCGCTAGCGGCGGCGCCGGCCCCGGCGGGCGCGAATTCACCGTGATCCTCTCCGGTTCCGACGGTGCCGTCGTCGAGAAGACCGCGCTCGAGCTCGAGCGCGAGGTGCGGGCCAAGGTGAAGGGCCTCACCAATGTCGTCACCTCCGCGGCGCTGGAGCGTCCGGAGCTGCGCGTGGTGCCGAAGCTGGCGGAAGCCGCCGAGCTCGGCGTCTCGGTCGCCGACATCGCCGAGACGGTGCGCATCGCCACCATCGGCGACGTCTCGCAGAACCTCGCCAAATTCTCCGCCGGCGACCGCCAGGTGCCGATCCGGGTGCAACTCGACGAGGGTGCGCGCGCCGACATGTCCACCTTCGAGACGCTGAAGGTGCGCACCGCGTCGGGCGCCTCGGTGCCGCTCTCTTCGGTGGCCGATCTCAATTTCGGCGTCGGCCCGTCGAGCCTCGACCGCTATGACCGCGCGCGCCGGGTCGCCATCGAGGCCGACCTTGTCGGGAACACCCAACTGGGCGAGGCGCTGGCCGAGGTCTATGCGCTGCCCGGGGCGAAGAACCTGCCGACCGGCGTGGTGCTCAAGGAGAGCGGCGACGCCGAGATCATGGCCGAGGTGTTCGGCGGCTTCGCCACCGCGATGGGTGCCGGCATCATGCTGGTGCTGGCGGTGCTGGTGCTGCTGTTCGCCGACGTGCTGCAACCCATCACCATCCTGGTCGCGCTGCCGCTCTCGGTGGGCGGCGCCTTCGTGGCGCTGCTGCTCACCAACAATGCGATGACCCTGCCGGTGGTGATCGGCTTCCTGATGCTGATGGGCATCGTGACCAAGAACGCCATCCTGCTGGTCGATTTCGCCATCGAGGCGATGAAGGCCGGCGAGGATCGCACCACCGCGCTCATGGAGGCCGGGCACAAGCGGGCGCAGCCGATCGTGATGACCACCATCGCCATGGCGGCAGGCATGCTGCCCTCCGCCGTCGGCCTCGGCGAGGGTGCCGCCTTCCGCGCGCCGATGGCGATCGCAGTGATCGGCGGCCTGCTCGCCTCGACCGTGCTGTCGCTGGTCTTCGTGCCGGCGGTGTTCACGCTGATGGACGATGTTCGGCGCTTCCTCAGCTGGCTGCTCGGCCGCTTCGTCGGCGCCCGCGACGAGCCGGTGGAGTATCTGGCGGCGTCCGGCGAGGCGGCGCCCAAGCCGCACGCCGTGCCGCACCTGCCGCCGCGGCCGATGGCGGCGGAGTAGAAGAGAGGTCAGTCGTCTCCCGGACGGCCGCACTCCCTCTCCCCCACGGGGAGAGGGTTGGGGTGAGGGGAGGCTCCGCAATCGTATTTCCCCTCACCGACCCGCTGCGCGGGCCACCTCTCCCGTCAAAGTCGGATGTATCCGACTTTGACCCCTGGAAAACTGAACTCGGCAACAGCCGAGTTCAGCGGGAAGAGGCAAGAAGAGCAGCCTACTGCAGGGGCCCCTCACCCTCGCCGGTGGTGCGGGCGAGCGCCATCTCGGTCACCGCGACCAGGATCTCGGCGCGGGTCTTCAGGTCCGCGGCTTCCAGCAGCGCCTGTTTCTCGCGCGGGCCG
This sequence comes from Xanthobacteraceae bacterium, assembly GCA_029266425.1. GTDB lineage: Bacteria > Pseudomonadota > Alphaproteobacteria > Rhizobiales > Xanthobacteraceae > Ancylobacter. The sequence goes on from JAQSWY010000005.1 coordinate 185,904, forward strand.
AACGGCGCCATCATGGAGAGTCCGTTCACCAGCGCCTCGTTGGGCGCCTCGTTGACGCTCTCCCAGTCGGCTTCGAGATTCCTCGCCTTCAAATACTCGGCAAAGGTGCGCAACAGGCCCGTGCGGTCCACGGCGTCGGCGCCGGTGTTGGGGACGAAGTCGTCGGCGAAGGCATAGACCACCTGCGCCTGGCGATAAGGGGTGAGCACACCGAGCTCGCGCACGATGCGGAAGCGGGCGACCCCGGTGAGATTCATCAGATAGCGACCGTCGCCGCTCTCGGCGACCTCGGTGATGCGGCCGACGCAGCCGACATCCGCGAGCGAGGGCACCGCAACCGTGTTGGCGTCGGGGTCCGGCTGCACCATGCCGACCAGTCGCTCGCCCTTCAGCGCGTCGTCCACCATGGCGAGGTAGCGCGGTTCGAAGATGTTGAGCGGCAATTGGCAGCGCGGCAGCAGCAACGCGCCGTCGAGCGGGAACAGCGGAATGAGCGCCGGCAGCTCGTCGGGCCCGCGATACGGGCGGTTGATCGGCATCGGCGTTCCCCCGGGGCCTGTTGCTGGACGCAGGATACGCTGACGAACAGCGCGTTGTTAAATGGTGCGGTTCGGGGCGTGGCCCCACATCTGCGACCTCATCCTGAGGTGCCGGGCAGAGCCGGGCCTCGAAGGATGCTCCTCCCCGATGGCCGTCTTCTGCTTGAGCACCCTTCGAGGCGCGGAGCCTGTCCTCGGGCTTGCCAAAGGCAAGACCCGTGGGCTCGCACCTCAGGATGAGGTTCGCTTTATCGGCTCTTACGCGAACAGGATGGAGGACAGCCGACGGCGGCCGAGCAGGGTGAATTCGTCGGTCGGGCCCCAGGCCTCGAAGAACTGCACCAGCTGCTTGCGGGCGCCGTCGTCGTTCCAGGCGCGGTCCTTCCTCACGATGGCGAGCAGTTCGTCGATCGCCTCCTCGCGCTTGCCGTGGGCATTCAGAGCCAGAGCGAGATCGAAACGGGCCTGATGGTCGAGCGGATTGGCAGCGACCTTCGCCTGCAGCTCGCCGACATCGCCGAGCGAAGCCGCGGCCTCCTCGAGCTCGATGGCGGCGCGGGCGGCGGCAACCGCAGCATCGCCCGCCGCGCTCTCGGGAACGGTGGCGAGCGTCGCCTTGGCCTGTTCGAGCGAGCCGGCGGCGAGCTGGGCACGGGCGATGCCGGCTATCGCCTTGACGTTCGAAGGCTCCTCGCCGAGCACATGGGCGAACACTTCGATCGCGCCGGCGGCATCACCCTCGGCCAGCGCGGCTTCGCCGCTCTCCAGCAATTCCTTGAGATCGGGACCGGCCGCCGCGCCGCCCGCGAGGCGGTCGACCAGCGCCTGCACCTGACTCTCAGGCTGGGCGCCCGTGAAGCCGTCGACCGGCTGCCCGTTGACGAAGGCATAGACGGTCGGCAGCGACTGGATGCCGAGCTGCTGGGCGACGGCCGGGTGCTCGTCGGTGTTCATCTTGGCGAGGCGCACCTTGCCCTTGGCGGCGCGCACCACCTTCTCGATGACCGGGGTGAGGGTCTTGCAGGGGCCGCACCAGGGGGCCCAGAAGTCGACCAGCACCGGGCGCTTGCGGGATTCCTCGACCACATCCTTCATGAAGGTGCGGGTCGTGGTGTCGATCACCACATCGTCGGCGGCGGGCGAGGCATCGCCCGGGGTGGCGGGCTGGTTCAGCAGCATGGTTTTTCCTCGGAATTCTCTACCGCGCATTCGCGCCTAAGATGGTCCGTCGCGGTGCGAATGCAACAGTCTCACGCCTCGCCGGCCGGTTCCGGCACGTCCGCGCGGCGGGGAATCTCCATCACCAGCGGCTCGTGACCGGTCGAACGCAGGAAACGCAGAAGGTCGGAGCTGCGCAGCGTGGTGGTGGAGGTATTCACCAGCGGATGGCAGTTGACGAACTCCTCGCGCATCAGCTCGGCGTCGAGCACCACGGTCACGCGCCCGCCGGTGTCATTGACCGGACCGAAGGCGGTGACCGCGCCGGGCTTCACCCCCATCACCTCCTCCAGCAGCTCGGCGCTGCCGAAGGAAAGCCGGCTCGACGCGCCGAGCGGAATGTGCAGCGACTTGAGGTCGACGCGGGTCTCCTCCTCGACCACGACCAGGAAGATCCTGCCCTTCTTGTCCTTGAGGAACAGGTTCTTGGTGTGCCCGCCGGGGATATCGCCGCGCAGCGTCTGCGAATCCTCCACCGTGAACAGCGGTGGATGGTCGACGGTGGTGGCCTCGATGCCGAGCTCGGCGAGGCGAGCAAGGAGGGCGTCTCGGGAGAGGGGAGCGATGTCGGACATGCGTGCGGTTCTAGCCGGGGGCGACGGGTGACGGCAAGCCGGGCGACGGCTCCGAACTGCCGTCCGGTGCCGCCGATCGCCTGGCTGCCATGCGTCTGGCCTCATTCATTTAACAGTCATGTGTTGTGGGGCCACATCGGCGTGAAACCGTGCAAGGGCACCATGATGCGTCCAGTGATCGGCGTCGTCAGCGACGTCAAGGCAAGCGGCGGCCATGTCATCCATGGCGTGACCGAGAAGTATCTATATGCGGTGGCGCGGGGCGCGCAGGCGCTCCCCATCCTGCTCCCCGCGCAGATGTCGGCGGTGGACGGCGCCATGGCGCCGGAGCGGCTGGTGTTGGAGGAGCTCTTCGAGCTGGTCGACGCCATCTTCCTGCCCGGCAGCCCGTCGAACGTAGCGCCGGCGCATTATGGTGCCGCCGCCTATGACCCGCCGCTGCCCTCCGATCCGCATCGCGACGAGCTCTCGCTGCCGCTGATCCGGGCCGCCATCGAGCGCGGCGTGCCGATCCTCGGCGTGTGCCGTGGCTTCCAGGAGATGAACGTCGCGCTCGGCGGCAGCCTGCACCAGAAGGTGTACGAGCAGCCGGGGCATTTCGACCATCGCGAGGACGCGACGCGTTCGATCGACGAGCAGTACGGCCCGGCGCATGAGGTCTCGCTCACGCCCGGCGGCCTTCTGGCCGGGCTTGCCGGCACGGAGCGCTGGAGCGTGAACTCGCTGCATGGGCAGGGCATCAATCGCCTCAATGATCGCGCCATCGTCGAGGCGCGGGCGGATGACGGGTTGATCGAGGCGTTCCGGGTGAAGGACGCACCCAGCTTCGCCATGGCGGTGCAGTGGCATCCGGAATGGCGGTTCTGGCAGGACCGGCTTTCGACTGCGCTGTTCACGGCGTTCGGCGCGGAAGCCCGGCTCGCCGCCGAGCGGCGGCGGGGGGCGCCGGCGTTGAGGGCGGTGGGCTAGATCGCGACCCTTCCGACGTCATGGCCGGGCTTGTCCCGGCCATCCACGCTTGCTCCCTTGTGTCACGGTCGTGGATCCCCGGGGATGACGCATCAATTGGTGCGGCTCACCGCAACTGCGCCAGCAAATGGCCAATGCCGTCGCGTATGTCGGCCTCGATGGCGCGGCGCAGCGCCTTCTCGTCGCCGGCGGCGAGCGCCTCGAGCGCTTCGGCGTGGCGGTCGACCGGGTAGCTGCGGTGGAGATCCGCCAGCGCCATGCGCATGAACGGGCCGATCTGCAGCCAGACCGATTCGATCAGCGGCAGCAGCACATTGTCGGCCGGCGCGCCATAGAGCGCGGCGTGGAAGGCGAGATTGGTCTCGATGATCGCCTCGAGGTCGCCGGCGGCGACCGCATCGTCGGAGGCGCGGTTGAGCCTCGCCAGCCGGTCGAGGAAGGCGGCGTCGGCAAATGGCAGGGCCCGCGCCGCGGCCTCGGTCTCCAGCAGCGTGCGCACCGCCACCAGGTCCTCGAAGCGCCGCGCCGTCATCTCCGGCACGCGGACCCGGCGATTGTCGAGCAGCACCAGCGCGCGCTCGGCGACGAGGCGGCGCAGCGCCTCGCGCACCGGGGTCGGCGAGGTGCCGAGCGCTTCCGCGAGGCCGCGTATGGTGACCGCCCGTCCCGGTGGGAAGCGGCCGGACATGACGGTGCGGCGCAGGCGGCGAAACGCCCATTGCTGCACGGTTTCACCGTTCAGGCGGGGTCCGGGAGCAAGGTCGAGCGACGGGTCCATGACACCGGGTAAGCAGGAGATGACTTTCTTCTGACATGGGCCGGTGCGAATGTCAGGCGGCTAAATCCCTCTTCGCCCTATCTCATTTCGGAATCGTCATGAACACCGAAACCACCGTCACGCCTGCCCATGCCGGCCACGCGCTCGACCCTAAGCTGCTCGAGCTCCTGGTCTGCCCGGTGACCAAGGGCACGCTGGAATACGACCGGGAGAAGCAGGAGCTGATCTCGCGCAGCGCGCGGCTCGCCTATCCGATCCGCGACGGCATCCCGATCATGCTCCCCGACGAGGCGCGCCCGCTCGACGAGAGCGAAGTCGCGAGGCGGTAACGCTCCCGTCATCCCGGACGGCCGCAGGCCGATCGGATCGCGGGAAGGTTATGCGCAGGACGTCACGCGATCCCGGCCCTGCGGCTACGCCTCCGGCCGGGTGACGGCCTGTGAGGATCTATAGAGCCTCGCCGCGCATCAGCTTCGGCACCGCGCCGGTGAGGCCGGCGGCATCGCGGATGAAGACGTCCTTCAGGCGCGGCACCCGTTCCACCAGGCCGAGCCCGACATCGCGCATCAATCGCAGCACGTCGGAGCGGTTGGAGAACAGCCGGTTGAGGCCGTCGGTCGCCATGCCCATGGCCAGCGTGTCGAAGCGGCGCCAGCGCTGGTAGCGCTCCAGCACCTCGGGTCCGCCGATGTCGAGGCCCAGCCGGGCGGCGTCGGTCACCGCCTCGGTGAGCGCGGCGACGTCGCGCAGCCCCATGTTCAGCCCCTGGCCGGCGATCGGGTGGATCGCGTGCGCCGCATCGCCCACCAGCGCCAGCCGCTCGGTGACGAAGCGCCGCGCCATCTGGAAGCCGAGCGGGAAGGCGCGGGGCTTGTCGAGCACGTCGAGCGCGCCGAGCTGAAGCCCGAAGCGACGCTCCAGCTCGTCATGGAACAAGGCCGGCGGCATTGCGAGCAGGCGCTCGGTGGTCCCGGACGCCTCGGTCCAGACGATCGAGGTGCGCCGGCCCTTCAAGGGCAGCAAGGCGAACGGGCCGGCGGGCAGGAAATGTTCCACCGCCTTGCCCTCATGGTCGCGCTCGTGACCGACCGTGCAGACGATGGCGGACTGGTCATAGGTCCAGCCGACGGTGCTGATGCCGGCGCGCTCGCGTAGCCTGGAACGGGCGCCGTCGCAGGCGCAGAGCAGGCTGGCGGCGAACGCCGTCCCGTCCGCGGCGGTGAGCGCGATGCCCGGCCCATCCGCCCTGAAATCGGCGATTCCCGCGGCCAGCAGGGTGATGCCGGCAGCGCGGGCACCATCGGTCAGCGCGTCCTGCAGCGCGGCGTTCGGCACCATATGGGCGAAGGCTTCGCCCGGCGCGACATCGCCGTCGAAGGTCAGGAAGACCGGGCGCGCAGCGTCGGCGAGCTTGCTGTCGGTGATCTCCATGGATCGGATCGGCTCGGCTTCCTCGGCCACGCGATCCCACACGCCAAGCGCTTCCAAAAGGTGCCTTGCTCCCGCGGCGATTGCGGATGCGCGCAGGTCCCCAGCCTCACTTGCACGGCCGAAGGCCGGATCGGCGACGAGGATGCGGGCATCGGTCCCGAGCCCGTGGCGCAAGGCCAGCGCCAGCGCCAGCCCGGCAAGGCCGCCGCCGGCGATCGTCACATCCTGCCGCGCCACATCCTGTCGCGCCGCATTCTGCCGCTCGAGGCTCTTCGGCATGTGGGACGTCCCTTCGTACCATTGTCGGGGCCGCACCATATGCCGTAGCTAAGCTTGAGCAAGACAAAAGCCCGGTTATGGCCGAGCTTGAGTAGAGCCAGCCGTCTGCTCCCGGAGCGCCCATGTCCACTCTCGCCGAACTCGTCAGCCTGCTTGATCTCGAGACGCTGGATCTCAATCTGTTCCGCGCCCGCAACGCGCCGACCGATTGGCGCACCCACGTCGGGCGGGTGTTCGGCGGACAGGTGCTGGCGCAGGCGCTGGTCGCGGCGCAGCGCACGGTGGAGGGCATCGACGCCCATTCCATGCACGCCTATTTCCTGCTGCCGGGCGATCCCAGGGCGCCGATCATCTACGAGACCGAGCGGGTGCGGGACGGGCGCAGCTTCACCACGCGGCGGGTGGTGGCGGTCCAGCACGGGCGGCCGATCTTCGTGATGTCGGCCTCCTTCCACAAGCGCGAGGAAGGCTTCGAGCACCAGCTCCCGCTCCCGGAGGACGTGCCGCCGCCCGAGGAACTGACGACGGTCGCCTCCCTGCCGGAGGAGATACTCGGCAAATTGCCCGAGCAAGTGCGGGCTTATTGGACGCGGCCGCGGCCGGTGGAATTGCGGCCGGTCAGCCTCGGTCACTACAGCGGCGCGCCGCCGCGCCGGTCGGTGCAATATATCTGGTTCCGCGCCGCGGGCGTGCTCCCCGACGAGCCGGGGCTGCATCGCGCGGTGCTGGCCTACACCTCTGACATGACCCTGCTGGAGACCGCGCTGGTCACCCATGGCAACAGCGTGCTCGGCGAGAACATCCAGGGCGCGAGCCTCGACCACGCGCTGTGGCTGCACCGGCCGTTCCGGGTCGACGACTGGCTTCTCTATGCCCAGGACAGCCCCTTCGCCGGCGGTGCCCGGGGACTGGCGCGCGGGCTGATCTATGACCGCGCCGGGCGCCTCGTTGCCTCGGTGGCGCAAGAGGGTCTGATCCGCCCGATTACCTCTTCGCCTATTGTATAGGCAATTGATTAAATTATAGTCTGTGGGATCGCCACTTCAGTAGGGCGATGAATAATTAAGCAGCGGCACGAGCCGTGATGTGGCGGGTTTGTGGCGAAGTGCCATGATCCGAGCCACCACTGCGGCCCACAGACGGTTGAAAACGCTTCAGTTCGCTCGCTTGGCACGCGACTTGAATTCCGTGTCCCGGCTTGTCCGAAGGGTCGCTGAAAACCCGCCTGGCCGAGTCCGACATGAAACACCCCTCGCCGGCGTATCTCGGCTCGGGGCAAGCGGGGACAGGAACCCATGAAAATCGTCATGGCTATCATCAAGCCCTTCAAGCTTGAGGAAGTCCGGGATGCGCTCACCGGCATTGGGGTGCACGGACTGACCGTTACCGAGGTCAAGGGATATGGCCGGCAGAAGGGGCACACCGAGATCTATCGCGGCGCCGAATACGCCGTGAGCTTCCTGCCGAAGCTCAAGATCGAGGTGGCCGTGGCCGCCGATCAGGTTGTGAAGGTCATCGAGGCGATCTCGACCGCCGCCAAGACCGGCCAGATCGGCGACGGCAAGATCTTCGTCTACTCGATCGATCAGGCCGTGCGCATCCGCACCGGCGAGACCGACGTCGACGCCCTCTGAACCAGCGCCCTTGATCTGACATCCCGATTGCGACGGAGCATTCAACCCATGACGATGAAGAAATGGATAAGCGCGGGGCTGCCCGTGCTGGCGGCCGTGGCGCTGGTGGCAGCCGCCGCCCACGCCCAGGACGCCGCGGTGGCGGCGCCGGCCGCCGCCCCCGGCCCGACGATCAACAAGGGCGACACCACTTGGATGATGGTCTCCACCATCCTGGTGCTGATGATGTCGGTGCCTGGCCTCGCGCTGTTCTATGGCGGCCTGGTGCGCGGCAAGAACATGCTCTCGGTGCTGATGCAGGTGTTCTACACCGTCTCCATCGTCGGCGTGATCTGGGTGCTCTACGGCTATTCGCTCGCCTTCACCGGCGGCTCGCCCTTCATCGGCGGCTTCTCCAAGGCGTTCCTCAACGGCGTCGGGCTGGAATCCCTGGGCGCCACCTTCTCGGTCGGCGTCGCCATCCCCGAGTTGGTGTTCGTTGCCTTCCAGATGACCTTCGCCATGATCACCCCGGCGCTGATCGTCGGCGCCTTCGCCGAGCGCGTGAAGTTCTCGGCGGTGGTGCTGTTCGTGCCGCTCTGGGTCACCTTCATCTATTTCCCGATGGCTCACATGGTGTGGTACTGGGCCGGCCCGGACGCGGTTGATGCCGCTGCCAAGGCGCTTGCCGCGGCCACCGACGATGCCACCAAGCAGAGCGCGCAGGCCGCCCTCGACGCGGTGATGTCGGACACCGGCTACATCTTCTCGCTCGGCGCGATCGACTTCGCCGGCGGTACCGTGGTGCACATCAATGCCGGTATCGCCGGCCTCGTCGGCGCCCTGCTGGTCGGCAAGCGCACCGGCTACGGTAAGGAGCTGATGCCGCCCCACTCGCTGACCATGACCATGATCGGCGCCTCCCTGCTGTGGGTCGGCTGGTTCGGCTTCAATGCCGGCTCCAATCTCGAAGCCGCTCCGCTCACCGTGCTCGCCATGATGAACACCTTCATCGCGACCTGCGGCGCGGCGCTGTCGTGGATGTTCATCGAGTGGATCGCCAAGGGCAAGCCGAGCATGCTCGGCGTGGTCTCCGGCGCCGTCGCGGGCCTCGTCGCCGTCACCCCGGCGGCCGGCTTCTCGGGCATCATCGGCGCGCTGGTCCTCGGCCTCATCGCCGGCATCGTCTGCTTCGTCTTCTGTACCAGCATCAAGAACGCGCTCGGCTATGACGACGCGCTCGACGTGTTCGGTGTGCACTGCGTGGGCGGCATCGTCGGCGCCATCGCCACCGGCATTCTGGTCGACCCCAACCTCGGCGGCACCGGCATCTATGACTACGCCGCCGGCGCGGTCGCGGCCTACGACATGACCACCCAGGTGACGGCGCAGACCAAGGCGGTGCTCATCACCCTGGTGTGGTCGGGCGTCGGCTCGGCGATCCTCTACAAGATCGTCGACATCATCGTCGGGCTGCGCCCGTCGGTGGAGCGCGAGCGCGAAGGCCTCGACATCACCGATCACGGCGAGCGGGCCTACCACTCCTGATCTTCCTCCCGGGTCGCAGCGCCCCCCGGCGCTGCGGCCAGGCTCCAAGGCCCCGGTCGACAGACCGGGGCCTTCTTGTTTTGTGGAGACCCTTCGCCCCGGTCGACAGACCGGGGCCTTCTTGTTTTGTGGAGAGCCTTCGCCCGGTCGCGAGACCGGGGCCTTTTTGTTCTCCCTTCCGTGTCGTCATCCCGGAATGGCCGTGAGGCCGTATCCGGGATCGCGCAAACGCTCTTCCATGTCACGCGATCCCGGCTCTCCGCCCTGCGGGCTCCAGCCGGGATGACGGCCTCCCTCGGGCGTTGTGGACGCGATCTCCACCGCCTTGGTTCCGCCGCCCTGCCGGTGCTCCCTGCCGGCCCATGGTTAAGGGCGCCTTTACCCCGCCTGGTTAAGGTCGCTACAGCGAGAAAAGTGTGAGCGTCGCGTTGAGTGAGACCAAGGCCGTGCCCGTTGCCAGCCCAGACCGCCCGTCCATCGTCGATGCGGGACCGGCGGCGCGCTCGCCTTTTGTGCGCCTAGCCGAGTTGCTCAGCGACATCGCGCCCGCCAAGCCGGCGCTCAGCCTTGCCGTCGGCGAGCCGCAGCACGCCATGCCGGATTTCGTCGGCGCCGTGCTCGCGGCAAATCTCCCCGGCTTCGGCCGCTACCCCGCCGGCAAGGGCCTGCCGTCCTTCCGCAAGGCCGCCGCCGACTGGATGGCGCGCCGCTATGCGCTGCCGCGCCCGCTCGATCCGGAGCGCGAGGTGCTGGTGCTCAACGGCTCGCGCGAAGGCTTGTTCGCCGCCGCCATCCTCGCCCGCCGCCTCGCGTCACCCGCGAAGCAGAAGGCACCGCTGGTGCTGCTGCCCAATCCGTTCTACGCCGCCTATGGCGCCGGGGCCGAGGCTGCCGGCTGCGAAAGCGTGCCGCTGCCGCTGCCCGCGAGCGGCAGCTGGCTGCCCGACCTCGAGGCGCTGACGCCGGCGCTGCTGGAGGCGACGGTCGCGATCTATCTCGCCTCGCCGGCCAATCCGCAGGGCACGATTGCGCCGAGGGACTATCTCGCCCGCCTCGTGGCGCTCGCCCGCGCCCATCAGGTGATGGTGTTCTCCGACGAGTGCTATTCGGAGATCTGGCTCGGCGACGAGCCGCCGACCGGCATTCTCGAAGTCGCCGGGCCGGACTACGCGAATGTCGTCGCCTTCAACTCGCTGTCGAAGCGCTCGAGCCTTCCGGGCCTGCGCTGCGGCTTGTGCGCGGGCGACGCCACCTTCATGGAGGCCTTCGCCGAGTTCCGCAACGTCGCCGCGCCGCAGGTGCCGGAGCCGGTCCAGCATGTCGGCATCGCCGCGCTGGCCGACGAGGCGCACGTGATCGCTAGCCGCGATCTCTACAAGGCGAAGTTCGATCTCGCCGACCGGCTGCTCGCCGGGCGGTTCGGCTATTCCCGTCCCGATGGCGGCTTCTTCCTGTGGCTCGACGTCTCCGCGGTGGGCGGCGGCGAAGCGGCGGCGGTGCGGCTCTGGCAACGCGAGGGCATCCGCACCGTGCCGGGCGGCTATCTCTGCCGCAGCGATGCCGCGGGCCGGAATCCGGGTGTGAACTATCTCAGGGTGGCGCTGGTCCACGATCTCGCGACGACGGAGGACGCCTTGACGCGCCTCGTCGCCGGCCTGTCGTGAAGCGGGGATGAGGGGACGGCGATGGGCGCGCAGAGAGGCAATGCGATGCGGGCACAGGCAATGGGTGCGGACAGCTATCGCGGCAATGTCCAGCGCAGCCCCCGCGAGCGTGGTGCGCGCAATGCGATGATGCCGGCTCGCCCGGCCGCCCGTATCGACCTGCTGCCCGAGGAGCTGAAGCGGCTGCTGCGCCGCCGCACTGCCGAGATCGTCGGGCTCGGCGTGCTCGCCGTGTCCACCATATTGCTGGTGGCGCTCGCGAGCTGGACGGCGGAGGATCCGAGCCTCTCGCGCTCCAGCGCCGCCGACCCGCTCAATCTGCTCGGCCGCCCCGGCGCCATCATCGCCGACCTGATGATGCAGCTGTTCGGCGTCGCCGCGCTTGCCGCGGTGCTGCCGGTGCTGATGTGGGGCTGGCTCATCCTCACCCATCGCCGACCGCGCCGCGAGAAGCTGCGCCTCGCCGCCTATCTGCTCGGGGTGATCTTCGCCGCCGGCTTTGCCGCCTGCCTGCCGCGCCTTTCGGGCTGGCCGCTGCCGAGCGGGCTCGGCGGCGTGCTGGGCGAGGGCGTGCTCTCGATCCCGCAGGCATTCCGCAACAACTGGCTGATCGCGCTCGACTATCTGATCACCGGCACGATCTGCCTGGCCGGTGCGCTCGCAGCGCTGCCGGTCGCGGTCGGTTTCGGCTTCAACTCGGTGCCCGAGGAAGAGCCGGAGATCGACGAGGACGCGCCGGTCTATGATGACGAGGACGAGCCGCGCGGCGGGCTCTCGCTCGGCGCGCTGACCCACGGCTTCCTGGCCCTGAAGGCGCAGCTCTGGACCGCCCGCGGCAAGGCCCGCGAGGGCGGCGGGGTGATGGCGGCGATCCGCGAGGCATTCGGCCTCGACGACGAGGACATGCCGGTGGCTCCGGCGCGGGGCAACCGGGTCGAGCCGCGCTTCGGCAGCAATGCCATGCTGCTCCCCGAGGTCGAGCCGATCTTCTCCGCGGAGGATGCGTACGAGGAGGACGAGATCGAGGAGGCGCCTCCTCCGGCCCGCACCAAGGGCAAGCGTCCCCCGCTGCGCTCCATCAAGGGCGGGCGGCTGGAGGCGGAGGAAGCCCGCCGGCGCTACCAGCATCCGTCCGTCGACCTGCTCGCCGCGGCGCCGCCGGTCAAAGGTCCGGCGCTGCCGAACGACGTGCTGCAGGAGAATGCCCGCGATCTCGAAGGCGTGCTGGACGATTTCGGCGTGCGCGGCGCCATCACCAATGCGCGCCCTGGCCCCGTGGTCACGCTCTATGAGCTGGAGCCGGCCCCCGGCATCAAGTCGAGCCGGGTCATCGGCCTTGCCGACGACATCGCCCGCTCGATGAGCGCGATCTCCGCCCGCGTCGCGGTGATCCCCGGCAAGAACGCGATCGGTATCGAGCTGCCCAATCCGAAGCGCGAGAAGGTACTGCTGCGCGAGATCATCACCGCCAAGGATTTCGGCGAGACCGCGCACAAGCTCGCCATCGCGCTCGGCAAGACCATCGGCGGCGAGCCAGTGATCGTCGATCTCGCCCGCATGCCGCATCTGCTCGTCGCCGGCACCACCGGCTCGGGCAAGTCGGTCGCCATCAACACGATGATCCTGTCGCTGCTCTACCGGATGACCCCGGACCAATGCCGGCTGATCATGGTCGATCCGAAGATGCTGGAGCTTTCCGTCTATGACGGCATCCCGCATCTGCTCTCCCCGGTCGTCACCGACCCCAAGAAGGCGGTCATCGCCTTGAAGTGGGCGGTGCGCGAGATGGAGGAGCGCTACAAGAAGATGTCTAAGGTCGGCGTGCGCAACATCGACGGCTTCAACGCCCGCGTCGTCGAGGCGCAGGCCAAGGGCGAAGCCATCGTGCGCACCGTGCAGACCGGCTTCGACAAGGAGACCGGCGAAGCGGTCTATGAGCGCGAGGAGATGGACCTCGCGCCGCTGCCCTATATCGTCGTGGTGGTCGACGAGATGGCCGACCTGATGATGGTCGCCGGCAAGGACATCGAGGGTGCGATCCAGCGCCTCGCGCAGATGGCCCGCGCCGCCGGCATCCACCTGATCATGGCGACGCAGCGCCCCTCCGTGGACGTCATCACCGGCACCATCAAGGCGAATTTCCCGACCCGCATTTCCTTCCAGGTCACCTCGAAGATCGACTCCCGCACCATCCTCGGCGAGCAGGGCGCCGAGCAGCTGCTCGGCCAGGGCGACATGCTCTACATGGCCGGCGGCGGTCGTATCTCCCGCGTCCACGGA
>JAQSWY010000036.1 GCA_029266425.1 Xanthobacteraceae bacterium
GCCTTCCTCGACGAGGCGGCGCCGCTGGCGAGCGGCAGCCACGCCGATGCCACGGCCTACCGTGTGAAGGAGGGCGCGCTTGAAGTCGCCCTGAAGAATGGCGCCGTCACCACGCTGAAGGATCCCTCGCGCTTTGCCGGGCATCGCGGTTCGGAGGCGGCGCCGTCCGCGGTGCTGCTGGTCAATCATGGCCTGCATGTCGAGATCGTCATCGACCGCACCCACCGCATCGGCGCCGATGACGCCGCCGGCGTCGCCGACATCGTCATCGAGGCCGCGGTCACCACCATCGTCGATTGCGAGGACAGCGTCGCCGCCGTCGATGCCGAGGACAAGGTCGCGGTCTATCGCAACTGGCTCGGCCTGATGAAGGGCACCCTCTCCGCCAGCTTCGACAAGGGCGGCAAGAGCGTCGAGCGCCATCTGGCCCAGGACCGCGTCTATACCGCCCCTGATGGCGGCACCCTGACGCTGCACGGCCGCAGCCTGCTGCTGGTGCGCAATGTCGGCCACCACATGATGACCGACGCCGTGCTGGACGAGAGCGGCCAGCCGATCCCGGAAGCTTTGCTCGATGCCGCGGTCACCGCGCTGATCGCGCTGCACGATCTGAAAGCCGCCGGCCCGATCCGCAACAGCCGCACCGGCTCGGTCTATATCGTCAAGCCGAAGATGCACGGCCCCGAGGAGGTCGGCTTCGCCGTCGAACTGTTCGCGAGGGTGGAAAGCCTGCTCGGCATGGCGCCCGGCACCTTGAAGATCGGCATCATGGACGAGGAGCGCCGCACCAGCGCCAATCTCCCCGCGGCGATCCACGCCGCCCGCGAGCGCGTGGTGTTCATCAATACCGGCTTCCTCGACCGCACCGGCGACGAGATCCACACCTCGATGGAGGCGGGTCCGATGGTGCGCAAGAACGAGATGCGGGCGCAGGCCTGGATCAAGGCCTATGAGGATATGAACGTCGATGCCGGGCTCAATGCCCGGCTCGACGGCCATGGCCAGATCGGCAAGGGGATGTGGGCGATGCCGGACCGCATGGCCGACATGCTGACCCAGAAGATCGCCCACCCCATGGCCGGCGCCAACACCGCCTGGGTGCCGTCCCCCACCGCGGCGACGCTGCACGCGCTGCACTACCATGCGGTCGACGTGTTCGCCCGCCAGGCCGAGCTGCGCTCACGCCCGCCGGCTTCCCGGCACGACCTGTTGACCATCCCGGTGCTCGACCGCGGCAATTGGGAGCCGGCGGCGGTGCAGGAGGAGCTCGACAACAACATCCAGGGCATCCTCGGCTATGTGGTGCGCTGGATCGACCAGGGGGTCGGCTGCTCCAAGGTGCCGGACATTCACGATGTCGGGCTGATGGAGGACCGGGCGACGCTGCGCATCTCCTCGCAGCACGTCGCCAACTGGCTGCACCACGGCATTGTCAGCGAAGCCCAGGTCGAGGAGACGCTGCGCCGCATGGCGAAGGTGGTGGACCAGCAGAACGCCGGCGACCCGGCCTACTGGCCGATGGCGCCGGGCTACAACGGCCCGGCCTTCAAGGCCGCCCGCGACCTCATCCTCAATGGCCGCACCCAGCCCAACGGCTACACCGAGTTCATCCTCCATGCGCGGAGGAAGGAAGCCAAGGCGCTCCAGGCCGGCCATGCGAGCTCAGCGGACCGGCGCGCCGCCGAACTGCGTCTCGCCGCGGTGCAGGCCCGCATCGCGCGGCCCTTGAGCCCGCCGCCCCGAGCCACGCAGCGTCCGCCGAGCCCCATGCAGGCCGCGGAGTAGCGTCGGCGTCACGGCAGATAGGCGCCGCCATTGACGTGCACGGTCTGGCCGGTGACGTAGCGTGCCGCCGGGCCGACCAGGAAGCGCACCATGGCGGCGACCTCTTCCGGCGTGCCGCGGCGGCCGAGGAGGTTCGCCGTGGTGGCGTGGTGGTGCGGCCGGCCGCCGCCTTCGCGCACCGTCTCGATCAGCCCGGGCGAGACCAGGTTCACCGTGATCTGGCGCTCCGCAAGCTCATGGGCAAGCGCCTTGGTCAGGCCGTCGAGACCGGCCTTGGCCGCGACCACATGCACCCGGTGGCTGGCGCCGGTATAGGCGGTGAGCCCGCCTATATTGACGATGGCGCCCTGGCCCGACTGCGAGAGCGCACCGAGCGCCGCCTTCACCGTGACGAAGGGCGCGTCGAGCGACAGCGCCATCACCTCGCGCCAACGCTCGAAGCTGAGTTCGTCGAGCGGCGCTTCGCCACGGACCGCCGCATTGTTGACGAGGATGTCGAGGCGGCCGAAGGCGTCAACGCCGGCGGCGACGATGGCGTCCACATCGGCCGGCTTGACGAGGTCGCCGAGCACGCCGATCGCCCGGCCACCCTTCGCCTCGATGGCGCCGACCACCTCGTCGACCGCCGCCCGGTCGCGCCGCCCCGTGACGATCACCGAGGCGCCGCCCTCGGCCAGCGTCAGCGCGATGGCGCGGCCAATATTGCGCGAGGCGCCGGTGACCAGCGCCACCCGCCCCTCGAGCTCACGCCCGCCGAACTGCGGGGCTTCCGGCACCGCGATGCTCATGCGCGTGCCGCGGCAAGATCGATCGCCCCGCCATCAGCGATGCGACCGAGCGCGGCGCGCAGCGCGACGATGCCGGCCCCGTCGAGCCCGCCGAAGCGCAGGTTCGCCTCCAGCTTGTCGGCGAGCTCCTTCTCGGAGAGCGGCTCGCGCGCGCCGCCGCGCATGTGCGGCTGGCGGATCTCGTGCACCGAGCCATCGTTCAACCGGGCCTGGAGATGGCCGGTGAAATTGCGCGGATATTCGTCATTGGGGTCGATCTCGTAGGAGACCTTCGCCGCCAGCGCCTGGACCACAGGGTCCTGCGAGCGTTCGTCGGTGAACTGGCCGAGGCCAGCCGCGCCGTCGATGAAGGCAACCGCCATGCAATAGGGCGTCGAGAACTTGCCGGCATAGCCGTTGGGCGGCCGGTGCTTCTCTTCCAGCGGCGCCCACAGCCGGTGTACCGTGCCTTCGCCGACCTTGCACGTGATCGAGACGATATCGTCCGCCGTAACCCCGCTCGCGGCGAGCTTGAGCGCACAATCGACGAAGGGCTGGGTCATGGTCCCGCAGGCATAGGGCTTGAAAGCGAGGCCCTCGATCACCCAGCGGGTGCCGAGCCCATCGAGCAATTGGGCAAAGTCCGGCGCCTTGGACGGCGCGAACGCCTTGAACATGCCGTGCGCGCCCTCGAACACGGTGCGCGGCCCGGTGAAGCCGGCCTGCGCCAGATGCACGGCGCGCAGGCCGGCCTGGGCGTTGGCACCGGCATGCAGGCGCTTGGTCGAGGAACCGTCGGCGAGATATTCGATGATGCCGGAAGCCAGGCTGCCGGCAATGCCGAAGGCCCGGACCGTCGTCTCCACATCGAGCCCGAGCGCGGAGGCAACGGCGCCGGTTGCCGCCGGCGCGCCGAAGATGGCGGTCGGGTGGAAGCCCGCCTTGTGCGTCGCCTGCGGCGCGACGAGGCTGAGCCGGCACATGAGTTCGGCGCCGATGGCGATGCCGCGCATCACCGCCTCACCACTGAGTCCGTGCTGCTCGGCCGCGGCGAGCACCGCCGGCACCACCACGGCGCCCGGATGCACCGGGCCGCCTTCGAAGGTGTCGTCATAGTCCTCGCCGTGCGCCGCGGTGCCATTGACGAGCGCGGCGTCATACATGCCCAGCCGGCGCTGATGGCCGAGCGCGGTGCAGCGGCCTTCATCGACCGCGCTGGCGAGCGCGGCGCCGACATAGTCGGTCTCCCGTGCCGCCACCGCGAGGCCGGCAATGTCGAAGATCAGGTTCCGGCACACTGCCTTGGCGGCCGGAGAGGGCCTGGCGGTGGTGACGAAGGCGGCGAGCTCGGCAGCGACCGGCGCGGCGATCACGGGACTATGCTGGTTCATGAATGCGCTTCCTGAAGTTTCGCCTTGCGGGCGTCACGCAGCTCGCGGCTCAGCGAGTAGATGACGAAGCCGCAGGCGGCGAGCAAAAGGGCGAGGCAGATCGGATCCTGGAGGAAGACCATGAGGTCGCCGCCCGACAGCACCAGCGAGCGCCGGTAGCTCGATTCCACCATGTGGCCGAGCACCACGCCGAGGATCATCGGCAGGAAGGGGAATTTGGCGAGCCGCATCAGAAAGCCGACCAGGCCGAGGCAGAGCGCGATGCCGAGATCAAACGTCGAATTGTTGAGCGTGTAGATGCCCGACAGGATCAGCGCGAAGATGAAGGCGGCGCGATAGGGGCGCGGCCGATTCACCAGCCAGATGGCGGCGGGCAATATGATGATGCCGATGCCGATCTGCGCGATGATGGCGATGAGCGAGCCGACATAGAGGCTGTCGATCACCTGCGGGTTCTGCTCGAACAGCCGCGGGCCGGGCAAGAGGCCGTGCATCAGCAGGCCGCCAAGCAGAACGGCGGTGGAGTTCGAGCTCGGGATGCCGAAGCTGAGCAGCGGGATCAGCGCGGTGCTGGCCACCGTGTTGTTGGCGGTCTCCGGCGCGGCGACGCCTTCTTCCGAGCCCTTGCCGAACTTCTCCGGCGTCTTCGACCAGCGCCGCGCCTCATTGTAGGACATGAAGGCCGCGATCGAACCGCCTCCGCCCGGGGTAAGGCCTTCGAACAGGCCGAGGATGCAGCCGATGATCTGCGAGCGCTTGAGCCTGTTCATCAGTGCGAGGCTCGGCAGGCGGATGCGCACCGATTCCTTGAGCCGGGTGAGCGAAGTGGAGCCCGACTGGCTCATCAACTCGGTGAGCGCGAACAGCCCCACCATCACCAGCACCGGCTCGACGCCGTTCAACAGGTCCGGGATGTCGAAGGTGAAACGGGTCACCCCGGAGATCGGGTCGGTGCCGACGGTGGAGATCATCAGGCCGATCACCGCGGCGGCGAGGCCCTTGACCAGCGAGCCGCCGGTCATCGAGGCGATGACGCTGAGGCCAAGTATGCCGAGGCCGAAATAGGAGGGCGGGGTGAAGGCGAGCGCCAGCCAGGACAAGGGCTCGGTTAGCATCACCAGCATGGCGAGGCCGAACAGCGAGCCGACCACGCCGGACATCAGCGAGATGCCGAGCGCTTCGCCGGCACGGCCCTGGCGGTTCATCTCATAGCCGTCGATCACCGTGGCCGCGGCGGAATTGGTGCCGGGCGTGCGGATCAGGATGGCGGGGATGGAGCCGCCGTATTCGGCGCCGATATAGACGCAGGCGAGCAGCGCGATCGCCATCGCCGGGTCCATCGTATAGGTGAAGGGCAGCACGAGGGCCATGGTGATCGAGGCCGAGATGCCGGGCAGCGAGCCGCCGAGAATGCCCCAGACGAGGCCGGCAATGGCGACGAAGATCAGCGGCGTGCCGGTGATGAGATGGACGATGTCCCAGAATGTCGCCATCAGACCAGTCCTCCGAACAGTATGCCGACCGGCTGGTTGACGCCGAGCAGCTTGACGAACACCGCCCAGTAGAGGAGGGCACCGCCAAGGGCGGCCGCCGGCACGGTCCAGGGCCGCGGGGCACCTTCATAGAGCGCCACGGCCGCGATCAGCAGGGCAACGCTGAGAAAGTAGCCGACATAGGGAAGCAGCAGCACATAGGCGGCGCCGAACAGCAGGAAGCCGATCGCGCGCGGCAGCTTCGCGTCATGCTCTTCCTCCTCGACGTCGTCGGCCGGGGCGTGGCTCGCCTCCACCGGCTTCGCCGCAAGCAGGGAGCGCACCAGCAGGATCAGGCCCAGACCGGCAAGGGCGACGGTGAGCACGCGGGGCAGGCCCACCGCGCCCACCTCGTCGGAGAGGGTGCTGTCGGGAATGGCGCCGGTCGCCCAATAATAGGCTCCCGCCAGCGCCAGCAGCACGAGGCCGCTCAGACTATCCTTGTTCATGGCAGGCACTCGTTATCTGGAGAGTGTCCGGCACGGGCCTTGGCCCGTGCCGTTCAACCGACAGGCGCAGAACGGCTCATCGCCGAGCTACTTGATCGCGCCGGTTTCCTTCAGGAAGCCCTCGGTGGTGGTGGCGAAGTCGTTCACGAAGGTCGGGTAGTCCTTGTGCGCGATGAACTTCGGCACCAGCACCTCTTCGGTGTAGGTCTTCTTGTAGTCGGGGTCGGCCAGCACCTTCTGAATAGCCTCGTCCCAGATCTTGGTGACGTTCTCCGGCAGGCCCTTGGGGCCGGCGAGGCCGCGGAACTTCACCAGCTGGACGTCGAAGCCGGATTCCTTCACGGTCGGCACGTCCGGCTTCTCGGGAATGCGCTCGGGATTGAAGGTGGCGAGGATACGGATCTTGCCGGCCTCGAGCTGTGAGCGGACCTCCTGGATTTCGCCGATGCCGATATCGAGCGTGCCGTTGAGCACGTTCAGCATCATGTCGCCGCCGCCCTCATGGGTGACGATCGCGGGAGTGACGCCGGCGGCGCGCTTGAGCTGCTCGGCGGCCTGGCGCTCCAGCGAAGCCGGATTGGCGGCGCCCCAGCGGCCACGCTCCTTCTTGGCGTGGTCGACGACGTCCTTGAGCGTCTTGAACGGGCCGTCCGTGCGCGTGTAGATGATCTCGCTGTCGGCGAAGACATTCACCAGCGGCTCCAGGTCCTTATAGGTCTTGGGCGGCTTGCTCATCAGCGAGGTGTAGATATAGGTCGGCGTCGTCGCATAGAAGACGCTGCCGTCGGCCGGCGCGCCGGCGGTGCGGGCGACCGCCTTGGCCCCCGAGCCACCTTGCACGTTCTCGACGATGAAAGTAGCGTTGATATACTTGCCGAGATACTTGCTGAGCTCGCGCAGGAACACGTCGGAGCCGCCGCCGGGGCTCGAATGGGTCACCAGGGTGACCACCTTTTGCGGATAGGGCGCCGGCTGCGCTGCCGCCTTGTCCGCCAGTCCGGCTGCGCCAACAAGTGTGCCGGCTAATAGAAATGCTAGAGCTGCCTTGAGTGTCATCGTCCGTCCTCCCATGGATGGCGGCGCCTCTTTGGGGCGCTCGCCGGCTTGGATCGTGGTTTTATTCGGCGACGGCACGCAATGCCTGACGGGCGGTGCCGGTGCCGGCGATCAGGCTCATCAGGCGCGCCAGGTCGGCGCCCCGGTCGATGCTGCGCACCAGGCCGAGAAGCTCGCGCTGTTCGCTTTCCCCGAGCACGCCCTCGGCGCACATGAAGAACTTGCCGTCGAGATCGGCATCGCTGATCGGGTTCAGCGGGCCGCCGCGATAGCGCTCGTCCGCCCACTGCACCAAAGTGCGCTCATCCTTGGTGTCGACCTCGATGCGCGAGCGGATCAGGTCATAGCCGAGCGCATCGATCTCCGGGTCGTTGATGACCTCGGTGCGGGCCTGAAGATCCTGCATCGCCGGGCCGGCGACGAAGGCATCCTCGAACTCGTGATGGCTGGCGCGGCGGCACAGCACGATCATGGCGAGCAGCGCCGGCATCGAGAACTTGGCCTGCAGATGGTTGCGGGCGATCGGATAGCGGATCGGCTCGATGATGTTCTTGCCGGCGACGAAGCGCACGCGCTCCACCTGCTCGGGCTTGAGATCGTGGTCGAGCACCAGCTTCAGCATGGCGTCCATGGACTGGTGGGTCAGGATGCCCGACGGATAGGGCTTGATCGACACGCCGGGGCTCTCGATGGTCAGCGGGGCGCCGAAGCCCTGATTGGCCTTGCCGGCGTCGAAGCCCTCGCCCATCACCGAGAAGAAGCCCCAGGGGCCGTCGAGCGCAGTCGGGTCGGCATCGAAGCCGCGGGCGGCCAGCAGCGCCGCGGTCACTCCGTTCTCGCAGGCGCGGCCGACATGCAGCGGCTTGGTCATGGTGCCGAAATTGACGCGGATGCCGGCAGCGAGGCTGGCGGCGATGCCGAAGCCATGGGCGAGCTTCTCGCCGCTGAGGCCGAGCAGCCTGGCGGCGGCGACATA
Organism: Xanthobacteraceae bacterium; assembly: GCA_029266425.1. Classification (GTDB taxonomy): domain Bacteria; phylum Pseudomonadota; class Alphaproteobacteria; order Rhizobiales; family Xanthobacteraceae; genus Ancylobacter. Next base: position 7,957 of record JAQSWY010000036.1, read on the forward strand.
GGCGCCGAAGGTGCCGACGGTGCCGCTGGAATGATGGCCGCGGCGGTAGTGGCGCGGCGTCATCCATTCCGAGATCTTGCATTCCACCTCGAAGCCGAGCTGGAAGGCCAGCATCACCTCGCGCCCGTCGCGCTGGCCGATCTGCTCGGCGACGATCAGCGCCGCCGTGAGCGGGGGAACGGTCGGATGGGTGAGCAGGCCATAGACATGGGCGGGATCATTCGAGACCTGGGTGTCGTCCCAGTCATGGGCGTGGCCGGCCGTGCCCCACACCCGCGCGGCAAGCGCCGCCGGCACCTTGGCCGGGCCCGCCGCCGGCAGCGCCGCGTCGCCGCGCCCGCCCTGGTCGAGCGCGTCCTCGATGAGGATGCGCACCGAATGCTCCTGGCTGCCGGCGAGATAGAGGCCGACGGCGTCGACCATGCAGCGGCGGCCGATCCGCAGCGCCTCCGCGGGAAGGTCCGCATAGGCGGTGGATTCCACGAAGCGCAAAGCCTGGCGGGTGATGTCGGTGGCGGGTGCGCTCACGTGGAAACTCCTGTCGGAAAGTCTGAAGGCCGGTAGCAGGCTCAGGTGAGATTGGGGGTGGACATCAGGCGGTCTTTCGCCGTCGCCACATGATTGAGATGCACGGCCTGGGCACGGTCGGGATCATGCGCGGCGATCGCATCCACCATCTCGTGATGCTCCTTGTTCGAGGCCTCGATCGAGTCCCTGAGCATCAGGTTGCGGCTGCGATAGAGCCGGAGCTGCTTGATGAGCGAGAGATATTGGCTTGCCAGCACCGGATTGCCGGCATGCTCGACGATGAATTCGTGCAGGGCGAAATTCTCCCGCACATAGTGGTCGTAATCGTCCCGGGCGATCGCCTCGTCCATGGCGGCGACGAAGCCGCGCAGCCGGGCAATCTCCTCGTCCGTGGCGCGGATCGCCAGCAGCCTTCCGGCAAGCGCGAACAGGAAGGCGCGCACATCATAGATGTCCGCGGCCTGCGCTGCGGTCAGGCGGCGCACGAACACGCCGCGATTGGGGATCTGCTCGATGAGGCCGCTCGCCTCGAGCGAGCGCAGCGCCTCGCGCACCGGCCCGCGGCTGATGCCGAAACGGAGCGCCAGCTCCTTCTCATTGATGCGGTCGCCAGGGGAGTACTCGCCGCCGAGGATGACCCGCTGGATCTCCTCCTCGATGAGCATCGGCAGCGATCGGGACTTGAGCAGTTCGATTGCGCTGGTGGGCACGGGCATCCTCCCTCACGGGGGAGTCCTGTAGGCTCGCGTGCGGACCCTGTCAACGGAAGATTGCCCTATGATAAACTGTCGACAATTAGAAAATCGAAATAGCAACGCAAGCTGCAGGTCGCCAGATTGTGACCCGCAATTCGGTGCTGTCGGGCGGAGCGGGACATTCCGCCGTCATGGCCGGGCTTGTCTCGGCCATCCACGCCTTCGTCACGGACGTGGATCCCCGGGACAAGCCGGGGACGACCGGTTCATCTGCTGACTTACGAGACAGACTTCACACGTGCGACGCCCAGCCGACCAGCGCCCGTTCCAGCAGCCGGATGGCGAATTCCAGCACGAAGGCGACGGCGGCGATCACCAGGATGCCGGCGATCACCACGTCGGTGGCCAGGAAATTGGCTGCCGACTGGATCATGAAGCCGACGCCGCGTGTCGCTGCCACCAGTTCCGCCGCCACCAGCGTCGACCAGCCGGCGCCGAGCGCGATGCGGGTGCCGGTGAGGATGGAAGGCAGCGTCGAGGGGACCACCACCAGCCGCACCAGCTGGGTGCGGGTCGCCCCGAGGGCACGGGCGACATTCAGCCGGTCCTTGGCGACGCCGCGGGTGCCCGCGGCGGTGGCGATGATGATTGGCGGCAGCATGGCGAGCGCGATCACCAGCACCTTCGCCGCCTCGCCGATGCCCGCCCAGATGATGACGAGCGGCAGATAGGCGAGCGGCGGGATCGGTCGCAGGAATTCGACGACGGGGTCAAGTATGCCGCGCCCCACCGTGCTCAGCCCGATGGCGAGCCCGGCGGGAACCCCGATGACGAGCGAGGCGGCGAGCGCGGCGAACACGCGGAACAGGCTGGCGCCGAGATGCTGGGCCAATGTCGCATCGACGAAGCCATCGGTGGCAATGCGGCCTAACCGCGCCAGCACGGCCTGCGGCGCCGGCAGGAATAGCGCCGGCACCGCACCCGAGGCGCTGGCCGCCCACCACAGCGCCAGCAGGCTGACAATCGTCGCCGCGGAGATGAGAGGGCGCAGCGGAATGGCCGGCCGAGATCCTCTCACTCGCCTCGCCGACAGCGCTTCGGCAAGGCCGCGCGGCGGCCCCTCCACCGGCACCACCAACGGCAGCGCGATCTCGGTGACCGGTACAGGGAGCGGCGCGGACATTATTCAGCCCCGCTGAAGATAGCGGCGCGCAGCCGCTCGCGGGCGGCCGCGAATGCCGGCACCGACTTGATGCGTGGTCCAAGCCCCTGCTCCAGCGCGAGGCGGCCGAAGTCGCACGCCTCGTCGCGCACCACGCAGGCCGGCTTGCCGGCGAGCACCACGATACGGGTGCCGAGATAGAGCGCCTCGTCGAGGCCATGGGTGACGAACAGGATGGTCTTTCCCGTCCGCTGCCACGTCTCGAGCACGAGACCCTGCATCAGTTCGCGGGTCAGCGCGTCGAGCGCACCGAGCGGCTCGTCCATCAGCAAGATCTCGGGATCGGCGACGAGGGCGCGGGCGAGGCTGACGCGCTGGCGCATGCCACCGGAAAGCTGCCACACAGCATGGTCGCCGTGCTTGGCGAGGCCGACCAGGGCCAAGGCCTCATCGGCGCGCTCGTCGCGCGTGCGCTTCGTGAGCCCGCGCAGCTTGAGGCCGAAGCCGACATTCTCGCGCGCATCGAGCCAGGGATAGAGCGCGTCGGTCTGCAGCACGACGCCGCGGTCGGCGCCGGGTTCGCGCACTGTGCGGCCATCGACCCGGATCGTACCCTCGAACTCCGCATTGAAGCCGGCAACGGCGTTCAGGAGGCTCGACTTGCCGCAACCGGATGCGCCGAGCAGCACGACCAGTTCGCCGGCTGCTACCTCGAGATCGATGCCTTCGAGAATGGTGGCGATGCCGCCGTCCGGTGTGTGAAAGCGGATGGCGAGGCGATCGATGCTGAGCTTCGGTGTCGTCATGTCGGCTCGCTGGAATGAAAAAGGCCCGGCATCCGCCCCCGCCAGAACAGCGTCCGGATGCCGGGCCAGGCAACGCCGCGGGGTCTCACCCGGCCGCGACGCTCGGGAACATTGGAACCGGAGCGACCACTGTGAACTGAAGCCACGTCATCCTGAGGTGCTCGGGCATCGCCCGAGCCTCGAAGGATGCTCGTCTGCGAGGGCGGCCCTCTGCCTCAGCATCCTTCGAGGCTCGCCAGTGCTCGCACCTCAGGATGACGTTGTTCGTTCGAGGCCGGCTCAATTCAACTTCGACGCCTGCTCGGCATAGGTCCGCCCGACATAGGGCTTGTAATCTTTCAGCACCGTCTCGATGCGGCCCTGCTCCTTGAGGAAGCCGGAGGTCTGCACGATGGCCTCCAGCGTGCCGCCGCCGAGAAGTGCCTCCGAGAGTTGTTCGTCGAGCAGCGGATACTTGTTGCCCTTGAGCAGATCGGGGATCTCCTCCGGCTTGGCGCCGGTCAGCCTGGCGATGACAGCGACCTGCGGAGAGCCTGCGGTCCAGGAGGCGCCGTTCTTCGCATAGTCGGCATAGGAATCCGCCGTCACCTTCACGAACTGGGCGACGATCTCCGGATGCTCTTTTGCGAAGTCCTTGCGCACGATCCAGGCGTCGAAGGTCGGCGCACCCCATTTGGCGACGTCGGCGGAGGTGGCGAACACCTTGCCGGTCTCCTTGATCTTGCCGAGCGCCGGATCCCACACATAGGCGGCGTCGATGTCGCCGCGGGCGAAAGCGGCGGCGATTTCCGGCGGGCGCAGGTTCAGGATCTGCACGCTCTTGGGATCGACGTCCCAATGCTTCAGCGCGGCGAGCAGCGAATAATGCGTGGTCGAGACGAATGGCACCGCGACCTTCTTGCCCTTGAATTCCTCCGGCTTGTCGATGCCGGCGCCATTGCGCACCACCAGCGCCTCGGCTTCTCCGAGCAGGGCTGCGACATAGATGGTCTCTATCGGGAGTTCGCGGCTGGCGGCGGCGGCGAGCGGGCTCGAGCCGACATAGCCGATCGCAACGCTGCCGGAGGCGATGGCGGCGATGACGTCGGCGCCGGAATCGAACTTGCGCCAATCGATGGTCGACCTGGTCGCCTTCTCATAGGTGCCGTTTGCCTGCGCGACCTTGGCCGGATCGGCGCCGGTCTGGTAGGCGACGGTGAAGTCGGCGGCGTGCGCCGGCAGGATCGGGGCGGCGAGGCTCAAGGCGAGCGCGGCCGTGGCCGCGAGCGTGGCGCGGCGGGAGAGCTGGGACATCGAAGTTTCCATGAGAATGGCCGCGCGGCGGAGAGCGCCGACGTGAGGCCGATAAGGAATGTAGGAATGGAAGCCGGCGGTGCCGGCGGTGTCAGCGGCGTCGACAGTTCCAAGTCATGGTTGCGCCCTCATCGATCGACGCCGGCACGCCGCGCAGCGCGCCCGTCCCTCTGCGTCATCGACGCCATGTGAGCAAAGACCGGGAGCGGCGTCAATCTATTTCCTATAAAATATGTAGAAAATTAATTCCGAGGCACGGCCAGCGGCTTGCGGAAGCTAGCTGCGGCGCGTGAGCCGCGGGGCGTGGCATCCCGGAACCTTACCTAACGTCTTCTATCTGAACAGGATTTAATCCTGCCGCCATGTACCCGCGATGCGTCCTGCGCCATTGTGTGCGCTGCAATGCAGGCGAGGCGACGGATGAATGCGACGGACGAAACCCCTATCCGCAAGCGAAAGCGAGGATCGGTCCCCCTCGTGCTTCTTGCGATCGCGGCGCTCGCCGGGGGAGTCTATGTCTGGCGCGAGAATGCGGCGGTCGCGGCGCCGCCGCCTGCTGCCGCCGCGCGCCCCGCGGTGCCGGTGAACGTTGCTTCCGTCGAGCGGCGCGACGTCGCCGTCACGCTCGCCGGGCTCGGCACGGTGCAGGCCTCGCAGACCGTCAATATCCATACCCGCGTCGACGGCACGCTGCAGGCGGTCACCTTCACCGAAGGCCAGAATGTGAGGGCCGGCGACGTGCTCGCCCGGCTCGATCCGCGCCTCGCGCAAGCCGCTCTGGAGCAGGCGGAGGCGGCGAAGGCGAAGGATGAGGCCCAGCTGCGCAGCGCCCAGGCCGACCTCGTGCGCTTTACGCAGCTGGCGCAGAAGGACTTCGCCAGCAAGCAGCAGCTCGACCAGCAGCAGGCGACCGTTGACCAGCTCAAGGCCTCGATCGCCTCCGACGTCGCGGCGATCGCGAGCGCGCAGACCGATCTCGAATACATGACCATCACCGCTCCGGTGGACGGCCGCATGGGCATCCGCCAGCTCGATGCCGGCAATGTGATCCATGCTAGCGACACCACGCCGATCGCCGTGCTCGCCACCCTGAAGCCGATCTCAGTGCTGTTCACGTTGCCGGAGAAGAATCTGGACGCCGTGCAGAAGGCGATGGCCGCCGGCCCGGTGACCGTGGTCGCCACCCGCGCGGACGGCACCGAACTCGGCACCGGCACGCTGTCGGTGGTCGACAACCAGATCGATTCGACGACCGGCACCATCCGCCTCAAAGGCGTGTTTCCCAATGAGGATGAACGCCTGTGGCCTGGCGCCTTCGTCCATGCCAGCGTGAACATCGCCACCTTGAAGGACGCGCTCACCGTCCCCACCGCCGCCGTGCAGCGCGGGCCGGACGGGCTCTATGCCTGGGTGGTCGACGCCGACGGCGCCGCGGTGATGAGGCCGATCGAGACCGGCGAGGTCTCCGACGGCGTCATGGTGGTGAAGAAGGGCCTCGCGGCCGGCGACCAGGTCGTCACCAACGGCCAGTACCGGCTGCGGCCGAAGACGCTCGTCGCCATCATCGCCAAGACCGCCAACGAGAACGTCGCGCAAGACGACGTCGCACACGACGTTACCAAGCCGGGGCTGTGAGGAGCGCGGCATGAACCTTTCCGCGCCCTTCATTCAGCGCCCGATCGCGACCTCGCTGCTCATGACGGCGCTGGCGGTGCTTGGCGTCGTGGCCTATCCGCTGCTGCCGGTGGCGCCGCTGCCGCAGGTCGATTTCCCCACCATCCAGGTCTCGGCCAGCCTGCCGGGCGCGAGCCCGGACACCATGGCCTCGGCGGTCGCTTCGCCGCTGGAACGCCGCTTCGGCCAGATCGCCGGCATCAGCCAGATGACGTCAACCAGCACGCTGGGCTCGACCTCGATCACCATCCAGTTCGACCTCGACCGCGACATCGACGCCGCCGCGCAGGATGTGCAGGCCGCCATCACCGCCGCGCAGCGCCAACTCCCCGACGACCTCACCTCGCCGCCGAGCTATCGCAAGGTCAATCCGGCCGACAGCCCAATCATGATCCTGGCGGCGCGCTCCGAGACCATGCCGATGACGCAGGTCGACGACTATGCCGACAATGTGCTGGCACAGCGCCTCTCGCAGGTCGAGGGCGTGTCGCAGGTCGTCATCGGCGGCGAGCAGAAGCCGGCGATCCGCGTCCAGATCGATCCGGCGCGCCTCGCCGCCAGCGGGCTCACCTTCGAGGATGTGCGCGGTACGCTCACCGATTCCACGGCGCTCGCGGCCAAGGGTTCGATCAACGGCTCGGTGCGCAGCTTCACCATTGCCGCCAACGACCAGATCACCAAGCCTGCCGATTACGACGACGTCATCCTTGCCTATCGCAACGGCGCGCCGATCCGGGTGCGCGATGTCGGCCATGCGGTGGACGGCGCCGAGGACGTCAATGTCGCGGCCTGGGAGAACGACAAGCCCGCCGTCGTGCTGCTGGTGTTCAAGCAGCCGGGCGCCAATGTCATCGCCACGGTCGACGCCATCAAGGCGACGCTGCCGACGCTCGATGCGATCATACCGGCCGGCATCCAGATCGACACCATCGTCGACCGCACCACGACGATCCGTGCGGCAGTGGCCGATGTCGAGTTCACTCTGGTGCTCACCATCGCCCTCGTCGTGCTGGTGATCCTGCTGTTCCTGCGGAATTTCCGGGCGACCATGATCCCGGCGGTGGTGGTGCCGCTCTCGCTCGCCGGCAGCGCCGCCATCATGTACGCGCTGAATTTCAGCCTCGACAATCTCTCACTGATGGCGCTCACCATCGCGGTGGGCTTCGTGGTCGACGACGCCATCGTGGTGGTCGAGAACATCGTCCGCCACATGGAGGAAGGTGCGAGCGCGTTCAACGCGGCGATGAAGGGCGCGCGCGAGATCGGCTTCACCGTGCTCTCGATCTCGATCTCGCTGATCGCGGTGTTCATCCCGCTGCTGCTGATGGGCGGCATTGTCGGCCGGCTGTTCCGGGAATTCGCGCTCACCGTCACCGCCGCCATTGTGGTCTCGGCGCTGGTGTCGCTGACCTTGACCCCGATGCTGTGCTCGCGCTTCCTCAAACCCCCGCCGGAGAAGCACGGCTGGTTTTACCGCATGGTCGAGGCCGGCTTCGACGGCATCCTCGCCTTCTACATGGCGACGCTCGCCATTGCGCTGCGCCACCGCTTCGTCACGCTGATGGTGTTCTTCCTGACCATCGGCGTCACCGGCTGGCTGTTCGTCACGGTGCCCAAGGGCTTCTTCCCGACGCAGGATATCGGCCTCATCACCGGGCTGTCGGAGGCCGCACAGGACGTCTCCCCGGACGAGATGAAGCGGCTCCAGCAGGAGCTGGGCGCGGTCATTCTCAAGGATCCGGCGGTCGCCGCCTTCGGCTCCGTGCTCGGCTCGGGCGGCGCCAATACCGTGAACAATGGCCGCTTCTTCATCGCTCTGACACCGCGCGACGAGCGTGACGTCACCGCCGCGCAGGTGATCGACCGGCTGCGCCCGCAGCTGGCAAAGGTGTCGGGCGCGGCCGCCTTCCTGCAGCCCTCGCAGGACATCACCGTAGGCGGGCGCATCTCGCGCGCGCAGTACCAGTACACGCTCACCGACGTCGATCTCGACGAGCTGAACAGCTGGGCACCGAAGCTGGTGGCGAAGATGCGCGAGCTCCCTGAGCTCGCCGACGTCTCCTCCGACCAGCAGGGCAATGCCCCGCAGGTGAAGATCAATATCGACCGCGATCAGGCCGCTCGCTTCGGCATCCAGCCGGCGGTGATCGACGCCACGCTGAACGATGCCTTCGGCCAGCAGCAGGCGACGCAATACTTCACCCAGCTCGATTCCTATTCGGTGATCATCGAGGCGACGCCGGATCTGCAGAAGCACATCGGCACGTTGGACCAGATCTATGTGAAGTCGCCGATCTCGGGTCAGGCCATCCCGCTTTCCACCTTCGTGTCGCTGGACACCAAGGCGGTCGGTCCGCTCTCGGTCTCGCACCAGGCGCAGTACCCGGCGGTGACCATCTCCTTCAACCTGAAGCCCGGTGTCTCGCTCGGCGAGGCGGTACAACTCATCAGCCAGGCCTCCGTCGAGCTCGGCGCGCCATCGACGCTGACCGGAAGCTTCCAGGGCAACGCGCAGGCCTTCCAGAGCGCGCTGGCAAGCGAGCCGGCCTTGATCGCGGCGGCGCTGTTCGCGGTCTATGTCATCCTCGGCGTGCTCTACGAGAGCTACGTCCACCCGCTGACCATTCTCTCCACGCTGCCCTCCGCCGGCATCGGTGCGCTGCTCGCTTTGTGGGGCGGCGGATTCGATCTCTCGGTGATCGGCATCATCGGCATCATCCTGCTGATCGGCATCGTGAAGAAGAACGGCATCATGCTGGTCGACTTCGCCATCGCCGGCGAGCGCGACCACGGCATGAGCTCGGAGGAAGCGATCCGCGAAGCGTGCCGCCTGCGCTTCCGACCGATCCTGATGACCACCATGGCGGCGCTTTTGGCCGGCGTGCCACTGATGCTCGGCCACGGCACCGGGTCCGAGCTGCGCCAGCCGCTCGGCTACGCCATGGTCGGCGGCCTCGCGCTCAGCCAGGTGCTGACGCTCTATACGACCCCCGCTGTGTATCTCTATCTCGCCCGCCTGCAGCGCTGGGCCTCCGGCGAGTCGGAGGTGGCGGTCGGCGCACACGGCGCCGCGCCGGCGCCGACCCCGGCAGAGTGAATCTTCCCCTGTCGCGACCTCATCCTGAGGTGCGAGCGCAGCGGGCCTCGAAGGATGCTGAAGTAGTGCGACCCCTTGCCCCCTCTCGCTTGCGGAGGAGGGGAGATGCGTCCTAATCCCGCGGCCTGCTCCCGCCACCGCCCGGCCGATCCGGCGGCGATAGCGCCAGCATCGTCGTCACCGTCTCCGGCGCCGGACCGGGCGGGGCGCCGCGCTTCGGCATGCCCTCGGTGAAGGGCACAAGCTGCAGCCGGGCGATCTCCAGCACGCGGCGCAATTCGGTCACCGGCTCGGCATGCTCGTCGACCCTGAGATCGAGCGCCGGATAATCCTCCGCGCCATGGATGCGCAGCGCCGACGACTGCTTGCCGCGCCTGTCGCCGCCGGCGGCGTCGCCGGCCTCCATCGCCCGCATCAGCCGCTCGTCGAGCGGGGCGCCGGCACTTGCGGAGAAGGCCTCCTCCATCGCGGCGATCACCTCGCCACCAGTCAGCATGTTGCCCTGCACCGCGAAGCCGTCGCCGATCTCGTGGCCGAACCACTGAGTGCAGGCCGCGCCCGACCAGACCGCGGCGCGGCCTTGCGCATCCACCACGCCGATCTGCCGCAAGTCGCGCGCCTCGTCGCTCGCCATCACCGCGGCCAGCGCGTCGGGGGCGGCAGCGCCGGCGGCCATCGCCTCGAGCGCGGCGATGGCGAGATAGGGATTGGTCCAGGATTGCGTCGACACCGCCCCGACCCCGGCGCGGGTGAAGGGGCACATCGACCCGACCGCCGGCACCGCGGTCGCCACCGCAACCCCGAGCCGGCCGGTCTCCTTGCAGCGGGCGACGATTGAAAAGGTCATGATGGCCTCACACGCTCAAGTGCCGCAGCACGCGGGCGGCGGCGTCCGGTTCGCGGGTGGCGCCGCTCTCGGCGATCTCGCCGCGATCCAGCACCGCCCAGCAGTCGGCCACCGCCAAGGCGAAGGGGAGATGCTGCTCGACCAGCAGCATGGTGGTGCCGTGCCGCGCCCGTGCGTCGCGGATGACGCCGGCGAGCCGGTCGATGACGGAGGGCTGGAGCCCCTCGGTGATCTCGTCGATCAGCAGGAACTTCGCGCCCACCGCCAGCGAGCGCGCCATCAGCAGCATCTTCTGCTCGCCGCCGGAAAGCGTGCCGGCGCGCTGCTTCAGGCGTTGCAGCAGGAAGGGGAAGGATGTCTCCACCTCAGCGAGCGCGGCGTCGAAATCCGGGCCGCGCACCGCGAGGCGCAGATTCTCCTCCACGGTGAGATCCTGGAACAGCGCCTTCTCTTGCGCCACATAGCCGACACCGAGCCGCGCCACGCGGTGCGGCGGCAGCCCGGTCGCCTCTTGCCCGCCGATGGTGACGGCGCCCGTCATCTTCGGCAGGAAGCCCATCATGGCTTTCAAGAGCGTGCTCTTGCCCATGCCGTTCTTGCCGAGCACGGCGAGGATCTCGCCGGGCTGGAGCGCAAGGCTCACCTCGCGCACCACCACGGCGCCGGCATAGCCGCTGGAGAGCCGTTCGACGTTTAGCCCGTTCATGCCGGCACCTCTTGCGTCGCGGCGGCCTGATGAGCGATCCCGGCATGGCCGGAGCCGGCATAGACCTGCTTCACCAGTTCGGACTGCACCACCTCCTCGACCGAGCCGTCGAGCACGATGCGGCCCTGGTGCAGCACGATGACCCGCGAGGAGATTTCGCGCACGAAATCGAGATCGTGCTCCACAAGCAGGATGCAGAGCCCCTGTTTCTTCGTCAGCTCGATCAATATGTCGCCGATCTGCATGCGCTCGGTCTTGGTGAGGCCGGCGGTCGGCTCGTCGAGCAACAGCACGCGCGGCTCCAGCGCCAGCACCATGGAGAGTTCGAGCGCCTGCTTCATGCCGTGCGAGAGCAAATGCGCCGGGGTCGACAACTGCCGGTCGAGGCCGGTGGTCGCCAGCACATGCATCGCGGCTTCGGGCAGCGGCAGGTCGCTGGCGCGCCGCCACAGCGAGGGGCGCTGGTGGCGGACACGGGCGATCTGCAGGCATTGCGCGACGGTGAGCGTGTCGAACACGTTCGCCATCTGGAACTTGCGCCCGACGCCGAGTGCGACGCAGGCCTCCGGCGGCCGATGGCCGATGTCATGGCCGTTGACGATGATGGTGCCGCCCGAGCGCTCGGCACCGTCGGCGATGCAGCGCATCAGCGTGGTCTTGCCGGCGCCGTTCGGCCCGACCAGGCTCACCAGCTCGCCGGCATGGGCGGAGAAGTCGATGCCTTCCAAAACGGTGAGGCTGCCGAAGTGCTTGGCGACCCCGGCGACCGCGAGCGCCGGCCCTTCGCCGGGCTCGGGTCCTTGCGTTTCCGCGGCGTCGAGCGTCGACAGCGTCACGCTTGCAGGCAGCTCCGCCGGGCGCTTGCGCACCAGGCCGATCAGCTTGCGCGGGATGTCGAACAGCACCGGCAGCAGGCCGCGCGGGAAGGCGACGATCACCAGCACGAACACGGTGCCGATGATGAGCTGCCAGACGAAGGGATAGTCGCCGGAGAGCTGCGCGCTCTCATAATCGACGATCAGCGCGCCGAACACCGGGCCGAGCAGCGTGCCCCGCCCGCCGAGCGCGGTCCAGATCACCAGCTCGGTGCCGAACACGAAGCCGGCAAGCTCCGGCGCCACCACCATGGCGTAGCAGGCATAGATGTAGCCGGCGATGGCACCGATCACCGAGCAGGCGAGATAGACGACGATCTTCAGCCGCGAGGTGTTGAGGCCGAGATATTTGCAGCGCTGCTCGTTCTCCCGCACCGCGACCAGAAGCCGCCCAGCGTCGCTCTGAACGAAGATGTAGGCAAGCGTTGTCACGGCGACGAGGAAGCCGCCGGCAAGCCAGAACCACGCCTCCGTCGAAAGGTCGAAGCTCGTGAAGCCGGAGAGTCCGCTCGACGAGCCGGTGAAGGTGCCGCCGGAATAGAGCAGCTGCGTCGCCACGATCGGCAGCACCAGCGTGATCACCGAGGCATAAAGCGCCGAGGCGCCGTGCCAGAAGGCGAGCCAGCCGACGATCGATGCGGTGAGCAGCGCGCCGCCAATGCCCAGCCCGAGCGCGAGCAGTGCATTGGTCTCGCTGAAGTCCAGATGGGTGAAGACGAGGCCGGCCGCATAGGCGCCGGCGGCGAAGAACACCGACTGGCCGAAAGTGAGGATGCCGAGATAGCCCCATAAGAGGTCGACGGTGAGCGCCACCGCGGCATAGAGCAGCGAGCGGGTCAGCACGTTCACCGAATAGGTGTCGAGCACATAGGGCCCGATGCCGATGGCGGCGAAGGCGAGGACCGCGACCGCGAGGATCAGAGAGAGGCGGCGGGGCTCAGTCACGGGCGAACCCCTGCGGCCGGATGCGGAGGATGATGGCGGCCAGCACCGCGATGGTGAGCCCGCCGAGCACCGGGCTGAAATGCGTCGCCACCAGCACCTGCGCGCCGCCCAGCACCAGGCACGAGACGAGGAGGCTCGCCAGCGAGGCGCCGGAGACCAGCACCAGCATGAAGGCATTGACCAGCCAAGGCACCCCCATGTTCGGATCAACGCTGGAGAGCGGTGTGATCAGCGCGCCGGCGACGCCGGCCAGCGCCGAGCCGAGCGTGAAGGTGAGGAAGCGCACCAGCCCGCTGTTTATGCCGAGCCCGCGCGCCAGATCCTCGTTCATGATCACCGCACGGGTCTCGAGGCCGAGCCGCGTGCCTTGCAGAAGCGCAGTTAGGGCGATCCCCAGCGCGGCGGCGATCAAGACGAGCGCGAGGCGATAGGCCGAATAGCTCTCGCCGAGCAGGTCGAGCGTGCCTTCGAGCGGGGCCTGTGCGAATTGCACGCCGCGCCCGAAGGCAATGGTGATCACCTGCCCGATGATGATGCTCAGCCCCCAGGTGGCGAGAATGGCATCGAGCGGACGGGCATAGAGCGGACGCACCACGAAGCGCTCGATCGCCATGCCGGCAACGCCGCCGAACAGCGCCGCGACCGGAATGGCGAGCCACGGATTGAGCCCCAGCTGGGTGGTGACGAGCGCGGCATAGCCGCCGAGCGTCATCAGCCCGCCATGGGCGAAATTGATGATCTTCATGACGCCGAACACGAGCAGCAGCCCGGTCGCCACCGCATAGAGGATGGCGGCGGTGGTCACGATATCGAGCGTCTGCGCGATCATGCGGTGTCTCTTCTTGTTGTCACCAACAACGTCATCCTGAGGTGCTCGGACAAAGCCCGAGCCTCGAAGGATGTCCGCCCCCGATGGCCGTCTTCTGCTTCAATATCCTTCGAGGCTCGCTGCGCTCGCACCTCAGGATGACGTTGCGATTCAAGTATCGGCGTCATGGCCGGGCTTGTCCCGGCCATCCACGGTAGCGCGACTGTCCAGGCCGTGGGTCCCCGGGACAAGCCCGGGGATGACGGTGTACTGGCGGCTCCTCAGTTCAGCTTCGGGCACTGGTCGCCCGGATCGACGTCCTTGAAGGTGGAGAGCATCTTCACGCTGCCGTCGGCCTGCACCTGGCCGAGATACATGGTCAGCGGCGCGTGGCGCTGCTTGCTCATGGTGATGGTGCCGCGCGGGCCGTCGACGCTCACCTTGGCAAGCTCCGGGATCACCTTGGCGGCGTCTGTCGTGCCGGCCTTCTCCACCGCCGCCTTATAGGCATACACCGCCTCGTACTGCGGGACCGAGAGGTCGTTCGGGGTCTTCAGGTTCGCGCCGAACTTCTTCTCCATGGCCGCCAGGAAGGCCTTGTTGGCCGGGCTGTCGATATTGGTGAAATAGGAGCCGGAGATGAAGATGCCTTCGGCGTCCGCGCCCATGCTCTTCGCCGTTCCCTCATCGACCGCGAGATTGCCGTACATCGCCTTGATGCCTGCGGCGCGCAGCTGCTTGGTCAGGGTCACGTTCGGCGCGCCGCCCGCGGTCGAGGTGACGATCGCGTCCGGGTTCGCCGCCTTCACCTTGGAGAGGATGGCGGTCCAGTCGGTGGCGTCCATCGGCGCGTATTCGTCGCCGACCACCTTGCCGCCGATCTTCTCGATATAGCTCTTGGTGAAGGCCAGCATTCCCCGGCCGAACGCATAGTCCGAGCCGATCAGGAAATAGGTCTTGGCGCCCTTGTCCTTGAAATAGTCGACGATGGGCGCGACCTGCTGGTCCGGCACCCAGGCGTTCACATACATGTACGGGCTGCAGGAGCGGCCCTCATAGAAGGACGTGTAGATGTAGGGGGTCTTGCCGCGATTGACGATCGGCAGGCCGGCATTGCGCGCCGCCGAGGTCTCCATCGAGATCAGCACATCGACCTTCTTCTGGAAGATCAGCGAATCGAACGCCTTCTGCGCGCCGGCGGCGCCGGAGGCATCGTCCGCCACTTCGAGCTTCACCTGCTTGCCGAGGATGCCGCCCTTGGCATTGATCTCATCGACCGCAAGCTCGGCCGACTGCACCACCGACGGCGCGACGACGCTGTTGGCGCCGGAGAGCCCGACCGGGATGCCGATGGTGATGACATCAGCCGCCAAGGCGGCGCTGGAGAGGAGACTCGCGGCGAGCGTGCCGGCGAGCAGGAGGGATGAGCGGGACATGTCGTGTTCTCCGGAAGTTTTATGGTTGTTGTCGGACGTGCCGCGGCAGGCTCAGTACCAGCCGCGGTTGATGTCGGAGCCGAGCATCTCGGCATAGACGTCGGTGCGGCGGTCGCGCAGCACCTGGTTGAAGGCGTTCCAGTTGCGATCGCGGCGGGCGGCGCCGAGGTCGATCTCGGCGCTGACGATCTCCTCGTCGGCGCGGCTCGCCGGCCCGGCGACCGGCCAGCCGGTATGGCCGACGATCAGGCTCTGGCCTTCGAAGGGCTGGCCGCGCTCGGTGCCGATGCGATCGGCGCAGGCGATGTAGAGCGAGTTGGAATGCGCGGCGGCCATAGTGAGGATGTTGGCCATCGCCTCCCGGCCCTCGGCCTGGCCGGGGATCGGCACCCAGTTGGTCGGCACGCAGATGATGTCCGCGCCCTGCAGCGCCTGCAGCCGGTAGGTCTCGGGAAACCAGCCGTCATAGCAGATGGCGACGCCGATCCGGCCGATGGCGGTATGGAACACCGGGAAGCCGTTATTGCCGGGCTCGAAGAACAGGTTCTCTGCGCCCCACAGATGCATCTTGCGATAGGTGCCGATATGGCCTGCCGGCCCGATGACGACGGCGCTATTGTAGAGCGCGTTGCCGTCGCGCTCGGTGATGCCGGCGACGATGTGCAGCCCGCGGCGGGCCGCGATCTCGCTCCAGGCAAGGCACGTCGGGCCGCCGGGGACCGTTTCGGAGAGAGCAAAGGCTTCCTCGCGAGTCTCGAACACATAGCCGGTGTTGGCGAGTTCCGGCAGTATGATGAGCCTGGCCCCGTCATCTGCCGCGCGCTCTATCAGTGTGAGGCTGTGCGCGACATTGGCGGCGGTGTCGCCGATGCGCGGCTCCATCTGGATGCAGGCGACACGGACAAGGCTCGAACTCGGCATCTGGGCGCACCTTCTCAAGCGCCGCGGCTGACCGCGTCGCGAAAACAAAAAGCCCCCGCAGCGCCTTCCGGCGCCGACGAGGGCTGCACAGCCTGTATGTGGAACGGCAACGCTGCCGCCGCGCTCAATGGAACGCTAACTATTGCGATCGAACCGCAGCAGGAAGATCAAGTCAAGGTAAAATTGCCGAAGACGGCGGCAACTTCGCATGTGCACATAATATAAGCGCAGGTGCCTATTTCTGAGCCCTACTTCTCCACCTCGCCATCGCGGCTCAGTTCGGCGAGCATGGCATGGGCATTGATGATCGAGCCCGCGATGGTGCCCATCGGCACGCGCTTCGCCGTCGCCTGCTTGCGGATGAACTGGTAGGCATCGTCCTCCGACAAGTTGCGCAAACTCATCAGCAGCCGCGTCGCCTTTTCGATCTCGCGCCGCGTGCGCAGCGTGTCTTCGAGCTTCGTTATCTTGGCCAGCAGCCGGCTCTCATAGCCGCGCATGGAGAGTGCCAGCACCAGGTTCGACAGCACGCCGGAGGCCCGGATCGGGCGCACCAGCACGCCATGGGCGCTGGAATCCAGCAGCGCCTTGAGCACGGTCGGATTCTCGTAATCGACGATGGCGATGTGGGCGATCTGGAGATCGGCCATGCGCCAGGGCATCGAGCTCTTGGTGTCGCGGTCGAGCAGGAAGAACACGGCGTCGAGCGGCTGCGGCAGCTGCACTGGAGGCGGCCATACCATCTGCACCTGGCAGCCGATGCGCTGGAGCTGGCGCACCAGATCCTCGCCGTCCTGGTCGCGCGGATGCACCACGGCGACGCGCGTGTTGCGCAGATTCTGGATGAGCGAGGAGGTGCTCACCGTGTTTGCCCGTCACGCATGGTCGTACACATGGTCGACGAGGTAGGGGTCGGGCTTCACCGGCGCCTTCGCCTCCCACACCACGTCGAAATCGCCATGCTCGTTCGCCATGCCGATGCGCGGGTGGAGGTAGGTGTGGTTGTTGTCGGGATCGATCCGGATCCGCCCCTGCGGTGCGTCGAATTCGGTGCCGAGCGCGGCCTCGGCGAGACGCTGGGTGTCGAGCGACTTTGCCCGCCTCAGCGCATCGGCGAACACATGGATCTGGAAATAGGCGGCTTCGGCATACATCGTCACCGGCGCGTCGCGGCCGAAATGGGCGCGATAGGCCTCGACGAAGCGGCGATTGGCCGGCGTGTCGACGGTCGAGAAATAGGGCGCCGAGGTGATGTGGCCGACGCACAATTCCGGGCCGATGGCGCGGATCTCGCCTTCGCCCATGGTGAGGCTGGCGATCGGCATGGTGCGCGGATCGAGCCCGGCCTCGCGGAAGCTACGGTAGAGCGCCTGCCCGCCCTGTCCGACCACGGTGGAGAACACCACGGACGGAGCCTTGCGGCGGATGTCCTCGACCACGCGGCGCAGCTGGTCGTGGCTGGGCGTCACCGGCACATAGGCCTCGGCCACCACCTCGCCGCCCTCGCGCGAGACGACGTCGCGCATGATCCGATTGGATTCGCGGGGATAGATGTAGTCGGAGCCGACCAGATAGAAGCTGCGCCCATAGGTGGCGAACAGGTAGCGGGCGAGCTGCAGGCTGTTCTGGTTCGGCGCCGCGCCGGTATAGATGACGTTCGGCGAATATTCGAAGCCCTCATAGAGCGAGGGATACCAGAGCAGCGCGTTGCGGCGCTCGACGGTGGCGAGGATCGCCTTGCGGCTCGACGAGGTGCAGCAGCCGAAGATGGTGCTGATTCCGTCTTCGGTCAGCAGCCGCTCGGCGGAGCGGCGATAGAGCTCGGGGCTCGATTCCGGATCGTAGCAGACCGGCTCGATCGGCCGGCCGAGCACGCCGCCCGCGAGGTTGATCTCCTCGATGGCAAGCGCGGTGCCGCGGAAATGCTCGCTCTCCGGCACCTGCATGTAGCCCTTGCGGGAGAACAGCACGCCGACGCGCCAGGCATTGCCGGCGCCGGCCATATGATCGCTGGTATCGGAACCCACGGGCGCTCTCTTTGCTCAAGATTGCTGTCGCGTCTTAGCAAAGCCGGAGCACGAAGGCCAAGTGAACCACCTGAGCGCCTGACTCAAACTGCGACTTATCCGTTGCAGGAACTACCTGGACGCCCTCATCCCCGGACTTGACCCGGGGATCCAGACTTCGACCGGGTACATGCGGATGGGCTGGATTCCCGGATCAAGTCCGGGGATGAGGGCCTGTTGGAATTTTCGGTCCCGCTCTCAGGACGACGGCGCTCACCTCGGCCCCCACCGCAACCGTCGCTCCAGCTCGCCGAACCCGAGGTCCACTGCCACCGCGAACAGCGCCACCAGCACGGTGCCCTGCAGCACGAAGGCGGGATTGCCGGAGGACAGCCCATCGATGATCGGCGAGCCGAGCGTCAGAGCGCCGACCGTCGAGCCGATCGTCGCCGTGCCGATGCCGATGATCACCGAGGTGCGCACCCCGGCGAGGATGAGCGGCGCGGCGAGCGGCAGTTCGATCCGCCACAATCGGCCGAGCGGGGAGAAGCCGGTACCATCGGCCGCCTCGATTACCGCCGGCGACACGCTGCGCAGCCCGGCGAGGGTGCCGCCCATGACGGGCAGCACGCCATAGAGCACCAGCGCCAGCACGGTCGGCGCCGCGCCATAGCCCATGGCGGGCACGGCGAGCGCCAGCACCGCCACCGGCGGGAAGGTCTGGGCGACCGCGGTCAGCATTTCCAGCGTCGCCGCATAGGCCCGGCCGGCCGGACGGGTGGCGAAGATGCCGGCGCTGGTGCCGATCAGGATCGCGATGAGGCTGGCGACGCCGGTCAGCAGCGCGTGGGAGAGCGCCAGCTCGGGAAACCCGGCGCGCCCATAGGTGAGCCGCGTGCCCGCCGGGAACAGCGGAGCGAGCAAGGGCGCGATCGCATTCATGGCGAAGGTGAGAGCGAGGAACGCGGCGCCGACCCAGACGACCGGGCGCGCCAGCAGGCGGCTCATCGCGCCACCATGTCGGTCAGCGCGATCACCCCGCGCCGGCCACTGGCGCGGTCGATCACCGGCAGGCGCAGCGCGCGCTCGCTGATCATGCGGGCGAGCGCGGTCTCCAGCGGCGCCGCGGCATCGAGTGGCTCGCCTTCCTGCGTGTCGGTGAAGTCGGCACGGTCGGCGATCATGGTCGCCTGCAACAGGTGCAGCCCGAGCAGCGGCCCGCCGAAGAAGTTGGCCACTTCCTCGCTTGCCGGCCGGCGCAATATCTCGGCCGGAGGGCCGAGCTGCAGCAGCTTGCCGTGGGCCAGCACCGCGATGGTCCCGGCAAGGCGGATCGCCTCCTCGACATCATGGGTGACGAACAGCACGGTCTTGCCGGTGCGGCGCTGGATCGCGATCAGGCTCTCCTGCAGGCCGCGCCGGGTCGGCGGATCGACCGCGCCGAACGGCTCGTCCATCAGCAGCACGTCGGGATCGGCGGCCAGCGCCCGGGCCACGCCGACGCGCTGCTGCTGCCCGCCGGAGAGTTCGTCCGGGTAGCGGGCGCCGTGCTGTCCCGGGTCGAGCCCGACGAGTTCCATGAGCTCGTCGGTCCGGACCCTGATGCGCGCGCGTGGCCAGCCGATGAGACGCGGCACGGTGGCGATGTTGCGCCTGACGCTCCAGTGCGGGAACAGTCCGATCGACTGGATCACATAGCCGATGCGCCGGCGCAGCTCGACGCGCGGCAGCCCGGCAATGTCCTCGCCCCCGACCAGGACCCGCCCCGCATCGGGCTCGACCAGCCGGTTGACGAGGCGCAGCAGGGTCGACTTGCCGGAGCCGGACGGGCCGAGCAACGCGCACAGCGTGCCCGGCTCGACGGCGAGCGAGACGTCGTCGACCGCGCGCAGCGTACCAAACGTCTTGGTGACCCCCTCGAACCGGATCATGCCGCGCCACCCTTGGAGCCCCGTCTCCAGGCGAGCCGGGCGAGTGCGCGCAAGGCGAGGTCGGCGATCAGCGCGAGGCCGATGGCGGAGAGCGCACCAAGCAGCACGAGGTCGCTCGCCGTCTGCCCCAGCCCCTGGAAGATGAAGGTGCCGAGCCCGCCGGCTCCGATCAGCGCGGCAAGCGTGGTCAGCCCGATGAGCTGGACGATGGTGACGCGCAGCGTCTGCACCAGCGCCGGCGCCGCGAGCGGCATCAGCGTATGCAGGAGGATCTGCCGCCCGCTCATGCCCATGCCCCGCGCCGCCTCCACCACATCGACCGGCACGCTGGCGAGCCCGGCATGGACGCCGCGCGCCACCGGCAACAGGCCATATATGCCGAGCGCCAGGATCGCCGGGAAGGCGCCGATGCCGCTGACGCCGGCGTCGCCCAGCACCGGGACCAGCGTCACCAGCGCCGCGAGTGGGCCGATGAGCAGGGCGAACAGCGCCAAGGAGGGAATGGTCTGCACGATGTCGAGCACCGCGAACGCCGGTCCGGCGCGGCGCGGATCGCGATAAGCCAGCCTTCCGATGGCGGCCCCGCACGGCACCGCGAGGGCAAGGCCCGCCGCGGTCAGTTGCAGGTGGCGGCCGAGCTCATGCAGATAGGTGTCGCGCCGCACCGCATATTCGCGCGCGATCGAAAGCTCGGACAGCGCGCCCGAGCCGGCAAGCATTGCTAGAGCAATGCCAACCGCCAGCACTGGCAATGCTTTGGCAATGCCATGGCGCATGCGCCCGACGGCATCGGCTAGAGCGAGGAAGCCGGCGGTCGCCGTACACCAGAATCCGGGACCGAGCGCCACCCGTGTCAGTGCCCCCGCATCTTTGGCATGGGCGCTCGCCGCCCATCCCGCTGCCGCGGTCGCGGCTACCAGAAGCCCGCCGGCGGCGATCGCAATCAGCAACTGCCGGCCGGGAATGTCACGGAGCAACCCGAGTGCCAGCAACGCCAACAGCGGCAGGCCGATCGCCACGGTTCCGCCGGTTCCGACGGCGGTCCACAAGGGAAGCGGGGTGCCGGAGAGCAGGCGGTTCGGCGCCACGGTCACGAAGCCGAGGGAGCCGAGCGCCAACAGTGCGAAGCCGGCGAGCAGCAGCGCGAGGAAGCCGGCATCGGCGCCGGCATCCGTGGTGGTCGTGGTGGCAGGGGACGGCGACGCTAGAGCGGACAGCGGCGCATCCTCATCCGAGCAGGCCCTTTTCGCGCAGATAGGCTTCCGCCACCGCTCGCGCATCGATGCCTTCGAGCTGCACCTTGGCGTTCAGTTGCTGCAGCGTCGGCAAGGTCAGGCCGGCAAAGGCCGGAGCCAGCACCTCGGCGATCTTCGGATAGGCCTCGAGCGTCGCTTTGCGCACCACCGGCGCCGGCTGATAGACCGGCTGCACGTGCTTGGTGTCTTCCATCACCTTCAGCCCCAGCGCCGAAATGGCGCCGTCGGTGCCATAGACCATGGCGGTGTTGACGCCGGAGGTGCCCTCCGCCGCCGCCTTGATCGTCGCCGTGGTGTCGCCGCCGGAGAGCACCAGCAACTGGTCGCCGGAGAGCTTGAAGCCATAGGCCGATTGGAATGCGGGCAGCGCCGCCGCGCTCTCGACGAACTCGGCCGAGGCGGCAAGCTTCACCGTGCCGCCGCCCTTCGCCCAGCGGGCGAAATCCTCCAGCGTCGCGAGCTTCTCGCGCGATGCCACGTCGCCGCGCACCGCGATGCCCCAGGTATTGTCGGCAGGCGCCGGGGCGAGCCAGACGAGGTTATTCGCCGCATCGAGGTCGCGCGCCTTCGCATAGGCCGCCTTGGCGTCCTTCCAGAGCGGATCGCTGTCGATATTGAAGAAGAAGCCGGCATTGCCGGTATATTCCGGATAGATGTCGATCTCGCCGGCAAGGAGGGCGGTGCGGACGATCTTGGTCGGGCCGAGCTGGATGCGCCGCGTCACCGGAATACCGGCGCGCTCCAGCAGGAGGGCAATGATATTGCCGAGCACCGCGCCCTCGGTGTCGATCTTCGAGCCGACCACCACGGGAGCTGCGGCCCGCGCGAGGCCCGGGCCAAGCAGGGGGAGGGCACCGAGCAGGAGCAGCAGGCTGCGCCGGTCGAGGGTTGCGTGCATGAGATGTCCCCCAGGATACGGCATCGCCAAGGCGGAATGCCTTGGGCCAGAGCGGTAACTTGTGAGGCGGCGTTAAGGTTTCAATGCTTCGCCGCCATACACCGCGCTTTTGATGACGGCTTTGCCGAAAATCCTCAAGTCCGTAGGCGAAAAGCGATGGATTCCTCGTCCGCACCGGATCAAACAACGAAGCCTTGTGCTGTTCGGCGAAAGGCCGGATCGTTGGCCATCGGTGTGGGTGATGGAGGCTGGCATGAAGATGCGGACGATCGCTTTTGCGGCTGCAATCGGGGCTTTGCTGAGCGCGTCAGGCGCTCGTGCCGACGAGCCGCCACTCTGGAAAATCTACGATCAGTCCCTCAAGGGGGCGAAATATATCGACCTCACGCACGCCTTCGCGCCGGTGCAGCCGGTGTGGCCCGGCTTCGGCAACGCCACCTTCAAGCCCGCCGTCGCCGGCAAGGATATTGAGGGCTATGTGAAGAAGGGCGACGAATTCACCTATGAGAAGCATGGCTTCGTCGCCAGCGCCTACGAATTGCCGACCGACCAGTACGGCACCCAGCTCGATCCGCCGTCACACTGGAATCCGGTTGGGGCGACCATCAGCGACCTGCCGCCGACCTTCGCCATTCGCCCGCTGGCCGTCATCGACATCTCGGCCAAGGTTGCGAGCGACGAGGGTTACCATCTGCAGGTGGCGGACATCGCGGAGTGGGAAGGCAAATACGGCCGCATTCCCGAGGGCGCGGTCGTTTTCGTGCGCTCCGACTGGTACAAGAAATGGGCCGACGCGGCGCGCTTCAACCAGAAACCGTTTCCGGGCGTGACCCTGGAGGCGCTGAAATTCCTGCATCTCGAGCGCAAGATCCTGTTCCACGGGCATGAGCCGCTGGACACTGACACGACCCCGACGCTGGAGGGCGAGCACTGGCTGATGCACAATAATTTCGCCCAGGCCGAAGGCGTCGCCAATCTCGACAAGGTGCCGCCCAGCGGGGCGCTGGTGACGATCGGCTTCGCCAAGCCGCTCGGCGGTTCCGGCGGCTACGCCCGTTACATTGCCATCGCACCCGCCGAATGGAGGGAGGGCGTGTCGGTGACCGCGGCTCCGGGGGCGCCGCTCCCCACCCAGGCGGCGCCGCTGAAGCGCGACCAGAACGGCGTGTTCCGACCGACACCTTGAGCGCAGGGCTTGCCGCGTCGCTAGACCGTCTCGACGGCCTCCTCGCCGAATGCGGAAGCCATGTCCTCGAGATCATCGAAGATCATGGCAGGACCAATCCCTTGCAGCACGCCGGCTCGCTCCAGGATCGCCATCGGCTCCTTGTGCAGTTCGGCGATGCCCAGTGTCAGGCCGCGTTCGGCAAAGCCGGCCCGTAGCTCTTCCAGCATCGCCGCCGCGGTGGAATCGATCTGGGCGATGGCGCTGGCATCGAGCACGAACCATCGCGTGCGGTCGGGCAGCTCCTTTGCAAGGGTCTCCAGCCGTTGCCGGACATAGTCGACATTGAAGAACAGCAGGCTGCCCTGGATCAGACACACGGCGAGCCCGGGGACCGGCCGAGCTTCGGGTGTCCGGTGGAGCTTGTAGAAGCCCGGGCGGCCGGCGATGCGGCCGAGCATAGCGTCGCGCGGACGCATCTCCTTGAGCAGCACATAGAGCAGCGTGGCGCCAACGGCGATCACGACGCCGGTCAATACCCCCAGGCTGATGGCGCCCCACATGCCGATCAGGGCGAAGGCGAACTCCATCTTGCTGATGCGCCAGAGCTCGCGGAGGCTGGCGAGATCGATCAGGCTTATGGCCGCCGCGGCGAGGATCGCGCCGAGGGCGGGCGTCGGCAGGAGCCGAAGGACGTCGCTCAGATAGAGCAGCATCACCGTGAGCGTGATGGCGGCGACGAGGCCCGAGAGCTGGGAGCGGCCGCCGACGGACATGTTGATGGCGGTGCGCGAATCCGAGACGGTGACGGGAAAGCCACTGAACAGCCCCGAAGCGATATTGGCGGCTCCGAAGCCGACGAGTTCGGCATTCGCGTCGACCTCGAATTTGCCACGCGCCCCGAAGCTGCGCGCGGCGACGATGCCGGATCCGAAGCTGACCAGCCACACCGCGGCAGCGCCCAGCAGCGTCTCCCGGATCGGCAAGTTCGCATCGAACGGGAAGGAGAGGGTGGGGAACGCTTCCGGCAAGGGCCCGACCACCTTGATGCCCATCGCCTCGAAGCCGAACAGCGCGGAAGCCGCGACCGCGACGATGACCACTACCAACGGCCCGGGGATCGGCGAGCGCCATCGGGCGAGGAGCAGAAGCAGGACGAACAGCCCGCCGGCGAGCGCAACGGACGGCCAATGGATCATGTCGGCCTTCTGCACCAGCTCCCAAAGCGGCGGGAAGAGTCCGTCGGACTCGATGCGAACTCCGGTGAATCGCCCGATCTGGCCGACCAAGATGGAGATCGAGATGCCGCTGATGAAGCCGATCAGTATCGGCCTGGAGAGAAACGCAGCGACCACGCCGAGGCGCAGCTTGCTCGCTGCGAGACAGAGGACGCCAACGGCAAGCGCAAGCATTGCGGCGGCGACAACGCGGTCTTCGGGGGTGGCGACGGACATGTTGGCCAGCACGGCGGCGAGCACGGTCATCGTGGCGGCGTCCGGCCCGATGATAAGCTGGCGCGACGGACCGAACAGGGCATAGCCGAGAAGCGGGAGGATGCTCGAATAGATGCCGACTTCCGGCGGCAGGCCGGCAATGGCCGGGTAGGCGATCGCACTTGGTATGGCGACGGCGGCGACGGCGAGGCCGGCGGTCACGTCGCTTTGCAGCCAGGCTGCCTTGAACCCTGCAAAACCGCCCAGAATTTGAGAA
Source organism: Xanthobacteraceae bacterium (assembly GCA_029266425.1). Lineage (GTDB taxonomy): Bacteria > Pseudomonadota > Alphaproteobacteria > Rhizobiales > Xanthobacteraceae > Ancylobacter. The sequence goes on from JAQSWY010000036.1 coordinate 32,716, forward strand.
CCGGCAAACATCGGCGCGCCCCTCGATCGGCATGGATGCACATCACCGATGCTCGAGTCTGCGCATGGCACAGGCCGGGATGGCCAGGTCCTCGCGCCACACGCGCTATCGGAAACCAAGAGCGGCAGCCTGCGCCAATCTCTTCCGGGCCGCAGCCGCTTGGCTCAGGCACTTCGCGCGGCGTCCACGGCAGGTCGCGGCCACAATGCCGGCCGCAAAGAGCGAGGCGTCTGCACCATCGCGCCCGCCCTGCGAATTTCGTGCATGAGCCAGGGCGAACGCGCGATTGACTTTCTCGTCGTTGATGTCACCGAGGGTATCCTGCATGGCTTGCAGCGAGGCCAGGATGGCCCGAGAGCGCTTCGGCGCAAAGGACTCCGCGAACGGCTCGAGCATATAGCGAAGCTTCTTGGCCCTGATCCTGACGGCATGCTGCCTGGCCACGGTAAGCTCGTCGATCGCGACGCTGTCATCGAGAAGCGACCTCAGCCGACGGCGCAATGCCTTCTCGATACAGCGCCATGCGGAACCCTTGCGCCCCTTCTTCATCGCGCCGAGCCGGAGCGTGCTGTCCGGCACTCCGCCGAAACAGGTGAGCAGATCGACGCTCAGTCCAAGCAGGCGCGGTGAGTGGAGGGCTTGGATCGTAGCCTCATAGGCCTCGTCCCGGTGCCGCCGGAACGTCTCTCGCAAGGCGTCGAATCCGGGAGCGTCCGGATTGTCCTCGGCGGCGGGCGCGAGGGCCGATCTGATGAACACATCGATCTCCCGCGGGTGGGCCAAAAGATCGGCAAGCCATTTCAGCTCGGCCCGGACGGAAGCGCCACCCTCCCAGCCGAAGGCCGATCTCAGCAGCGTCAGCAGGGCCTGGAGCCGCCTCACGCTGACCCTGGACTGATGCAGCGCCTCGCCACCGGCCCCCGCCATCAGCATTGCGAGATTGTCGAGCAAGGCGACGAGGCAGGGCTGGGCGATCGCGCGCGCAATCTCCGCGGCGTCCATGTCGCGGCGCACGGCGTAGTCGATCCGCATGACCGGTTGGCCGCTGGTTCCGTCGCCGAGACGGTGCCCGCGCTCGGCCTTGGTCGTCAGCGACAGGAGCGCAGGCACGGATTCACCGATTTCGCGTACGAGGGTGAAAAGCTCTTGCATCGCCCCTTGCTTCAGTTCGAACTCCGCTTCGCTGAAACTCTGCTGTGCCGAGTTACGGTGCACCACGCCCCGGTCGAGTGCGATCTCGATCACCGTCTCGCCGCGATCGAGCACATAGACCTCACGCTCGACATCCACGGTGAATATCGGCCGCAATCTCTTGAGCTCTCGCGATCCGATCACGTGCGGCAGCGGCGAGTTCCTCGGCGCGGTGGCAACCGGCCTGTCGCCCGGCACGGCGGCCTCCCACTCGCCCCGCTCGATGACCGAGCGGTGAGGCCCGTTCGATTTGACGGTCTGGATATTGCGCTCGCCATCCGAACGAATGCGCAGGACGAAGCCGCTCGCGCGCAGCTTCTCGTCGTCGGTGTCGAAATAGATCGAACGGAGCGTCTTCGGCTTGCCATCTCGCGTCGCCCCGGCCTGCGCGACCGACCTCACCAGATCCGGCCAGGCGCAATCTGGCACCGCAAGCTTCAGCTCGATTTCGCGATCAGCGTCCATGGCATGCCTGCTCGCCCTCAGAGCCTTCCGTTCGGATGGAACATCCGAACGACAGATGAGTGCTCCAGATCCAATCGGCTGGAGCGCGGCGCCGGTTCAAACGCCCGACTCCGATCTCTGGGTCAAACGAGGCGTTTCGAGCCGGACGAGGGAACTCCCTCAAATGTCCATGCTTGCCAGAAATTCCTCGAGTTGACTTATCGTGTAGTCGATTTGCGCGCGGGCGCTTTCGCTCTCGGCCTTGTCCTGGCTGATCCTGAGATAGGTGATCTCCTGGTGGATCCTGTCTTTCGTCAGTTCCTCGACGGTGAGAACGCGATCGGACAGAATGGTGACCTTGGTCGTGGTGACCTCGGCTATGCCGTGCAAGGTGAATGCGCGCCGCGGTTGGCCATGGGCATCCATCGCGAAGATCATCCCGGCGCGCAACACGGTGACGAGAGGGGCATGCCCGGGAAGGATCGTCATGTCGCCCTCGACTCCGGGCAGCACCACCAGCTTCACCTCGCCTTGGAAGGCCACACGCTCGGGGGATATGAGTTCTGCGTACATAGGAGACAGCCAACCTGCTGGTGGTGGAACGCGCGACGAAGCTCATCGAAGAGACGTCGTGTGGAATTTTCAGGCCTGCTTCTGTCCCCACTCCAGGTAGAATCCGACATCTCCGGGCATTCCGCCTGGCCATTCGACGATCATCGCCCTTAGCCTGTAGCCCGCCGGCTTGAGCTTGTCCCGCCACAACTCGTACGCCTGGCGAGGTCGTCCGGTCAGCGTCTCCGGCCAGCGCGCCTCGGAATTGTTGATGGCGCGTCCCTTGTCGGTGCAAATCTCATTGGGAAAACGCATGACCAGGATCTCGGTGTCCCCACGTTCCGCCGCCTGACGAAGCTTGTGAAGCAGGTTGTTCGTGATCTCTTCAAGTCTTTGCGGCGTCAGTTCCATGGGGGCCGCCATGGACTTGACCAGCGCCTCCTTGGCCCGTCGGGCGCCGTCCATCGCGTCGATCTCCTTCGAAGCCGAGGCCAGTGCCATCTTCTTCATGTATTCGCGAAGCTCGGTCGCGCTCATGAAGGTCTCGTCACCGAGCTGGTGCTCCGCCTGCGATTTGGCCTGTGCGGTTTCGCTTGTTTGCATGACTGTTCTCCATGTCGGACTTGGGCCTAACAGCTGTCAGTCGTAGCCGGCGTCGGCATCTCCTCACCTTTCCCGCAAAGGCGGCACAGGTGCCGGTCGATGGTATTCCTCGGAGAGTATGTTCACGCTCAGGACCAGGACCCACATGGGGAAGATCACCAGGGTCCAATCGAATACCTGGCTTCCGAGCAGGATGAATGCGGCGGCGCCGTAGCCGAGGAAGGCTGTCCATCGCGCGGTGAAACGCGTCCGCAGCACCATGGTCGAGGCCGTCAGCATGAACACGCCCGCCATCTTGAGCGCATAGATGCTGGTGAGGTGATAGGCGAGCGAACGCCCGAGCCGGAATGCCGGCGATCCGTCAAACCCGAGTGGATCGGCGGCATGCGCCGCCAGGATCGCGCCGGTGACGGAGGCTGCAGCGAAGACCAGCCCGATGAAGATCAGCCCGCTGCCAAGGAACACGGTCGCGAACAGCCGATCCTCCGCCTCGCCCAGCCTGTCGCGGAGCACACCGACGAACCAGAGGAAGGCAATGCCGGCCAAGGGTATCAGGTTCAGCGCGATGTTCACCTTCCACGACTGCCGGTCCAGCCACGCACCGGAATCGGTTGCGCGTATCTGCATCGACTGGATGATCAGGGCGAGCGAGGTGAGCAACAGCAGGGAGAACAGGACGCCGGCGATTGCCGCGGCCCTCGGTGTCTTCAACGTGCCACGCGTGCCGGCAATCTCGGCCACGGGCTGTCCTCCCTCACGGCTGGCCCTCGTCAGTAGGCCTCCGGCACGACATGACGGGCGTAATCGGCCTCCCGATAGCCGTTGGCCTTCTGGCGCTTCGGCAGCTTGATCTTCTCCCGCTTCGGCGCCTTGTAGGGAATCTGCGACAGGATGTGCGCGATGATGTTCAGCCGCGCGCTTCTCTTGTCGTCGGAGTGGGCGACATACCAGGGCGCCCACTCGGTGTCGGTGGCGGCGAACATCTCGTCGCGGGCGCGGGAGTAATCGTACCAGCGGCTATAGGATTTGAGGTCCATCGGCGAGAGTTTCCAGATTTTCCTCCCGTCGGTGATGCGGTCCTCGATACGCCTTGTCTGCTCTTCCGGGCTGACCTCCAGCCAGTACTTCAGCAGGATGATGCCGGACTCGGTGATTGCCTGCTCGACGCCGGGTATGGTCGCCAGGAACTTCCGCGCCTGGTCTTCGCTGCAGAAGCCCATCACGCGCTCGACCCCGGCCCGGTTGTACCAGCTGCGGTCGAAGATCACGATCTCGCCGGCGGCCGGAAGATGGGGCAGATAGCGCTGGGCGTACATCTGCGTTTTTTCGCGCTCGGTCGGCGGCGGCAGCGCGAAGACACGGAAGATGCGCGGGCTGACCCGATCGAGGATCGCCTTGATCGTGCCGCCCTTCCCAGCTCCGTCCCGACCTTCGAACAGGATGCAGATCTTGGCGCCGGAATCCCGGACCCACTCCTGCAGCTTCACCAGCTCGACGTGAAGATCCTTGAGTTTGCGCTCATAATCCTTGCGTTTCAGCTTTTGCGGAGCCTCGCCCTCGGCCTCGCTCCTTCGCCGGCCGGCGATGTCCCGGGCGGCGTTGTTCGAACCAGGCGATGATGAAGTCGCCGTCTCCCGATGACCCCTCGCGTGTTGGGATGAAGCTGATGCTGCTGCACGTGGCATGACCGCCTCCTCGTCGCCCATTCGCTCCGATCGGCCCTTGGCTCTTCTAGTCGGCAGGTAGAAGCGAGGCTAGTGACTGGCTGCGACCGTCCCTCGCGACAGGTGCCTGCGAGGGCGGTGATCATCGTCATGCGGGAAGGACTGTCTGCTTGACAGCGGCCCGATGCCCCGGACCCCCCTACGCGTTACCACTATTATACCGCGAGATGCCACGCGCGAAAAGGAGCTATTTGAGCCGACTACCGAACTGGAGATTGTTGGCGCACGTGCGGCCGGGAGGCTCTGATCGCGCTCCGCCGGTCTTGCCGACGACCCCCTACTTCAGCCGCCGTGGCATCCGGGCGTCCACTCGATTAAAGATGACCTCCCTCAACCCATTCCGATGGCTCCCGTTCGACGCCTGACGACATTGCGAGATAGGCGGAACAGCCGTGACCTTCATGACATCAAACCCGGCGCTGGCCCGGGCTTTGGCCGAACGAGACTACGTTAACCCGACGCCGGTGCAGCTCGCCGTGCTGGCACCGGAGGCGTCGGGGCGCGACCTCCTGGTTTCCGCGCAGACCGGCTCCGGCAAGACGGTGGCCTATGGCCTCGCCATGGCCGAGACGCTGCTGGGCACCGACGAACGCTTCGCACCGGCGAGCGCGCCACAGGCGCTGGTCGTGGCGCCCACCCGCGAACTCGCCCTGCAGGTCCAGCGCGAGTTCGCGTGGCTTTATGCGGCGACGGGCGCCCGTATCGTCTCCTGCGTCGGCGGCATGGATCCGCGTCAGGAGCAGCGCCTGCTCAATCAGGGCGCCCACATGGTCGTCGGCACGCCCGGACGCCTGCGCGACCATTTGGAGCGCGGCCGGCTCGATATCTCCGCTGTGCGGGTCGTCGTGCTCGACGAGGCCGACGAGATGCTTGACCTCGGCTTCCGCGAGGACCTCGAATTCATCCTCGACGCCACGCCTGGGGAGAGGCGCAGCCTGCTGTTCTCTGCAACGCTGCCGCGCGGCATAACCACGCTCGCCAGGCGCTACCAGCGCGAGGCGCTGCGCATCGAGGTGGCGAGCGCGGAAGGCGGCCACGCCGACATCGAATACCGCACGATGCGCATCGCCCCGACCGAGGTGGAGCACGCGGTCGTCAATGTGCTGCGCTTCTACGATGCGTCCAGCGCCATCGTGTTCTGCAACACGCGGGAGAAGGTGCGGCACCTGCACGCGACGCTCCAGGAGCGGCAGTTCTCCGCGGTCGCGCTGTCCGGCGAACTCAGCCAGAGCGAGCGCAACCACGCGCTCCAGGCGTTGCGCGACGGCCGCGCGCGGGTGTGCGTCGCCACCGACGTTGCGGCGCGCGGCATCGACCTGCCGAGCCTCGGCCTCGTCATCCACGCCGACCTCCCGAACGATGCGGAGAGCCTTCAGCACCGCAGCGGTCGCACCGGGCGCGCCGGCCGCAAGGGCGTCAGCGTGCTGCTGGTGCCGCCGTTCCGCCGTCGCCGCACCGAGGACCTGATGAGGGATCTGGGGATTACGCCGACATGGTCGGGGCCGCCGACGGCCGACGACATCCGCAAGCTCGACCATGAGCGCATGCTGCGCGACCCGCTGCTGACCGAGGAGCCCAGCGAGGACGATGCCGCCGCCGCCCTCACGCTGCTCGCCGCGCACTCGGCCGAGCATCTGGCCGCGGCACTGTTGCGCCTCTATCGGGCCGGCCTGCCGGCGCCGGAGGAGGTGGCCGACCCCGGCGAGCCGCGCGCCGGGCGGGACCGTGCCGCCCAGCGCGAGTTCGGTGGACCGTCGGGCGCCGGCGGCAGTGCGTGGTTCCGCCTCAATATCGGCCGCCGCAACAATGCCGATCCGCGCTGGCTGCTGCCGCTGATCTGCCGGCGCGGGAACGTGACGCGCAAGGACATCGGCGTCATCCGCATATTCGACGATGAGACCGCATTCGAGGTCGGCCTCAGTGCCCTCGACCGCTTCAGCAAGGCGCTGCGCAAGACGGACGGCTCCGACGTGGCGATAGAGCCGCTGCCCGGCGGTCCTCAGGCCGGCCGTCCGGAAGGGCCCGGTCGCGGGAAGGCGCCGAGCGGGAAGGCCTCGCGGGGCAAGCCTCCGCACGAAACGCCTCCGCACCAGCAGGCTCCGCAGGAAAAGCCGCCACACGAGAAGTCTTTTCGGGACAAGCCTTTTCGCGACAAGCCTGCGCACGGCAAATCCGCCTACGGCAAACCTGCCCACGGGAAACCTGCACACGGGAAGCCCGCTCATGAGAAGCCGCGCGAGGCGAAGCCTTCGGGCCAGAGCACGAGCGAGCGCCCACCCGAGCGCACTCGAGCGAAGAAGTTCGAGGGCAAGCCGAAGGGGAAGAAGTCCCGGCTGCCCTAGAGCCCGGCACCTGTGTATCCCTTGCGGAACTGGATCGCTGACGGGGCGTCGAGCGGGAATGACTGCCCATGGATTGCGGAGCCAAGCGGTTGCGACGCGCGCAATTCTCGTCGCAGGGCTGCAGCGCTTGCCCTCATGTCGCACGTGCTGGCGGGCGAGGATACAAGGCAAGGATGGATGACGATCTCGATATCCAATATGTCTAAGTGACAGTCCGATGCCCTCGTCCTCGCTACAGAAAGAAGCCTGTTCCATGAAGTCGCGCGCAGCCGTCGCCTGGGAAGCCAAGAAGCCCCTGACCGTCGAGACCATCGAGATCGGCGGGCCGAAGTCTGGTGAGGTGCTGGTCGAGATCATGGCGACGGGTGTGTGTCACACCGATGCCTATACGTTGGACGGACTGGATTCCGAGGGCAAGTTCCCTGCGATCCTCGGCCATGAGGGTGCCGGCATCGTGCGCGAGGTCGGCGCGGGCGTGACCTCGCTGCGCGTTGGCGACCATGTCATCCCGCTCTACACGCCGGAATGCCGGCAGTGCAAAACCTGCCTGTCGCAGCGCTCCAACCTGTGCACCTCGATCCGCGCCACGCAGGGCCAGGGCCTGATGCCGGACCGCACCTCGCGCTTCTCGTGCGATGCAGTGAACGGGCGAGGCTCGGAGATCTTCCATTATATGGGCTGCTCGACCTTCTCGAACTTCACCGTGCTGCCGGAGATCGCGCTCGCGAAGGTGCGGGACGACGCTCCCTTCGACAAGATCTGCTACATCGGCTGCGGCGTCACCACCGGCATCGGCGCGGTGGTCTATACCGGCAAGGTCTGGCCGGGCGCGAACGTGGTAGTGTTCGGCTTAGGGGGCATCGGCCTCAACGTGATCCAGGGCGCCCGGATGGTGGGCGCCGACAAGATCATCGGTGTCGACATCAACCCCGCCAAGGTCGCGATGGCGACGAAGTTCGGTATGACCGACTTCATCAACCCGAAGGAGGTCGGCAATGACAAGGTGGTGTCCGCGATCCAGGACCTCACCGACGGCGGCGCCGACTTCACCTTCGATTGCACCGGCAATGTGAACGTCATGCGCCAGGCGCTGGAAGCCTGCCATCGCGGCTGGGGCACCAGCATCGTCATCGGCGTGGCGCCGGCCGGGGCGGAAATCTCCACTCGCCCGTTCCAGCTCGTCACCGGGCGCAACTGGCGCGGCTCGGCTTTCGGCGGCGCGCGCGGGCGCACCGACGTGCCGAAGATCGTCGACTGGTACATGGAGGGCAAGATCAATATCGACGACCTGATCACCCACACCATGCCGCTGGACGAGATCAACACCGCCTTCGACCTGATGCATGAAGGCAAGTCGATCCGTTCCGTGGTGATCTACTGATGGAGACGGTCTCGAAGGCGAAAGCGCACGGCGGCGTGCAGGGCGTTTACCGGCACGACTCCAAGGTCACGGGCACGCCGATGACCTTCGCCGTGTTCGTGCCGCCGCAGGCCGCCGATGGTCCGGTGCCGGTGCTGTGGTATCTGTCCGGCCTCACCTGCACCCATGCCAACGTGATGGAAAAGGGCGAGTACCGGGCGGTGGCCGCGGCACACGGCGTGATCATCGTAGCGCCGGACACCAGCCCGCGCGGCGCGCAGGTGCCCGACGAGCCGGACAATTGGCAGTTCGGCAGCGGCGCCGGCTTCTATGTCGATGCCACGCAGCAGCCCTACGCTGCGCACTACCGCATGTATTCCTACATCGTAGAGGAACTGACGGCGCTGATCGCGGCGGAGTTTCCCGCCGACATGACCCGGCAGGGCATTTTCGGCCACTCGATGGGCGGGCACGGCGCGCTCACCATCGCGCTGAAGCATCCGGACCGCTTCAGGAGTTGCTCGGCATTCGCGCCGATCGTAGAGCCGAGTACGGCGGACTGGTCGCGCCCGGCGCTGGAGAAGTATCTCGGCGCGGACGAGGCGTCCTGGCGGGCCTATGACGCGGTGGCGCTGATCGAGGACGGCAGGCGCTTTCCGGAGTTTCTGGTCGATCAGGGCGCGGCGGATCCGTTTCTCGCTACCGGCCTGCGCCCGGAACTGCTGGCCGCCGCGTGCCGGGCCGCGGGAATTGCGCTCACGCTGAACATGCGCGAGGGCTATGACCACTCCTATTACTTCATCTCGACCTTCATGGCCGAGCACGTCGCCTGGCACGCCCGTCGCCTGGGCCTGTGAGAGATGCGACACAGGCGGCGATCAAGAAGCACGCCTCAACGGGGTTCGCTCTACGGCCGCAGCTGAGCTGACGTCAAAGACTCATGGCGCGCCATAGCTTCTCTACAGCGCGGCCGAGACGCCGCGGCCGAGTCGCCGACGCAGGACTTCGCCCGCCACCCCGATCGACACGACGACCACGACGATAACGAAGCCCGGCAGCGTGGCGATCCACCAGGCATTGGCGAGATAATTGCGGCCGGAGGAGATGATGCGGCCCCATGACGGCACGTCGATCGGCGTGCCCAGGCCGAGGAAGCCGAGCGAGGCCTCGGCCAGGATGATGAGGCTCAGCTCGGCGGACATCAGGATGAGCAGCGGAATCCACAGATTGGGCAGGATGCAGTCGCGCACGATCCGCCATGTGCTCTCGCCCGATATGATGGCGGCCTCGACATAGCTCTTGGCGAGCGCGCGCGCCGTGATCGCGCGGGCGACTCGCGCCACCACCGCCCAGCGGGTGATGGCGAGGATGAGGATGACGGAGAGCAGGCTCGGCTGGATGAAGGCGGCGAGGAAGACCGCGATCAGGATCGAGGGAAAGGCGAGCTGAATGTCGACGACGCGCATCAGGAACTGTTCGGTGCGCCGGCCGGCCCATCCGGCCCAGACGCCGATCACGACGCCGAAAGCCGTGGCGAGCGCCGCCGAGGTGAAGCCGACGACGAGGGAGACCCGCGCGCCGTAGACCACCTGCTTGGCGACGTCACGGCCGACCGCGTCAGTGCCGAACCAGGCGACGCTGCCATTGGCGAGCGTCGTGAAGGGCGGCTTCAGCCGGGCGGCCGTGTCGGTCGCCGCCGGGTTGAAATCGACCAGATAGGGGCCCGCGATCCCGACCAGGAAGAACAGCGCGACGAAGGCCAGCGCCAGCATCTCGGTCGGCGCGAGACGCAGCGTCGGCTTGGGGATAGGAAGGGTGGTTGCCGTCACGTTCAGCTCCGCCGCAGGCGCGGATCGACCAGCCGATAGCCGAAATCGACCGCGAAGTTCACCGCCACGACCAGGAACGTCATGACGAATATGCAGGCTTGCACCACCGCATAGTCGCGATAGCTGATCGCCGTGATCAGCTCCTTGCCGAGCCCCGGCCAGCCGAACACGGTCTCGACGATCACCGCGCCGCCGAGCAAGTGGCCGAACTGCACGCCGCCGACGGTCAGCACGGGCAGGAGTGCGTTGCGCAGCACGTGGTGGCTGACGATGCGCGTGGTCGGCACGCCCTTGGCGCGCAGGATCTTGACCATGTTGGCGTTCAGCACGCCGATCGCCTCGTTGCGCATCAGGCGCATATTGACCGCGATCAGCGGCAAGGCGAGCGTGACCGCCGGCAGTATGATCGAGGCCGGCGAAGACCAGCCCGAGCTCGGCAGGATCTGCAGCCAGCGCGCGAAGACGAGGATGAACACCAGGCCGAGCCAGAAGTCGGGAATACCGAGCACCACGAGCGAGGTGCTCGAGGTGGCGCGGTCGAACCAGCGGTCGCGCCAGAGCCCGGCGGCCAGGCCAAGCGGGACGGCGACCGCGATCACCAGGGCGAAGGTTACCGCGCCGAGGGTCAGCGTCGCCAGCATGCGCTGTGCGACGATATCGATGGCCGGCCGGCCCTGGATGACGGAGTTGCCGAAATCGAGCGTGAAGGCCCTGCCGAGATAGATCACCAATTGCTCGTAGATCGGCCGATCGAGGCCGTACTGGATGCGCGCGGCGGCGATCTGGTCCGGCGTGGCGAGATCGCCGAGCAGCACGAGCACCGGATCGCCCGGCGCGATGCGGATCATGATGAAGGTCGCGATCACCGCCGCGACCAGGGTCGCGAACGCGTTGAACAGCCGCGTGCCGAGGAAGGCGATCATGACGCCGATCCCGCAGGCGCGGGGGAGAGCCGGTGCCGCGCATTCTTCAGCAGCAGGCCGCGATGCTTCAGCCGCGGCGATGCCGCGATCAGGGCCGCGGTGTAGGCCTGCTGCGGCGCGGCGATCAGCTCCCGCGCCGGACCGACCTCGACGACGCGGCCGCGATGCATCACCGCGATCGTATCGGCGATGTGGCCGAGCACGCCGAGGTTGTGGGTGACGAAGATGAAGGCCCGGCCCTCGCCCTTGAGCCGGCCGAAAAGCTCGAGGATCTGCGCCTGGATCGAGACGTCGAGCGCTGAGGTCGGCTCGTCGCAGAGCAGCACCGACGGATTGCAGGCCAGGGCCCGCGCGATCGCGAGCCGCTGCGACTGGCCGCCGGAGAACTCCGAAGGGCGCCGGTCCAGGGCGGAGCCGTTCATGCCGACCTGATGGAGCAGGGCTTCAAGCTCGCTGGTGCCCGCCCGCGGGGCGGGCGCGCGGGCGAGCGCAGCGAGCAGGGTCTGACGTATGGTCTTGAACGGATTGAGGCTGCCGCCGGGATCCTGGAAGATCATCTGGACCCCGGCGACGAAGCCCGAGCGTCTGGCGGCACGCGTCGTATGGTCGACCGGCTCGCCGCGGTAGCGGATCGTGCCTGTGTAGCCGCGATTGAGGCCGACGATTGTGCGCAGCAGGGTGCTCTTGCCGCTGCCGGATTCGCCGACGATGCCGAGCACGCGACCGGGCTCGACCGACAGCGAGACGTCGTCCAGCGCCTTGACCGCGATGCCGGAGCCGGAAATCAGGCCGCTGGTCGGATAGCCGAAATTCAGATGCTCGACAGCCAGGACCGCGGTCATGACAGCCTCTCCTGCGCCACGCGCCGCCATTCGAAGCACCGCACCAGGGCGCCGTCGTCCAGCGCCTCCATTTCGGGAGGCTCGGCGGCGCAGCGCGCGACCCAGAACGAACAGCGCGGCTGGAAGGCGCAGCTTCCTTCCCAGCTCCGCTCCGGCCGGGGCGGCTGACCGGGGATCGCCACCACCGGGCGATCGAGATCGTCGAGGTCGGGAATCGAGGCGATCAGCCCGCGCGTATAGGGATGGCGGCCGCTCTCGGTGATCTGCAGCGTCGCCCCGCCTTCCACCAGCTTGCCGGCATACATCACCATCACGCGGTCGGCGCATTGATAGACTACGCCGAAGTCGTGCGTGATGATCAGCACGGCCATCTGCAACTGCCGGCGCAGATCGTCGATCAAGGCGAGGATGTCGGCCTGCACCGTCACGTCGAGGGCGGTGGTGGGCTCGTCGGCGACCAGCAGGCGCGGTGACAGCGCCACGGCCATTGCGATCAGCACGCGCTGCTTCATGCCGCCTGAGAACTGGTGCGGGTAGTCGCCGATGCGCGCCGCGGCTTGGGGAATGCGCACGAGGTCGAGCATGCGCGCGGCTTCCCTCAACGCCGAGCGCCGATCCATGCCGCGATGGACGACGAACATCTCCGCGATCTGCCGGCCGACCGTCATCGTCGGGTCGAGTGCCGAGGAAGGATCCTGCATGACATAGCCGGTGAGTTCGCCGTGGAACCCCTTGGGGCGGCGCCGGCCATCGAAGCCGAGCGCGCCGCCCTGGAAAGCCATCGCAGTGCCGGAGATCGCATAGACCTCGCGATCGAGGAGGCCGAGTATGGCCTGTGCCGTCAGGCTCTTGCCGCTGCCGGATTCGCCCACCAGCGCCGTCATCGTGCCCGGCTCGAGGTCGAAGCTGACACCGTGGACCAACGGCAAGGCGCCGGCACGAACCGAGAGGTCGCGCACCGATAGGAGCGGCGCCGTCCGTGAAGTGGCGCTGTCGATGCCGTGCGCAGTCACAGGCTGCGTTCCTCCCCGGGACATGATGGATGCAGGCGACGCCGCGACGCTGGCAGCATCGCCGTGCCAGTCAACCCTGGTCCCGTGCCGCGCGCCAGGCCGCATAGTCTGCCAATCCCGCCGCGTCGAGCGGATAGGTGCCATAGATCGAAGCGCCGTCTCGCAGGCGCTGCAGAATGAATTCCTCCTGCTGCTCATAGGCGAGCGCCTCGTGCGACACCTCTTCCGCAATCTCCCGCGGGATCACCATCACGCCGTCCGGATCGGCGGCGATGAAGTCACCGGGATAGACCGCCGCGCCGCCGCAGGTGACGGGGACATTGAGCTCGATGAAGCGGTGGGCAAGCGTGCTGTTGGGCGGGCACACGGCCTTGGCGTAGACGGGAAATCCGCTTTCGGCGATCTCCCACGCATCGCGCACCCCGCCGTCCGAGACCACGCCGGCGCAGCCGCGCACGCGCATGCGCTCGAACAGCATGAGCCCGCCGCTTGCGCCGTCCACGTCGCCGCGGCAGTCGATCACAAGCACCTCGCCGACGCCGCATTCTTCCGTGGCGCGGCGCTGCAGGTTCAGTCTCGGATCCATCGCCTTGTCTGCGGCGAGCTTGTCCTCGCGCATCGCGACCGAGCGCATGGTGAAGGCGCGCCCGACCATGCGTGGCCGGGAGCCGGGCAGCGGCGCGACGCCGTACATGAAGGCATGGTTCAGCCCGCACTTGGTCAGGACGGTCGAGATGGTGGCGGTGCCACAGCGCTTGAGGCGATCGATAATGGCCGTGTCGGGTTCGCTCGTCATCGGGCTTTCCTGGAAGTCGGTAGATCCTGGAGGTGCGTAGACACGCGGGTCAGTAGATCTTGGGCTCGGGCGTTTCGCCGGCCGGGCCGAGGAAGTCGAAATCGCAGCCCTCGTCGGCCGAGGTCACGTGTGTCGCGAACATCGCGCCATAGCCGCGCGAATAGTAGGGCGGCGGCTCGCGCCAGGCGGCGCGGCGGCGGGCGAGTTCCTCTTCCGGCACAAGCAGGTCGAGCCGGCGCTCGGCCACATCGATCTCGATGATGTCGCCGTCCTCGACCAGCGCCAACGGTCCGCCGCGTGCGGCTTCCGGCGAAACGTGCAGCACGCAGGCGCCGAAGCTGGTTCCGCTCATGCGCGCGTCGGATATGCGAAGCATGTCGCGCACGCCCTTCTGCAGCAGCTTCTTCGGCACGGGCAGGGCCCCCCATTCCGGCATGCCCGGCGCGCCGACCGGCCCGGCCCCCTTCAGCACGATCACGTCGTTCTCGGTGATGTTGAGGTCGGGGTCGTCGATGCGCTTCGCGAGATCGTCACGGCTGGCGAAGGTGACGGCCCGGCCCCGGTGCTTCATCAAGGCGGGCGTTGCGGCCGCCGGCTTGATCACCGCGCCGCGCGGCGCGAGCGTGCCCTTGAGGACGACCAGCCCGCCCTCAGCGAGGATCGGATTGTCGAGGGGCCGGATAATATCCGCATCGAAGCAGTCCGCATCGGCGACGTTGTCCGCAAGCGTCCGGCCGTTGACGGTAAGGCTGTCGCCATTGAGCAGATCGAGCATGTTGCGGATCAGCGCCCGCAGCCC
>JAQSWY010000203.1 GCA_029266425.1 Xanthobacteraceae bacterium
AAAAATCATGAACAGCGCCCCATCGTGCCTCGCCGGTTTCAGCTGCGGCCTCGACGCCACGCTGCGCGTCATCGCCGGCAAGTGGAAGCCGCTGATCCTCTATTTCCTGCTGCAGGGACCGACCCGCTACGGGGAACTCAAGCGGGCGGTGCGCGGCGTCAGCGACAAGATGCTGATCCAGCAGCTCAAGGAGCTCGAGGCCGACGGGCTCATCGTGCGGACCGACTACAAGGAGGTGCCGCCGCGGGTCGACTATGCCCTCACTTCCCTTGGTCTCGACCTGACCAAGGCGCTGGAACCCCTCTGCGTCTGGGGCACGAACAACATGGCCGAAGTCACCCGCGTCCTCGCCCGGCGCGAGGAGTGGCACGCCCCCAAGCGCAGCGAAGTCACGGATTCCGCCTGATCGGCTCGGCGCCATTTGTTAGCTCACCTAACAAATGGTCCTGACTTTCTAAATGGCGCTAACGGACCTTTTCCTCCTATGGTCTGCCTGAAGCAGCAGAAACAATGCTGCCGCGCCATGGACCGACGGGGCGACCCCCTTCTGAAAAACCGCACCGTCCGTGACGCCGGCCTGTGGCCGCGCGACCATGATCGACACCCCCGACGCATGACGCCGTGAACGGCGGTCGCGCGAATGCGGGCGCATGGCCGAACGCCGTCACGGGCACCAGGATCGTATTGAGGATCGCACGATGAATCTCTCGACTTTGCTCCATGCGCGCGCTGCCAAGGGCCGACCGGTTCGCGCCGGCCTGATCGGCGCCGGCAAGTTCGGCTCGATGGTGCTCGCACAGGCGCAGCGCATCGAAGGGCTGCACATCGTGGCGATTGCGGATCTCAATGTCGGCAAGGCGCGCGAGTCGCTGGAACGTGTCGGCTGGCCGGCGGAGCGCTACGAAGCCACCAGCGCCGCCGACGCCGTCAAGACCGGCAGGACCCTCGTGACCGACGACGTGAATGCGCTGTTTGCCTGCGACGAGATCGAATGCGTCATCGAGGCCACCGGCCACCCGATCGCCGGCACGCGCCACGCGCTCGGCGCCATCGACGCCGGCAAGCACGTCGTCATGGTCAATGTCGAGGCCGACGTCATGGTCGGGCCGATCCTGGCCGAGCGCGCCCGCAAGAAGGGCGTGATGTATTCCATGGCCTATGGCGACCAGCCGGCGCTGATCTGCGAACTGGTCGACTGGGCCCGCGCCACCGGCTTCGAGATCACCGCCGCCGGCAAGGGCATGAATTTCGAACCGCGCTACCGCTACTCCACCCCCGAGACGGTCTGGGGCTTCTTCGGCTGGACCGAAGAGGAGGTGAAGGCCGGCGACTTCAATCCCAAGATGTACAACTCCTTCACCGACGGCACCAAGGCGGCGATCGAGATGGCGGCGGTCGCCAACGGCACCGGGCTCGACTGCCCGGATGACGGGCTGGCCTTTCCCCCGGCCGGCCTGCACGACCTCGCCAAGGTGTTCCGCCCGGCGGCGGATGGCGGCCGCATGGCGCGCTCCGGTCTCGTCGACATCGCTGCCAGCCAGGAGCCGGATGGGCGCGAGGTCTACAACAACATCCGCTACGGCGTGTTCGTCACCTTCAAGGCGCACAACGAATATGCCCGCGCCTGCTTCAAGCAGTACGGCCTCCTGACCGACCCTTCCGGCTGGTACGCCTCCATGTGGCGCCCCTTCCACATCATCGGCCTCGAGACCTCGGTGAGCGTGCTCTCCGCCTGCCTGCGCAACGAGCCGACCGGCTCCTCCAAGGAGTTCCGCGGCGATGCGGTCGCCACGGCGAAGAAGGACATGCAGCCCGGCGAGATCCTCGACGGCGAAGGCGGCTTCGCGGTGTGGGCCAATGCCATTCCCGCCACGCGCAGCCTCGAGCTGGGCGCCCTGCCGATCGGCCTCGCCCACAACGTCAAGCTCAAGCGCCCGATCAGGAAGGACCAGATCGTCAGCTTCGACGATGTCGAGCTGACCAGCGATCTCGACGTGGTGAAGCTGCGGCGCGAGATGGAGGATCGCTTCCGTCCCGGGACGAGCGTCGCGGCGTGAGGCATCTCGCTGCAGGGACGGGCAAAAGCCCGCCCGGTGCCGCGCTGGAGGACGACATGTCCGAGATCGAAGCTGGCCGCCCCTTCGTGGTCATCGCCGAGTTCCAGGTGAAGCCGGACGCCATGGCGGCTTTCCTGGCGGCGGCTCTGGACGATGCCCGCCACTCGGTGGCGGACGAGCCGGGATGCCGGCAGTTCGACGTCGTCCGCCCCGAAGGCGGGGGCGACCGCGTGCTGTTCTACGAGGTCTATGACAGCCGGGCCGCCTTCGACGCCCATCTGGAGACCCCGCATCTCGCCCGGTTCCGAGCCGCCTTCCCCTCATTGATCGTCGAGGAACGGCCGGTGCGCTTCGGCGCGCGGCAATTCCCGGGCGTGGGCTCGTAAAGGAACAGGACGATGCCCGGCACGCCTCGATCGATCGGCTTTATCGGCACCGGCATCATGGGCGGCCACATGGCCCGCCGGCTTGCCGAGGCGGGCTACCGGGTCCGCGCCTGGAATCGGACGGTGGAAAGGGCCGAGGCGCTCGCCGCCCACGGTGTCGCGCTTGCCGGCTCGGCATCCGAGGCGGCGGCCGGCGCGGAGGCGGTGATCTGCATGCTGAGTTCCGGCCCGGTCTGCACGGCGGTGCTCGGCGGGCGGGACGGGGTCATCGCGGCCATGCCGACCGGCGCGACGCTG
>JAQSWY010000204.1 GCA_029266425.1 Xanthobacteraceae bacterium
ACCGCCGGCTTGGCGGGCACGCTGGCGGCCTTCGGCGCGCTCATGTGCTGGTGCATCGTATAGAGCGCCGCGGCGAGGATGACCGCGATGCCGCCGATCGAGACGAGGTCCGGCATCTGGTGGAACAGCGTCGCGCTGAGCGCCACCGAGCAGACCACGCCGGCATAGCGGAAGGGCGAGATCGTCGAGGGATCGGTGCCGCGGAAGGCGGCGATGGTCAGCATGTGGCCGGCGATCAGCGTCACGCTGCCGCCGACGAGGTAGCCGAAGGTCCAGAGGTCGAGCGCCGCCCACGGCTCGACGGTCGAGCCGGCGAAGCCCAGCATCATGCCGATGCCGGCCGTCGCGATGGTGACGACGAGGGTCGGCACGTGCCCGCCGATGCGGCCGGTGACGAAATCGCGGAACGAGCACAGGAAGGCGCAGCCAAGCGGCAGCAGCGCGACGGCGTCGAAGGCCGAGCTGCCGGGCTTCACGATCAGCGTCACGCCGAGGAAGCCGGCGGCGACGGCGACCCACATGCCGCGCCCGATCCGCGCGCCGAAGAACATCACCGCCGCGGCCATGGTCACCAGCGGCACCACCTGCAGGATCGCCGTCGCATCGGCGATCGACATGGTGGCGATGGCGGTGATGAACAGCATGGCGATGCAGGCTTCCGCCGAGGCGCGCAGCATAACCCGCTTGTCCGCGCAGTAGCGCAGCGCGGAGAACTGGCCCTTCCAGGCGAGATAGGCGACCAGCATCAGCGCCGCCATGGCGCCGCGCACCGCGAGGATCTCGGAAGGCGGGATATGGGCGAGCGCGAGCTTGGAGAAGGCGTCGTTGCTGGCGAAGACGGAGGAGCCGGCGATCATCAGAAGGATGCCGCGGCGATTGGCGAGTGAAGCGTGCATGGGACTGTCGGGCGGAACGGAGAGCGGCTCTTAAGCCTGCGGAAAGCGACGGAATCGAGACGGCGGGTGCGGTTCGGAAGAATTATCGGTCGGACGTCTGCGGGATGGTTAACAATCCTCGCATGCGGCCGCCGGAACCAGCCCGCCGCTGCGTCGCTCAAGCGCCTGCGAGAGGACGCACAGGCCGAGCGCGCCGACCGCCAGTGCCGCGCCGACCCAGGGCAGCTCGGCATAACCGACGCCGAAGGTGATCGCCGCGCCGCCGATCCAGGCGCCGGAGGCGTTGCCGAGGTTGAAGGCGCCCTGGTTGAGCGTCGAGGCGAGGTTGGGCGCGCCGACCGCGGCATCGACCACGCGCATCTGGATCGGCGCCACCACGGCGAAGACCATGATGCCCCAGACGAACACGGTGGCGACGGTGAGCGCCGCGAAGGGGCTGGCGAAGACGAACACCACCAGCACCGCGGCGAGGCCGACGAAGATCGCCATCAGCGAGGGCATCAGCCGCCAGTCGGCGAGCCGGCCGCCCAGCAGGTTGCCGATAGTGATGCCCACCCCGAACAGCAGCAGGACATAGGTCACGGTGTGCGGGGCGAGGCCGGTGACGTCGCGCAGCAGCGGGGCGATATAGGTGAAGACCGAGAACAGGCTGGCCGAGGCGAGCACGCTCATCATCATGGTGAGCAGCACCTGCGGGCGCTTCAGCACGGCGAATTCACGGATGATGTTGCCGGCGGAATGGGGGATGTCGCGCGGCAGCCAGATGGCGATGGCGCTGACCGCCGCGATGCCGATGATCACCACGGCCCAGAAGGTCGAGCGCCAGCCGAGCGCCTGGCCGAGCGCAGTGCCGAGCGGCACGCCGAGCACGTTGGCGAGCGTCAGCCCGGCGAACATCAGCGCGATGGCGCTGGCGCGCTGGTTCGGCGGCACGAGGCTCGCCGCCACCACGGCGCCGATGCCGAAGAACGCCCCATGGCAGAAGGCGGTGACGACGCGCGCGGCCATCAGGAACCAGTAGTCCGGCGCGATGGCACAGAGGAGGTTGCCGACGACGAAGACGCTGGCGAGGCCGATCAGCGTCGCCTTGCGCGGCAGCGCATTGGTGATGATGGCGACGATGGGCGCGCCGACGACGACGCCGAGCGCATAGCCGGTGACCAGCAGACCGGCCGCCGGGATGGTCACCGACAGGTCGGCCGCCACCTCGGGCAGCAGGCCCATGATGACGAATTCGGTGGTGCCAATGCCGAAGGAGGCCATGGCAAGGGCCAACAGCGGGAGCTGCATCGGAAACTCATGTCGTCTGGAATCGGTCGCCGCCTGACTAGCAGCGGGAGGTGCTTCTAGATATGCACAAGATATTGCAACGCAGCAATAATCCGCCGCGGGAGGCAGCCATGCGGAACACGCGAGGGTCCCGCGAGGGTCCAGAATATTTGAAACTACTGGGCGACCTCATCCTGAGGTGCCCGGCCGCCGGCCGGGCCTCGAAGGATGCTGAAGCAGAGTGTCCGGACGAGCATCCTTCGAGGCTCGGGCTCTGCCCGAGCGCCTCAGGATGAGGTGGCTCAAGTCGAAATGAGAAATTTCCAGACAGGCGCTCAGCCGCCCGTCACGCTCATGTGGCGGCGGACGGAGGGGGCGCGGCCGGGGCGGTCGATGACGAAATCGTGCCCCTTCGGCTTGCGGAAGATGGCCTCATCCAGCGCGGCGTGCAGCTTCTCGTCGCTCTCGGAAGCGCGCAGGGGGCTGCGCAGGTCCGCCGCATCCTCCTGTCCCAGGCACATATAGAGCGTGCCGGTGCAGGTGACGCGCACGCGGTTGCAGCCCTCGCAGAAATTATGCGTCAGC